>JAJYUJ010000052.1 GCA_021792615.1 bacterium
TAGCAAAGATAAGGCATGACATTAAAAGCAGCGGTTATGGGAATGCAAATCATAATGGTTTCGGTGTTTGGTGCAGCGTATGCACAGGCCCGGCCCTTTTCAACCGTTGATTCATGTGCCGGCCCGTATGCATTGTTAAACGTGCTCGACAGGCCAACAGTAAGTGACAGCGCTTGTGCCGTAAAAAAGAACAAAGTAATGGTAGAATTGGGCTACCACTATCAGTTTGAGACGGGCAGTAGTATCAATACACTCGAAAGACTCCCTCAGCCTGAAATACGCTATGGTACAGGGCATAATGTCGAGTTAAAGCTATTCCCTCCCAACTACATGCTTCAAGCAACCCATGCGGCCGGGAAAAAAAGTATCGTTGATGGCTATAGTGATGCAGGTCTTGGGATGAAATATGAGTTTGGATATGGAGAGAAATGGGGCCTTGCTACCGATACTGCAATAACCTTTCCATCCGGAACAAGGGAGTTCAGCAGTCATGGTACCGGAGTCATCGTTAACGGCATAGTTGCCTATAACGTGAATGCAGATATTGGGATAGAGTTTCAGCTCGGTTTGTTCCATTTATTCAATGCTGATTATACCGCTCAGGAGACTTCGATTAACCCGATCATCGATGTGTCCGATGAATTGAATGAAATAACAGACAAGTTGCAGATTTACGCAGAGTGTTACAATACAATAGACATCATGCATAACGGAGGCATCGCATCTTTTCTCGATGCAGGCGTACAATACCTTTTAACCCCAACCGTTGAGGTTGATTTGTCGGCAGGGCACAATCTTTCCGGAATCCCGGATAACAATATAACCTATGTTGATCTCGGCACCGGCCTGGAGTTTTGATATAAGGTCTTGCAATGATTTACCATCATTGCAACCCTTTTGCCGCCGTCTGCCAATATGTTTTCCCTTATCGTTACAAGGTCACGTTGAGATCCAGGGACGATGACGCGAGGCCGTTGAGCATTACCTGGATCCTGTATGCACCGGGGGCCAGTTTTTCGGGGATGGTGAGCATGACCATTTTTTCGGATACCTCACCCTTCGAATATTTCCTGTCGAGCAGCGTAATTGCTTTATGAACGCCGTACTTTGGCGTTAGGTTCACATCGACCTCTGCAGCAGCCGGGGCCGGACCCTGAAGATTAAACGCAATCCTGTCCCCGGGATGAACGCGGAAAGAAGGCGTATTCAGGGAGTCATCCATTCTTATATCAATGCGCCTCCTGTCCCATCTGTGTGTATTGCCGTGTCCTCCGAAGTATATGGAGCCGGAGGTAAAGTCCACAACCAGCGCTGCCACACCCGGGACAATACCGGGGATAAGCCACAGGCAATCCATGACAAGTATCGTTCCGTCAATGACCCCGGGCCTGTTTCCCCGTCTTTCGGGGTAGAGAAGGAAGCCGCAATTGACCGTCGTCAATGTCATAAAGAGCAAAACAACTGCAACAAGAAAACGAGACTTTATGAGCTTTTTCACCTTATTACCTCCTGAATTAACGATCGAAAATCTGATTTACTTTTGAAAACTAACAATTTCCTGCGGCTTCGTCAAGAGCGGATTATGGACAGGGTATCAGACTTATTTCCCACGGTCGGGGTGTGTTTCCTTTATAAGAATTGAAAGGACAAGGGCTGCGACGAAGAATGCCATCATCAGCCAAATAGAGTTGCGGAAGCTGTTCGTTACGTTCTTGATCCACTCCATCAGATATATGACAACCACCGCACCAACGGAACCGATGAGCATGAGAAGACCCGTTGCAGTGCCGGTAAGTCTTTCACCGACAATCTCCGTTGTCATCTGCAGAATGATGGGCAGCAGGGATATTACGAAGAAGCCGATCACGGCACCGAGCACCATCGCCGACGTCATGCTGCGGGCATCCAGGAACGGATAGATGACTGACCCGCCGAGCAGCGTTGCAATGATCAGAAAAGGTTTTCTTCTCTTGAGTACATCGGATAACAGGGGGATTGCGAGAGCTCCCAGTATACCCCCTCCTATGATCACACCCCCTATGGTACCTGTCTGAACCGTGGAGAAACCATTTTGTGAAAGAAGCTCGTCCATCCATGTCATGAGTCCATTGAAAAATCCGATACCGATGAACATTATCGCTATAAGCAGAAGCATGTCTTTCATACCGAAAATACTTTTATAGGCATCCAAGCCTTTGTATTCTTTTTCTTCTTCCTTGAGGGAAGAACTCAGGGAAGGGTTGTCCTTACCAAGCAAGAGGAACAGGATACTCCCGAGGAGTGTGATTCCCGCATAGACATACAGGGAATATCCGAGCCCTTTGCCGGCTACCAGTACTGGGGTAATGACCATGGCCGCTATCATACCGATAAACATTGCCATGGATCCGAGCCCGTTCGCTATAACACTTTCATCCTTGTCAAACCAGACAGACGCGAATTTGGACACACTGTTCAGAATGAACGGCTGGGCAACCGATATCCCGAATTGCCCGGCAAACAACCATGCATACGAATGGTACTTCAATCTCAGCAAAACGGATACACCCATGATGATGACGCCGAGCGAGACCGTGAACCGGAAGCCCTTTGCGTCAAGCAGGGTACCAACCGGGGCTGATAGTATGATACTGAGTATGGGAAAGATAGAGGTGAGCAGGCCGACTTTAAACACGTCTATGCCCAACTGGTGACGGACCGCCGTCTCTATGGGAGCAAAGTTAAGCCATAAAAATTGGGTAAGTGCAATGGCATACATGAATACGAACAAAACTACCCATCGATAAGCGCTATAGTTCGTTTGTGGCCTTTCCGTACCCATGGTGTACCAGTATCATCGGTAAGGCCGCAGCGCAACAAATAATGGTTTCCCGGGATTATACTTCTTGACTCAAATCTGCTATACAGTTAGGCAATAAAGGGTATTTTTATGAAGGAGTTTTGGAAATGGCTATAAGTAAAGAATTGCTGGACATACTTGCCTGCCCGCAATGCAAGGGTGCTTTGGAGCTTGAAAAAGACGGGTCAGGTCTTGTGTGTCATGCGTGTGATCTTAAATTTCCCATAGTAGACGATATACCCGTCATGCTGATTGATGAGGCAACAAAGCTGAATGAACATTCCAAATGAGCCGCGGCGAATCCTTGTAATCCAGACAGCGTTTCTTGGCGATATTGTACTGACCATCCCTTTACTCCGGGCGTTAAGAAAATACCGGCGTAAAGCAGAACTGTTTTTTCTTACGACGCCGGCCGGTAACTCTTTGCTTGAAGACCAGCGTATCGTGGATAAAATCATCGTGTATGATAAAAAGGGTGCGGATCGTGGGGGTACGGCATTATTCGATAAGATAAAAGAGGTGAGGGCTTGCAGCATCGATATGGTTCTGTCACCGCACCGATCTTTCCGGTCGGGCCTTATTGCATTGTTTTCAGGTGCAAAGTACAGAATAGGTTATAATCTGCCGCACTTAATGCCGTTTTATAATGTCAGGGTCGGCAGGGACAAATGCGGGCACGAGATCGATCGCATCCTGTCTTTGCTGGATCCTCTCGGGATAAAGGTACCGGTAGGAGAACGGTTTCCTTCATTGGTCGCGCGCAACGCCATACGGCAGGAAAAGCTTATCGGCATAGCACCGGGTTCAACGTGGGGAACGAAACAATGGACGCAGGAAGGATATGCGGAATTGATTAAACGATTGCATGAAAAAGGTTTTCATATGGTACTCATTGGAAATAAAAGCGATGCAGCGGTTGCGGACAGGATAAAGGTCATTGCGGATGTCGGGCTCGACGATATGACCGGTAAAACAGGGCTGAAAGAACTTATAGAATTGCTATCAAGCATCAGATTACTGATATCCAACGATAATGGCGCAATGCAGGTGGCCCAGGCGCTCAATACGCCCACAGTGGCTCTGTTTGGCCCCACCGTTCCCGAACAGGGATTTGCCCCCATTCGGCCGAATACCGTTGTCATCGAAAGCAAAGGGCTTTACTGCAGGCCATGCTCTGCTCATGGGCCCATGGAGTGCCCCGAAGGCCATTTTTTATGCATGAAGTCCATTACACCGGACGCTGTGTTCAAGGTGGTGGAGGAAATGGCGGGTGAACGGATTGGGAGGGTTGACCTATGAGAATTCTTATCAGTAGGACTGACAGGATAGGGGACCTGGTGTTGTCGACGCCGGTCTTCGAGGCCATAAAAAAACACCTGCCGGACGCCTCTACGCTGGTCATGGCACGAAAAGGCATCATAGACGTTATCAGCGACAACCCGTTTGTCGATGAGTATATAACCTATGATCCCATGGGAGCGCATAAAGGATTCAATGGTGCCCTGGCCCTTTCAAAAACGCTGCGACAAAAGCATGTCGATATCGCAGTCGAATTGTTCATGTCGTTTTATCCCGCACTCGCTGTCAGGCTTGCAGGTGTAAAAAAGATAATCGGGCCGGGCTCGAGGATTTACTCCTTTGCGCTCCTGACCGATGTTATACAACAGCACCGTAAAGAGTCTCAATACAATGAGGCTGCTTATAATCTTATGCTGTTAAAGCCGCTGGGCGTGGATGAAATGAATATTAAACCGCGGGTGTACCTGTCCGACAACCAGGACAGCTGCGAAAAATTCCTGTTGAATCAGGGCGTGAAACCCTTCAACTACTTCGTTGTTCATCCGGGTATGGGCGGGTCCGCGAAGAACCTGTCCGTTGAAAAGTATGTGACGTTAATCAGGGCTATGACGGAACGCTACAAGCTCCCCGTGGTATTGACCGGAAGCTATGTGGATCATACGGCGGTAAACAGAATAACCGCGGAGCTGCATGACAATCCTCAGGTCAAAGACATGTGCTGTGTCCTGTCCATGCACCAATTAAAAATGGTCTTATTTTTTGCAAAGGCCATGATAGGCCCGTCTACGGGACCAATGCACATATCGGCGGCACTGGGCAGGCCGACCGTTGCCGTGTTTTCACCGATAAAGGCGCAATCCGCTACTCGCTGGTCCCCCTATTTACTTCGCAACGCTGCTGTAGTAGAACCGGAAATAGGGTGTACAGAACAGTACACGTGTAATAAAAAATGTTTACATTATAATTGTATGGATTCAATAAGTATAGAAAAGATATTAAAAAAGGTGGAGGAGTTAATTGCAATTTAACAGCGCTGTCAGGCTGATCGGACCGCTCAGAAAGCCTCTCAGAAATTATATACTGAGCAAAAGACTGAAATTCCCAAAGCTTATCTCTCTTGAACTCACGAACGCCTGTAACGCCCGGTGCGTGATGTGTCCGAGGGACCAGATGAGCAGAAAGATAGGCACCATGGGCATGGATGTAATAGAAAAATTATGCCGTGATGCTTACCAAAAGCCCGTGCAGAAGATCAATATGTTCGGGTTTGGAGAGTCTTTGCTGCATCCCCGGCTTATTGAAATCATCAATTACGTCAAAAAATCTCTTCCCGGCGTTGAATTGAACCTCAGCACGAACGCCCAGCTTTTGGATGACCGTCTTGCATCCGGGCTGCTTGCTTCCGGCATTGACAGGATCAACATAGATATCGACGGAGTTACGAAAGGAACATACGAACAGGTCAGGAAGCAGTTGAAATTCGAGACCGTGATCGCCAATATCAACAACTTGATACAGATGCGGAACAAACTGCATTCCCGGGTCATCGTGTCCGTTACGATCATTGAAATGGATCTGACAAAAGCGGAGATAAAGCCGTTTCAGCGGTTATGGTCGGGCGTTGCCGATATCGTTTATGTAAATCATTATAACACATGGACAGGAGTATTTCCCGACAGGAATACCCGCAAAGTCAAGCAGAATAAATTCAATGTTCCCTGTAAGAATCCGTGGAGGGAAATGATCGTGAATTATAACGGAAGCATAGCGTTTTGCTGTATGGACTTCAATTCAACGGTCGTTATCGGCAATATCATGGAGCAGACAATCGAGGAGATCTGGCGCGGTGAGAAAATGGAAAAATTGAGACGATTGCACCTCCAGGGCAGGTATAACGAGATACCGATATGCAGCCGGTGTAACGAATTCGTTTTTCAGAGCGACACATTTTGGGCCAATCTTTTCTAAAAATGAAAATACTGCTTTTAAGATTCAGTTCTCTCGGGGACGTAGTTCTGACCATGCCGGTTGCACGGGCACTGGTGCGCGCAATGCCGGATGCATCCGTGGACCTTGGTACAAAGCTCGAATATCGCGGCCTGTTTACCCCGGCATCCCCGTTCACCGCGGTACACTACCTCGATGACGCCGGTGCTTTGCCGTTTATAAAAACCGTAAATGAGCAAGGCTATGATATCATCGCCGACCTGCACGCAAGCCTCAGAACCACCGTGATGATGCCGTTCCTGAAAGCCCGGGTAAAGAAAAGGTACAGGAATGGGGCTTTTACACGAAGGTTTTTTGTCGGAACGGGTATAAAACTATCGGCTTTCCCTACTGTACTCCAGAGGTATCTGAGCACATTTGCTCTGACGGACATTCCCGGGGCGCCATGGTTTGCCCTCGGCAAAGAGGAGAGGAGGAAGGGCGGTCTCATCTTAAAAGATGCGGGCATTCATAGAGACAGGGTAATCGGTGTTGCACCGGGAGCAAAATGGGATACAAAAAAATGGGATATCAGCCGTTTCGCAGACCTTGCCCGCAGGCTCGAAGATAAAGCGTATGACGTTGTTTTCGTTTTTGGTAAAGGGGATGAAAAGGACAGGGACATGCTGTTGAATATATCTCCGGATTTCAAGATGCTGAACACCGCCGATTATACCCTGCGGGAAATAGCTTATGCAATTGGGACAATGGATGCGTTTGTCAGCAGTGATACCGGGCTTATGCATCTTGCCGAGGCAGCGGCTACACCCCTTGTCACGATGTTCGGACCAACCACCCGGGAGTTCGGTTTTTTCCCTGCCGGACAAAAAAGCATTGTACTGGAAAAGCAGCTCGTGTGCAGGCCATGCACCGTTCACGGCTCTGAGAAATGCAAGCAGGGTGGCCATACGTGCATGGAGGAAATCACGGTTGAGAACGTAGAATCGGCCGTCCTGAGTCTCATCGATACTATGCCGGCAGCGAGTGCGGGGATGGTATAGAAATGTCCGGGTTGTCCGTTGTCATTGTTACCCAGAACGAGCAGGACAGGATCCAGCAATGTCTTGAATCGGTCGCATGGGCGGATGAGATCATCATTGTTGATGCGTTCAGTACGGACAGGACGATCGAGCTCTGCAGGCCGTTCACGGACAAGATATACAGCAGGCGCTGGGATGGGTTTATACCGCAAAAGAACTATGCATTGTCCCTTGCAACGAAACAATGGGTACTGTCTCTGGATGCGGACGAACAGTTGTCCGGGCAGGTACAAACGGAGATCAAGGACGCACTGAAAGGACATGACCCTGATTGCTCCGCTTATTCCATGCCGAGGAAAACGTGGTATCTCGGGAGATGGATGCTCCATTCCGGCTGGTACCCGGATCGAAAGGTAAGGCTTATCAGGAAGGGTTCTGCTCTGTGGGGAGGGAGCGAACCTCATGACGTACTGCAAGCAAAGGGCAGAATCTGTGCGTTGAAGGGCGATATCCTTCACTATTCTTTCCGAAATCTCTCCCACCATATAAAGAAACTCGATTATTTTACGGATGCAGCTTCCATGGAATTGATAAAATCAGGCAGGCGTGCCGGTATTCAAGACATGGTCATGCACCCTGCAGGTATGTTTTTCAAGATGTTTGTTCTGAAAAAGGGTTTTCTGGACGGCGTGCAGGGATTTATTGCTGCAGGTGTATCCGCATTCCACGTGTTTATGAAATATGCAAAGGCATGGGAGGCGGGCAAAGGGATCGAAGGGAAAGGGATTGGGAGTACATGAGGATCGTGGAAGTCATCAACGTACCCTGGTGGAATGCTGCCGCTGAATACTGCATATCCATAAGCAGTGCATTGTCAAAAAGGGGGCACGACGTGATCGTACTTTGCGAGAAGGACACGCCGTCGTACAAGAAGGCCGTTGCAGAAAACCTGCAGGTTGAATCCTTGCTCAGATTCAGACCGCTGCATTTTCTTTCGGATCTGTTTACGATAAAGAGTACATTCAGAACATTGTACAACGATGTGCAGATCGTCAATGTTCATACGGCCCATACCCAGACCTTGTTCGTTATTGCAAAAGTGCTGTTTGGTCTGAGGTATAAACTGATCAGAACGCGCGTTGACTCAAGAAAGATCAAGCGGTATCCTTTCAATAAATTCTCTTATAAGAGCATGAGCGGTGTTATCGTAGCGAACAAAGCAGACCAGGAAGAGATCGGGTCGTTTACAAACTTACCCGGGAACAGGATTAAGATAATCCACGCAGGTGTGGACACAGACCGATTCAGGAATACCGGCAAGAAAGCAGAGAGCAGGCAGAAGTTCCACATACCATCCGATGCGCTGGTGATAGGCAATATAGCACGGCGTTCTCCGGTAAAAGGCCATGATGTTTTTTTTAAGGCCGCACAGCTTGTTCAGAGCGATATGAAGAACGCCTTTTTCGTTACTGCCGGTGTCGATGATACTGTTTCCCTGGAGTCTTTAAGAGATATGGCTAAGCAGGCAGGCGTACTTGAAAGAACGCTGTTCCTGGAGTATGTGGACAATGTCGAAGAACTGATAAACTGCCTTGATATCGGCATTGTGAGTTCGGTCGGTTCGGAAAATCATTCGCGCATAACGCTCGAATACATGGCGTGCGGCATTCCCGTCGTGGGCTCAAACGTAGGAGACATAGCGGAATTGATAGAAGACAGGAAAACCGGCTTCCTTGTCAGGTCAGGGGATTTTGTTGCAATGGCGGATGCAATTATCCGGTTATTGAAGGACAATGAGCTGCGGGAAATTTTTGGTTATCGTGCCCGCAAACTTGCAGAGCAGCAATTTTCTGTAAACAATTTTGCGGAATCAACGGAGCTGTTTTACATGGGAGTCATGAGCAGGAAGGGATAGGGAAGGTACGGTACGGGAATGGAAACTATAAAAGAACACGCCGGATTTTTAATCATACATACAGGTCAGATAGGGGATAATCTGCTAACGACCCCGGTCATAAGAAGCATAAGAAAGGCAAGGCCTGACGCATATATTGCATTCCTGACGACCCGGCCGAACATTCACGTGTTTACCTATAATCCCTATCTTGACGAAATTATTCTGCTCGATAAATCGATGCAGGTTGGCGAGTACACAAGATTTTTGCTGAACATCAAAAAGAGAAGGTTCGACATCGTGCTGGATTATCTTTGCAACCCGAGGACCGCATTCATAACGTGGTTTTCTGACGCACGGCAGAGGGTTGGCTATGACCTCAGGTTCCGAAAATATGCATACAATGTCGTGGTGACCAGGGACCCCAAACCGAAATACAGCGTTGATTTTAAATACGACCTGTTGAAAGCCCTTGGCATTCAGGGAGACGGGTATGGACTGGACCTTTTTATACCGGACTCAGCAGACAGGTTTGCCATGGAATTCCTGTCCGGCATAAAGAAAGAGCCCGCACCGCTGATAACGATGTCTGTTGTCAGCAGAAGGGCGTATAAGCAGTGGGCGCCGGAAAGGTTTGCAAGACTCGGCGATATGCTCATCGGCAAGCTCGGGGCTTCGCTGCTCCTGTTATGGGGGCCGGGAGAGAAGACGTATGTTCAGCAGGTCATGTACATGATGAAACATAAGCCGTTTCTGTCGCCGCAAACCGGGTCTATCAAGGAACTTGCAGCTATAATCCGGCATTCGGATATGCATATCGGCAACGACAACGGCGTAAAGCATATTGCCATTGCAATGCAAACACCAACCATTACCATCCATGGTCCGAGCGATCCCGTAAGCTGGGAACCGCCCGGCAGCCCTTTTCATGTTTGGATTAAAAAAGACGCCGGATGCGGCAAGTGTGTGCCGCGTAATTGCAAACACGAATTGAAGTGCCTTGATGCTGTACAGCCCGACGAGGTGTTTGGGCTCGCGGAGCTCCTGCTCAAAAGGATCGGCGGCATACAAAGGAATGCGGTTTAGCACCGGAAGAACGGCGTATGACACCCTTTGATAAATGGCTTGCGGTTGTTCTTACCACGTTGAACCCTCTCACCGGCAGGGGCGTGGCGATCCCGCTCGGCATAGAGTTCGGCCTGCCCATAGTTCTCGTATCTCTTGTGTCCGGTGTGACCAACTTCATCCTTGCAGTCGCGCTGGTTCTGTTTGTAGACCGGTTCGGGCATATTCCGTGGATGAGAAAGTATATAGACAGGAAACGCGGCCACAAAGTAACGCAGTTTATACAGGGGAAAGGGCTTCTCTATTCTGTGGTGTTGGGACCTTTTATCCTTGGTACGTTTGCGGTTGTGCTCGTGTTTCAGGCGCTCGGCGCCGACAGGAAGCGCATGGTACTGTACAGCCTCCTCAGTGCCATCATCGTGACCCCGGTACTGGCATGGATCTCACCGCTCTTTGTGGACATATTGAATCAATATAAAAGGATGCTGCATTTTTAAACCCGGCAGAGGCCGTTTCAGGTTAACCCGAAAAAGGCGATTGTAAAATAAGGAGGTTTATGCAATGAGCGATAAGCCCGCGTCAGACAAAGGTATTCTTCGAAAATCCGATGAGGAAACCATACGGGGTAATTGCATATAAACATACAGAGGACTAAAATCTCGTTTCTATAAGGAAACGTAGAGATATCAGGAGGATCGCGGGATTGAGCGAATAATTAAACCTCCTTATTGCATTTTTCAGGTTAAGAGGATTTTGCCTTGTCTATGATTTCTTCTATAGAGGCTATGACCCTGTCCAGCGTGTCGTTGATGACGATATAGTCATACCGCTGCGCTTGCTTCATCTCCCGCGCCACCCGTTCCAACCGCAGGACGAGCCGGTCTTTTTCACCCCGCGCCTCTAACCTTTCCTTGAGCGTATCGAGCGACGGCGGTTTGATGAATATGGACACGGCTTCCGGATAAAGGGATTTGATCGATGCGGCACCTTTTATATCGATATCGATGACCGCATGGTTGCCTGTTTGTGTGATTGCATTGATCCCGGCCTTCGGCGTTCCGTACCGGTACCCGTTTATTTCAGCCCATTCTGCAAGCTGGTTATCCTCGATGAGCCGTGTGAATGCCGGCTCATCGACAAAGAAATGATCCACGCCGTCCCGCTCTTCAGGCCTCTTTGCCCGCGTTGTGTACGTTATACACTGTTTGAGCAGCGGCACCTCATTGACGAGCCGGTGGATGATGGTCGTCTTGCCGGCGCCCGAAGGACCGGATATGATAATGATCAGTCCTTTCTTATCCATTTGCGGCTTTTCACTCCACGTTTTGAGCAAGTTCCTTTATCCTCTCGACGATATTCTTGGCATCGATGACACCGGTGGTTATGTCCGCTTCCCCTGCCTTGGATCCTATGGTGTTCAGCTCCCGTATGAACTCCTGTGTGAAAAATTCCAGCTTTTTACCGACAGTCCCCCGGGCATCGAGGAGCTGTACGAAGGCCTTGAGGTGAGACTGAATGCGTTTTATTTCTTCGTGCACATCTATCTTGTCGATGTAGTTCCCGATGATGACCTCCGGTGATATTGCGGCATCGGACGATTGTTTGACATCCTTGATACGCTCGATTGTTTTTTGCCGGTACTGTTCGATTATACCGGGAATCCTGCCCTCTATGTTCTTCACGGCCGCGTTGATACCCTCAATGAGGGATTGAAGCTCTTTTCTGATCTCCTCGCCTTCCGTATCACGCATAAGCACGGCTTTTTTTGCGGCCTCTTCCACGATGTTGATCATGTCGTTGACGGCACTGTCTGATACGGGCTTGTCGTCCTTCAGGAAAAACTCCGGCGAATGGGTAAACACATCCACGGTTATGCGGCCCCTGAGACGCAGGGCTTTTTTTATCGTTTTGAGGAGCTCTATATAAAGGCCCGCCTTTTTACTGTCGATGGTAAAGGGCCACCGCTGCTTGTACTCGTAGTTTTTTATCGTTACATTAAGGAATATACTTCCCCGTGAGAACTTGCCCTTCAATGCCCGGATCAGGGGCACCTCGAAAACGGAAAGCTCCCTCGGCAGCCGTACGTTCACATCGAGGTACCGTCCGTTGAGCGTTTTCAATTCGCACGAAAGCCCAAAGCCTTCCACGACACCTGTGGCAATACCATAGCCGGTCATACTCTTCATAGAGTCCCTCCTGTAAGAGCGGTCAGCCGTTTTATGAATTCATCGACGAGTGAATCCGCTTTGTCCTTTTCCGTGAGTTCTGCATAAATCCTTACCACGGGTTCTGTTCCTGAAGCCCGTGCCATCAGAAACCCCCCGTTTTTGAATATGAACTTGTAGCCGTCCCTGTCGTCGATCTCGTAATTGCCGAAGTTAACCATCAGCCTGTCCTTGTTGAGCATGATAGTATCGTATACCGTTCCCGGGTTGCCCACATGCAGGTCTTTTCTCCGGTAATAGTACCTGCCGGTGACAGCATACATGGCCTCTATCAGTTCCTGTAAGGATTTTTTCCTTTTCAGCATCATCTGTGTTATCAGGATGCCGGCAAGCAGTCCGTCCCGTTCCGGGATATGGGCTGCGATGCCTATGCCGCCGCTTTCCTCGCCGCCGATCATAACATTGCCCTGCTGCATGAGTTCGCAGATATACTTAAAGCCGATCTTCGTCGTGTGCAGTTTCAGATTGTAATGCGCACACAGCTTGTTGATCATTTCGGTACTTGAAACCGTTTTCGCCACCTCGCCGTTCATGCCCATCTCCTCGACGAGGTACATGAT
>JAJYUJ010000010.1 GCA_021792615.1 bacterium
AGGAAACCATACCGGGTAATAGCATATAAACCCCGTTAGAAATGTCGGAATAATACAGATGTTTTTATAATAAAATTCAATCTATTATCGTACAAATTATCATCTGCTGAGTTTCTAACGGGGTGAACATACAGAGGACTAAAAGCTCGTTCCTATAAGGAAACTTATAGATATCAGGTGGATCGCGGGATTGAGCGAATAAGTAAACTTCCTTATTGCATTTTTCAGGTTAATGATGTTCCTGCAATGCCCTGAGGACGGCCTGTCTCATCACGTCAACCGGGGGCTGGACGCCTGTCCATAGCTTAAAGCTCTCTGCCCCCTGATAAACAAGCATACCTGCACCGTCGTGCGTTTTCAGCCCCGCATGTTTCGCCCTCTTTAAAAAAGGTGTTTCCAAAGGATTGTAAACGATGTCGGACACAACAGTATCGCTGCCAAAACCGGTCAAATCCATGTCAATATCTCCGGCACCTTTCATACCGATGGATGTCGTGTTGATAACGAGGTTTATTTTTTTATGGTCAAGAGCATTCATATCCTGAAGGCGGATACTCTGAGAGGAATCTGCGGGGAAATAGACGCACAGGTGCCTGTGAAGGGCTTCAGCCCTTCCCGGTGTCCTGTTCGCGATGATGATTTTGTCCGCTCCAGCCTCAAGCAAGGAAAAAGCAACTGCTTTGGCAGCCCCGCCTGCACCTATCATGAGGACCTGCTTGCCGCGGGGATCGAACCCTGCCTGTTCACCCAGCGACTTGATATAACCGATCCCGTCCGTGTTGTAGCCTTTTAACCTGCCGTTCTCATTGTTGACCGTATTCACAGCCCCGATTCTGTTTGCGTACCCGTCGACGCTGTCAAGATACGGCACGATGTCCTCTTTATACGGTATGGTTACGTTGAATCCTTTTATGCGTTCTTTCCTGAACTGCGCTACAGCGTGTGATAAATTTTCGGGCAGGATATCAAAGCTCATGTAAACATAATCAATGCCGAGGGTGAAGATAGCCGACATGTGCATGGGTACGGAGAGGCTGTGATCAAGCGGGTGTCCCACGATACCGAGGACAAGGGTCATACGATAACCCTTCTGTGCGTTGCATCGGTACTGAGAGAGAATGTCTTTTTCGCAACCTCGATGTCTTCGAAGATCTTTTGTTTTAATTCATCGGACGTGGAGAATCTCACCTCGTCTCTTATTTTCTGGACGAATTCGACGGTCATGTCCTCGCCGACGACATTCTTGTCGAAGTTGAGTATGTGCACTTCTATTTTCAGCTCATGCCCGCCGAATGTCGGGTTGATCCCTATATTTGCCACACCATAGAGATGACTGTCTTTATAGACGATTTTTACGGCGTACACACCACGCTGCGGCAGGAGTTCCCATGCGGTTTCGATGTTTGCGGTCGGTATCCCGAGTACATTGGTTCCACGGTGCGTTCCGGTAACGACCTTACCCCTCAAATAAGGGTTATAGCCCAAAAACCGTGCAGCCTCCTGTATCTGGCCGTACCGTATGTGCTGGCGGATCCTGGAGCTGGAGACCACTTTCCCGTCTATAACGAACGGATCCACGATAATGACGTTGTAGCCGTATTCCTTGCCGAACCCTTTCAGCAAGGATACATCGCCGCTCGCCATCCTGCCGAAGGTGAAGTTATGACCGACGACGACGGTTGAGGGATTTATCAGTTCCTTGAGAATCCTGCGTGCATATTCATGAGGGGACATCCGTGCGAAATCCATGGTGAATTCGGTTACGATGATCGTCTCGATGCCGGTCTTTTTTATACGCGCATATTTTTCTTCAAACGGGAGCAGGAGATAGTTTTTTTCGTTCGGGTTGAAAAATTTATACGGGTGGGGCTCGAAGGTCATGACCACGGGAATGGTGCCGAGGAGCTTTGCCCTCGAGATGGTCTGCTCCAGGATATAGGTGTGACCGAGGTGTACGCCATCGAAATTGCCTATGGTAATTACACAGCCGTCAAGTTTTTTCGCGGTTATTTTTTTTGTAGTGTCCTGGGGGATCATAGTTTATTTGTAAATATAAAATCGATAAAGTCAACACCATTCGTATCCTCATCGAGGGAAAACGCCTTTAAGATCGTCTTTCCGGTATCACAAAAACCATGGCGTATACCGAGGCTTTTACCCGTCAGTCCATGCCTGTATACGAGCAAAGGCACATATTCCCTTGAATGGTCGGTGCTTGCCGTCGTCGGATCGCACCCATGGTCCGCAGTTATGAGGAGCAGGGTCTTATCGTCCATAACATCCATAATGTCTTTTAACCGTGTGTCAAAGTATTCGAATGCATTTTTAAAACCAACCGGATCATTGCGATGTCCGTACAGGGTATCAAAATCGTTAAGGTTTGTAAAAACAATACCCGATTTAATCTGATTATACGCATTTATTGTTTCTTTTATTCCCTGTTCATTCGAACCGCTATGAATTGCATGCGTTATCCCTCTGCCCGAAAAGATATCGTTTATTTTACCGATTGCAGCAACATCCATCCCGCGGGCTTTCAGGATATCCAAAACCGTGGTGCCGGGCGGCGGAACGGAAAAATCCTTCCTCCGCTCTGTCCTCTTGAAATGTCCCGGCCCGCCGGTAAACGGCCTTGCTATGACCCTTTCCACATGGTAGGGGTCCACTATCGTGCGTGCTATTTCACACCACCGGTAAAGCTCCTGTACCGGGACTATATCTTCGTGTGCTGCTATCTGGAATACACTGTCCGCGGATGTATAGACAATGGGCATTCCGGTTTCCGTGTGGCGCTGTCCAAGCTCGTCCAGAATCACCGTGCCCGAGGCAGGCTTGTTGCCGAGCACTTTTCTGCCTATGCCCGATTCAAAGGCGGATATGATCGCTTCGGGAAAGCCGCGGGGGAATACGGGGAAGGGCTTGTCCGTGATCAAGCCCATGATCTCCCAGTGGCCTGTCGTTGTGTCCTTGCCTTTGGAAAGCTCCATTGCCTTACCGTAGCATCCGGCAGGACTGTCTACCGGTTCCTGGAATGGAAAGGCAGCTATATTGGCGAGCCCTAACCTGTACATATTCGGCACATGGAGCCCGCCCGCAGCCTTTGCCGTATTGACAAGGGTGTTGCTGCCGGCATCGCCGTAATCAGGGGCATCCGGCGCTTCGCCGATACCAACACCGTCAAGTACGATTAAAATTATTTTTTTAATTTGTGCATCCATAGTTTGCATCCTTTCCCTCTCTATAGTATACAACAATACAAAATTTTGCTATATAAAAAATAAAAAAGGAAACGATGGTATCGTGATGAAAGAAAAGATAAACATAGATGTTAAGAAGGTGGCCGAGCTGGCAAGGCTCGAGTTTTCGGATGACGAATTAAAAGTCTTCAGCACACAGTTCCAGGCAATACTTGAATACATAAGCCAGATCGATGAGCTTGAACTCGATGATGTGGAACCCATGGCAAGCCCTTTGCCCGGTCCGCAAAGGCTTCGTCCCGATTCGCAGGAAAAAAATACTGCAGATACGCCTGAGGCAACGCAAAAGATGGCGGTTGCCAACGCCCCCGGCTCAATGGAGGGATATTTTGTGGTGCCAAAGGTCATAGAATGATGAAACTGTTCGGATCAAGTATAAAAGATATTGCAGAGCTCTATAGAAAGGGTGAAACAACTCCGCGGCAGGTCGTCGATGAGCTTTTACAAAGGATAGAGCATGTGAATCCTGCGTTAAACGCCTTCATACGTCTTGATAAGGAGCACATAGACGAACAAGTCAGCAATGCAGAAAAAATGCTTGGAAGTAAGCAGTCCTCGCAGTTGTGCGGTATACCGATAGCCGTGAAAGATATATTTACCACAAAGGGAATCAACACGACCTGTGCATCAAAGATACTGGAAAATTTTATTCCGCCGTATGATGCAACGGTAATTGCAAAACTAAAGGCAGCAGGGGCAATAATCATCGGTAAAACAAACATGGATGAGTTTGCAATGGGATCTTCAACCGAGACATCGTATTTTGGCCCGACACGCAATCCCTGGGCACCCGATACCGTACCCGGCGGTTCCAGCGGAGGCTCTGCAAGTGCGGTCGCAGCGGACATGGCCTTCGGCGCACTCGGGACAGATACCGGCGGTTCTATACGCCAGCCGGCTGCTTTATGCGGTATTGTAGGACTGAAACCGACCTACGGCAGGGTAAGCAGGTACGGTATGATTGCGTTTGCATCATCATTGGATCAGGGCGGTACCATGACAAAAACGGTTTATGATTCCGCACTTTTGCTGGAGGCGATTGCCGGGTTCGATCCGAAGGATTCGACATCAGCGGACAGACCCGTGGAACCGTTCACCACTCTTTTGTCTCCAGGGTTGAAAAATAGTACCATAGGGGTACCGGCCGAATATTTTATAGAAGGTATGGACAGGGATGTGCAAAAAGCCGTGAACAGCGCGATAGAAACCATGAAAAGGCTCGGTGCGAAAATAGTCGACATCAGCCTTCCCTATACCAAATACGCTGTTGCCGTGTACTACATACTCGCTTCCTCCGAGGCAAGCTCCAATCTTGCGCGGTATGACGGCGTACGGTACGGTTATCGATCCGGACAGTCCGCGAACCTTATGGAAATGTACAAACATACCCGTGCGCAGGGCTTCGGCAGGGAGGTAAAACGGAGGATCATGCTCGGCACGTTTGCCCTTTCGGCAGGCTATTATTCCGCCTTTTACGGAAAGGCGCAGAAAGCACGGAGACTTATAGCGGATGACTTTGCCGGCGCTTTTAAAAAGTGCGACCTTATCCTCGCACCCACAAGCCCTACACCGGCATTTAAGCTCGGATCAAAGCTCGATGACCCGCTTAAAATGTATCTTTCCGATATATTTACCATACCCCTGAACCTCGCAGGCCTGCCGGGTATTTCCATCCCCTGCGGCTTTACGGATAACAACCTTCCTGTCGGTATGCAGTTGATCGGCAAACAGTTTGATGAAAAAACCATACTGAATGCAGCCCACGCGTATGAGCAGGAAACACAGTGGTATAAAAAGAAACCCGATATTCATTGAACAAGACAGGAGGAGCCGTATGAAGAAAGAGACAAGAACCAATGCGATTGTTTTCGGAGTGATGATAGTCCTTGCACTTGCTGTAACCTACCCGGGAATCGTGGATTTTAACTCAAGGCTTCTCGGTATCAAAGACTCTTATTTCTATGCATGGGACCTGTGGTGGTTCAAACATGCATTGTTCTCGCTGCACCAGTCTCCCTTGAAATTACAGACCATTTTTTATCCAATCAGCGGTGCACCGTACGTGTGGTCGTCCCCGCTCAACGAGATTGCGGGGATCCTCCTGCTGCCGGTCCTGCCGTTAACGGTCGTGTTCAACCTGCTGGCACTCCTGCCGGTTGTACTGGGTGCGTACTTTACCTATAAACTCGTCTATCATCTGACCAAAGAAAGAATGGCAGGGATTGCCGGCGGTGTTGTATACGGGTTTTCACCGTTTATCATCTCCACCATGATGGGGAATCTCCAGTACTCCTCGATAGAGTTTATCCCGCTCGTTGTCTTCATGATGTTCCGGATGAAAGAGGACCAGTCCCTGAGAAACGGCCTCCTGTTTATCGTCTCTTCGATACTTCTGGCACTGAGCAGTCCGAGCTATATCTTCTATGCATACCTGCCCATTGTACTGTACCTCCCTTTTTCCTGGCTGATAACGGATGGATGGAAGACGTACAATAAGACCTTTGTACTGTATATGCTTCTGTCCATGGGTTTTGTTGCACTCTCAGCCCTGATATTTTATGCACCGCAGATCTACGCACTGCATCATTCGGGGTATGTTAAGGCAGAAGGCATTTATCAACTTCTCGTGAACAATCAGAACTTCATCGACTATTTTCTACCGAACAAGTCGAATTTCTTTTTCAAGCACATACTCTATTTCTACTCAAAGGACGTTACCTATTTCTCGGGCATCGGTATGGTGACGCTCTTTTTGATCGTACTGGTGGCAGCGTTCAAATATGAACCAAGGGAGTCCATCAGATGGGGTATACTTGCCATAGTGCTGTATGTGTTTTCTCTGGGTCCGTATCTCAAGCTCAACGGATTCGTTCTGTTTCCGTACTACGGGTCACTCCACATGATCCCGCTCCCTTATCTTGCCCTGACCAAACTGAAAATACTCTCGGACCTCACCCAGCCTGCCCTGTTAATCCCGCTGCTTTTGCTCAGTACCGCGGTAATAGCGGGGTTTGGTGCCAAGCTCATTATCGAGCGTACGGACATACGCTCCCTTAGCTTTGTGACGATCCTCTCGTTGATAGCCCTGGCGCTTGCCGAGTATTATCCCGGCTACCCTTTCCCCTCTGTTCAGTCAACCACACCACTGTACTATGCGCCGATCAGAAAGGATACCACTACAAAGGCCATTGTGGAGCTGCCTGCAAGTGCCTCTGTGTTTGACAACAGGCAAAACATCCCGTTTATATACAGATCCATGTATTATCAGATGTTCACGGAAAAAGCGCTGGTAGGCGGGTATTACGATTATCAATGGGACAGGGAATCGTCTTTTATAAAAACAACGCCTTTTCTATCGGAACTGAACGATCCCCTTATACTCAGGTACGGCGACATCATACCGGTTAATAAGCATGCAATCGCGAATTACGGTATACGGCAGCTCATGGATCTCGGCGTCGGATATATCATCGTCAACAGGCTCGCCTACGATCAGGATGATTATGGCGCACTTCATAAGTTGTTGCAGGCATACTGCGGAGAGCCGATTTATAATGACGGCTATGTGTCCATCTTTTTACTGACCAGGGCTTATTTGTCCGTCCATCGCGGCGAGCTTACGGAGCTTGGCTCCGGATGGTATGCTCCGGCCCTGAACGTAAAAGAGGGGATGGTTTTCAGAATGATGTCTCAGGACGGGACAATAAAAGTTCTCGGCGTGGATAAACCGAGGATGGTTAAACTCCTGATGGGTATCATCAATCCGTTCAAGTCCATTCACTGGCTCACGGTCGATGTCAATGGAAAGATGATCAATCGTATCGACCTTGCAACACAGCAGCCCGTATTGGGCTGGATGAGCGAGCCGTTCATGCTCGAGAAAGGCGACAACACCATTGTTATCCATTCAATCGACAGCCCGGTAAATCCCTATACGGCGATCGGCCCTCTTATTCAGGATTCAAGACCCATGACCATCGGAGTCTTCGGGGTAAAGATATCCGATACGACGGTAAAAAAATAATATGACAAACAAAACACAGAAAAGATTCAGCGCGAGTGCTGCAGATGCATCCCTGAACACCGTTGCGGAAAAGATTAAAAAAGGTGTAAGGCTCGAAAGAGAAGATGCACACACCCTGCTCAACTCCAATGATATCCACTTCATCGGTGCCATGGCGGATTATAAGAAACAGCAGCTCAATGGCAGGCTCGTATATTTTACCGTAAACAAACAGATAAACTACACCAATATATGCAGTGTTCACTGCCAGGTGTGCGCTTATGCCAGGGGCAAGCATGCAAAAGATGCCTATACCATGACTACCGGGGAGATTATTTCTGAACTGACGGCCTCAGGCAAAGAACTGGACGAGGTGCATATCGTCGGCGGGCTCAATCCGGATTTACCGTTCGATTATTACGTATCGATGATACAGGAGATACGCGCCCATTTTCCGTCAATAACGGTTAAGGCGTTCACCGCAACGGAAATAGGTTATTTCGCAAAGTTGTACAAGATGGATGTCCGGGATGTCCTGTCCGGATTTAAAGATGCGGGACTCAACACCCTGCCCGGAGGGGGCGCAGAACTGCTTTCCGACAGCATACGGGCAAAGTTGTTCAAGGGCAAAGAGTCAAAAGATGCATGGCTCGGGACGCATAGGGTGGCGCACTCGCTCGGTATCAAAACGAATGCAACTATGCTGTACGGACACATCGAAACGGATGACGATCTTATTTCACACCTTGAGCAACTACGGACTTTACAGGACGAGACAGCCGGGTTTTTGACGTTTGTCCCTCTTACGTTCCATCCGGCAAATACCCCGCTGGAGAACAAGGTAACTACCCCGACCGGTATACGGAAGCTCAAGATTATAGCTCTCTCAAGGTTATACCTCGACAATTTCCCGCATATCAAGGCGTACTGGGTCATGCTCTCGGAAGGCATTACGCAGATAGCCCTGCATTTCGGTGCGGATGATATCGACGGGACCATCGGTCAGGAAAAGGTGACCCACGCAGCGGGCGCAAGAACGCCTGCAGGGTTGACAAACAGCAAGATGATTTCCATGATTAAAGATACGGGTTATATACCCGCACAGAGAAACGGAGAATACAAGGTAATAAAAATTTACCGGTAATGGATATGCAGTTAAAACTCGCCAGGATGCCGTACATAAATGTCGACCCGTTTTACTATGCACTTGAGTATACGGGCAAGAGACCGGACATTGAACTCGTGTCCGGCTATCCGCGCCAGATCGGCAGGCTTGCCGGTACAAAAGATACCATAGATGCCGCTCCGATATCCGTTATGGACTTTCTGAACCTGCAGGAGAGCTATGAACCTCTGGGCAGGATGTGTGTTGCCGTTAAGGAAAAAGCCGGAAGCGTCAACCTCTTTACAAAAATACCTGCAGAAGAGCTCGGCAACCGTAAGATCGGCATAACATCCCAGACATCTACCTCGAGGGTGCTGATGCATCTTATCCTCGAACAGCGATACGGGGTCAAATCCGCCGAATACCTCGACCAGCCGGAGCAGGACGATGTCGATGCGTACCTCTTGATCGGCAACAACGCGCTTGTGCATGCACACCACGGATTGAAAGGTTTTCGCTATAAGTACGATCTCGGGGAAGAATGGTATAAATGGACCGGTCTCCCGTTTGTCTTTGCGCTGTGGGCCGTACGAAAGGCGCTTCCTCAACAAGACAAAGATTACCTCACCGGAGAGCTCAGCGGATCGATCGATACATTCTGGCAGCATGAAGAGGAAATGGCACAAACGAGGGCTGATGAGCTACTGCTTCCTCCCGGCTCTATCCGGGATTACTGGCACCTTTTCATCTACCATCAGACGGCAGCGGTCGACAAGAGCCTTGAGATGTTTGTGAACGCAATTCAAGATATAAAGGGGGTGTTTGCTCATGGACAAGAAAAAATATGACGATGACGAGAACGGGGACGATTTCGAACTCTATGACGATGATAACGGAGAGGAGCTTGACGAATATGCGGATGATTTCGGCATCGATGACAGCGAACTCCAGCACATCCATTTTACCGTGCAGTGTATAAAAAACCCTTTTCCCCACGAGAGTGACGAATGGGTTATCGTCGAGGCTTTACAGAAGGAACGGCCCGAAGGGTTCGAAGAGTTGAAGGATGTTTTGATGTCGTTGTTTGATTTCGACAGTTTTGATATGACACCCGATGAATACGCAAAAGAGATCTTCTATTTTATGATCGAGAATAGGGTAATCAAGCTGGATTAATCCGGGACCGCTTCTTTGATGATCCGTTCTATCGAATGGATATTGCTTTGTATACCGAACTGTTTTTCTGCCTTTATCCGTGCCTTTTTCCCCATCGATTCCCTTAATGCGGGATCACCCGCGGCCTTTTGCAATGCCCGGACCAGGGCATCCCGGTTGCCCGCGCGGTAGAGAATTCCGTCTGTGCCGTCTTCGATAAGCTCGACAGGTCCGCCTTTGTCCGGAGCGATAACTACCTTACCTGCAGCCATACCCTCCATAACGGCCTGTCCGAGTCCCTCGGTTATGACGGTGCTGACAACAATGATGTCACTGCCGGTCATAAAATCGTCCACATCATTTCTGAAGCCCGTAAAAGTCAGCAACTCCTGCATACCGTACGCAGCTGCCCTGTCCTGCAAACCCTGCAAAAATTGTTCGTTCCCTTTGAAGATGCTGCCGATGATAAGGAATCTCAAATTACCGTCAGATTTTATACACTCATGCGCGGCATCGATGAAAAGCTCCTGGCCCTTAATCGGGCTTACCCTCCCGATATTTGAAACAATGGTCCGTCTCTGTTGCTTCCATTCCGACATTCCGGCGGGGGTTTTCCCTGTCGAGCCGGCGAACCTTTCGAGCGCAATACCGTCGTAGACGACCGCTGTCTTACCGGAACAACTTTTCTGTACGAACGCAGCGACAGCATTGCTGATGACAATGATTTTCCGTGAAAACAGACAGAGGAATGATCTGTAGAAAGGAGCGAGTCCCGGATAACTGTCGTAAAGCTCCCGCATGTGGCAGATGTGCGGCTTGCGCGTGAGGAATGCAGCCAGAGGCGCGCCTACGATGACGCTGGTGTTTGAATAGACAACCGTGATGCCTTCTTTCCGTATGATACGGGCAAGCCTGAAAATAACCGCAGGCAGCATGAGCAGGTAGGGCAGAAGCTTTAAGCTGCGGAAGATACCTTTTCTCAATACCCAGGGATCTGTTATGTATACGGTGATGCCGAGAGCCCTTAATTTCTCAGGCAGTTCGCCCTCAAAAGGAAGTACGGTAACCGGTGTAAACCGGGTCTTGTCGATCCTTTTGAGCAGTTCATAGAGACACCGGTCGGAGCCGTACATCTCCGACGATGAATGGACGAACAGGACCTTTATGGGGTTGTGTGCAAGGGTACGGATGTTACGGCTCCTGTTGCGCCCGAATCGTGCATTTTATGTCTTTGACAAAGGGCAGCTCTTTTTTCGTGTTTATGTTCTTCAAGAGGGTTGACTTGTTATAGAGTATCTCCTGCAGTGCCATGCTGTTTTTGACAAAAACAAACAGTACGTCGTTGCGTATATACGCAGGCTCGGACAGGGCGGACAGGCGTTTCCCTGCCAGGGCTTCCCATTGTTCGAGAAGTTTCACCCCTTCCATACCGTGCTTGAGCTTTGTCCCGGTCAACTCCGATAGTATATCTTTGATATCTTCCATAGGGTGCACCTACAGGACGACGTCCTGTTTGAGGATGATGCGCGCCTGCAAGCGTACGATATCGGAAAGCCTGCTGTCATTGATTATCCTCGACAGGTCGGTGCTGAAGAGCTCCGGGAGTATTCCAAGTGTTATATCCGCCGGAGTATAAGGGTTCATGGCGAGGGAGCATTGTACCCGGTATCTGTATTTCCACCGCTGGCTGCTGTAAACGGTCCTTAAAATCTCTTCCGTGTTCGGCCGCCGAGAAACTATCTTGATGATGTCTGTTTCCGTTATTCTCGGGTTACTCAGCAAAACATTGATGACAGAGGGTTCCTGATCGTAGAGCAGCTTTTCTATGGTATCCCTGTTGTGCGATTTCGACATTGTCTTTCTGAGACCGATCGGCAGACCGTCTATTTTCGGATCCTGCAGGGGCTCGTCTACCTCTTTCTTTGCCGACATAGACCTGTTTTCCAGCATGAAAACCGAAAACTCTTTGTATCCCTTTGCCGCCGCGACCCTCATGAGCTCATACATACCATTTTGTCCGAGGGCTTGCTTGAGCAGTGCCTTGCTGGTGAACATACTGTTCAATTCAAGATATTTTTTCTCTTTTTTATATGCCCTGCTTATAACGTACATGATCACATCGGCAAGGGTGTCTGCCGGGATAATTTTTATGTTTCGGAGAAAGACCTTTTCCCGTATCGCCGGTTCCCTGTACACGATGAGCTTGTCGATGAATTGCGAAGCGACCTGCCTGATGTTTTCTTCTGCCATAGATTATTGGACACCCAAATGCATGCTTTTGGGTAGTACGGTAAAAGAAGAAAGGTTATCGGGTACGTCGAAAAACACAACCATGAAGGGGATGGCGGCCTTTGGCGGAATGTTGAAGTTCTTCAACGATTGTCCCATCTCGTTGTTCAGCGCAGAATTTATTTGATCGCTTGTGAATGTTCTCAATTGGTCATCCGTTAAAATGTTTCCCGCAAAGAATATTTTTGAAGCTATAAGAGCATTGTTGTTGTCCGCTATTTGTGCCGTGAGCTTTATAAAGCTTACGGGATGCTCTGTTGCATTCATGACATTCCCCTCTATAACAAAGAGTTGCTGTCCCCGTATGTTTTTCAGGAAATATCCTCTTGATTCACTTATGGAAACACCGAGGTTGAGCTGTTTGTTGGGTGCCAGGTACTTTTCAACGGTCGCGTAAAGATTATTCCCTGCCACCAAAAGCTGTGCCCTGTAGAGATAGGCGAAATATCCCCCGGCACTCAGGATGGCAACGAGAAATAATGCAATGAGCGATTTTTTTACAAGGGGAACTACCGTGCTGGAAACATAACCGGTCCTGCCTTGTTTTATGGACTCTTTTAGTATGTGTTCTGCCGTTGGACTTGTGATTTTAGGTTCATTGTGCTCCGGCACTGCTCCCGGTTGCGGACTCGCGGGGCGGTCAGGCTCTTTGGGTATTCCCCCGGTCTCTTTTGTCTGCACTTTATTGATTTCCAGTGTTTCTTCCTGTTCCGGGTTCCATTCGAACGCCGGAGGGGAAGGCTCTTCTACCGCCGGTTGTTCCTGCTTGGTTTCATTGAGGGCAGACCAGTCAAACTCCATACCGGCATCGGCAGTTCTCGGCTGGTTTGCGGTAATGTCGTTTATGGTTTCATTGATCACTTTATCTAAATCGCTGTGGAGGTTTACCTGCGGTTCCGGATTATCCGTACTCTGTTGCTGCTGTCCTATCTTTTGAATGTCCTCGGGTTTTGGTTTTTTTACGATAAAGGTGTTGCCGCACTTCGCACACCTTACCTTGACACCATCCTCGGTAATTGTGGTATCATCCAGCTTATACTTTGTATTGCATTTATCGCATATAACAATCATACCTTGAAAATATAACAGTTCCTTACGAAATTGGCAATAGTGTCGTTTTGCGGATAAATACAGCAGCAAAGCCTTTGTTTGCTTTTTTTAAACTTTGCAATTATTGAAAATTATTACTATGGACGAGGCCAACAAAATAACAAAAAATGTGTCCTTGCTGGGCAATATCATCATACCGGTGTATCTCATCACCGGCACAAGACTCTGTGTTTTAATAGATACCGGCATGACGATGATGGGACCTGTTTATACGGCAGAGATTTTGTCTTGTTTAAAGGAGAACAATGTTCCCCTGTATGTCTTCCTTACGCATAGTCATTACGATCACCTTGGTTCCGTATCTTATTTGAAACGGCACCTCCCTGCATTTAAAATAGGAGGCTACTCTACGATCGATGATATCTTGAAGAGCAACCATGCGGTAGAACTGATAACGTCCCTTAATCTCGATGGTGAGAAGATGATGAATATAGATGATCCCGGGATCCGTTTCAGGCCGTTTCAGCTCGATATGCCGCTGAGGGGAGGGGAGCGCTTCGATCTGGGGGATGATGAGCTTGAGGTAATCTACACCCCGGGGCATACAAGGGATTCTTTATGCTATTATCTTAAAAACCGGAAGATAATGTTTACCGGTGAGGCTGCAGGTATACGATTACCAACCGGAGATATTCTCCCGGAATTTCTTGCTAGTTATAAATCTTACATGAGCAGCCTTGAAACATTGACGCATTACCCCGTTGATTACGTTGCTACGGGACACGGTCCTGTTGTTGAGGGCAATGAAGCGAACAATTTTTTCATAAACTCCCTGCAAGCTACCCGGTTGTTTATCGAACAGATCAGGCAGTATTACCGGGAAAACGGAAACGTACAGGGCGTTGTTGAGCGCATAAAGAAGGAAGAATACGCAAAATCCGGCAGCGGTCAGCCGGAAAGGGCATATACCATTAATTTGCAGGCAAAGGTGAGAGCTGTTGTCGAAGATAAGTAAAAAACGGGTTATTATATGAAAAAAGCAAAGAACAAACATGACACCAATTCGGTTGTAGAAAAGCTGTATTCCATAGGCCAGGCATCCAGGAAATTACACCTATCATCGCCGACACTGCGCATGTACGAGCATCACGGGGTATTGATACCGTACAAGACAAAGTCCGGCAGGCGATACTATTCCGATGCCGATATCGAACGCGTACAATGTATGCGGCACATGATCAAGGATGTGGGGCTCAACCTTGAAGGAATCCGCAGGTTGTTTGCATTGCTGCCATGCTGGGAGATAAAGCAATGCAGTAAAAAAGAACGGGAGCACTGTCCTGTTTATCTGGACAGCAGCAAGCCGTGCTGGACATTCAAACGCGTAACATGCAGGAAGGATTCGATGGACTGCAAAACGTGTGAAATCTACCTCATGTCGAGTACCTGTACGGACCGTCTCAAGACTATTTTACGGGGCATCGGATACTTGCAGGCAGAGTAGGGTTAACCCGGAAAATTACGATTGCAAAGACGTTCCGCATCGTCTTAAACTTTTTCCCTGCGGTGAACAATTGAACGGCTTATCCGGTGTATTCCTCTTTTTCATTCAGGATAGTTTTGTATGCTTGACGATGAGTATTGCATTGCGCTGGCCGAATCCGTCCTGGGTATAGAGCCGGGCATGCGGGTCGGAAAGTATTTCATTGTTATCGACCTTATAGACATATTGGTATATGCCGGGTTTCAGTTTCAGGGTTAGCGTAAAAAGGCCGTTGCCGGCGTTTCTCAATTGCTCCGGCACATCGCCCCATTGATTGAAACTACCGAGCACATATACGGTTTTGGCGTTTGGAACAGAGACACGGAATGTTATGTTTACCAGGTTGTTTTCCCTGTGCACATACGTAAAAACCCCGGCACCTGTTGCTATCACGATTGCTATTGCAGCGGCTATCCGTAGAAACCGGAGCAGGGAATAAGGATGCTCCTGCGGCCGTTCTATGGTTCCCATGATCCTGTCCGTGATGTTCTGCGGTGCCTGTGCATGTCCGTTGTGTGTTCCGGCAAGCTTCAAAAGACCGGACATTTTTTCATAGTCTTCGCGCAACTGTTTGTTTTCCGATAGCTCTTTTTCGAACGCCTGTTTGCCGGAAGGGCTCAGCTCGTTATCTATAAAAAGGTGTATGCGTTTATCCATCATGGTCTTCTTCATAAAATTGTTTTTTCAGAATTTCCCTTGCTCTGAAAACCCTCATCTTTACTGCCTCGATGCTGATCTTGCTTATACCGCTTATTTCTTCATAAGACAATAATTCTACATGCCGTAACACAAAGGCCTCTTTGTAAAGGGCCGGTAGTGCATCTATAAGCCTCTGCAGCTTTAAGCCAAGCTCATCGTTCATAAGGGTTTCTTCGGGTCCTTCTATTGTATGAGACTGGAAAAACGACGTTTCGTTACCGGTATCCAGATCCCCGGTGTTTACGGACCGGTGCTTGTCCTTGATCATGTCTTTTGCCTTGTTCACAGCTATAGATATAAGCCATGTAGAAAATTTTGAACGGCCTTCGAATCTGTTGAGATATTTCCATGCCTTTACAAAGGTTTCCTGGGTTACTTCTTCTGCTGTGGAGGGATCGCGGGTAAATCTCAATGCAGTGGAATATATGGTGTCTTTATACCGGTCGATCAGTAACCTGTAGGCGTGTTTGTCTCCGTTTCTGCATTGGGTTATGATTTCGCCATCAAGCCGTTCTTCTGTGTATTGTTTATAGGGTTTTGCCATAGAGCGTTCATATCAGCGATTCTTACTATGAGACTTGTCTTCTGGTTTTTCATAACCGGTATGAAGGAGCGCAGCGTGGTTCTCTTTCAGCAACTGCAGGATTTTTTCCGGATGAACGAGGGTTTCAAGCCTTTTGAGGCCTTTTTTTAAAATTATGTCTGCATGGTGAATATCGTGAATGTCCGTTGCGAGTACGTCGATGAGGTCTTTTTTCAAAAGATAATTTGCGGTTTTCATAATTTCGAAGCCGTAAACCCCGATGAGACTGCCAACATTGGTCTGCACCATAAAACCGGCCTGTTTCATAACGGTTACCTTATCCGGGTTCTGGACTATATCCAGGTACCTTTCGGCATGGGCAATGATACACCGCCGCCCGGTTTTATGCAGTGCATCGATATGATGGGAGCTCTCTCCGATAAACGGGATTTCAACAAGGAAGGTATCCGAGTCCCCGAGCGGAATAAAATAATCCGGATCTTGTATGTTCAGGGATGCGTCAAAATAGTTTTCAGCACCTGTGTTTAAGGTATAGTCCATGCCTTTTTTTTCAAGAATTTCAGAAATCTTTTGTAGCTTGTCTTTACTCTTTGTCAGCAGGAGAGATGTATCATTGCCGGGTATATTGTGCGGTGTAGCATACGATGTCGAAAAGCCGGCGTCGATGAGGGCCTGGAGTATTTTGACGGTTTCTTCGATACTCCCGGAACCATCGTCTGTTTCATAGAGAAGATGTGCGTGTATGTCTACATACCCTTTATTCATAACCACCTGTCAGATGTCGCAGCAGGGGCGAATCAAGCATTACCCCCACTGCAGCAGTATGTTTATACATTTTTGGTTAACCAATCAAGAACCTGTAAAATTTCTGCAGTGATTGTTTAATCTTTTCTAAATTGGATTTCTTTTTGTTCTCGTGATAATACTTGTCATAGTGGTAGTAATAATAATAATGTCCGTACCTTCCGACCGTCATGCTTATCTTATTCAGGATTACGCCGTATACATTCGTTTTGGTATTGGTAAGCAGCGACTGTGACCTTGAAACCGCCTCGATCGTTGTTTTGCCAAGTTCGACCACTATGAACGCCCCGTCAACCTTCGATCCGAGTATAGCAGGGTCCGTCACCGGTAAAATAGGCGCTGTGTCAAAGATAATATAGTTGTAATGCTTCTTGAGCTCTTTTATCAGAGCATCGACCTTAGATTTGTTCAGCAGTTCCGAAGGGTTCGGCGGGATGATTCCGACCGGTATAACATCGAGGTTCTTCGTACTGGTGTGTTTTATTACATCGGTTATGGGTATGTCGGATACAAGGTAGTTGGTGATGCCGGGCTCCTGCCCGATGTTAAAAAGGGTATGTATGACAGGCTTTCTGAAATCGGCGTCTATCAGTATGGTCGGCATTTCCGCGTATGCGAGTGTTATAGCGATATTTGCGGCTGTCGTCGATTTACCTTCGCCGGGGCCGGACGATGTTATCAAAAAGCATTTGTTTTTGTTTTCCAGATCCGCAAACTGTATATTCGTTCTGAGTGACCGGTATGCTTCCGTTACCGTGGACTTGAGGTCTTCAACAGTAATAAGTTCCCTCTTTTCCTTCCCATTCGCTTCGCTGTGCGGGAGCTGCGGTATAATGCCGAATATGGGCAGGGTAAGCCTTCTGCGGGCGTCCTCCACCGTTTTCAACGAGGTGTCAGTATACTCTGTGTAGAAAGCAAAGACAAGGGACAGGATGAATCCGAGAAGGAAGCTGACCAGCGCATTTTTCGCTTTCTTGGGCTCTATGGGCTCTTTCGAGGGAATGGCCTTGTCTATGATCCGGATGTTCGCGACGGTTGCTGCTTTCGAGATCCTTGCCTCTTCATGCTTTTTCAGCAGGAAGTCATACAATTCCTCATTGACGACCAAATCCCTCTCGAGATGGGCATATTCCCTTATGGTCTTGGGCAGATTGGACAGGCTCTTGTGATAAGCTTTCTCGGTCAGCGTGACGTTTTTCTTCTGGATTTTTAACTGGTTCACCATGCTGCCTATTATTTCTCTGATCTTTTGTTTCGACGCGGCTATCCGGGTGTTTAAATCAATGACACCCGGATATTTTTCCGTATATTCTTCAAGCATCGACTTTTTCTGAATCTCGAGCTTTGCAAGGTCCTGTACCATCGATCCAAGCACGGGGTCCGAACCGCTGATAAGATAGTCTTGTAGGTTCGCGCCGGGCTTTAAGAGCATGTCCTTTAACGAGTTTGCATCCTTTATCTTCAGGGCTATATCAAGCTTGGTCCTCTCGAGGTCGGAGATCCTTTGTATTGCTGACTCGGTCTCTACCGAAAAAGATAAGACGCCGTGTTTCCTTTTGAACTCGTCCATTACTTTTTCCGAATGGTCAAGGTTGTTGTTGGTGATCTTGAGCTGGGCCGATATGAAATCCAGCGCCTGCGAAGCTTCCTGGCTCATTCTCTGCACGCTGAGCTCGATATATGCCTTTATGAGCTCGTTCGTTATAAGACTTGCGAGATAGGGGTCCCTGTTTTTACAGCTTACCCTGAGGATGTTCGTCATCTCGCCCATTTCTTCAATATGTGTATTGTTCCTGATGCTGTTGACGGCATTCTCGAAACTTCCCCTTTGAACCGTTACCGAGTCACCGCTGGATATGTTGTTCGCATTCCTCAGGTAAAAAGACAGTACCGAAGAGGTAAACGATACCCCGACGATTCCGGATCCTATGTCCTGTTCGCCGACATAAACATCGTAGGATTTGCTGCCGGTAAATTTTATGGTAAAGCGTTCGATCTTATCCCTGTCGAAAGGCCTGATCTTATAGATATGAACACTGGACGTCGTCGGTTCGGATTCGATGTGATAGTCGAGCCCTATCTTTTCTGCTGCAAGCGCTGCGACGGATCTGCTCTGTGCTATCAATTTCTCCGAGGATGTCCGGTTCCACCATTGCATGACGATAATATCGCTCAGGAGGTTGCTTCTCGACAAAGGCTCTTCTATATAAATGGTGGAAGACGACTGATAGACCGGCGTTTTCAGATATGTATAGATCATGCCGGTTATGAAGAACACGGCGGTGATCAGCGCAATCAGCTTCCATTTTCTCCGGAGTAAGAGGATATACTCTACAAGTTCCGGCGATGTCGTTAAAGAGGTGTTTTCAGCCATTATGGGTTCCTCAGGAGCTGTCTGAGCAGCAGGTAATTCGTAGCTATGGATAACGGCTGCGCAAGCAGGATGTTCAGACTCGGCTGTATCTGATCCAGGATATCATTCCATGTCGCAAGGGCACTCTTTGGTACAAAAACGATGTCGCCGGCATACAACTCGACGCCTTCCCGGGAGGTCGGCTGTTTACCGTGGAGCATGCCGTCCACATTAACCGTGTAAATATCGGGATGTATCAAACCGCCCCGTATCACCTTTACATCGTCCCTGAGGGCACCGAGCTTGAAACCGCCCGCAAGTGCTATTGCATTTACTATCGAAATAGGAGGTCCGGAAACCGGTATGACGACCGGCTTGTCAACCCGTCCCAGGACGATGATGTTTTGCTCATCGGCACTCGGGACGTAGATGACATCTTTATTCTCGAGTACCGGATCGTTGTACCGGTTTCCATTGCGGAGGTAATCGTACACATTAACGATCGTAGACCGCCCCTTCCGTATAAGATAAACGTTCGAAAGGTTCGATTGGTTGTTTTGGGCCAGCTGTCCTCCTGCGAGGGCTATTGCCGTTACAAGGTCGGTACCGCCCTTGATAGGGTAAATCCCCGGTTTCATAACACTGCCGAGCAATAAAACGAGCCTGCTTGCGTACTCCTGTACGCCGACCTCTATAAACGGATGCCGTATGTATGCACTATAGGCCGTTGTCAGTTTATCCTTGAGCTGCTCGATCGTTAACCCCCGGGCCTCGATCCCCCCGACGAGCGGCAGATAGATTTTGCCGTCTTTCTCGATACGGGCGACGCCGCTCATGTCCGGATGCCCCCATGCGGTTATGCTTATGGAATCGCCTACTCCCAAACTGTCCTTTACCTGCGTATTTTTGTTGCCCTGTTTCAGCATTTGATTGACTGCAAGATTGGTTTCCTGAGTTATAGGTATAGCCACCGTAGTAGCTGTTTGCTGGAGCCCTGCGGGCCGGGTGGCACCCGGTTCTTTTGCCGCGGGCATTGCCGCATTGTTTGAAGCGGCACATGATGCCAGGGTAAGGATCAGCATCACGACGACATACTTGATTTTCATAAACCTATATCCCTCCTGTACTGTGAGCCTTCGAATATGATTTTGTTCACTGCCTTATAAGCCTTTTCCCTCGCTTCTTTGATGTTTTCTCCAAGGGCTGTTATGCCCAGGACACGGCCTCCCGCTGTTTTTATAATACCTTTTACGTTTTTTGTACCAGCATGGAATATAAAGGTGTCTTTTCCTCCGGCAGCTTTCAATCCTTCGATTGTTATGCCTGTCCGCGGGTTGACCGGATAGTCCTTGGAAGCCATGACAACGCATACGCCGACGTCGTCTTTCATCGTTATCGGCTCGGCAAACATTTTTCCTTTCGCGCTGTCCATGAAGACACCGACGAGGTCGCTTTCTATGCGCGGCAAAATTGCCTGCGCTTCGGGGTCTCCGAACCTCGCATTAAATTCCAGCACGTACGGATCGTTGTTGGAAATCATCACACCCACATAGAGTACCCCTTTATAAACGATACCTTCCTTTTTGAGCGCTTCCATCAGCGGCGATACGATCCTGCGGTTGATCTTTTCCTCGAGTTCCGGTGTCATTTTGTCCGACGGTGAAATCGACCCCATACCCCCGGTATTCGGACCGCGGTCGTTATCGTGCAGCCTCTTGTAGTCCCTGGCACTTGCAACGTTAATACAGGTGGCGCCGTTTGATATGACAAAGTAGCTCGATTCTACGCCCTGTATAAATTCTTCGACAAGCAGTACTTTCCCTGCATCTCCGAATACGCGGTTGTCCATAATGTCCTTAATGGCGCTTATTGCTTCAGACAATTCACCCGCGATGATGACCCCTTTGCCCGAGGCAAGACCGTCCGCCTTTATAACGAGCGGAAACGGCCGGGTTTTTACGTAATCGATTGCATCGGCAGAGGTATCGAAGACCTCGAATGCCGGCGTGGGGATAGCGTAAGTCTTTAAAAGTTTTTTTGCGAAGACTTTCGATGTTTCCAGCATCGCGGCTTGTTTCGTCGGGCCGAAGATAACGAGACCGTTTGCCGTGAAGATGTCGACTATACCGGCCTGCAACGGCAATTCCGGACCGACGACGGTCAGCGATATTCTCTTCTCCTTTGCAAATTGAAGAAGCCCGCTCACGTCGTCAGCTTTTATCGGCACGCACTGCGCCAGTTCCTCGATGCCCGCATTGCCCGGTGCGCAGAAAATATTTTTAATGCCATCCTGCTTTATTTTGTGAACGAGAGCGTGTTCCCGCCCGCCTGAACCTATAACAAGAATATTCATGTCTATGCCTTCCCGATCCCCTTAGTGTTTGAAGTGCCTGATCCCGGTGAACACCATTGCAATACCTGCTTCATCGGCTGCCTTGATGACCTCTTCGTCCCTGATCGAACCGCCGGGCTGTACAACGGATGTTATGCCTGCATCAATCAGCACCTTCAGTCCGTCTGCAAACGGGAAGAACGCATCCGAAGCGCCGACGGCACCTTTTGTGCTGAGATTCGATTTCATGATCGCTATCTTTGCGGAATCGACCCTGCTCATCTGTCCCGCGCCTACCCCGATAAGCTGGCGCGATTTTGCAACGATAATAGTGTTGCTCTTCGTGTGCTTGCATACCTTCATCGCGAAATCCATGTCTTTCATCTGATCGGGGTCAGGGGCTTTTTTTGTGACAACACGGCTGTTCTTCATCTCATCCGACAGGATGTCCCTGGTCTGCACGAGTATGCCGAATGACGTATCATGGATCTCGAACTGGGTTGCTTCGGGGGCAGCGGTAATTACCTTGATAAGTCTGAGATTTTTCTTTTTTGAGAAGATATCGAGGGCAGGGGTTGAGAATGAAGGCGCTATGATGACCTCGTAGAATGTTTCTGCTATGAGCTTTGCGGTCTTTTCATCGACCTCGCCGTTAAAAGCGCAGATGCCTCCGTAGCTTGATGCGGGGTCCGTTTTGAACGCCAGGCCATAAGCATCCGGAATTGAGTCCGCAATGGCTGCGCCGCACGGATTCGTATGCTTTATTATGGCACACGCCGGTTGCTGAAACTCCGCTGCCAGTTCATAAGCGCTGCTCATGTCGACGATATTATTATAGGATAGTTCCTTGCCTCCGAGCTGCTCGAACCTCAGGTCTTCATGGCTGTCAAGGTCAGACGTCCTGTACAGGGCAGCCTGCTGGTGCGGGTTTTCACCGTAACGCATCGGCTGCAGTCTGTTCAGCGTGAGGTGGATTTCCCCGGGTAAATTCATCTCGAGCTTCCGGTTGAGCCAGTTGGAGATAACGCTGTCGTACGATGCCGTATGATTGAAAGCCTTTGCGGCAAAGCTTAATTTGTCTTTTTCGGTTATATCATCCTTGCGGATGTGCTCTATGAGCCACGGGTAATCCGAGGGATCCACGATGACGATGACGTCCTTGTAGTTCTTCGAGCCCGCCCGCAGCATCGATGGCCCGCCGATATCTATCATTTCTATAACTTCGTCAAACGACACACCCTTTTTTTTCGCGGTCTGTCTGAAAGGATACAGGTTGACGATGATGAGATCGATCAAACCTATGGAGTGCTCTTTCAGCGATTTCAAGTGCTCGCTGTTGCTCCGTATGGCGAGGATGCCGCCGTGGATTTTCGGATGCAGGGTCTTGACCCTGCCGTCGAGCATCTCGGGAAACCCCGTGTAATCCGCAACATCCGTTACCGGGATCGCCTTTTCTTTCAAAAAGCGTGCCGTCCCCCCGGTGGAAAGGATCTCTATGTTTAACTCTGTCAGAGCCCTGCCCAGCTCCTCCAGTCCCGTTTTATCCGATACACTTAAAAGTGCTCTTTTTGAAGTCATGACCTGCTCCTTTATAAATAGTGATTTTATTACCTTATCCTTAAACATAAAATAAAATCAAGTGCTATTGAAAGTAAGGGCTCCGGATCGTTGCTCCGGGAACCGGTATGCCGCTTCTCTTCCGTAAAAATAAAAATTTACCCCCGTTAGAACGTCCCGCCATCGGGGACGGGGATAATAGATAAATTTATATATCCTTAGAGAAAGGGCGTTGTTCAAAGCCACGTACTTTCGAACCGGGTTTACAACCCCAGCGGGGTCCTGTCAAGGCTGCGGTACTGGATGGCCTCGGCAATATGGTGGGACTTGATATCGGCTGCGCCGTCAAGGTCTGCAATGGTCCTGGACACCTTGATGAGTTTTGTGTATGCCCGGGCAGAAAGTCCAAGCCTTTCGATAGCGGAGGAGAGCAGGCCGACAGACGGTTCGTCGAGCTTACAGAATTTTTTTATGTGTCTTGATGACATCTGGGTATTCGAAAATATCTTGAATCCCCTGAACCGCTCCTGCTGAACCGTGCGCGCCTTCTCGACCCTCAGGAGTATATCGTGCGAGGATTCCTGGTTCCCGTCCCTGATGATGTCCGAGAATCTGACCGCAGGCACGTCTATCTGGATATCGAACCTGTCCATGAGCGGACCCGATATCCTTGAACGGTATTTCATGATGGCAGAAACGGAACAGGTGCATTGATGGAGCGGGTCCCCGTAGTAACCGCACGGACAGGGGTTCATTGCGGCTATCAGCATAAACCTCGAAGGAAAGGTGAGGGTCTGCTGTGCCCTTGTGATGGTTACGTAGCCGTCTTCCAAAGGCTGGCGGAGCGCTTCCAGCGCATTCTTTTTGAATTCCGGCAGTTCATCGAGAAACAGTACCCCGTGGTGGGAGAGGCTCACCTCCCCGGGTTTCGGCTGCTGTGTTCCTCCGACGAGTCCAACATCTGAAATCGTATGGTGGGGCGAACGGAACGGCCTTTTGGTTACAAGGGCGTTTTCAGCGGCCAGTACGCCCGCAACGCTGTGTATCTTCGTCGTTTCAATCGCCTCTTTGAATGTCATGCGCGGCAGGATTGTCGGCAGCCTCATGGAGAGCATCGTTTTACCGGAGCCGGGCGGTCCGATCATCAGGACATTATGTCCGCCTGCTGCGGCAATTTCCAGCGCGCGCTTCGCGTGTTCCTGTCCCTTGACCTCGTTGAAATCCATGTCGTAGGCGGAGAGCTGCGCGTACAGGCTTTTGTAGTCCGTTTTTATGCTCTTGAGCGGCAGTTCTCCCCGCAGGAGGCTGACCACCTCGGAAAGGTGTCCTGACTCATAAACCCTCAGGCCTTCGACGATACCAGCCTCCGGACCGTTCCCTTTGGGGACGATGATGCTGTTGAACCGCATGTCGGATGTCATGATTGCCGCAGGGAGTACGCCTTTAACGGGTTTTACGACCCCATCCAGCGAAAGCTCTCCGAGAATGATGACACCGTCCGTACTTCCGGGATCGATGACGCCGAGGGCGGACAATATGCCGATGCAGATCGGCAGGTCGTAAGCAGAGCCCTCTTTTTTTATGTGTGCAGGCGCCAGGTTTATGGTGATCCGCTTCGGCGGCATCACATAGCCGGTATTGTGGATCGCACTGCGTATGCGTTCCTTGCTTTCTTTTATCGCACCGTCGGGCAGGCCCACGATGGTAAAAGACGGCAGGCCGTTTGCAATGTCCGTTTCCACCTCGACGAGCTGAGCGTCGACACCGTAGAGTGCGGAACTGAGAACCTTTGAATAATTGACAAAGCCCATAATAACTGTATTAGTATATAAAAAATTAAAACGCAAACAATTTATGAACGATTTCAAAAACAGACCGGACAGCGAAATGCCAAGGGAAAGGCTTTTGTCCTCGGGTGCCCGCAGCCTGAGTGATGCCGAGCTGCTCGCCGTGATTTTGCAGACAGGCACGAAAGGCAAAGATGTCATGGCCCTTGCTCTTGAAACCCTGAATGTCTGCGGGGGATTTCCCGGTATAGAGAATACCGGGGTTGACGAGCTTTTGCACATTTCAGGACTGAGCAGCGCCAAGATAACCAAGCTCAAGGCCGCAGTTGAGATAGGCAGGAGGACAATTTATTCGAGCAGGGCCGCCGTGCGGAAGATTACAAATTCTCAAGGTGCTTTCCTGATCCTCGAACCGCTGCTGCGAAACCTTGCAAAGGAGAATTTTACGATCGTATTGTTAAACAACCAGAACGAGATCATCGCGGTAAAACGCATAGGAGAGGGCACGGTCAATGCAGCGACCGTTTATCCGAGGGAATTGATGGAGATCGGGATCCGGGCGTCCGCTGCCGGCATTATCCTGTCACACAATCATCCCTCCGGAAGCATAGTCCCGAGCATTGAAGACAAGCGGCTGACCATGAACATGGTCGTGCTGGGAGAATTGTCCGGCATGGTCCTTCACGATCACATCATTATAGGCGGGGACGGCTACTACAGCTTTGCGGACGACGGTCTGCTCGCCACCATGAAACAGCAGTTTCTTCGCGCATTGCAATCCACGTTTTAAATCACTCTTCAGAACAGCAGGCCCAGGGTCAACTGCAGCGTTATGAGGCCTACGTAGGTTTTCTGGAGGATTACGCCTTCGTATTCGATCACGGGACCGAAAAAAAAGGTGGATGTTGCCATGATATCCACACCGAGTCCTGCACGAAACCCAATTCCTGCATCGTCGGCCGGGCGTGATATGCCGGACGTCTGCGCCGGGGTACCGGAGAAATTCGCGTAGTCGAAATTCAGTCCGCCGGTCAGATAGCCTTTTGATATGCCGTTGTTCAGGTATTGCTTCAGGGCAATGCCCGCATAAGCGAGGTTCATCGAGAGCTTATCATCAAGGGCATTGGTAAACCGGTTATATCCGAGGACAAAGCTTACGTTCGAATCATCCGACGTATCGTAGCCTATGCCGACATCTATTTTAGGCCCGTTGTTGAAATTATAGGTCGAGTTCTTCGTATAGAGACTAAACCCGGGATTCAGGGTAAAAGATACTTGTCCTTGATCGGCCAGGGCAATCGCCGGCAGAAAAAAACCCACGCTTATCACAAGCAGCATCATGCGGTACTTCATCTGACCTCCTTGTACCTCGCCTTTTAAAGAAGTTTACAATATAGATAAACTCATGATAGAGGCATAGTCAAGGGTGATTATATGAAACTGACTTACAATGGGAAAGTACCGGAGATCCATGAAAGCGCTTATGTGGCCGGCAACGCGATTGTACTCGGCGATGTCGTTATAGGAGCGGGCAGTTCCGTGTGGTTCAATGCAGTCGTACGGGGAGACGAGAATTATATAAGGATAGGCTCGAGAACGAACGTGCAGGATAACTGTGTTCTGCATGTTACGCATAAAACACACCCCCTGTTCCTCGGCGATGATATCACGATAGGCCACGGTGCCGTCGTCCACGGATGCAGAATCAAAAATGTATGTTTGATAGGCATAGGCGCGATTATACTGGACGGGGCGGTTGTCGGAGAGGAGTCCATCGTAGCGGCCGGCAGTGTCGTGAAGGAAGGCATGATTGTTCCTCCCCGCACGCTTGTTGCAGGGGTCCCGGCGGTTGTTAAGAGGGAACTGACCCGGGAGGACATCGATTACATCATGAGCCTGACCAACAACTATATCGAGATTACAAAAGTATATTCGAGACAACCGGGCCAATAACTTGATAATTTTTAATACTGGAGTATTTATAGAGGTATGAATACGGTAAAGGTTTTAAAAGAAACCGTTCTTTTCAAAGGTATAGACGAAAGGATCATAAACATCCTCGCCAATATATCGGAAACGGCAAGCGTACCGGCGGAAACGATCATATTTGCGGAAGGCACGCAGTCGGACGCAATGTTTATCATTGCATCCGGTACGGTGAATGTCATAAAAGATACCCGGGATAAGAATGAATCCGTGATAGGGGAGCTTTCGGCCGGCGATGTTATGGGGATATTGTCGCTGTTCCGGAACGGGGACAGATCCGTTACGGTAAGGGCCATCGGACCTGTGGATCTCGTAACGATTACAAAAGAAAGTTTTGAAAAACTGGTAAAAAACAATATACACGCGGCTTATCAGATATTATTCAGTATAACTCAGTATGTTGCCAATCTGCTCAATGCGCCAGAAGGGTTAAAGGAGATAATACCATGAAAGGAAAAAGGATTTTTGTCATACTGTTCGTTGTTTTTGTTCTGCCATGCATCGTTTTATCCTCTGCATTTGCACAGGGGTCCGATACCGGTGGTGGAGTCATCGCACCACCGTCCGGAGGAGCTGAATCGATAGCGATCCCTCAACCGGAAAGTGTTGAGGCCGTGCCGCTGCCGCCGCAAAACGCAGGCACGCTTCAGACAGCCACGGGCATTGAGCAGCAGCAGCCATCATCAGCCCAGCCCCTGTTGACCGGGAGTACTCCGACGATGGAAGAACAACCGCTGGCGCCGGTGCCGGAAGAATCGCTCCCCGGCATACCTCCGGTGAATGGTACGGGTGAATCACCGGTAGCGGCGGCACCGCAGCCATTGTCACCTCCCCTGCCGCCTCTGGAGCAGCAGCCTCCGCCCGAACTGCCGCTAGCAGGTCAGCAGCCATCTGCCGAGTTGCCTGCCGTGCCGCTGGCACCGGTGACAACCGTGACCACGGCACCGCCTGCGGAAGCCGCACCTCCGGAGATGACTGCCCAGCCGTTTACCGGCGGGCAAACTCCCCCTGTTCAACAGGAAACACTCCCTCTGGCTGCTCCGGAAACAGTGCAGCCCGGGACGGAACAGATGCAGGCACTACCGCCGGCCGCACCGCCTGCACCCCAGGAAACACCATCGGTCACGTCGATGCCGGAGCAGAATGTTCCGGCACCCGCAGCACAGGCCCCGGCGGCAGCTGAAACCGAACGTGTGTCAAAACCCCCCCATATCGTTCCCGGCGAAGTGTTGAGAGGTATGCCGGAATATGTAAACGTGAGAACAACCCATGTTGTAAGACCGGGCGAGGACCTCCATTGGCTGGCCGCTGTTTATTACGGTGATGCGAGGTTATGGGATAAGATCTATGAAGCAAATAAAAAAGTGATAAAAGATCCGAACCATTTAGTGGTTGGAACAAGGCTTGTTATTCCGCCAAAATAGTTTCAAAGAAAGGAAACATATCATGTCGATACATGCTGAAGGAAATCCTTCTATAACGGAAGGCTATACATTTGACGACCTCTTGCTTTTACCTTCGGAATCCAGGATCCTGCCGAGAGATGTTGTCATGGAGACCCGCTTTTCGAGGCATATACTGCTCCGCATTCCTCTGGTCAGCGCCGCCATGGACACGGTTACCGAGTCTGCGACGGCAATCACCATGGCTCAGCAGGGAGGCATTGGGGTCATCCATAAAAATATGACCATTAAAAAACAGTCCGAAGAGGTAGCAAAGGTAAAGAAATACGAAAGCTATATCATAACGGACCCTGTGACCATGTCACCCGAGAGCAAACTGAGAGAGGGAGTTGCGTTTATGCGCAAAAACAATATATCGGGCCTGCCCATCGTCAAGAAAGGCAAGCTGGTCGGTATATTGACAAACAGGGACATGCGGTTCGAAGACAATCTGGACAAGCCTATCAGCCAGGTCATGACAAAGGGCAGGCTCATTACGGCACATGAAGATGTGACCCTTGAACAGGCGAAGAAGCTTTTGCACCAGCACAGGATAGAGAAGCTGCTCGTCGTAAACAGCCGCGGGGAGCTCAAGGGGCTGATCACGGTGAAGGACATAGAAAAAACCATTAAGTTTCCTCTTGCCACCAAGGACAAGCTCGGGAGGTTAATGGTCGGTGCGGGCCTCGGTATATCGGGCGATCGCGAGGAAAGGGCTTCGGCACTGGTAAAATGCGGCGCCGACTGCCTTGTGGTCGATACTGCACACGGTCATTCGAAAGGCGTGATCAGTTTTGTGAAAGAGCTGAGGCAGGAGTATCCGGATGTGGATATCATAGCAGGCAACGTTGCGACCGAAGAGGGTACCGCGGCATTGATAGAAGCAGGGGTGGACGCGGTTAAAATCGGGGTCGGTCCCGGTTCTATATGTACCACGAGGATCGTCGCGGGCATCGGTGTGCCGCAGTTGACCGCAATCATGAACGCATACCGGGCATCGAGGATAAACGATGTACCCATTATTGCTGACGGCGGAATCAAGTTTTCGGGAGATATTACCAAGGCACTCGCAGCAGGCGCAGATACCGTCATGATCGGCAACCTTTTTGCCGGTACGGACGAAAGTCCGGGAGAGTTTGTTTTCCTCGGAGGCAGGACGTACAAAGTTTACCGGGGCATGGGTTCGATAGAGGCCATGAAGGCAGGGTCCAAGGACCGGTATGCGCAGGAGTATCTCGAGGATGAAACGAAATTCGTACCCGAGGGTATCGAGGGCAGGGTGCCGTACAAAGGGTCCCTGTCATCCGTCATATACCAATTGCTGGGCGGGTTGAAGGCAGGCATGGGATATGTCGGCGCCAGAGACATAAGCGAATTGAAGCAAAAGGCGAAGTTTGTAAAGATTACCTCTGCAGGGCTGCGGGAAAGCCACGTGCACGATGTTTCCATATCGAAGGAAGCACCCAACTACAGATTGGAGTTTTGAGTCAGAACAGTTATGTTTGAATCTATCGTAATTCTGGACTTCGGGTCTCAGTACACGCAGCTTATATCGAGAAGGATACGGGAACTTGGTGTCTATTCCCAGATCATACCGTTTTCTACGACGGCTGAGAAAATAAAGGAGCTCAACGCAAAAGGCATAATACTGTCGGGGAGTCCTTACAGCGTCTATCAGAAAGGCGCACCGAAACCGGACAAGGGAATATTCCAGCTCGGCATACCGGTCCTCGGCATCTGTTACGGCATGCAGTATATTACCAATGCCATGGGCGGTGTTGTCCAGCGCTCGAAACAAAGGGAGTACGGAAGGGCCGAGGTTGAAATATCCTGTCAGTCCCCTCTGTTCAAAGGCATGTGCGGGGGTGCCCGGCATACGGTGTGGATGAGTCATTCCGACCGCATCGAAAAAATTCCCGCGGACTTCCAAGTTACGGCGTCATCGGCAAATTCGCCGGTTGCCGCTTTCCAGCACGCCACAGAACCGGTCTTCGGCCTGCAATTCCATCCCGAGGTCTCGCATACGGTGGACGGCATGCACATACTCGGCAATTTCATAGATTCCTGCGGTATAACCCAAAAATGGAACCTCGGCGAGTTCATAGACAGCGCGGTCCGCGACATCAGGGAAACGGTCGGCGGAGACCGGGTCATCGGCGCGATCAGCGGCGGTGTGGATTCCACCGTTGCTTCGGTGATGACCCAGCGTGCCGTCGGTGATCGCCTGAAGCTCTTGTTCATCAACAACGGCCTCCTGCGGGAGCATGAATCGGAAGAGGTCATGGCTGCGTTCAAAGCCATGAAACTGAACGTTCGTTACATAGATGCATCGAGGATTTTTTTACAAAGGCTCCACGGTGTCACGGACCCCGAGAAGAAGCGCAAAATCATCGGGAAAACGTTCATCGACGTATTCGAAAAGCACGCATCGGGCAAGGCCTTTAAGTGGCTGCTGCAGGGGACCCTGTATCCCGATGTTATCGAGAGCACCTCTCATGTCGGTCCTTCACAGACCATCAAGAGTCACCACAATGTCGGCGGGCTGCCGTCGAGAATGCGGCTCAAGGTCCTTGAGCCCTTGCGCCTGCTCTTCAAAGACGAGGTGAGAAGCATAGGAGGGATACTCGGCATTCCGGAAAAAATACTGGCCAGACAGCCCTTCCCGGGACCGGGCCTGAGCATAAGGATACTGGGGGAAATAAACAAACAGCACATCGATATTCTGACGAAGGCGGACGCGATCGTGAGAAGCGAGATAGAGAAATCACCGGTCGCCGCAACGCTGTGGCAGTACTTTGCGGTACTCCTGCCGGTAAAGACGGTCGGCATCATGGGCGATGAAAGGACCTACGAATATGTCATCGCCATCCGGGCGGTGAACAGCACCGATGCCATGACCGCAGACTGGGCAAGGCTGCCGTACGAGCTCATGGACAGGCTTTCCTCGAGGATCATCAGCGAGGTTGTCGGTGTCAACCGGGTGGTGTATGACATCAGCTCGAAGCCCCCGAGCACGATAGAATGGGAGTGATATGACGGGCTCTTACCATTTCGCACATCTCCATCTCCATACCCAGTACAGTCTTCTTGACGGCGCTGTCCACATCAAGAAGCTTGCGGAAAGGCTGAAGTCGTACGGTATGACATCCGTTGCAATGACGGACCACGGGAACTTGTTCGGCGCTGTGGACTTTTATACGAAGATGCGGGAAAAGGGTATAAAACCCATTATCGGGGTGGAGACCTATATCACCAATGACAGCATCAGGGAAAAGAAACCGAACTCGGACTTATATCACCTCGTCCTGCTCGCAAAAGACCTCACAGGGTACAAAAACCTGCTCAAGCTGACCAGTATAGCCCATACGGACGGGTTTTACGGCAAGCCCCGCATAGACAAGGAACTGCTTGCGCAGTACCATGAAGGTTTGATCGCCTTGTCTGCCTGCCTGCACGGCGAAATATCCTCGAAGCTTTTGTCCGGCAATGCCGCGGATGCGGTCAAAGCAGCGGAGCAGTACCACGAACTCTTCAAAGACGACTTCTTTCTCGAGGTCCAGTCGAACGGCATACAGGAGCAATATACGGTCAACAACCTGATGTACGATATGTCGAGGAATTTTCATATACCTCTTGTCGCAACAAACGATGTCCATTATCTCGACAAATCGGACGCCAGGGCGCACGATGTGCTCTTATGTATTCAAACGAAGAAAAAACTGGCGGACACGGACAGAATGAGGTTCTCGACCCAGGAGCTTTACCTCAAGACACAGGAGGAGATGGCAAAGGCGTTCTCGTCCCATCCTGAGGCGCTCGAGTCTACCTGGGAGATCGCGGGCAGGTGTAATCTCGACATCGAGCTGGGCACGTTCCATTTCCCGGACATAACGATCGAGGGCAGCAAGGACTACGATACCATACTGGCGTCGTTTGCGGCAGCCGGGCTGAACGGGCTGATAGAGAAGGACCCCGCCGTCAAGGCACGGGAGCGGGAATACCGGGACAGACTGGCGCTGGAACTTGAGACGATAAAACAGACAAGGTTCTCGAGCTATTTCCTGATCGTCAAAGATATCATCAATTATGCGGTGACGCACGATATACCCCGGGGACCCGGCAGGGGCTCGGCCGCCGGAAGCCTCGTAGCCTACGCCATAGGCATCGTCGGCATAGACCCGATAAAGTACGGTCTGTACTTCGAGAGGTTCCTCAATAAGAATCGTATCAGTATGCCGGATATCGATATGGACTTTTGCGCCGACAAGATAGACCGCGTCATAGAGTACCTGAAAGAGAAGTACGGTTCGCAGAAGGTCGCGCGGATAACATCGTTCCATCCCCTCCAATCGAGGGTCGTGGTAAAGGACGTCGGCAGGGTCCTGGACATCCCGTACAGCACGGTTGACGGCATAACGAAGCTGATCCCCCAGAAGCTGCCCCTCGAGGACGCGATAAAACTGCTGCCGCAGCTCGGGGAGATGAGCAGGAACGACCCGAAGATAAAAGACATGCTCGACACTGCCTTGAAGCTCGAAGGCCTCCTGCGGGACAAGTCGCTCCATGCGAGCGGCATCGTCATTTCCGACAAACCGCTGGACGACTACCTGCCCCTGTACCGGGACAAATCCGGCAACATCGTTACCGGTTACGAGTGGAAGTACGTCGAGAAGATAGGGTTGATAAAATTCGATCTGCTGGCCCTTGCGACGCTCACGGTCATAGACCATACCAGGGCGCTGGTGAAGCGCTACCGGAACGAGGACATCGATCTGACAACCATAGACCTCGAAGACCCGAAGCTCTACGAGGCCATGCAGCGGGGTGACAGCGCGGGCATTTTCCAGTTCGAGAGCTCGGGTATGCAGAACACCCTGAAAAAGATCAAGCCCTCGAGGTTCGAAGACATCATTGCTACCAATGCGATATACAGACCCGGCCCCATGTCATGGATAGACGATTTCGTCAGAAACAAGGAAAAGGGCGTTGCAACGCACAAGTTTTCTGCGCTCAACGACATACTGAGAGAGACCTACGGCGTCATCCTGTATCAGGAGCAGGTCATGAAGATAGCCAGCGAGATCGCGGGCTTTACGCTCCTTGAGGCAGACTACGTGAGGAAGGTCATCGCCAAAAAGGAGGAGGAAAACCTCCCGGTACTGCAAAAAAAGTTCGTCGGAGGAGCGGTCAATAAGGGCATGAAAAAGGCCGATGCAGAGGAGCTTTTCTCGCAGCTGCGCAGCTTTGCAGAGTACGCGTTCAACAAGTCCCACAGCACCGCGTACGCCCTGGCCGCGATGTGGACGTCCTACCTCAAGACGTACTATACCATAGAGTTTATGACTGCCACACTTTCGAATGTAGCGACAAAGCAGAGCCAGAAGGCGGTCAAATTGCCCCATTACATTAACTACTGCAAAGGTATCGGCATCAGCATCCTCGGACCCGATATCAATAAATCGCACAGGGATTTCTCGATAGAGAACGGCTGCATCCGTTTCGGGTTCCTCGCCGTAAAAAATATAGGCGGGTCCGCGATAGATGCCATTATCAGCGCGAGAAGCGACCGCGCGTTCGAATCCCTGTGGGACTTTCTTGTCAGGGTCGACCAGGCAAAGGTCAACCGGAAGGTCGTGGAAAGTCTCATAAAGGCGGGTGCCTTTGATTTCAGCGGGCGTACGAGGGCCGGTATGTTCAACAGCCTGGACAAGGCATACGCACAGGCTGCAAAGATAAGCAGTTCTGCGAACCAGAACCAGCTGTTCAAAATGGATTCCCTGCCCTCCGCCGACAGCGGGGACACCGCGGAGGAATGGGGCGACCTGGACAAGCTTGCCTATGAAAAAGAGCTCCTCGACGTATACGTTTCCGGTACGCCGCTCCGTAACTACGAAAAGGAGATGAAGCTGCTCACCACTGCGGATATCGGACAGCTTTTGGAAAAGGACGGCGAATCCGTTACCGTTGCCGGCATGCTGGCCGCGGTGAAAGAGAACAAAACCAAGAAGGGCGAGAAGATGGCCTTCGCGGTCCTTTCGGACGACGACAACAGTATCGAGGTCGTCATATTCCCGGGCATTTACGGCAGGGTCATCGATGTTATCAAAAGTAACAAGCCGGTATTTGTCAAGGGCAGCGTGAAGGTGGAAGAGCAGGAAAACGAGAACGAGAGCGAAGAAGGCAGCATCGTAAAGATTATCGCTGAAGACATTTTTTCCATGGATCAGGCGGTCTCCAACCTGATAGACGAGATCCATATCGAGGCCAACTTCGGTACCATGTCCGGGGACAATATGACCATGATCAGGGATTGTATTGCCCGGAACAAGGGCGGGACGCGCGTGTTCCTCGATTATTTGAAAGAGGGCAAAAAAGAATACATCATAGAACTACCCGATTATCTCAAGATCAAGCCCGATGGAAGGTTTTTTGCAGAGATAAAAAATATAATCCCGGACGTAAAGATATATTCGCATAAGCAATAATGGAGGGTTTATGACCAAATTAGGAGAGTTTCAAAAGAACAACAGGATGAGCGAAAGCAATAAAATGCCGGTAGAAAATAATCCGCACAGAAATCAGGCCATCAATATTCAGGACCAGCTCCTCAACCAGCTCAGGCGGGACAAGACTCCGGTATCCATCGAACTGCTGTCCGGGAATGTTGTGCAGGGCGTCATATCGGGGTTCGATAGCTATTCCATTATTCTTGAGAACGGTGAGCGCCAGCTCATCTACAAACACGGGATCATCCTGCTCAAGTGGAGCGTTGTTTGACCAGCAGGCAGGACAGAGTACTTGCAGTGCATGTTCTTATGGAGCGTGAGCCTGCAGGCCATTCCGCACGGCATATGGCCGAACTCACCTCGCTCATTCAGGCAGACGGCGGCACGGTCGTTGAAACGCTGACATTGAAGGTCAGGACACCGAATAGCTCCACGCTGCTCGGGAGCGGCCAGATAAGCAGACTCGGGGAAGCTGCGGAGAAGTGCAATGCGGACGTCGTTGTCGTGAACAGGGAATTGAATCCACAGCAGCAGCGCAACATAGAAACCGTGATCGATCAGCGGCGGATCATTGACAGGACAAGACTGATCATCGATATATTTGCACGGCATGCCAGCTCCAGGGAAGGAAAACTGGAGGTGGAAGATGCATTGCTCAGATATATGCTGCCGAGGTTGACCGGAAAGGGTATCGTGATGTCCCAGACCGGAGGCGGCGTCGGAACGAGGGGACCAGGGGAAACCAAGCTCGAGATGGACAAACGGAGGATCAAGGAGAGACTGGGGAGGAACAAACAACTCATCGAAACCATGAAGAAACAAAGACTGGTGCAGCACGGCAGGAGGAACAGGACCGGGATCCCTCTTGTTTCGCTGGTCGGTTACACGAGTGCAGGGAAATCCACCCTGCTGAACACCTTTACGGGAGCCGGTGTCCGGTCAAGCGAAAACCTGTTTACGACGCTTGACCCGATATCGAGAAAATTGCATCTGGAGAACGGAAATTATGCGATCATTACCGACACCGTCGGTTTTATAGACGACCTCCCGATACAGCTTATCAAGGCCTTCAGAACGACCCTCGAGGATGTTGCGAAGTCCGATCTCCTCCTGCTGGTCGTTGATGTGTCGAAACCGGATTACGAGGACGACATACGGGTTGTCCGGAATGTGCTCGGTGAGATAGATGCCGATAAGATTGCAACCATCTATGTCTTTAACAAGGCGGATAAAATAGATAACAGCATATCATTAAAAAGCTTAACAAATATGTATGGAAGAAGTATACTGGTGTCTGCACTGCAGGGGACCGGCATAGAGGAGCTGAAAAACATGATACTTATGGAACTGATGCTTAAAAAGCACGGTTCTGATATACGGGACAATAATGAACTATACGGAACTGTTTAAAAAATATTCGTGGTTGATAAACCTTGTGCTGTTGATTTTACTTGCGTATGGTATGGCGTCTTTTACATCGGCATACATACGACAGCGGTTGTTTACCGTTCCGTCCCAAAACGGTGCGTCTGCGGCCCTTGAGCAAACCATAACGGCGCCTCCCATAAAAAAGGATGAAAAATACTATACAATTATTGCGGACAGGAACATCTTCAATTCTTCGGCACACGGGCTTGAAGACCTTGCAAAAGGGAATACGGGTCCGGTATATAAGAGTAATCTGGACGCCAAGCTGCTCGGTACGGTTGCGGGTTCGACGGAATACGCTTATGCGGTCATACAACTGAACAAGGAAATTAATGTGTACCGGGTAAAAGATACCATAGGCAATGCCATTGTCCTGGCCATAGAAAGAAAAAAAGTGATATTATTACACAATGGTGCTAAAGAGGAACTCAGTATGTTTGAGGAAGGGAATCAGGGCGCGGGAGGCCCGCCGCCCATGGGTGTAAATAACATCCAGCAGGTCGGACAGGGTAATTATGTTATACCTGAAAGTCAGTTCAAATCTGCCACTCAGAACATGGGAGAGCTGCTGACGCAGGCAAGGGTTGTTCCCAACATAGCGGGCAACAGGATTAACGGCTACCGGATATTTGCCATAACACCGGGCAGCCTCTATGCCAACATCGGGCTGCAGGACGGGGACGTGATCCACAGCGTCAACGGTATCCAGATAACGACCCCGGAAAGCGCATTGCAGCTTTTCCAGCAGCTCCAGAACGAAAAGCGTTTTACCGTCAACATTGACAGGAATGGACAATCAATGACGTTAAACTATACAGTACAGTGAAGGTGAAGAAATGAGCAAAAAACTGATAATATTTATTTCATGCATAATCATGGTGATGCTTCTCCATACGCCCGTGCAAGCGCAGGAGGCAGGGCTTACCATTACTTCCGTTACCGTGCATAAGCCTGCCAAGGAACGGAAACCCGCGGGCGTTCCCAAGGTAACGATGGATTTTAACAATGTGGATATAAAGGACTTTATCAAAGTAATAAGCAAGATCACGGGTAAAGATTTTATACTCGGCCAGAATGTCACCGGCAAGGTTACGATTGTTTCTCCGACGCCGGTTACCATAGATGAGGCATGGAGGATATTCGAGTCCGTTCTCCAGGTCAACCAGCTTACCACGGTCGGGACCGGAAACGTCATCAAGATCCTTTCCCTGAGAGACGCCAAGGGTGCGGATATAAGCACGTATCTCGGGAGGAGACCGGAACAAACAAGCGATGTATACATTACCCAGGTTATACCGCTTCATTATATTACGGCAAACGATATGGCAAATGTCCTGCGTCCGTTTCTGTCCTCATTCGGCAATATTCAGCCGTACGATCCCGCGAACACCCTGATTGTAACGGAATCCGCTTCCAACATAGAAAGACTCCTCAAAATTATACGGGAACTTGATACGGACATAAACCGGCAGACCATCCAGGTAATAAAGCTACGGTATGCTACGGCACAGAGTATAGCCAATATCATCAATAACCTGTATACCGGACAAACGAAACCTACCTTCGGCTTCGTACGGCCGAACCAGGCCGTTCAGGCGCAGCAGCCGATCAAGGTCCTGTACGACGACAGAACGAATTCTTTGATCATTGTTGCAAGTGCCGATGAGATAGCGTCCATAGAAACACTGATCGCAAAGCTCGACGTGCCGGTTGTCGGGGAAGGGCAGATCCATGTTTATTATCTCAAAAATGCAAATGCAGAGAAACTTGCATCGACGCTTGCCACCCTCGCCGGAAGTTCAACACCTGCGGCACCCGGGCAGGCACCACAGCGTGCCGCCGTGGCCCAGCTTGCGGGAGGGGTCAAGATATCAGCGGACCCTGCGACGAACTCGCTCATCATCATCGCTACACCCCAGGACTACCAGATCATCAAGGGTGTTATCCAGGAGCTTGATATACGGAGGAGACAGGTTTATGTCCAGGCCGTCATAGCTGAGCTTTCGCTCAGCGGGACGAAACAACTCGGTGTCGATCTGAATGCCATTCCCAACCTGTACGCGGGCGGGACGCACTTCGGCGGCGTGAGCAACATGGGTGCGGGGAGCCAGGTCCTTCCGACGACAACAAGCCCGCTCGGTCCTTTCAGTCAGTCGGGCCTGTCCATGGGCATCATGAACGGAACTATTTCCCTGAACGGGGTAAACTATCCCAATATTATATCTTTTATCAATGCACTTGAAACAAACAGTCAGGCAAACGTCCTGTCGACGCCGAACATACTCGCAACGGACAATGAGCCTGCGGAGATCATGGTCGGACAGAACGTCCCTATACCCACGGGGCAGGCCATAGGGCAGATCAGCGGGTATACCCAGACATTCGTTCAAAGACAGGACGTCGGTTTGAAACTGAAGATCACCCCGCAGATCAATGCAGGCGATTATGTACGGTTAAAGCTTGATTTCGAGCTTACCGCTATCATTCCTTCCCCGCAGGGGCTGAACGCAAATACCGTTGGAATAACGACATCGAAACGGTCCGCCCAGACGGTCGTTACCGTTAAAGACAGAAGTACCATCGTTATCGGCGGACTGATCCAGAACAACTCGAGTGTGAGCGAGAGCAAGATCCCGTTCCTCGGCGATCTGCCGCTCATCGGTTGGCTGTTCAGGTATTCGAACAAATCGAAGGACAAAACAGACCTCATGATCTTCCTCACCCCGTACATCGTGAAGGGGCAGTCCGATATAGCAAGGATAAACAAGATGAAGGAAGAGCAGACGAAAAAATTCGAAAAAGAGACCTTTGGTTACGAACTCAAGAACAGCCCTTTCAAGGCCACATTTAAGCAGATGAATAAAACCGGGGAAGAGCGTGTAAAACAGCCTGCCCCGCTCCTGTTTACCGGGGAAACCTATATTACGCCTGAAGGAGAATTCCCCGTTCAGATGCAGCATGGTATGCCGACAACAGGCACGACTCTGACGCAGAGTGCCGTAGCACCGGTTACCGGCACTGCCGCCGGAGGTATGACTGCCGGCACATCCATAACCGGAACGCAGGGTGAAGGTGTAACGGCTCCGGTGCCTGTCCCCGGCAGTCCGGGTCCTGCACGTCCTGCGGGCACGGAATACGCTGTTCCGCTGACCGGAAGCACCTTTAGCGCAGAGGCCGCCGGACAGACGGAGACAACAGGGAAACCATGAAAAAAAAGGCTTTGATAGGGGAATTGCTGCTCGGCGTAATAACGGCAGAACAGCTCGAAGAGGCCCTGACGTATCAAAAAGAGAAGGGCGGCAGGCTCGGTGAATTGCTGCTGACGAAATTCAAGGTCATAACCGAAGCCGATCTTATCAAAGCACTGGGAGAACAGTTCGGCATAGAATATATAACCAACCTCACGGGCATGAAACTCGATATGGATCTGATTCAGAAATTCCCCAAGGCCATTTCGCGGCGTTTCGGCATCATCCCCATAGAAAAGGTAAACGGACTTGTACGGCTCGGCATTATGGACCCCACGAACCTCGAGGCCATCAATGATGCGGAACGCTTTCTCGATATGCCTGTCGTCCCGGTCCTTGTTACCCAGCGGGACGTTGTCAACGCCGCGAACATTTACTATGACAGGATCGATGTCAGTACCGAGGACATGGTCGATGAGCTCGAGGACACGAACCTCGATCACGTTGCCCAGGAATTGAACGAACCGCAGGACCTTCTCGATGCAACGGATGAAGCGCCTATCATACGGCTCATCAATTCCCTGATGTTCGAGGCCGTGAAGAAGCGCGCAAGCGATATCCATATAGAGCCTTTCGAGAAGGAATTGTCTGTCCGCTACCGCATCGACGGCATACTGTACGAAATCATAAAACCTCCGAAGCGGTTCCAATCGAGTATCATCTCGAGGGTCAAGGTCATGGCGGGCATGAATATAGCTGAAAAGAGATTGCCGCAGGACGGAAGAATACGGATAAAGATAGCAGGCAAGGACGTCGACATAAGGACGTCTATAATCCCGACTTCATTCGGAGAGCGGGTGGTCATGAGGCTGCTCGACCGGTCGAGTGTCCTTATCGGCCTCGACAATATCGGCCTTACCGGCGAAAAGCTGAAGCTCATCAACCAGCTTATCAAGAGGAGCAACGGTATCGTACTGGTTACCGGCCCCACGGGCAGCGGCAAGACAACGACGCTTTACTCCGTACTGTCGGTACTCAACTCTCCGGAAGTGAACATATTGACTATAGAAGATCCGGTGGAATACCAGATAAAGGGCATAGGACAGATCCAGGTGAACTCGAAGATCGATCTGACCTTTGCCAACGGACTCCGGTCCATCTTGAGGCAGGACCCGGACATCGTGCTGGTCGGTGAAATAAGGGACAAGGAAACCGCAGAGATAGCCGTCCAGGCGTCCCTGACCGGTCATCTTGTCTTTTCCACCCTGCACACGAACGATTCTGCCGGCGGTATAACCAGGTTGATCGACATGGGCATCGAACCGTTCCTCGTCTCCTCGTCAGTCGTTGCGATCATTGCTCAGCGGCTTGTCAGGACGATATGCCCCGTTTGCAAAATCGCGTACAGGCCGAATGATGAAGAATTGATGGAAATAGGCATTACCAGGGATCTCCTGCATGACGATGCGGTATACAAGGGGAAGGGCTGCGTAAACTGCGTCAACACCGGGTTTAAGGGCAGGACCGGCATATATGAAATAATGATTATAGACGATGAAATACGCTCCATGATCACCAAAGGAGTGGATTCTTCGATGATAAAACATGCTGCGATCAATAAGGGCATGACCACGCTGAAGGAGGACGGCATCAAAAAGATCGTCAGCGGGGTCACGACCATCAAGGAAATTCTGAGGGTTACTCAGGACGAGGTAACCGAAGTGGTTTAAACCAGCTTATGCCGATCTTCGAATACAAAGGGTTTACGGTTCAGGGAAAATCAACGCGGGGCGTCATAGAAGCGGACAACCAGCATGCGGCACGCATAAAACTGAAGGACACCGGTATCTACGCAACGGATTTCAGGCAGGAAGCAGAAGAACGCGCCGAAAACATCGCGAAGATGAGCGTGTCCGACCTCCTGACGAGCGTGAAACAGCAGGACGTTGCGATCGTTACCCGTCAGTTGTCCAGTCTTATCGGCGCAGGACTTACCCTGGTCGAGGCACTCGACGCTATCGTAGAGCAGATCGACAAGATTAAATTAAAGAAGATCATCAGCAACATCAAAACGAGGATCAATGAGGGAAGTTCGTTTGCGGATGCCCTCAAAATAGCTCCGAAGGTATTCCCGGATTTCTATGTGAATATGGTCGCTGCGGGTGAATCCAGCGGAGCACTGGACGTCGTGCTTCAGCGGCTCGCGGATTATATCGAGAACCAGGTAAAACTGAAATACCGGGTCATAGCCACGCTCATTTATCCTGCGATTATGTCGCTGCTCGCCATGTTCGTTGTCATAGCACTTATGACCTTTGTTATCCCCAAGGTCACCCAGTTGTTCAAGGACGTAAACCAGACCTTGCCGATCTTCACCAGACTGCTTATCTTCGTGAGCAATATCATGAGCGCGTACTGGTACCTGTTTATCGTCGCTGCGATCGGAGCGTATTATGTATTCAGATGGTACATTAAGACGGCCAGGGGGCGCGTCAGGTATGAACGTTTCTTACTCAGGATACCGGTTTTCGGCAGACTCATACAGCTCGTGATCATAGCCCGGTTTGCGCGTACGCTTGCGACCCTGTTGAAAAGCGGCGTGCCTGTGGTAAGGGCCATGGACATCGTCAAGACCATCGTGAACAACAGCATCATCGGGCAGGCGATAGAGAAGGCAAAGGTGTCCATTGTCGAAGGGTCATCGATATCTGCACCGCTGCGGGCAAGCGGTGTTTTCCCGCCCATGGTGACCAGGATGATAGCGGTCGGCGAGCAGAGCGGGGAGCTCGAGAATATGCTGGAGAAGATTGCGGTAACGTATGAGGACAATGTTACGACGGCCATCAGCGCACTGACGGCGCTGCTGGAACCTGTCATTATCCTGATCATGGCAGGGATTGTGCTGTTCATCATCTTGTCTGTACTGCTGCCGATCTTCCAGATGAATCAATTAGTCCATTAGGAGGTAAAAGATGCGAAGAGAGAAAAAATTTACGCCGGTAGAGAGCAGCAAAGCTTTCCCGGGAGATAAAATGCCGTTAAAATTTATGGTGAACGTAAAAACGGCGCCCGGCCGCAGGTCTCCGGCGGGGTTTACCCTTATAGAGATTATGGTCGTGGTGCTTATCATCGGCCTGCTGGCGACGCTCGTTGCAGTCAATGTTATACCGAGAAAAGAGGAAGCGAACCGGGTCAAGGCGTGCGCCGATATCAAGTCCCTCGAAACCGCACTGAAGCTGTATTATCTCGACAATCATACATACCCGACGACGGAGCAGGGTCTGAAGGCACTGGTCGCACAGCCGACGGTCGGCAAAATACCGTGCTGCTGGAAAGAGGGCGGATACGTAGAGGGCGGACATATTCCCAAAGACCCGTGGGACAATGCGTATGTTTACATAAGCCCTGCACCCAACGGTTCCGATTATGAGATAATTTCTTATGGTGCAGACGGCAAGCCCGGCGGCGAGGGCAAAGATAAGGACATAACAAGCCTTGATACGGGTTCGTGCCAATAGAGAAGGGGGACCCGTCCGCTTGGAAGGTCCCCGGATGAAAACGCGCGTCCCCGTTCAGGGGGCGTACGGCATTTCTTCCTTGACCCGGAGGAGAGGGTTTACCCTTATCGAGCTCATGGTGGTGCTGTTTATCATCGTCGTGGTGCTGGGGATTGCCACACCGAGGCTGATGGACCTTACGGGTGTGGAACTCCGGACGTCCGCACAGCGCTTGTCTTCGACCATCCGGTATGTATACGCAAAGGCCGTGTTTTCGAAGACGGACTATTACCGCTTGAAGTTCGATCTGAAAAAAAACGAGTATTGGGTCGAGACCTGTGTGCCATCCCTTGAAACGAACAGCTGTGAATGGCACGCGGACAAGGACATGCTCGGCAAACGAGAAAAACTTCCCCACGGCATCAAATTCGAGGATATCATCGTGAACACGACCATGGTCAGTAAAAACGCCACCGATGTTTCCATTCAATTTTACCCGCAGGGATATATGCCGTATACCATTATCCATATCGAAGACGATAAAAAGGACGTATATTCGCTTGAGGTAAACCCGTTTACCGGGCAGGTGGCGATATACGACAAATATTATGAACCGGAAAAATCCTGAACAAGGCTTTTCGTTGCTCGAGCTGCTCGTTGCGGTGGCAATACTCGCCGTGGGTCTGATCTCCGTACAATCGCTCGAGAACCAGAATATCGATGCCTCGAATTATATCAATGATACGAGTATCGCGATGATGCTCGCGGATTACCGGCTCGGGAAAGAAGAGATAAAAACGAATTTCGGGGACTTTAACCCGCCGCTGAAATCTTTTTCGGCCCAATTCCCTTCCTTCAAGGTGGAATCGACGAACGAAAATGGCCTGACGCTCCCGATCGACATTCCCATAAATCTGCCTCCGGTACTTTCGGTAACCGTAACATGGAAGTTCCATAACAGTACCGAGAATCTTATGCTCATCGATTACCTGCCGGCAGCGCAGGGTATGACCGTTCCGACAACCATACCATAGGCTTCCGGCCGGTCACTGTTTCCCTGCATCCGGACAATAAAGAAATCCGCGTGCCTGGTGCATGTTATTTCGTACGGGGTCTGAACTTAAAATGCAGCTCTGTAACCGGGTCCCCGGTGCACTGGCACTTTTCGATCCCGGATGTTACATCTTCATAGTTAGACATCTTGAGAAGCTGCTCAATCCATCCCTGGGTACTTTTTACGTGCGCCATGTCGATTTCCGGGAAATCTTCTATGACCATGGAAATTTCATTTTCTGCGAAGAGCTTCATCTCTGCTTTCCCGACATCGTAATAACTGCTCCATATCGTCATGGCTTTTCTAATCAATAATTGCGGGTCGTTACTGCTCAGCACACTGCTGAATATCGTAGATAGATCTCGCTGTGCGGAAAGTCTCCCCTGTTCTATGCAAAACGCGAGATCCCCGTTCCCCATGACCTTGTCCACCACACGTAAGAGCTCCGGCAGTACCGGATATGGGTACCAGCCTGCGGGGCTGATATGCTCTTCCATATATTTTTTGGTATCCACGGATAACATAGGCATGATTTTGGGCAAAGATTCTTTCAAGCCTTTTTTTACGAACTTTATCAAACCCAGTATTAAAACACCTTTTACCTGCGCCATTGCATACTCCTTTTTGTTTTCCATTTTCCGGTACAGTGGTTTCATAGTATCATACAAAAGTCAAAAGATGTCCTTGAAACTTGTTTTTTCTCCCGGATAGAAAGGGCGATGATCGAAATCACGTCACTTCCAACGGGGTTTACAACGAATGGTGTGTGCTTATATTTTTATCGTATACGATTGTTAGGAAAGGATGCTGAATGATGAAAAGGGAAATTGCGATTGTAACCGGTGCAAACAAGGGGCTTGGATTTGAGACCTGCCGCCAGTTGAAAGACTCGGGCATGCACGTCATACTCACGGGCCGGGATGAGGCAAAGGTAAGAAAAGCGGCGGACGGGCTGACGGCCGGAGGTGCTGAAGTTTCATGGGCTGTTCTGGACGTTCAGGACACAGAAAGCATATCCAGGTTCGCCGATGAGGTGCGCGATACGTGGAACGGGGTAGATGTACTCGTAAATAATGCGGGTGTATCCGATTTCGGAAGATTCGACGGGCCGGCCGCAGAACTTACCGTGAAGACAAATTTTTTCGGTCCGATGCAGGTAACCGGCGCGCTCCTGCCGTTTATGCACGAAGGCTCGCGCATTGTCATGGTATCGAGCGCCATGGGCCAGCTCTCCTGCCTGTCCGGGGATCTGAGACGCAGATTTGAATCACCCGGACTTACCAGGGATGAACTTGTGGAACTCATGCGCAGTTTCCTGCGATCGGTGAGTGACGGTACATCTGCGCACAAAGGCTGGCCCTCCTCCGCATACTCTGTATCAAAAGCAGGGCTCAACATGCTGACGCGCATCCTTGCTGCGGAACTCTCTCCGAAAGGTATTATCGTGAATTCGGTACACCCCGGATGGGTGCGTACGGACATGGGCGGCCTGTCGGCCCCGCTCGATGTCAAGGCAGGCGCGAAGAGTATTGTGTGGGCTGCACTGCTCAAGGACGGAAGCCAGAACGGGGGTTTCTTCCACAACGGAAAACCTCTGCCGTGGTAACCTTTGCCCGTCGCTCAAGATAGCTGCCAAGTGCACAGACTTCCCTTGTTTACCATTTTACTTTGCGAAAATGTTCATGAGCGGATCATTATCAGGAGCATCTTGAACCTCTCCGTTGCACTCAAGGCGTGGGGCTGGTTTGCAGGCATTATTATCATGTCCCCTGCCTTTGCAGTGACGGGCTTTCCGGAGATCGAGATATCGGCTTTTCCTTCAAGCATACACACCAGGGCATCGAAGGGAGCGGTATGCTCGCTGAGTTTCTGGCCTTTGTCGAAAGCGAAAAAGGTGACAGTACCGGACTTTTTGTCAATTATGGTCCTGCTTACAACCGAGCCTTCCTGGTAGTTTGCAAGCCCCGAAAGCGCGATCGCCTTAGCTGCAAGACTTTCCGAAACAACATCCTTTTTTTCTTGTTCCATGATTACCTCCGATAGTGATAAAGTATTTACTGAACCTGGGCTTTTAAAGCAGGGATGACCATACATACCCCTTTTTGAACGGGGACTCGCCGCAATAAACGAGGAGTCTTCTGTCAAATGTCAGAATCAGGCTCCTTTCCGGCTCAGCCCCCCAGTTCCGCTTTTCAATTGTTTATTTCCCGCCCTTGACGGGAGGGAGTCAGGGAGGGTGAAGCCTTGTTTCCGCGACATCTTATTTATCTCAACCAAACTTGTCCTGTCCCGCCAGATTTGATATACGGAATTCATGGATATCCAACTTCCCGCACATGCCCGTACTTCCGCGTCATCCCTCTTATATAAGAGGGAAAAGAGGGCGTTACTGAGGTAATTTTATGACTGATGAAATAGCAAAAATTAAACTTGAGGACCTCGGCTATGACGAGTTCTTCGACTTAAAATGGAAATCTTTGGAACTCAATAATTTATTGGCTGCCCGCGTTACTGCCGAACACAAAGAAGCATATAAAGTAATAAATGCTCACGGCGAATTCCTGGCCAGGATCACGGGGAAACAAATGTTCAATGCAGCGAAAAGAGCGGACTACCCGGCTGTCGGCGATTGGGTTGCAATAGCCGTATTGGATAAAGAGAGAGCGATTATCCATCATGTATTGCCGAGGAAAACAATACTCAGGAAAAAATACAACGATAAGCAGGACACACAGATTATCGCCACAAACATCGATGTCGCTTTTACCGTTGAATCGTTGGACAGAGATTATAACCTTAACCGCCTGGAAAGATATTTAGTTTTAGCAAACGATGGGGGCATCAAATCCGCCATAGTGTTGAACAAAACCGATTTAGTATCGGAAGCCGAGTTGCACCGGAGAATCGGCGGGATAAAAAATAGATTTGGCCGCATCGATTGCATTTCAACCAGCACGATTACAGAACGCGGACTTGATGACTTGATACATTACATAGGAACAGGGAAAACATATTGTTTCCTCGGTTCGTCGGGAGTGGGCAAGTCTTCCTTGATTAACAAGTTACTAAAGAGAGGCGATATCAAAACGAGGGAGATAAGCGATTTTACCGGCAGGGGCAAGCATACGACGACATCGAGGGAAATGTATTTTTTAGAAAACGGCGGGATTGTGATTGATAACCCGGGTACCAGGGAAGTCGGGATAGCGGACGCAGGTGTCGGTATTGCAAATGTGTTCAATGAAATAACCGCATTATCAAAAGAATGTAAATACGCTGATTGTACGCACATACACGAGCCGAGCTGCGCCGTATTAAAAGCCATCGAAGAGGGAAGGTTAGACCGTGCGCACTATCAAAATTACATCAAACTGAAAAAAGAAAATGAATTTTATGAAATGACCGATATTGAAAAAAGAGCAAAGGATCGAAAGTTCGGAAAATTCATAAAAAAAGCAAAAGAGCAGATGAGATAAATTAAGCCGCAGCTTTCAGCCATATCCCACCTTGAGGCCCCCTTTAGGGGAGATCCATGAGATTTTAAGGCAAAGGCTTCTCTTCCGGAGGCTTTCTTCGTGCATAACCGGCGAAGAATCCACGCTGTTTACATCGGGTTCTTCAAGAAACATGCGGGGCAGGGGTGTGTAAAATCCCGGGCATTTTATTGTATCAGTACGTGAAGTCATATCTTTATTGACTTAAACGAATAATATCAATATACTTCTGAAGTTTTATCTCCATACTTAATCAGATAAGAATAGACTCGGAAGAGTCTGAAAGGGCCGGAATATGGACAATAAACACGGACAATTATTACTGCCGATAAAGCGTACAGCGATACGAGAGCCCTCTCAAAAGTCCGGCGAACGATTGCCTTCAGGCTACGGTACATTCTTGAAAGACTTAAAGGTACGTATTCGCACTGTCCGGTTAAAAGCAGCTCTTTCTGTCAACAGCGAATTGATCTCCTTATACTGGCATATTGGTAAATCCATTTCCGATCGCCAGAATAGCGAAGGCTGGGGCAAGTCGATAGTGGATCGGCTGGCAGCAGACCTTCAACAAGAATTCCAAGGTATTGAGGGCTTTTCACCATCTAACATCTGGCGCATGCGGGCGTTTTTTCTGGCATGGACCAAAAAAGTTCTCGCACAGCCTGTGCGAGAATCAGGTGACAGTGGAAAGCTCGCACCGCTTGTACGAGAAATCGACAACACTAAGATACCAAAACTTGTTACGGAAATTCCCTGGGGACATAATGTAATTATTATCGAAAAGCTCAAAAACCCCGTTTTACGTCTCTGGTATGCACAAAAAACAATCGAGCATGGATGGAGCCGGGCTGTACTTATCCACCAGATCGAGAGTGGCTTACATAAGCGCCAGGGGAAGGCCGTCACTAATTTCAAACAGACCCTTCCTCCCTCGCAATCAGAGCTTGCACAACAGGCACTCAAAGACCCCTATATTTTTGATTTTTTGTCGCTTTCCGAAGATGCAGCCGAGCGGGATTTGGAAAAAGGACTGATAGAGCATATCCGGAAGTTTCTGCTGGAACTTGGTGTGGGTTTTGCTTTTGTTGGCAGCCAATATCACCTTGAAGTTGAGGAAGAAGATTTTTACATCGACCTTCTATTCTATCATTTACGCCTCAAATGCTTCATAGTCATTGACCTGAAGATGGAACCGTTCAAGCCGGAGTTTGCCGGGAAGATGAACTTCTATTTGTCAGTTGTGGACGAACAACTCAGGCAAGATGTGGATAACCCGAGCATCGGCATAATACTATGCAAGACACGGAAGAAGCTTATCGCCGAGTACACACTCCGCAATACAAATACACCCATTGGCGTGAGTGAATATAAGCTTACCCGCATCATACCCCCTGATCTTCAAAAGAATCTCCCCAGTATCAGAGAGCTGGAAAAGGAGCTGGGACGTGGCGGATGAATTTCAATAGCACTCCGTTCGCCCCTTATTTGTTGTCATTCTGAGCGGCGCTACGAAGGATCTATTCTGACGCTTTTAAGCAGGGACATTGCTTGCCCTTCTGGTCATCCCCCTTAAGGTAAGGGGGTGGGGTACCCATCCGGGGCATGGGTCGGGGAGTTATGAAAAGATGTAACATCCCCTCTAACAAGAGGGGCAGGGGGTGTGTTTTTTCATCCCCCTGACAAGGGGGACAAAGGGGGTTTTAAAATATCCCTCTTTCGGAGGGGCGCAGAGGGTGTGTAAAATCCCTTCCCCTTTTAGGGGAAGGTTAGGATGAGGTCTCACTCTTGATTTATATAAAAATCGATCTCATCGATCGGTTTATAAGAAACGCGGATTGCTTGTCACATGTCAGGATCAAGTACCTTTCCATTCTAGACGCTCCTCCAGACTTCCCGAAACGAAAACGGTCGATGTCCCTATTTTCCTAAGGGACTGCATAATCCATTCAGGGCTTGCGAAAAGCACGGTAAACCTCATGCTGAAAAACATGGGCGACTCCGGCCTCATCGTGCGCGAGGGCGGCAGCAAATATGTAACATACTCGATAAACAAAAGGGCTGTCGATGCCATAAAAGGCAATCCCCATGAAGAAAAAGAACAATAATAAACACTCCCCGGCATTTAACCCCGAAAGAGAATTCCTCTCCTATTAGGAGAGGAAAAAGGTGAGGTCTCATACTTCATCTATAAAGATTAAGCAGACTTGTCCTTTCGCCCAGAGTTTGATATATGAATTTTATGGATGATCAACCTGACAAAGAAGTGTCCAAACTTATAGTACGGTTTAAAAAGAACCATGTTCCATCTATACAGTGTATAAATTTAACTTCTGTTCTTTTCACATGCTGTTTCCAGAAAGATATAAATAGTACAACTATTAAAACAATAATGAGGTAAGGGAATACCTAATATGGCTACAGCAGAACAAATAAAATCTTTGATCAGGTCATATGTCAGTAGTGACCAAGAGCAATTTTTTACAATTGCACTTCAAGTAGCAGCACATGAGGCGATGCAAGGCCATGGGGCACTAGCCCATGATATACGGGGAATGGTCGATAAGGTCCGCAGAGAGAAAGGTGCTTTAGTTATCAAGTTCCCGCAGGATATGCGAGGGCTGGTGTTATCTGAGGAACCCAATATCCCAAAGTCGGCCTTAATTATTCCACCTATCATTAAGAATCGGATCGAGAGAATCATTCACGAATATCGCCAGCAACAAAAATTAAAAACATACGGTTTGTCTAATCGACGGAAAATTATGCTCATTGGACCACCGGGAACCGGCAAGACTATGACCTCCAAAGTGTTAGCTCATGAATTACGTTTACCTTTATATACTATCCAAGTGGATCGGTTGGTTACCAAATTCATGGGGGAAACCAGTGCTAAGTTACGTCAGATATTCGATCTGATCCAAAAAGAGATGGGAGTATATCTATTTGATGAATTTGATGCGATCGGTGGAGAACGATCATTAGATAACGATGTAGGTGAAATGCGCCGTGTGCTAAATTCGTTTTTACAATTCATTGAGCAGGATATATCCGATAGCATAATTATAGCAGCTACGAATAGTCCGAAACTTTTGGATCGTGCGTTGTATAGACGTTTTGACGATGTATTGTATTATAAACAACCTTCATTCGAGGAGCGCAAATGCTTAATACAGAATGTACTTGGCACATTTTTGGAGTCTCAGTTTAGTTGGAAGACTGTGCTAACTGAAAGTAACGGTTTAAGCCATTCAGAAATCGATCATGCATGTCGGGACGCCATCAAGTATACAATTCTACATGATGATCAAAAGGTGAATTCACCTTTATTGAGACAAATGTTAAACGAACGACAAAATGCTCACATTAATCCAAGAGTGCGGTAAATTATGCCTGAAGAGCGATACAGACACATTTTCCTAAGTGGGCCAAATCAGACACAAAGATTTACAAATCCACGACGAGGTGGTTCGCTGTTTCCGATTAAAGATCGTAACCGCGGGGAACACAGTTACTATCTACAACAGCGTATTGAAGAGGCATGGCGTGCAGCGAATGAGCGTCGATCTGTTTCTCTCGTTGAGAAATATGGAACATATATTGAGTTCATTAGCGAGCCAGGCTTTGATTTGATCGTTCAAAGTCTGGAGGCAAGGCATTCTGGAATTCGTCTTCTTAATGTCCGAAAAGAGGGTAATGAAGGGAACGTGAGCACACATGCTACAGTCTATGTGCCACACGATAAACGTGGATATTTTTTAAGAAAGATTCAGGCATATGCGACTGAAAATGATAGGAGAAGTGAGCAACCTAAAAACATTAAATTAATTAACAACCTTAAGGATATTCGACTTGCAGTTTTGGAATCTTTTTGGAGATCGGAAGACCTTCTATTAATTCCAAGAGAGAACCCAGAGTGGAGTGAGGTATGGATAAGTAGTAATGAAGACAGCGTTGTTTCTCGTTTTGAGGCATCATTAAGAATTCTACGTATAGAATCGAAAACGGGGCTGCTTAAATTTCCTGAAAGATCAGTAAAGCTCATCTTTGCGAATCGAAATCAATTGGAACAGTTAATTGAAACTTCAGACGATGTTGCGGAGTTACGGGCAGCTAAAGAAATAGCTACGTTCTTTATTGCGATGAGTAACCAAGAACAAATAGTGCAGCTTCAGGATCTTATTAGACGCACCAACTTTAATCGTAATACAGATGTGGCAATTTGCATACTTGATACTGGTGTGAATAATGGACACCCGCTCATTCGGCCGATTTTAGATAATACAGATCGTCATACGATCAATCAAGCATGGGGTGTAAACGATGAGACCGTAGGCCCTAACAGCGGTCATGGTACTTTGATGGCCGGTATGGCTGCTTATGGCGATCTACTATCTGCTCTTAATGGCAATGACTCTGTACGAATTGATCATCGCATTGAGTCCGCGAAAATCTTACCACCTCATCCAGTGCAGAATCAAAAAGATTTGTGGGGCTATATAACTGCTCAAGGTATAAGCCGGGCGGAGATTCAGGCTTCTCATCGTAAGCGAATCATTTGCATGGCGATTACTTCACCCGACAGTCGCGATCGGGGCAAACCCTCCTCATGGTCTGCCAATATAGATGCATTATCTTCTGGATTTGAAGACGCTACCCATCGGCTCATAGTACTTAGTGCCGGAAACATTGATGACCCCAATAGTTGGTGCAACTATCCCAATGACAATCTAACAAATGAAATACACGACCCTGCTCAAGCATGGAACGCATTAACTGTTGGCGCCTTTACAGAAAAGACCAGAATTATCGATCCAACACTAAGTACTTATACCCCTATTGCTCCGTCTGGAGGGCTTTCACCTTTCAGTACGACTTCTGTAACTTGGCCCGATCGAAAATGGCCTATTAAACCTGAAGTTCTTTTCGAAGGTGGTAATGCTGCACGTGCTCCTAACAATTCTGCGTTGAATATTGATGATCTGCAATTACTTTCGACGAATCATGATATTTTAACTGCCCAATTTGCAATATTTAGTGGAACAAGTGCTGCTTGTGCTCAAGCTGCACAGATGGCTGCACAGATTCAAGCTCAATACACTGATGCTTGGCCAGAGACAGTCCGCGGATTAATTGTTCATACAGCAGAATGGACTGATGCCATGAGGAGGCAATTTTTGCAGACACAATCTCCAACAAGAGGCGAGTTTGCTAAATTGCTTCGAATTTGTGGATATGGTGTACCAAATCTCAATCGCGCCCTTTACTGCACATCAAATTCTTTGACCTTAATTTCACAAGCACAATTACATCCTTTCGATTACGACGAACAAAAACACCGCTATGTAACGCGTGATATGCATCTATATAATCTTCCATGGCCGAGAGATGTATTATCAGATCTTGGTGGAAGAGAAGTAAACATGCGAGTCACACTTTCCTACTTCATAGAGCCAGCACCGGGAGAAGTAGGTTGGGACGCCCGATACCGATACGCCTCTCATGCACTCAGATTTGAAGTTAATGGGCCAACAGAGTCTGAAATGCAGTTTGTCCAACGCATCAACAATCAGGCTCGTGATGACGGAGAACATCCTGGGACACAAGGACCTAGAGATAAATGGCTTATTGGCAATGCGAGAAATGTAGGCTCTATTCACTCCGATATCTGGCAAGGAACAGCGGCCGATCTTGCAGAATCTCATTTGATTGCAGTATATCCAACTGTCGGTTGGTGGCGTGAAAGGCATCATCTGGAACAGTGGAACCGCCAGGCTCGCTATGCATTAATTGTATCGATTTACACCAAGGAACAGAATATCGATATTTATACGCCAGTAGCGGCCCAAATTAGAACGTCAGTTCCTATTGAGATTCCCGTCAATCGAAGGGCACATTAATAAAAAAGAAATCAATGGTCAAAAAACAAAAGGAGAGAGTCAAAGAATTTCACGAATATTCACAGAGTGTCCGTGATAAAGGTGCAAAGCTTGCTTATCAAAACGCGCTTCGACATATAAGAGCAGCCCATATACTCGCCGAAAATAGCGACTATGGAAATGGAATTTCTCATTTAGTTCTCGGTATAGAAGAAGCTATGAAAGCGCTTATACTTTTCAGTTATCGTTTTAACGAGCGGGTATCAATCCCGGAATCACCCAAGATACTTAAGGAAATATTTCATAAACACGAGCCAAAACAACATACTTTCTTGCCCATGGTATTGATGATAGAGGTTTACAGAAAAGTAGACCCCTGGTCCAGCAAAGACAGGAACAGTGTTGTCAGAAACTTGACGACATGGTTAGATACTCAGATCAAATCGAAAAATTCTGTAATGGATAGAGTTCTGAGAGAACTTAAGAGAATGAATGACTCCAAAAAAGATGGGTTCTATGTCGATTTTCGAAACGATGTTTGGGTGGATCCGATAAAGAAAAAAAAGACAGATTACACGAGATTGGAAAAGATCGTTACTCCTTATATCGAGGTATTTAGAAACATTTTTTCCCTAAGCAACAAAGAGTTGGAAAAAAACATGAAGTTGGTGGAGAAAATATTGTCAGGGAAAAAAGGGATCACCTTTTTACAAAGTAGGAGCAACGATCGTTTATAGGGAAACGGGATGCAGGACGAGCTTCCGTAAAAACTGTCAGCCCCTCTGCCAACTTACCGCTCATATATTTCTTTATTATGCCATTCTAAATATTCTTTAGAGGGTAAATCCAGGGGATCTGAAGGTAAGCTTAGAAGCTTTTTGCCGTGCAATGCGTAATAGTCCCGTCCATTTTCATATTCTTCTTTTATAAATTTACTGACTTCTACATGGTGGTCTGTAGTTATCGTCATATAACCTGCATCAAATAGCTTGTGTAGGTCCGAACGAAGCAGGATGCCATTATTTACGCTGTGAGGGCCGGACGATGAATAAGGTTTTATATGGGCTGATTCCAAGGCTGGAAGGGTACGTTCTCCTGTAATGGCGCATTTTTTATTATATGCTTCGATGATAACGACCCTGAAACCACCCTGACCTAAACGCTGATGTGCCAGATATTCGCCGCCGTACCTTGGTTCGACTACCTCATGATTGTAAATACCGCTCTCTTGAATAGGGTTGATCCCTTTAATTCGCTCATCGACTTTTTCCCACAATGAGCTGCCTACGGGATCTTCGGTATAATACGTTTTACCTCTGACTATATTCGAGCTCCAATTTACAGGCACAGGGATCCAGTCTTTTTCATTAAAAAAGAACGGATTCGTCAGGACAATACAGCCAATGAATGGATCGGGGATGAAGTGTCTGTTGTTGTTTTGTTGGTAATGCTGGATCCTTTCCCTGAAACTCTGGAAATTTCCGGCACCGTTTTTCTCTTGAAATGTATCCCAGGCTATAGAAAGGGGCAGTTGTGAGTATTTAACAAAGAAACCACCGCCGCTGATAAAATTAAGAGGGCTGTGTAGCTTGAAAAGGAAAGGTGACCAAGGTTGGATTGCCCCGAACCTCGTAACCCCGCTTGGCTGCCAGAAGTTGACCTCGTCTATGGAAGGCCTTGAAGCCAAAAAATCAAACCAGGATTTATCGGTAACTCCGACCCAAAACTTCATTCATTCCCCTTAAATAAATAAATTATTTGTATCTTGTTACGCTGAGATTATATTTATTACAGTTTTCTTTAAAGAGCAAGGGTAGATAATTAGTGGAATGCTTTAAACGCACGCAACTTGTCTTTAGGTGTGCTTATTTCAATTCAAGGAATAGATCTGCTGGTTTTTTGGAACCATTGCCTAAGTAAAAATTCAACCTATTTACCCCGTTAGAGATAGGAAACGCTTGAGCCTGTTTTTTAGATATCGCTTTCCCATCCCCGTTTTTAAATATTTTTCTCTACTTCTTGCATCTTGCTCGTTCAAGCAAGCCTCGTAATAAATGAGTTCAAACGGACATCTATACTTTGTAGAAAATACTTTTCCAGAATTATGTTCCATCAAGCGTTTCCGTAGATCGTTGGTAGAGCCGGTATAAAGATGTTTGTCTTTCAAACTAATAAGCACATAGGTGTAGTACAAATTATAAATCTCTAACGGGGTGAACGAATCTTATCTCATTTGTGATAGTTACAGGTGGCATGGTATTTTCGTCACTAAAATCGTCACCATCCGAAGTTTCCGTCAGGATATGATACTTCGGGTTTTTTGCGCAGAAATCTTTGAGTTCTTGGAGCCGATGTATATCAAATGTACCGTTCTCGTTGTCCGGGTGGATGCCCACGGTGTCCCAGTCCGTACCTTCTATCAACATCCCCGTGAATTTCAAAAACTTGCCAAAATCCTTAAAATTGCGGACCTTTATAAATCTTTTTTTGTTATTCAAAACGGGCTGGCACCCAATGCCAAGCAAGTCTTCCAGTGTCTTACCGATGCCTGTGCCCCCAGCACGGCGGGTCTTAACAAATCCCATGTCCCTTATGGCCTCAAGCCTCTTTTTTAATTCCTTAATTGAATCCGGCATATTTCCCTCCTCAAAAAAAAGCCCTATCACATATAGACGTTATGTAGCAGGAAAAAGAATCATAACTCCCCTTGCTCCTCTTCATAGAGGGGACGAAGCAATTAAACAATTTCATAAGAATCCTATCCTGTTCTTTGGTTTTTCAGGTGTAGATATGAGCTGGTGAATTGCTTCCATAATTGATTCAATCTCTTCATCATGCCCATCGACTCTCATCTCAAGCAGTTTAAGCTTCTGCACAAGTTCTTTATGGGTGCCGAGAATCTCCCGCAGACGGACAAATGTTTTAACTATGAGTATACTCATACGTATTGCCTGCTTGCTGTTCAATACAGCGGCCAGCATAGCAACTCCATGCTCGGTAAAGGCATAAGGTGAAGAATATGAATGTTTTAAAAGAGCAAACCGGTGCCAATTTGTCACCAGTTCATCTTTTTCATACTTTGTCAGCTTAAACATAAACTCTTTTGGAAATCTTTCTATATTCCTTTTAACTTGCCTATTCAGGTATTTTGTTTCTACACCATAGAGTACCGCCAGATCCCTATCCAGCATTACCTTCTGTCCCCGGATGAGCAGGATTTTCTGCTCTATCGTTTCAATCGGAACAAGTACCTTTGACTCCATGATACCTCCTAATACGCAGTATACGCTATAAAATCGTAATATGTCAACCCCGTTAGAAGATTGGAGCACACAACAATATAGAGATTAAACAGCTTGCACTGGCAAGATTATCTGTATGAAATGACAGGAATATATTAACGGGGTAAAGTGAATTTAAAGGACTGGATTCCGCATCGAGTGCGGAATGACGGAGGGCAAATAAAGAATCATAACGCCCCTTGCCCCTCTTATCTTAAGAGGGGGACAATGCAGAAGCAGACAATATGACTCTCACAGAAGTTTGTTTACGAGTTGTTTTAAGTTGGTGATTCTCTGCCAGCCGAGGTCTTTGACCACAACCTCACCGTCAAAGTAATAATAAACGTCATTTTTTACTTCTGAGACATTGCCGTCGCCATAATATGCAAGAAGGTATTTATGGATATTTTGCTCCAGACTTTTTTCATTTTTTGCATAGAAGGCTTTTACAAACGGTTGTCCATACTGACCACTGGTCAGCTCAAAGGTGGCAAGGTAAAGATTTTTACCATTCGAGGTTGTTACCGAATCGCTTTTAGCCGGTATAGCCTGATACGTTTTCATTACTCCTCCTTTCTTTGTTTATAAATTTACAGCTTGTTTAAACAAAGGCTATCACAATTTGTGATACCACAAGGATCTCTTCCCGGGATAATTTGGGTCTTGCTAAAACATTGAAATGCTTTTGTAAAGGATGCCCTGTCCTGCCTGTGGCGTGACCACCCTTTTGCAAAAAAGGAATTGAAATATGTGAAGAACCGCGCTGTAAACAGCGAGGATTCTTCGTCTGAAAGCATCGCTACCCCTTGTTCTGTAAAAGCATAAGGAAGATATCGGCGGCCTCCTCTGCTGGATTTCTTTGACATTCCAATTTGGAATTTCAAAGAATAAGTTCCTTCCTTTGTAAGCTGAAACATAAAATCCTTTGGGAACCGATCGCTGTTTCGTTTAACAGCTTTGTTTAAATTGAAAGTTTCTACTTCATAAAGTTCCGCGAGATCCATAGCAAGCATTACCTTCTGTCCCCGGATGAGCAGGATTTTCTGCTCTATCGTTTCAATCGGAACGAGTGCCTTTGACTCCATGATTCCTCCTTTCCAGGTCAGACAGTATATGGAATTTATTTATATATATGAAAGGAAGCCAAGAATGTCAACGATAATTCGTAATATATTGACAATAACGAATAGTAACAATAGATTGTGTGCATACTGCGGAATGCAAGAGTTGTGAGAAAGGAATAGCGTTGAAAAATAAAATGCAAATTAATGAATACGCCGATTTGCTACTGGAAGTTAAACAGCGAATCCGCTCTGCCCAGTATGAAGCCCTAAAAGCCGTCAACAAAAAACTGATACAACTCTATTGGGACATTGGGAAGATGATTGTGAAACAACAAAATCTTCACGGCTGGGGTAAATCCATAGTAAAAAACCTTGCTCAAGATTTACAGATTGAATTCCCTGGTGTACAGGGCTATTCAAAAGATAATCTCTGGCGTATGCGAAAGTTCTATTTGCAGTACAATGAGGATTCAAAACTTGCACCAGTGGTGCAAGAAATAGGATGGGCTCATAATATAGTTATTATGGAAACCTGTACGGATGATTTAGAACGTGAATTCTATATCCGAATGACCAGTCGCATGGGGTGGAGCAAGAATGTGCTTATTCATCAGATAGAAAACAGAACCTACGAGAAAACGTTGCTGAATCAGACAAATTTCAGCAGAGCTTTACCCGAAAAAATAAAAAATCAGGCAAAAATGGCAGTTAAAGATGAATATACCTTTGATTTTCTTGAGCTGAATGAAGAATATAGTGAAATGGAACTCGAAAGGGCATTGATATCCAAAGTCAACCGGTTCCTTGTAGGAATGGGCGGTGCATTTGCATTTATGGGCAATCAGTTCCGTCTGGAAATAGATGGTGAGGAATTCTCTATCGATATTTTACTCTATCACCGCCGGTTAAAATGCCTTGTTGCAATTGAACTGAAAGTCGGCAAGTTTCTGCCGGAGTATGTAGGGAAGATGCAGTTTTATCTTGCGGTTCTAGATAAAATAGTACGGCAAAATGGTGAAAATCCTTCGATCGGCATTATCTTGTGCAAAGACAAAAAACGGACAATTGTTGAATATGCATTAAAAGAAAGCAATAAGCCGATTGCAGTAGCACAATATCGCATGACACAGACCTTACCAAAGAATCTCCAGAAAGAGTTCCCGGCACCAGAACAAATACAAAAGCTTTTCGACGAGGCGATATAAACGGTGAGGGAGACGTTTCAGATGAATCCTATTTTACGGTGTTTGGGTTCGGGAGGTGTCATAAGTTCACGAATGGCATCGAAAACAATTCTGAACTGATTGTCATACTTTTTTTCAAGTTCATCTACTTGTTATTGAGGTCACAAATTGTGACCTTAAAGCTGCAACCTCTTGATAATTAAGCTGCAACATAAAATCCTTTGGGAACCGATCGCTGTTTCGTTTAACAGCTTTGTTTAAATTAAAAGTTTCTACTTCATAAAGTTCCGCGAGATCCATAGCAAGCATTACCTTCTGTCCCCGGATGAGCAGGATTTTCTGCTCTATCGTTTCAATCGGAACAAGTACCTTTGACTCCATGATTCCATGTCATGCTCTTAGACAATATACAGTTATTGTGCGTATTGTGCAAATGTGGTTTCTTTGCCTAGATGCAGTTGGGAAGCAGTTGACAGTTGTAGCTATAAAGAATAAATTTAATTACGAGATAGAGGCTAAAATGAGTAAATTAACAGCGGTAAACACTATAGCGATTCCAAAAGAAGAGTATCGGTTCTTAAAAGAATTATACAAAACCGTAAAGCGTCAGCAGTTCTTATTCAGGCTTGATGAGGCTGAAAAAAATTTGAAAGCCGGCAAAGTAAAAAAAAGCGCTGTGGATAAATTTATTGCAAATATCTGACTTCAATGAAGCCGGGATATATTCAGTATGACGCCGCATGTGAAAGGAAATTCGACAAATATAAAAACCAGCTGACCCATTCTGAAAAACAGAGATAAAAAAAAGATTAGAGATATTTAAAGAAGACATCTTTGACAAGAGGTTAAAAACTCATAAACTTAAAGGCGAGCTTGGTGGTTATTATGCATTTTCAGTCAGCTATTCAGATAGAATCGTTTTTAAGATACTCGACGATGAAGGAATATATTTTATTGAGATAGGCAGCCATGATGTTTGCTATTGAGTATAACAGGAACCGCGTCCCATTTCTTAAATAGGACATAAAAATATAAACCAGAAACACCGGCCCCGAACTCCTCAACACGAGGCTAGTGCCCGAAGCCCATACGCATTGCGAGGAGATAAGTCCTTTGCCTTAGCTTGGTTATCCCGCCCACCTTGAGGTTTCAAATTGAGACCTCAAGATCATACAATGGAAAGGGAATTATAGAGTTGAGCAGGGGTTTGATTTAAGTATTGAGGTGCTTAACTCTGGATTCCCGCTTCCGCGGGAATGACAGAAAAGGAATTGAAATATGTGAAGAACCGTGCTGTAAACAGCGTGGATTCTTCGTCGGTATGGAATATATTAATCGTATAGTTCGCCTTGCCCCTCCCGCCATAGGGGAGGGATTGCGACGAGCACCCGTTCAAATCCTACTTCCTGCCTGAGTGGGCATCAATTCTAAAAATGGCTTTATGATATGTATGAAAGGTGTTAAGTCTTAACAAGATGGAGCAGGAAATGCCGTATTATGAAAGATGGAGGCAATCAATTAATGAAAATATTGTTCTGTGAAGGGTCCTCGTTGTCAGCGAGAGAAGCTCTTTCAGCCTTAGGCCCGCAAAACCATGAAATAGTAATCTGTGACCCGAACCCTCTTTGTATTTGCAGATTCACGAAGTTCAAAACAAAGTATTACAAGTGTCCCTCAATCAACGGCGACCTTGAGGCATATTACAATTTTATAGTCCGCGTCATTCAAAAGGAGCGAATTGACATCCTCTTACCGGTCCACGAACAAGCGCTTCTGTTCTCAAAGCGGATCCATGAGCTGTCGAAATTGGTGAAACTTGAATTACCCGCGTTCGAAAGTTATGTACAACTCTTCAGCAAGATAAAATTTACAAAATTGCTGGACAATCTGGAAATACCTCATCCTAGGACAATATTCTGTAAAGATCGGAACGAAGTACGGAAAAATATATTTTACCCGTGCTTTCTGAAATTGGATTACGGCACGGCCAGCCAGGGGGTTTGGAAAATTGACAATGAGGACGATCTGGACCGGGCATTAGAAACTGTTTCAGAAACCGGGAACGAGTACTTGATCCAGGAGAATGCACAGGGCGTATTTGAAATCGCTTACGCATTGTACAATAAAGGGAGCCTAATTGCGTTTCACTGCTGTCAGAGACTCAGGGAAGGTGCCGGAGGCAGTTCTTGCAGCAAGATCGGAATCGACAGACCTGTAGTCCGGCAACATTTTGAAAAAATAGGGAAAGAACTCGCCTGGCATGGTCCATTGGCCATCGATTATTTCTACGACGAAAACCATAACGTACCTTATTACATCGATGCAAGTCCCCGTTTAGTCGAACCAATGAACGCCGCTATAAACGGTGTCAACATCCCGGAATATCTTGTTCAGCTTTCGAACAACAACACATCGATAATCCCTGTAAGCAGGACCGCAGGAAAGAAGAGCCATATGCTCATGCTGGCATTGTTTTATTTAGCAGATAAAAATGGCTCCAAAAAGGCGCTCGTGCATGAATTTTTTTCCGCTCTGAGAGCCGAAGGCATTTATGCGGACAGCGTCGAAGAGCTGACAAATGCCAAAAATGATGTTCTTAGTCTCGTTCCTCTGATGTTCGTGCTCTCAAAACTCATTTTCTCAAAAGCAAGCTCTGGGGCCATTTCAGGCTCCACAGTAATGAACTATGCTTTGTCCTATCAAACCATTTCAAAAATATTGGAAATGAAATAGATGGAACCAATAAACAGAGCACCGGCTGACAAAGCCTGCGGGACAAAAAGTATATGATAATCGATTCGCACGTGCACCTTTTCCCGGACAAGCTGTTCGACGCTATCTGGAAATGGTTCGACACATTCGCATGGGACGTTAAATACAAGCTCTACACCGCAGCGTGCATCGAGCGGCTTAAAAATTCCGGGATAGACAGGGCTGTTATCTACAACTATGCGCACAAACCCGGTTTATCGGAATACCTGAATACCTGGAACTACGATTTGAAACAGTCGCACGATAATTTAATTGTATTCGGGACAGCGCATCCGGACGATAAGGACCTGAAGCACGTGCTGCAGACGGCGCTCAAAACATACAATCTCTCCGGTATAAAACTGCACAGCCACGTCCTCGGGAGATCGCCCGACCACGAAAGCTATTTCCCTATCTACGAACAGGTCTGCGAACACAACAAGGTAGTGACGATCCACGCGGGAACGGGTCCGGGCCTTGCAGGATACACCGTCTCGACAAAAGAGATAAGCGGTGTGGATAAAATATACGGGTTTATGAAGCGTTTCCCGGAAATGACCTGCATCGTGCCGCATTTCGGCGCCGATGAATTCGACGAATTCTTCGATCTCATGGGTGAATTCAAGAACCTGTGGACGGACAACACCATGGCACTGTCCGGATATTTCGCAAAGGCCCCGCGTACCAGTTCCATCGTAAAATTCCAGGACAGGATATTGTACGGCACTGATTTCCCCAATATACCGTACGATATGATGACCGAGATCCGTGCGATCAAGGCGCTCAACCTCGGCAAAGAGATCGAAGACAAATTGTTCTATAAAAATGCGCAACGGCTGTTCCCTGACCTTGCAAAAGAATGATATCCCGCGTCTGCGGATAGCAGTTGCCGCCCTCTATTTACAGCGGGGCCAAGCAGAGCTATAGAATAAACAAATCCCTTGCCGGCGATGAACCCCCGGCGGTTAAGCGGGGCACTTCAACGGGCAAGGGCATGAAAGAAAAGAGGAGGAGGAACATGGCGAATAAAAACATGAAAAAAGTGGTGCTCATTACAGGAGCATCTTCGGGCATCGGAAAAGAAACGGCAAAACTTCTGTCCCAAAGCGGTCTTGTCGTGTATGGCGCTGCACGAAGACTGGAGAAGATGCAGGACCTGAAGGATGCAGGGGTACATATCCTGCCGATGGACGTAACCGATGAAAAGAGCATGGTCAAAGGCGTGCAGGATATTTTAAAGGCGGAAAAACGCATCGATGTTCTGGTAAACAATGCAGGTTACGGCTCCTACGGCTCTCTGGAAGACGTACCTTTGTCCGAGGCGAAATACCAGTTCGAGGTAAACGTTTTCGGCATGGCAAGGCTGACGCAGCTTGTGATCCCGCAGATGAGATCGCAGAAAAGCGGCAAAATAATAAACATATCTTCCATCGGCGGAAAACTGGGCGAACCGCACGGCGCGTGGTATCACGCCACGAAGTTTGCCGTGGAGGGATTGAGCGACAGCATCAGGATGGAATTGAAACAATTCGGTATTCAGGTGATCGTCATAGAACCCGGAGCAATCATAACCGAATGGAACAGGATATCGAGAGAGAACCTTATCAAAAGGTCGGGCAATACCGCTTATAAAACCATGGCCGTAAAACAGGTGCACATGATGGAGAAGGCCGATAAGTGGGGGTCTCGACCCGTGGTCATTGCCAGGGTAATCAAAAAAGCCGTCGATTCCCCTCATCCCAGAACAAGGTATGCGGCAGGCGGCGGGGCAAAACCTCTTTTGTTCCTGAGAAGCATCGTTCCGGACAAACTGTTCGACAGATTGTATTTAAGCCAGTTGAAGTAAGTCCTCTGCGGCGGGCAATCCGTGCCGCAAGGAGGGCGGGTTGTCCGCGGTCTGTTACGCAAGGTTGCTTTCTGCATAAAGATTCATTAAATTGAAGCATAAAGGCTGCAGGAGGACAGGTATATGCGCCAGCGAGAAAAAATTACCCAAAGTAAAGAGAAAAAAGATCGTGCATACGGTGTACGCTCTGCAGTCCGGATAAGCCGTTCCGAGGTATCTGTTGGGTAAACTCAGTCGTTTATCCGGTGCAGAACCATGCCGGGTTTTGCCAGATCATGCATACAAGAAGGTTCGGCAAAAAGTCAGCTCTGATGTTCTGCGGCAGACAACGGATGCTGCAACCCCGGGAAGGGACACCATAACCGGGTTTACCTTGCTCGAAACCCTTATCGCGATGTCCATACTCGCGATCATCATGACATTTGTATACCTCTCGTTCTTTACGGCGTTTAAAGCGAAATCCTACGTGGAGCACCGGAATGAGGTGTACCAGATCGGCAACCAGATCATGTTCCATTTAAAAAGGGAGCTGAGCTCTGCATTCCTCGATGTGACGCCTGCCGGGACCATAGCGCCGTATACCTATTTTGTAGGCATAAAAGACAAGTGGAACGACAATCCTATGGACAAGCTCTTTTTTACAACCCTGTCCCATGTCGATATACCCATGGGGAGCGGTGTGGCCGGCTCGGATTATGCTGCAATAGGGTACGATACGCAGATGAACCGGGATAAGAATGTCGTTTACCTTGTTCACCGGGAAACGCCATTCTTTACATCGGAGCCGTTGATCCAGGGAACGGGATTTGTGCTGACGCGGTCTGTTGTGAGCTTCGCCCTGTACTATTTCGATCCCAACTCCAAACAGTGGGTCAATGAATGGGATACGAGGCTGCAGGGTATGAACTATTTACCGTACGCGGTGCTGGTACAACTTGTGATAAAAGATAAAAACGGCGCCGACGTTACATTCCGGCAGATCATCAGATTGAGGATGGCGCAGTGAAGGACGAACGCGGCCAGGCGCTGATCATCGTATTGCTTATCGTGGCGATACTCGTCGCCGTGGTCGTCGAATTCGCCTATACGACGCGGGTCAACATCGATATCACCATGCGCATGCGCGACAGCATACAGGCAAAACGTATTGCAGTCGCAGCTCTGGAAATAGAGAAGGGCCTCCTGGCTGCCGACCTGAGCATAAGTCCCAATGCCGACTACGCGGTTACCGGAGAGCTGAACAAAAATGCCCAGTTGTGGTCACAGATTGCAAACTTCCCGCTGCCGGTAATGATTAAAGATAAAAGCATAGGTATTATGCGGGGGCTTATCAGCGATGAGTCCGGAAAGTTCGACCTCAATGCGCTGATAGGTTCCGACACGATTACCGCCAATCAGACTCTCGATGGTATCTGCAGGAGACTGTTCGAAGAGCTAAAGCTCGACCCGAACACCGTGGATGCAATAGAAGACTGGATCGACTCGGACGAGCTGCCGCGTCCCTACGGGGCAGAGAGCGAATATTATGAAAGCCTCGATCCTGCGTACAGGGCAAAGGATGCTCCCATGGACTCCATAACGGAATTGAAGATGATTAAGGGTATCGACGAAAAAACCTTCAACGTACTCATGGGGAAGACCGATGTGAACGGCAAACCGTTGCTGCAGCCCGCTGATGCGATGGACAGTCCTCTTTTTACCGTATTCCCCAAGTACTACGATCCGAATTCACCGTTCAGAATCAATGTAAATACCGCATCCCCGGTCCTTCTCGCAGCGATGTATAGCCTGGATAATTCTCAGGTGCAGGACATCATCTCAACGAGAGAGCAAACCCCTTTCCTCTCCATAGGAGACTTTACCAATGAGCTTACAAAGATAGGTGTCGATCTGAACAACCCGCAGGTGCAGGCGGTCAACGGCTACATCGACGTCAAGAGCAATTATTTCTCCGTTGACGGCATAGGCATTATCGAAGACGGCGTCACCTACATCGTCCGGGCGGTCTATTACAGGAACCGGCAGACCAGGACTTTTACGCTCCTGTACTGGCGTGAAGAGCCGTTTAACAATTAAACGGGTGCCCGCCCGCATTTCCCGGAGCTTGTTTTGGGGTCTACGGAAATGCCCTCTCTCCTTGCGTTGATGTTCGGCATTCCGGTTGTATTTCCCTTCCTCGCCGGGAGGGACCGGGGTATCAAAGCCGGGCTTGTGCCGGAGGGCGGCAAATTCATTCAGTATCAACTTCCTTGATTTTTACGAGCTGTTTGGATAAAGAGCTTTCAGGGAGGAGGGTGTGCTATGACAGAATATATACTTGCGATTGATCAGGGTACGACATCAACGAAGGCTTTATTGATAGATCCGTCTCTCAATGTTGTGGCGATAACCGGTCATGAGCTTCCCCAGATTTACCCGAGGCCCGGCTGGGTCGAGCATGATCCCAATACCATCCTGAAGATAACGTACGACAGCATCAGAGAAGTCATTCAGAAGGCAAACATAGATCCCCATAAGATTGCAGTCATCGGTATAACGAACCAGCGGGAGACCACGATCCTGTGGGACAAAAAAACAGGGAAGCCCGTTTACAATGCCATTGTCTGGCAATGCAAAAGGACAGCAGGCCTTGTGGAGAAACTGAAGTCAAAGGGATACGATAAGCTTTTCAGGAATGCAACGGGGCTCGTCCTCGATCCTTATTTTTCCGCAACAAAGATCATGTGGCTCCTCAACACGATAACGGGGCTGCGCAGCAAGTCGCAGAAAGGGGAGATCGCTTTCGGGACCGTTGATTCGTGGCTGCTGTGGAATTTAACAGGCGGCGTGAGCCATGCAACCGACGTGAGCAACGCATCGAGGACGCTGCTCTTCAACATAAAACGGCTCGAGTGGGACGAAGAGCTGCACAAGGTGACCGGTATACCGAAATATATCATGCCGGAAGTCAAGCCCACGTCCGGTGTATTCGGTTATACAAAGGGATTGGGGTTCCTGCCGGACAACATACCGGTAGCGAGCATGGTCGGAGACCAGCAGTCGGCACTCTTCGGACAGGCATGTTTTGAGGCAGGCACCGTAAAAGCGACGTATGGAACGGGCTCTTTCGTACTGTTTAATACATCCGACAAGCTGGTACACTCGAAGCATGGTTTGTTGACGACCATTGCGTGGCAGATCAAGAACAAGGTTTTCTATGCCCTCGAAGGCAGTGCCATGATCTCCGGTGCAGCAGTTCAATGGGCGAGGGACGGGCTTGGCATTATCCGCAGCTCGGAAGAGATAGAACCGCTCGCCGCAAGCGTACCGGACAGCGGCGGCGTGGTGTTCGTGCCTTCGTTAAGCGGGCTTGGAGCACCGTGGTGGAGACCGGATGCAAAGGGACTTTTAACAGGGATAACGAGGGGGACCAATCAGGCACATATAGCAAGGGCCATACTCGAGGGTATCGCATTGCAGGAATATGCGCTCGTCGAATCCATGAAACAGGATACCGGGCAGAAACTCAGTTCGTTGAAGGTCGACGGAGGAGCATGCAAGAACAATCTTCTTATGCAATTTCAGGCAGACATCCTGAGCATAGCCGTTATAAGGCCCCAGAATATAGAAACGACATCTCTGGGTGCCGCCATGCTTGCCGGGCTGGCCGCCGGTATATGGAAGGACATGAAAGAACTGAAACATAAATGGAAAGAAGATAAAACGTTCAGGCCTTCGATGCCTGTTGCCCAGAGAAGAGGATTCCTCTCACGGTGGGAAAGTGCGATTAAAAAGACCCTTATTATGCCTTAATTTTTTTGAAGAACAACGCTGTAAACAGCGTGGTCCTTCGGCGGCAGGGAACAAGTAAACCATCATCAAAAACGAAGAAGGGCGGATTACGATCCGCCCTTCTTGAGTTTTGAATCTTAAATTTTGAGTTTCTTATTACTTATGCATATTCATGCCCGGCATAGAT
>JAJYUJ010000011.1 GCA_021792615.1 bacterium
CTTCTGGATGTCATTCCCGCGAAAGCGGGAATCCATCCTCTCCTTTCTTAACCTTGCAGAACGGGAAACAAATAACTGGATTCCTGCTCAAGAATACCTCCGAAGAATCTCACGGGCAGGAATGACATACAAAGTGATTCAGATGCTCGCCGGCTTTGCCGTTTCTCGTCCTTCTGGATGTCATTCCCGCGAAAGCGGGAATCCATCCTCTCCTTTCTTAACCTTGCAGAACGGGAAACAAATAACTGGATTCCTGCTCAAGAATACCTCCGAAGAATCTCACGGGCAGGAATGACAAACTTTTACCATGGTAATTACAATCAAAACGAGGAGCAATAAGGTTAAATAAGATTATTTTAGTGGTTTTAAAGCTAATAAGAATCTTTCTTTAATCAGCATTCCACATCATAGTAATTATATAAGATAATAAACAGAATAGCAACTTTGGGGGTGAGATTCTTACCAATGAAAAAACATACATCCATAAGTTGAGCTATCTGTTATTCTATTGGGAGAGAAATACTTCAGTGCCGGATATGAAAGATTTATCGTTTTTCATTTTACAGGACATTGCCATGATTCTTTTTGACATTTCTAAAATTCACTGACAAAATAAAGCAAACAAAGGGAGGCTGTATGCCCGGAATAAAAGATTTCAAAAATAAGGTTGTTGTGATAACTGGCGCCGGCTCCGGCATTGGCAGGGCCACAGCACTTGCCTTTGCAAAAGAGGGTGCTGTCCTCGTCATTGCGGATAAGGATGAGCAGCGTCTCAAAACCGTACAGGGAGAAATCCAGTCCCTCGCTGCAAAGGCACTGATCAAGCCGACGGACGTTTCGGACAAAGAACAGGTGCGTCAGTTGTCGGAGTTTGTGATCCGGGAATTGGGCAGGGTCGATATCCTGCACAATAACGCCGGGGTATCGGTCGGCGGCAGGATAGAAGACACCCCTCTTGAAGACTGGGAATGGCTCCTCGGCATAAATCTCTGGGGGGTAATCTACGGGGTACATTACTTCCTTCCCTCCATGATAAAACAACGCGGCGGGCATATCGTGAATACATCCAGCGTGCTCGGACTTGCAGCCACACCAGCGACAGGAACATATTCAACGGCAAAATTTGCTGTTACGGGGCTCGGTGAGGCATTGAGACCCGAGGTCCGTAAGTACGGTATAGGCGTGACCACGGTATGTCCAGGCCTGATAAATACACGCATCGTTGCCGACGGCAGATTGAAAACGAAAGACGACAGCAGAAGCAGAAAGGAAAATGTCGTTGCCTATTTCAAGAACCACGGCAAACCACCGGAATTAGTGGCAAAAGCCATTTTGAATGCCGTAAGAAAAGACAGGGCCGTTGTTCCAGTGGGAGGAGATGCATGGACGTATTGGTACATAAAACGTATTTCTCAAAGACTGTTCAACAGGATTATGAACTACTCGGACCGTCACTTCGTATAGGATAAAAAGGATACTCTTATGATTTTATACTCCAGTATCATATGTATTACCGCGTTTTTCATGGGTTCCGTGCCAACGGGTTATCTCGTTGCCCGGACAAAAGGCATTAACATAAAATCAGTAGGCAGCGGCAATATCGGAGCAACAAACGTTACACGGGCAATGGGCAAAGGATGGGGTGCATTCGTTCTCGTCATCGATGCACTCAAAGGGTTTATACCTGTCCTGTTTGTAAAGCTCTACTTTGCGTCCCTGCCTCAGACGGATCTTTATGTCCTGATGACCATCAGCGGTGTTTGTGCAGTCGCGGGACATGTTTTTACTCCCTTCCTTGGATTCAAGGGCGGTAAAGGTATTGCAACAACCCTCGGCATGCTCCTCGCCTTAAACTATCTGTTCGCCTTTCTCGTAATCCTGGTCTGGCTCCTTCTTTTCTTATTCACCCGGGTATCATCCGTCGGAGCATTGTCCGCAGCCCTGTCTATGCCTGTTATTGCATTTTTCTTATTTCACCATAAGCCCGTATTTCTCATTATGATGACCTTTGCCTGCTTTATGACTTTATTTATATTTTTCACCCACAGGGAAAACATACAGCGTCTATACAGAGGCGAAGAAAAGGCATTTAAAAAGAAATGAACTATGGTATAAGAAGAAGTGGAGCAGAGGCATGTTTAAAAAAATACTCATAGCAAACAGAGGCGAGATAGCAACCCGGATAATACGGGCATGCAAGGAAATGGGCATCAGGAGTGCCGTTATTTACACCGAAGAGGATTCAACGGCGCTTTACATCAAGAAGGCCGATGAGGCGTATCTGGTCACACCCGGTCCCATAGAGGCTTATCTCAATATTCATAGAATCGTGGATATAGCCCAGAAGATAAGGGCGGATGCAATACATCCGGGATACGGATTTGTATCGGAAAACCCCAAAATGGCAGAACTGTGCGAGAAAAGAGGCATAGTTTTCATCGGGCCTTCCTCTTCCGCAATAGAACTCATGGGTAACAAACTGAAAGCACGCGAATTCATGAAAGAGCACAATATACCCGTGGTTTTCGGCAGTGACGGACCCGTAGAAAATGAGAAAGATGCCATAACATGGGGCAAGAAGATCGGTTTTCCCGTCATATTGAAGGCATCCGGGGGAGGCGGCGGCAGAGGTCTGAGGATCGCAAACAGCGAGAACGAACTCAAAAGATACTATGGACTTGCAAAATCAGAGGCTGCAAAATTCTTCGATAATCCCGAGATCTTCATCGAAAAATATATCATCAAGCCCCACCATATAGAGGTACAGGTTCTCGCGGATCATCACGGCAATGTCATTCATCTCGGTGAACGCGATTGCTCCATACAAAGACGGCATCAGAAGGTTATCGAAATAGCTCCTTCACTGGTGTTAAGTGATAAGAAAAGGAAAGAGCTCGGCGCTCTTGCCGTAAAAATAGCAAAGCTTGTACACTACACCAATGCCGGTACGATTGAATTTATCGTTGACAGCAACATGCGGTATTATTTCATGGAGATGAACACGAGGCTTCAGGTCGAGCATCCGGTTACAGAATCCGTAACGGGCATCGACATCGTAAAAAAACAGATAGAGATAGCGGCAGGCCTCGAACTCGGCATAAAACAAAAGGACGTCAAGATAAAAGGCAATGCAATAGAGTGCAGACTGATAGCCGAAGATCCCCAGAATGCATTTTTGCCGAACGGAGGCAGGATTACGGCTTATTACTCTCCGGGCGGTATCGGGGTAAGGATAGACGGCGCTGTGTATAAAGACTATGTCGTACCCGACTACTACGATCCGCTCCTCTTAAAGCTGACGGTCATGGGAGGGACATGGCAGGAATCCGTGAACAGAATGCGGAGAGCTCTGGACGAATTCGTCATACGGGGCATCAAGACCAATATTCCGTACCTGCAGGCCATTGTGAACAGCGAGGATTTTAAAAAGGGGTATTTCGATACGGAGTTTGTCAATGAACACCCCGAACTCATGGAATACGTAAACAAGGTAGACCCTGCAGATATGGTTATAGCAATTGCATCGGCCATTGCCATGCATGAAGGACTATAAAGATAAAGTTCTTTTTCATAATGAGTGATAATTTAAAAATAGAAAGCAGAGAGTAGAGATGATCAAAAAAATAAATATAACGGACACAACATTGAGAGACGCACACCAGTCACATATAGCAACAAGACTGAAAACGGAAGATATGCTTCCTATCTGCGAGAAGATGGACAAGGTCGGCTTCTGGTCAATGGAGGTATGGGGCGGCGCGACATTCGATACAGCCATGCGGTTCCTCAGGGAGGATCCGTGGGAAAGACTCAAGGAACTGAAGAAAGCGCTGCCGAACACAAAACTCCAGATGCTGCTGAGGGGACAGAACCTTGTCGGGTATAAGCATTACCCGGACGATATCGTATGGAAATTCGTAGAAAAATCCGCGGAGAACGGCATCGATATATTCAGGATCTTCGATGCCCTCAATGATATAAGAAACGTTCGTTCATCCATAAAGGCGGCGAAGCAGTTCGGAAAGTTTGTCGAAGGCGCACTCAGTTACACCACCAGCCCTGTCCATACAACCGAGTATTTTTTAGATTATGCGAAGGCCCTTGAAGATCTCGGCGTAGACAGCATCTGCATAAAAGACATGGCAGGCCTGATTAAACCTTACGAGGCCTATGATCTTGTCGGGAGGTTGAATGAGTCAATAAAGGTCCCGCTCCATTTCCACACCCATGATACCGCCGGGTTTGCCACGATGTCCGTTTTAAAAGCAATTGAGGCAGGTATAGATATCGTCGACACTGCAATATCGCCCTTTGCTTCGGGTACGTCCCAGGCACCGACAGAATCCATCGTGGCCGCTTTGAAGGATACCGATTATGACACAGGCTTATCGCTCGAAATACTTGCCGACATTGCGGATTATTTTAGAGAGATTAAAAAGAAATATGCCGCGTTCGAGAGCGAGTATACCGGTATAAACACCAAGATACTCTTATGGCAGATACCCGGCGGTATGCTATCGAACCTGGCATCCCAGCTCAAAGAGCAGAACGCTCTGGATAAAATAAACGATGTCCTGGACGAGGTACCCGCCGTGAGGCAGGACCTCGGGTACCCCCCGCTCGTGACACCGACAAGCCAGATAGTCGGTTCTCAGGCAACGCTGAATATCATCAGCGGAGAGAGATACAAAGTAATAACGAATGAAATAAAAAATTATCTGAAAGGACTTTACGGCAAGCCGCCGGGCACGATAAACGAAAACTTAAGAAAACTTGCCATAGGAACAGAAAAGGTTATCGATCGCAGGCCTGCTGACTACCTTGAATCCGAATTTAATAAACTCAAAGCAGAGATCGGCAACAGGGCAAAATCGGAAGAAGATGTGCTCTCGTATGCCCTGTTCCCCCAGGTTGCATCCGAGTTTTTTGAACTCAGGGAAAAAGGAGAGTTAAAGGTCTTAATGCCGAGATTCGAAGCTCCGCAAAAAGAAAAAGAGAAAAAACTTATAGCGCGGTTTGCACCGAGCGAATTTAATGTGAAACTTCATGGGGAGATGTACCATATCAGGATAGCAGGGTCGGGGCAAAGAACCGAAAACCCACGGATGTTTTTCGTCTACGTAGACGGAAAACTTGAAGAGGTGATCGTTGAGCCGCTTGTCGAGGTCGTCACCTCTCAGGAAGGCGAACTGATACCGAAGGCGGCAATCAAAACGGAGCGACCGAAAGCAACGGAGGTCGGCGACGTAACGACAACAATCCCGGGTAAGGTATCTTCTATCAAAGTCAAAAAGGGAGACACGGTGGTTGCAGGCGATGCCGTCATGGTAATAGAAGCCATGAAAATGGAAAACGAAGTCCACACACCTATAGACGGCGTCGTATATGAAATTTATGTAAATGACGGCGATACCGTCAACCCCGGAGAAGCCCTTATCAGGATACGCTGAAAATAATAATTCAGGAGGATGTATGAAAAGAACACCCGCAGTTGCAGGGACGTTTTATCCTGCGAATGCAGCAAGTCTCGGGAGACTGGTCGAGGAATTTTCATTGCCTGAACAAAATCGAGTAAAAGCAAAAGGCATCGTTTCACCCCACGCCGGGTATATCTATTCAGGCAGTGTTGCGGGTAAAGTATACTCGAGTGTTGAAGTACCCGGTACAGTTGTTGTCATAGGACCCAACCACACCGGATATGGAAGCAAGGCTGGTATACTGACGAAAGGTGTTTTCAGTATGCCTGGATTCTCCATGGAAATCGATCATGAACTTGCGGTATCGATTATGAAAAATTCCGATATCGTAGAGGAAGATACCGACTCGCACACGCACGAACATTCCCTCGAGGTTCAACTCCCCTTTATCCACTACCATAATCCTTCAGCCAGAATTGTACCACTCTGTGTTATGGGCAGAGGGTATGATTTTGTAAGTTCAATTGGAAACGCTTTGGCGAAGTCAATAAGAGACAGCGGCAAAGATGTGCTGATAGTCGCAAGCTCGGATATGACCCATTATGAATCGCAGCAGATTGCCCGGGAAAAGGACAACCTTGCGATCGAGAAGGTCATTGGCCTCGACCCGTTCGGCCTTATGAAGATCACCGTCGAAAGAGACATCTCCATGTGCGGAGTGATTCCCGTTGCAATCATGCTTATCAGTGCAAAACAACTCGGTGCCAAAAAAGCAAAGCTTGTCGATTATAAAACATCGGGAGAAGTGACCAACGAATACGACGAAGTCGTCGGATACGCCGGCATCATGGTGTATTAACCCGAAAAACGCTACTTCTTTCTTGATTCCTTCTCTTCTATGCCGGAAACACCGAATCGTCGCGCGAGCTCCTGATACACATCGGCAATCGCAATATCCCTGAACCCGAGGAGGACCAGCAGGTGGAAGATAAGGTCTGCTGCTTCATAGACAACGTCGGCGTCCTTCTTTTCTTTTCCGGCCTCTGCTACCTCCGACGCTTCTTCCGTGATCTTTGCATTGATCGCAGCAACACCTTTGGCCATTAGAGAATGGACGTACGATTTCGGCGGCGGATTGTTCTTCCTTTGCAGGATGACGCCGTATACCGCATCGATGATCCCGGCATCGTCCGGGAGCGGATGTCCTGCCTTCGGACCGTTACGATGTTGCTTTTCTACATCGATGACCGCATTGCCCGTGAATTCCGAGAAGAAGCAGCTCCTATGACCCGTATGACAGGCAGCACCCGTTTGATCGATCCTGACCAGTATTGCATCGTTATCACAATCGTACCTCAGCGATTTGAGGCGTTGGAAATGACCCGATGTTTCTCCCTTGAGCCATAGGGACTTCCTCGAGCGCGAATAGTAGTGTACCCTGCCCGTGGACAGGGTCTTTTTTAAGGCCTCTTCATCCATGTACGCGAGCATGAGTACATCGTTTGTCAGGTAGTCCTGGGCAATCGCAGGTACAAGACCATTCTTATCGAACTTTATTGTTTTTATCAATTCGTCGATATCCATTTATACCAGCCTTATCGCCACACCTTTATTGTGCAAATATTCCTTGAGTTCTTTTATGGAAAGCTCCCTGAAATGGAACAGGCTTGCAGCGAGACAGGCATCCGCACCGCCTCTGACAAACCCTTCGTAAAAATGCTCCATGTTCCCTGCACCCCCCGATGCTATGACCGGTATCCCTACCCTTTTTGTTATCTCTGCAGTTAGCTCTATATCATATCCGGATTTAGTTCCGTCCCGGTCAATACTTGTGAGCAGGATCTCACCTGCACCGGCGTGTTCCATCTTTTGTGACCATTCTACGGCATCTATGCCCGTAGCCTTCCTTCCTCCGTATATGTAGACCTCCCACGTCCCGCTCTTTCCCCCGTTTGCGGGGCCAGGTATCCTCTTCGCATCTATTGCCACAACGATACACTGGGCGCCAAAACGGTAAGATGCCTGTTTAACGAAGTCCGGGTTAAGGACTGCTTGTGTGTTGATGGATACCTTGTCCGCACCGGCACGCAGCAGGGTTTTTATATCCTCGAGTTCATTGATCCCTCCGCCCACCGTGAGAGGCATAAAGACTGCGTCGGCTGTTCTCTCCACAGCATCGATCAGCGTCGACCTGTGCTCGCTCGATGCTGTTATATCAAGGAACACTATCTCGTCCGCACCTTCCCTATCATATACCACGGCATTGTCCGCCGGGTCCCCTGCATCCCTTAATGCAATGAATTTGACACCCTTTACAACCCTTCCGTCCTTTATATCGAGACACGGTATTATTCTTTTCGTAAGCATTACTCAACAGCCTTCATTGCATCGATTAATTTTATTGCACCCGTGTACAGTGCCCTTCCTATGATAACGCCGGTAATGTTCTTATTGCGCAGGAGTTTTATAGTTCGGATATCGTCGATGTTCGATACACCCCCGGATAGGATCACCGGCTCTGATACCCCGTCAAGTGCCTTCTTTATTCTTTCGGGTTCTATGCCACTGAGCGTGCCGTCCTTATAGATGTCCGTGACGATAAATGCATACACCGGAGCATCACTGAATTTTTTTATAAAATCATAGGAAGAGACATTTCCTGTCTGGGTCCAGCCCTTGATTGCAACAGCACCCGAAAGTACGTCTACACCTATGGATATTTTGCCCGGGTAATGTTTTGCTATCTTTATCACTTCCTCCGGGTGTTCATAAGCAAACGTCGTTATAACAATAGATCTCGCGCCATGCTCTATATAATATTCAACCATAGTGCGGTCGCGCACCCCGCCGCCTATCTGTACAGGTACATGGACGGCTTTCAATATGCCGGTAATATAATCTCGATTCACCGGTTTGCCGGTAACGGCAGCATCGAGATCGACTATGTGAAGCATGCCGGCGCCTTCTTTTTCCCATTTTAATGCCATTTCCACAGGATCATCGCCGTATATATCTACGCGGTTGAATGACCCTTGCCATAACCTCACACATTTGCCTGATTTTATGTCTATAGCAGGTAGTATATTCATCTCAACCCCTGTAATTTATGAAATTCGAAAGCAGCCTCAACCCGTTTTTCTGGCTCTTCTCCGGATGAAACTGTGTAGCTACGACATTATCCTTCTGAACGACGCTGGTGAAATCGATGCCGTAATCCGTGGTACCGATTGTGATGTCATCAAGAGGTGCCGGATAATATGAATGCACAAAGTAAAAATAGCTTTTATCTTTGATACCTTCAAACAAAAAACTCTTTTTCCCCTGTTTCACCGTGTTCCAGCCCATATGCGGTATCTTCAGTCCCTTTCCGGCGAGTTGCTCATGATCAAACCCTTTAACGCTGCCTTTCATCAACCCAAGGCCTTTTACACCCGGGTTCTCATCACCGCCTTCAAAGAGCATCTGCATACCCACGCATATACCAATCGTCGGCCTGCCTTTTGCAATGAACTGTTTTACAGCGTCTTCAATGCCGTATGCCCTGATATTATTCATACAATCGCCGAATGCTCCGACACCCGGTATTACCAGCTTATCCGCCTTCGAGATTGCATCGGGATCGTTCGATATCAGGGAGGATGCACCTATAGATGCAATCGCCTTTTCAACACTGCGCAGGTTACCCATCCCATAATCAACAATAACTATCATAGTTATCTTCTTTCAATGTAAACTTATTCATCGGTTTGAACGGTTTAAACTTCCCATGTCTTATAAAACTCCCTTGGTGCTCGGCACGTCCTGGTCCGTAACTTTTACAGCCTGCCTCATCGCCCTGCCTAACCCTTTGAAACAAGACTCTATGATATGATGTCCATTGTCTCCATACAGCATATTGATGTGCAGGGTAATCCTTGATCTGAATGCAAATGCCTGAAAGAACACCTCGAACAACTCAGAATCCATTTCGCCGATCTTTTCCGGGAGCTGAACAGACTTATAAACAAGGAACGGTCTTCCGCTGATATCCACAACCACCTGCGACAGTGCTTCATCCATCGGGGTTGCTGCGTGACCGAACCTGTGGATACCGGTTTTATCCGAAAGGGCTTTAAAAAAAACTTCGCCGATACTGAGGCCGGCATCTTCAACGGTATGGTGAAGATCGACATTGACATCACCTGATGCCTTGAGTTTAAGGTCGATCCTTGAAAAGAAGGTAAACAATTCAAGCATGTGATTCAAAAAGCCGATGGGTGTATTGATCTCGGCCTTACCCGTACCATCAAGATCGAGTTCTACACTGATGTCTGTTTCTTTTGTCTTTCTTTCGAATTTGGCTTTTCTCATATCATACCTCCTTCTTATTTCCGCCTCTCAACCTCTCTCCTCACACCTTTCCCCTGCCCTATCGATCGTCTTCTCATATTACGCCTTTTCTCTTCAATTCTTCTATTTGTTCGTTCGTGTATCCAGCTTTTTTCAGGATCTCAACCGTGTGTTCGCCACCCGCCGGGGCTCTTTTGAAATCCCTTTTCTGTTCATTTCTGTGAAACGGATTTTTTATTGTAATGAATTCGTCCGCTCCTGCCTTTATAGAACCGAATATGCCTCTATATTTAATATGAGGATCATTGAGCAATTCATCAAGTTCGTTTACCGGTTCGACACACACATCTTCATTCTCAAAAAACTCCAGCCATTCTTTTCTTGTCTTTGAAAGAAAAACCTGCTGCACTTCATGGTATACCCGTTTGAAATCTTCATCCTTTGCAAGCTGTTCCTCCACCAGATCCATCCTGTTTATCATCTCCAAGAACCTATTCCAGAATTTAGGTTCCAGTGCGCCGAGTGTAACAAATTTATCGTCTTGTGTTCTGTAAACATTGTAACAGGGAATGCTGCCGGTAAGCTCCATCTCTTCCCTCTTTAAGTTTGTTTTCAGGTAAGGGAGATAGGGTGTCATAAAGCCTATCAAGCCGTCTACCATGGAGATGTCGAGGAATAAACCCTTTCCTGTCCTCTGTTTATGGAAAAGTCCAAGCATAATCGCCCCGAACGCCGTGATGCTGCCGCCCGCAATATCACCTATCTGCACACCGGGTATGAACGGTTTTTCCCGGGTGCCGGTTACACCGAGCGTACCGGCAACACCGATATAATTCAGGTCGTGACCCGCTTTCCCGGAGTATGGACCGTCTTTACCGTAGCCGGAGAGAGAGCAGTACACGATTGCAGGATTAACCTGTTTGATTGCTTCATAACCGACCCCGAGCTTATCCATGACACCCGGCCTGAAGCCTTCAACGACGACATCTGCTTCTTTTGCCAGCCTTTTGAACACCTTTACACCTTCCGGTGTTTTCAGGTTCAGTTTTATGCCTTTCTTGTCCCTGTTTAACGCCTCAAAAAGATTGCCGGACCCATTGCCTGCCACAGACATCCAGCGAAGATAGTCCCCCTGATCCGTATCTTCAATTTTGACAACCTCTGCACCGAGATCAGCGAGATACAGGGTCAGCAAAGGGCCCGGCAAAAGCCTTGTAAGGTCCAGGACCTTTATGCTGTTCAGCAGCATCATATATGTAACCTCATCATGAAAACCCGGACAAAGGCCTCGAGAACGATGTCCTTCGACATCTTTGACTGCCCTGCCCTCCTGTCTTCGAATATGATGGGCACTTCCTGGATACCGTAGCCTGCTTGTTTAATCCGGTAAGCCATTTCTACCTGAAAACCATACCCGTCCGATTTTATCTGATCAAGATCGATCTTCTTCAGGGCCTCTGTGGAATAGCATCTGAAACCCGCTGTAATATCCCGTACCCGCATGCCGAGTATTACCCTTGCATAGAGGTTTCCGAACTTGCTTATCAACCGTCTCGACGTACCCCAGTTGACGGTCCCTCCTCCATCGACATACCGGGACCCGATCACAAGCCCGTTATTACGTAACTTTTCCAATAGCCGCGGCAGGTCAGAAGGTTTGTGCGAAAAATCGGCATCCATCTCAAACACGATATCGTATCCATGTTCCATTGCATACCTGAACCCCCGATTATAGGCATTGCCCATGCCCATCTTTTTTGGCCTGTGCATGACCTGTACCGTGCTCATGGCTGCTGCAAGCCCGTCTGCTATCTTTCCCGTTCCGTCAGGGGAGTTATCATCTATGATAAGTATTTCGGCATCCGGGAGACTGGTGATGGTCTCACGCACAATCTTTTCTATATTTTCCGACTCATTGTAGGTCGGTATGATGACAAGGCTCCTCACGGCCGGATAATCCCTTCAAAATCATAACACTTGTAGATATAAAATGTCCGTGCATAATGCCCGTAACGGTAAATTTTGAGAGGCGGCAATTCCTCCCATTTCTTGCATTTGAAATGCTTATAGGGATCTATCCTGAAGCTGTTGTCGTTGATATAAACCGCATTCCATCCGTCAAGCGCGGATGTTACATTATAGCCCCAGTCGTGATAAGAATCGCCTGTTGTATTCGATGTATAAACCTGCGGCTGCCCCGGCGCATTGAAAGCGAGCTGGCTCGAGAGTTGGTATTTGTGTGTAAAGAGAAACGTCGGCCTGTTTTTTGAAAGTTCTTGATAGGCAGCTTCGACCTCCTTACCTGCGGTATGCCAGCCGTACAGATCGTTGGTAAGGTCCGTGTCCACAGGTCTGAGAGGTATCAAAGGATAATACAACTGAACATGGATGATTATGGTAAAGAGAAGTGCCAGTGCCCATCCTATCCAGAGGTATTTTCTGAACCAGTTTTTATTCAACATCCCGTACGATAACTCCACGGACAGGATCACCCCCGGTATATATCCCATCAATGCCCAGTTCGGCTTGGAATCAACAATAAAGCTTACAGCAAAAAAGAAGACTATGATGGGGGCTGCGAAAGCGGACAGGAACAGGTACCCTTTGTTTTGAGTCTTCCTCTTAAACCCGTAGTATATTGCGTAGATAATGAGAAAGAACACAAGTGGAGAAATGAGCCCGACCTGAGAGCCCAGAAATGTAATAAATTTAACTATGCTGATATGGAAATTCGGGTTACGGGATACCAGCTCAAAGCCGAGTGATTCGAAGTGGTGCTGGATATTCCAGACAATGACGGGCGAAAAGATGAGCAAGGCAATAACTGTTGCGATATAAGGCCGTGCATCCTTGAACCATTTCCTGTCCTCTTTCGAAACAATCATAAAAAGCAAGGCAGAAATAGGAATGAAAATGGAGTGGTACTTGCTGAGCATATCAAGTCCAAGTGCTATGCCAGCAGCGTACCAGTATTGTCCTTTACCATCCAGAAACACCTTCATAAGAAAGTACAGGGTCAATAGCCAGAAGAAGCCGAGCGGCGCATCCGGGAGCATCATCAGACCGCCTATCGCATAGGCAGGTATGATGTTCAGGGCAAGCACCGAAAGGAAAGCCTTCATTTTGTCTTGCAGTATTTTACCTGCGATAAGCCAAACCAGAATAGAATCACCTATCGAATACAGGAATGCAGACATTCTGACGGCATAAGCAGTACTGCCAAACAGTTGCATCATGAGATAATTCGACCATGCAACGAGAGGAGGATGTTCGTAATAGCTCAGGGACAGGTGGCGTGCATACTGCCAATAATAGGCTTCGTCATCGCTTAAGTTCAGGGTAAAGATAAACACGAGTCTGATGCAGACGAGCAGTATGATCGTCAATAAAAACAATAAGGTAGCTTTTTTATTTTTATCCATAATTGATTATTATATGCCTTGTTTGAATGATAGGTCAATATAATCGCAAGTACATGAAGACCCTGATTAACGTTTTTGCCTGCTTATGGTACCGATGGACAACGGAGTCAAAGAGGTATTCCTGTCCCATTTCAGAATAAAAGACATATCCATCCTTGACGTAGGATAGAACGGCAGGGTGTTAATCACGTCGATATCGTATCCCATTCCCTCAAGTTTTTTGATCTGATTGTTCGTTGTAATAAAGAATGACGGGTTCTGGGTTTTCAAATATTGATCGACTTCTTGTGCAGTATCAACCTTTCTGACGGGCATCCTGCTGTAATAATTCAGTGTCCCGCGCTCACCATACTGATAAGAAAGTATTACGGATTTCTTGCCTCCTGCGAGTTCCCGTATTTGTTTTCCAAAGATCTGGAACGGCTGGTATTTTAAGACGGCAGGATACAAATATCCACCGAAGAGCACATCGAACGTTACCATGGAGATTACAGAAAGGACGATGACCTTTTTAACCTTCTGTATCCCTGTGAATAAAACAATAAGGACAACGAACAGTCCCGCACCAAGCACGAGCCATGGAAGAAGCGTTTCCGGCGGGAAAGATAGTATGAACAGGATTGCTAAAAACAGCAGAGGTAAAAATACAATAACATATTGGACGGAGAATATGGTATTCTCATGTTTTGATAACCCCTTATCGAGTTTTTCATCAAGCCACCGTCCGGTCAGTAGTGCAGCCGGCGGCAGGATCCAGAAGATATACTGCGGCAGCTTGCTGATTGCCAGGGAAAGTATGACAAACGGCAGAATCCACCACCACAAGGTAAAAACCTCTCCATCATCGGGTCTCGTCTTATTTCTCCAGTTGATAAACCGCTGGACAAGGATGGTAATAAAGAAAAGCGTCCATGGTAAAAATGCCCAAGCAAAGGTATGAATATAGAATAGGTCATCGCCACCGTAGTTGAATTGTTTTGCATAAAACCTGCCGAAACTCTGCTTGAACAGCATAAAGTATGCAGAGTAGTCCCCCCTTCTCAAAGCAACCGCTGTATACCACGGGAGGATAAGGGCTGCGGTAAGAAGCAACCCTCTGACAGGTTTCAGCCTCTTTATCAATGAACTGTCTTTTTTCCAAAAGGCATACGCACCGAAGGCAAGCGCAGGAATACCTATGCTGATGGGACCTTTCGTCAGAAAGGCAAACGCCATGACTGCATATCCGGGCCAGAGGTATCTTGGATCGGACAATCCGCGGTAGAGCAAGGCGACGCTCAATGTCATGAAGCCGATAAGCACCATATCGATCTTCGGATCCTGGATCATGAGTCTTGATGCAGCAGAAGAGGCCATTATCAATGCCGAAAGCAAGCCTGCTTGTTTGTTCCAGAGCATGGTCCCAAGCCAGTAAACAGAAAGTATTGCTGCGAGCGCCATCACGAGTGAAGGGATTCTTACGGCGTAATTCTTTATCCCGAATATTTTATAACAAGCCGCTATAAGCCACATGGTTACCGGAGGTTTGTCGAGATATTGCCGATAGTTGTCGTGAAGATATATATAGTCGTGGGATTCGACCATCTCCCGGGAAACCTCTGCGTATGTGGCCGGATCCACCTCCTGTATATATGCATTGATGCCGGTAAAATAACCGGCCACCAAAAATGCTATCAAAACGATTATCCATGCATAATTGTTTTTTCCCATGAACCCGGTGATACCCTAAAACAGGCTATCTGTAAACAGGTTGTTTTACCAGCTGAGGAGAAAACTCATACCTTGAAAAGGCCCTACACCGTCAGAAGAGACTGAAGTGCGGTCTTTAACTCGCCGAGCGTTCTTACCACAAACAGTTCGTCCGTATAATTGCTGTACAGGTTCATCTCGCTATCACCGGTAAACCATGAATACCGTTCATCCGGCGTAAACCAGAGTATGTCTTTTACCCTTTTCTTCAGCAATTCGAGTTCTTCGTCACCGGGATACTGATAATTTGTCCTGCCGTCGCCGATGATGAGCAATCGTGTTTTTGAAGTGAGTAAGCCAAGATACCTGCCGGTAAACTGCCGGAACACATTGCCGTAATCGGTGTATGTTCTTGCCTCGCGGTAATCCGAGAATATCCTGTCTACAAGTTCATCCGCCGGTTTTGTTCTGACAAGCTGGGTAACGTCTTCGATACCGGACACGAATACAAAGACTTTCAGCTTTTTGAATGTATCCTTGACAACCGATATGAATTGCATAAAAAACCGTGCGTAATTACGCATCGAACCCGATATATCGCACAGCACTATCAGAGGAGACTCCAGTTTTTTGATCTTGCCGTAGCCAAGCTGGATAAGCATATCCCTGCCGGCATTGAGCCTGAAGGTCTGCCGTATCGAAATATCCTTCGTAGTAATACCGTACTGTCTCCTTTTGATATCGTCCCGGAGATGAAGGGCCATGCGCCTGATTATCTGATTGATTGTTTCAATATCTTTTTTCGATAAAAAAGACAGCGGTATGTTCCATAATTCCTTTTCTCCGGACTTCGGCTCATTGCCGTGAAGCAACGCCGTCACTCCGGTAACCTTCGAAGCATGGAGGATAAACTCGGATATATTCCGCCGAATAAAGGTCAGCATATTTTCTATGGCTGATGTGATACCGGCAATGTCTTCCGGACACCACCCCGCAAGTTCGAGCGCCTTGCCGAGGACAACGAGTTCCTTCTCGGGCCTGTCGAGCTCAAGTGCTTCGGCAAGAAGCATGTAACCCGAGTTCTCCATCCTCTCCTGATAACGGTCATGAAGTTCCAGATAGAGCTCCTGCAGGCGTTTATAAAATAGTTCGGGATGAGCAACCCAATCCAATATTTTTGCAATGGTCGGTGCGGATTCCCGAAGGATTAACGGATCGATATGCTTTATTCCCATAGAATCACCGAAGTGTTCCCAATCCTCAGAGGTATTGAGGAGGAAATCGATGATCTGAAGGAGCAGGAGATGCTGCTCTTTATTTCTCGCCATGATGGGAACAATGATCCTCTTCAGGGTCTCATAGGTTTTTGGTTTTGCCTGTTCGATGCTATAGACGGTTTGTGCAAATTCAACAGGCGACACCGGCATGCCGAGTCCCGAGAGAAAATTGTAAATCTTTGTGGTAAACTTTATTGATTCTTTGACTTCCATAACGCGTTGAATGCCTTCTTTTGATCCGCGCTGTCCTTGAGCAGGCTGCCGAGCGAAGAGAGAGACACCTCACTCTTTCCCAGACCCGCCGAAGCCATGGATACAGACCAGTCGATGATCTCGGAAAGGCTGGGCGGCCTCTTTAAATCCTGTGCGTTGATGAGAGAGAGCATGCCGTTAATCGTACCGAGAAAGTCCTCAGGCACGATTCCCTGAAGCTTCGCCTTTATTATCTCCATCTGCCTCGCACTGTCCGGCATATTCATGTAAAGGTATATACACCTGCGTCTGAGTTCGTCGGAAAGTTCCCGTGCGTTGTTGCTCGTCAGAAGAACGAAGGGGATGGACTTCGCTTTTATGGTTCCTATCTCGGGAATAGTGATCTGATAATCGCTCAGCACTTCGAGCAAAAGTGCCTCGAACGACGGTTCGGACTTATCGACCTCGTCGATGAGAAGGACAACGGGGTCCGGTGACGATATTGCCCGGAGCAACGGGCGCTTGATCAGGAATTCTTCCGAAAAAAAAGTGCTGTTGAACTTTTTCAATTTATCCATCGCAGGGGAAAGCCCCGTGGTACCTTTTAAGATGTCGTCGATTTTGTCTTTCAGAAGCTGGGCATAGAGGAGCTGCTTCGAATATTCCCACTCATAGATTGCCTTCGTATCATCGATGCCTTCGTAACACTGAAGCCGAATCAGTTCGAGATCGAGCGACTTCGCAATGGCCTTTGCAAGCTCTGTTTTTCCGACGCCAGGCTGCCCTTCCACAAGCAATGGCTTTGATAGCAGGGATGCAATATAGACCGCGGTCGATATGTCCTCGCTGGATATGTAACCAGCTTTGCGCAGGAGGTCTGTAATCTCTTCCTGTGATTTAAACTGCTTTATCTTTTTCATAAACCACCTTTATCTGTTTTTTTGTTTTTGCATCCGGTTCTCTGAGATACCGGGGTATAAAGGTTGCCGCAGACACCGGTTTTGTGTCATACAGCTTTCCATGGGCAATACGAACAAGGGCCCCGCCCATCTGCAGGACATCAAGTTTTTGCAGGTCTATGCCCTCCGTATATATTTTATTCAACATACCTTCATACTGATCAACGCCCCATCCGACTATACGGGCGTGACCCTGTCTATGGTATCCGCCTTCCCCGGCTTTCAGGACCATTTCAGATACCGTTTTTTTCAATACACCGCTGCGGCACGTATACTCCGCAAAATACAGATTGCTGTTTTTCCCGTCTATCGCAGCGGCAAGAATACCATCTGCCTTCTGCACGGTGTGCACCATCGCATCGAGGGTTGATACGGGCACAAGCGGTATATCAAGTGCCATGCCCAATCCCTTGGCAAGGCTTAACCCTGTCCTCAAGCCGGTAAAGGTGCCCGGGCCTGCTGCTACGATAATTTCATCGAGCTGCTCTTTTTTATGACCTGTAGATTCGAGCAGATTCTTAATCGCCGGGACGGCAAGGCTTGTTACGGTAGATGGTTTTTCCATAACAACGTACGAGAGCAGCTCTGCATCATGCGCAACACCTATACCAAGGTACCCCAGTGCGGTGTCTATGACGAGTCCGAGCATGGTTAATGATGCGAAATTATAATTCTGCTTATATCGTTGTAAAAAACAAATACGGTCAGCAGGATTATAAACAATACGCCGAGCTGTAATATAGCGACCTTGAGTTTCTTGTTGATAGGTTTTCTTATAGCAGCCTCAATGAGTGTAAACAGTACATTACCGCCATCCAGAACGGGAATAGGCAGAATATTGAGTACGGCAAAATTGATGCTGATAAGTGCCATGAAATACATGAGCGCTTCGATGCCCCTTTTCGCCTGATGCGCAGCCTGCTGTGCTATCAGTATGGGCCCCCCGAGGTCTTTCGTAGGTATTTTTCCCTCGACGAGTTTAACCAGGGATAGTGCAACAAGGTACGATATACTCACGGATTCCTTTCCTGCGAGTGACACCGCTGCAACGGGATTGCTCTTTTTTACCTCATAATCACCCGCGGGCATGATTCCGATAATGGGGGTTTTTACCGGCTCGCCGAAAATATCCTTTTCTGTTTCCATTCTGGGTTTCACGTTCACCGTGAATTGCTTATTATCGCGCAGAATGGTAAGGACCATATTTTTATCGGCATTCCCAACGATGATCTTCTTCATCGAATCCCACTCGTTTACCTTTACGCCGTTGATCTGTACTATCGTATCTCCTTTTTGAATGCCCGCGGAATACGCAGGACTTCCCTGCTTAACTTCGCCTATCGTCGTCGTCATGTAGGGCACTCCGTGCATAAATACAATCCACAGCAGAAATACGGCAAATATCCAGTTTGAGAGTGGCCCGGCAACAAGAATCAGCAATTTTTTCCAATTTGCCTGAGTTGCATAGCTCCTTGCCTGGTCTTCCGGTGGAATGGGGTCCTCCGTTTCATCGAGGTTCTCTCCCACCATTTTGACATATCCTCCCAGCGGGAGTACCGACAGACGGTACTCTGTTTCACCGAATTTCTTTTTGAGGATGGCAGGACCAAACCCGAGAGAAAATATCAGGACCTTGACCTTGAACAATTTTGCAAACGTAAAATGTCCAAGTTCATGCACAAATATAAGAATCGATATGACAACTACAGCGGAAATTACAGCTACCACAGTTTTTGTATCCTTTCATCAACGTATTTTTTTACCTCTCTGTCTATGACCATGATTTCATACACAGAGCTGACAGGTTTATAATAATATCTATTGAGGGTATATTCAACAACATCTGCGATGTCCGTGAACGCGATCCTGTTCTCGAGAAATGCCTCAACCGCACGATCATTTGCCGCATTCATGACAATCGCCGAATCATCTCCCTGCTTTAGAACGTCCATGGCAATTTTCAAACACTTGAATTTTTTCAAATCGGGCAGGATAAAATTGAGGACCTTTATTTTTTTGAAATCGAGCTTTTTCATGCCGAGGTTAATTCTTTTTCTCGTATTCATGGCATACGCAATGGGAAGCCTCATGTCCGGAACCCCCATCTGTGCAAGAACTGCGCCATCCGCCAATTCTATCATGGAGTGTATGATACTCTCCGGATGGATGATGACATCGATCTGTCCGGGGTTGAGGTTGAACAGCCATCTCGCCTCTATCATCTCAAGACCCTTGTTCATCATTGTTGCCGAATCGATCGTTATTTTTTTCCCCATCTTCCATTTTGGATGCTTCAGTGCCTGCCGGGGGGTTATTGACTTCAAGTCCTTGATGTTTGTCCTTAAAAAAGGACCGCCGGAAGCCGTCAGGAGTATCTTTCTCAGCTCATCATAAGCAACACCGTGTAATAACTGATAAATTGCGCTGTGCTCGCTGTCTACCGGGATAAGCAAATCGTCGCTGCCCTTCATTTCCTTGATCTTTCTCCCTCCGGCAACCATAACCTCCTTGCTTGCAAGCGCTACCTTCTTCTTTTCTTTGAGAGCGAGATAGGTGGGCATAAGCGCATCAAGCCCGAGTATCGCCATGATGATGAGGTCGACGCCCTCGAGCATGGCAAGGATATTCAGTCCTTCCTGACCCCAGAAAAACTTCGTCTTCGGGAATTCTTTCTTTAACATGACCGCTTCTTTCTCATCTATAACTGATGCATAGCGCGGTGAGAAAGAACGTATCTGTTTTTTGAAAAGATCTATGTTGCGGCCGGCGGCAAGAGCTTCAACACGAAACAGATCCGGATATTTTTTTACGATGGAAAGTGTCGTTTTGCCGATACTTCCCGTTGATCCGAACAGAGCTATATTATTCATTCAAAGAATGTCCGCGGGAACTGTCCTGCTGCGAAATGAGCTGATCGCCGGTCATCCCGAAACGCCGTTCTCTCTTCTGAAAGCTTATGATGGACTTCAGAAACTCTTCTTTCGTAAAATCAGGCCAGAGGGTTTTCGTGATGTAAAGCTCCGTGTATGCTATCTGCCACAGCATGAAGTTGCTTATTCTTTTCTCGGCGCTTGTCCTTATAAGGAGATCCGGATCGGGGAGTCCTTTCGTAAACAAATAGCCGGCGAACACATCCTCGTTGACATCCTCAACGGCAATCTTTTTCCTCTGCACATCGTTTATGACAGCCTTAACCGCTTCGACGATCTCATACCTTCCGCTGTAGCTCAGAGCGATAACAACCCTTGTGCCCGTATTATTTTTGGAACGGATGCGTACATCCGATATTAATTCCCGCAGTGTCGGTGAAAGGCTTTTCAGGTCCCCGATGATCGAAAGCCTGACCCCATTTTTTATCAAATTATTGCTTTCCACGAGGAGGTACCGGTGCAGTAATTGCATGAGTGCATCAACTTCTTCCCTCGGCCTGTTCCAGTTCTCTTTGGAAAAAGCATACAGGGAAAGGACGTCTATCCCTAAATTTGAGGCTGTCTCTACAATACTTTTTACTACCTTTGAGCCCTGTTCATGTCCTTTTACGCGCGCCAGATGCCTTTTTTTTGCCCACCTGCCGTTGCCATCCATGATGATGGCGACGTGGGCAGGCAAATTTTTTTTATCCACTTTTTTCAGCAGTTCGTTATAGGTTGACATACGATTAAATTAACACACAAGACCGTACAATTCAATAATGTTTTTCCGATTCCGTCTGCGGTTCAATGCCTCACCTGTTTTACCATGGTATCTATGGTATCGATAACGAGCCCCGGCTGGTCAAGCTGAATAAAATGTCCGCTTTTCCGCGCTATGATCTGTTTCGCACCCGGTATGCTCCGGGCAAGATCGACCTGCAATTGTTTCCATTGGTCAAAGAGCCCCGTACTGACGAGGAAAGGAGGATAGTCTCTTGGAAGTGCCCCGCTGAGCACGACTACGGGGATGCCCCGGTGCTTTATATCCTGATATTTGATATCCGGGAACTGCCGGTCAAACTCAACTTCGCTCTCATGGAGTGCATTCAGTTCGTCATAGATGACCTGATAAGATTTTGTCTTATATGCGAGGGAGTAAGCAACAGGCTGAAGTTTTTTCGGCAGTTTCGGGATAATGATGCTCGACGGCATATGCAGAAGACGGGGGATGCCGAACGGTGCGCCGAGCTTTCCCAAATAAATGTAAAATTTAAGATCATTTTCGAATCTGTCGAGTTTCTTCTTTGGTATTATTTTATCCATGTCCCTGTTTACCGAATCTATCAGAACAACACCGGCGGTCTCCGTTGGATGCTCGAGCGCAAAAAGCTGAACGTATATTCCGCCAAGCGATTGTCCGGCGAGTATATACGGACTTTTTACACCGGCTACTGTCAGTAACTCCTGGAGCTCTTTTACTATTTCCTGTGCTGTGCGCGGTTTCGGACCCGGCTCGCTCCATCCATACCCTGCCCTGTCATACGAGCAAACCTCCGTGGTTTTTGCAATTTCCGGCTGTACCCTGCTCCAGTCAAGAGAATAACTGGAAAGGCCGGCTTCGAGGATCACGACGGGACTACCGCTGCCGGTACAATACAGGTGCATCATATGACCGTACACCTTGATAAGCCTGCCCGGAGGCGGGTATTTGTAATGTTCATCCGCAAAGCATGTACGAAGAAAGACACCGGAGATTAAAACGATAAAACTTACAAGATAAACGATGAGCCTTACCCTCTTCATGGTACCTCCCTATCAACAATATTTCTTCTCCTATCTTCCGTCTTCCGTAAGAACAGAGATCTGCAGGAACAGGATTTCTTTGACTTATTGCAAAATATCCGTTCTGTCAATACTCCATCCGTTGAACGGGCGCACTCCCGTACCGGCAGAGCGGGACCGGGACGAACGGTACAATCGCCAGAGCTCATACCGTCATAGAATTTGCTCCGTTTGCAGTATGATTCTGCAACTAAATACTCCCCGGTGTTGCCATTTATGGTCAAGGCTATTTAATACAACAAAGGAACTTGCGTTCGCATAAGAAAGGTTATGTCAACTCATACATTTCATATCCTATGGAATCGATTTAGAAAGTCGTTTTTCCGGGATGGATTAATTCTTACCATCCAGGAAGCTTGTGCATGGTCGCGAGGAACTGTCCATATGTATGGAAACATCCAAGGGGATCCAAACATATTGACAATCTTGGTTTGGTATGATGTCATAAGCCTAATACGAAAAGCGAAGCTAACTCCATTCACCTCCGGAAGCAGATTTATTTAGATTATTGAAACCCGGCAAAGGGTTTATAAATATATAAACATACATACAGGAGGTTTTTATGAAAAGCTTCACCCAGAAGCGACATAGTGGGAAAATATTGTGTTTCGTCAGTCTCTTCTTGATTCCTATATCGATACTATTCTTCAGTATTCATGCAACTGCAGACGAAGGTCAAAATAACTGTAATGGATGGAAATCTGGCTGGCAACAGAACTATTGCAGTGACATCAATGTAGATACTGCCAGAGATGAATTATTATCTTCAAAGCCATTTTTAAAACTGTATGCCGCACATGAGATATTACGGGCACCTGTATGTTACGGTATTGGTCTGAGTCAGCTTGCGGAAGATATTGTGGCAAAGTACGCAGATATAGGATCGATTCCTTTTCTTTTAAGGATACTCAAACCGAACGATGATCATCAGTGCGGCTCGGGACTTGATATAAACTTACGGGCAATGGCCGCTCTTTCGATTGGTAAAATTGTAAACCAACACATAGGGGATAAATATAGAGAAGATGAGAGCACGCGCCATGATGTTGTGGATACACTTATTGATACGCTGGGCAATGGTTATGATTTAAGGATACGAATGGCCTCAGCACAAGCACTTGGAGATGCACGAGATGATGAAGCAATACCTGTATTACAGACCATCGTTTCAAACCCCAATGAAAATCCAACATTACAATTCGTAGCCATGCAGTCTCTTGCAACTCTTCAATCGGTTGCAATTAACAAAGGCTGCTCGCGACAATCGGGACAGACAAATGCGGATCCGGCGATCAATGGTTCTGCAATTGGGGACCCTCCCCCCGATATTGCCCAATCGGCACAAAACTATCTTTTACTCAACTTTGCTCCTGCATATTATAGATTATCACCACAACCATAAATAATAGGAGGAAGTATGAATATATGGAAACTACGGCATTATATCCCTGTAGTTCTTATTTTAGCATTTTTTATCGGGGTGGATGCATGCAGTAATGGTGCATCTTGGTCGGCCACTACATTTTCATGCACTCTTCCGCCACCTGCAAATTATCCGCCTCTTTCAGAGTATATTAACAGTATTCATATTGCCAATCAAAACAGTGTTTCTGTCCCAGGGCCGATCCTCGAATATGGTGTACCGTATGAGCTTATGATAAAATTCAGTGTGCCGATAGCCGGATTTCCTATAACCGTGCTCACTATGATTCCTGCCGGTACCTGTACAGGGGAACCGAACATTATAACAGCAGGGCCTCCCTCGATTTCTACGGATGGTTTGACCATAGCGATACCAATAACAACCCCTGCATCTCAATCCGGAGTAAGCGGATCCGGATGCCCCTCTTATCCGTATGGCTATCAAATAAACATATGCGGCGCCGGCTCTTCGGAATGCTTAGGTTTTTTCAGTATAACTACAGTCAACGCTATCAGTTATCAGGGTACGAATACGCATGTACTTGCCGGTGGATTTTCATTCAATGTCTGGCTGAACAACCTTGACAATGATTTTCCCTATATCATGAGTTTTCTACCGGGATATCCGGCCCCTATTGACAGCTATCCCCCGCCCGTGCCTGCCTCTGGATATTTCCCTCCCCATTCGCCGATAAATGTGGTGTTCAGTGAAGTAATGATGGGGGGGACAAGCATGCCTATCTCTATGCTGTATAGTAGAAACAATGCTTCAGAAGGCGATGTGTTTACACCATCCGAGTTACCGGAGATAAGTTTTACCCGTACTGACACAAGTAACAATCAGACCGTTCTTATATCAAACGGATTACTCGAACCTGCAAGCGAATATATGTTTACCTTTTTATCGGCAGGCAACATCGATTTATATCATAATCTGTATGGAAATCAGGATTCTTCAGGGATGCCGCTGTTTCCTTATGTGAATACCGTTAATTGTGCGCAGGGTGATAAGACTTGTATAGAAAATGCTTATTGGACTGCTATTGAAAATGGCATTCCCAATGACCTTCGAGCTTTCAATACAAGCCTTGTAGGGATTGAAGGTCCCTCCTACCCCGCATTCAGCGGTTTCAATTACAGAGATGCAATATATGTCACTCCGACATCACTCTCGCTCAATGTTACCGGAAGCACAGGATCTGGAGTAAGTGCGGTGCTGTTTACTGCAGAATCTTATTTAAATGGCTCTATAACTCCCTTGGGCTCTACTAGTGTAACGAACAATCAATATTCTGCGAGTGTGCCTTTTACTGGTCTTACGGATGGTCCCTATTATTTTGTGGCACAGGAGACCACAGATAACAGTTATGATTTAATACCAGTAGTTAAAGATACAGTTCCTCCGTCAGCTCCTGGAAGTGTAATAATCTCACCAACGGACATGAGCATTGATAATATGCAAGACTTGAATTCTGTTTGTGCAACGGCGAATACATGGAATATAGGAGAGGCGCAGTTGTATATAGTGGATCCTAATAATCAGAGTACTTACATAACATCGGTAACCCTGCCCGCTAATATGACGAGTTCACAGGGATATCAATTTTGTTTCAGCAATATCGGTATTAATCCTACAGTTACCGATATAGGGCAGAACGAGGCCGGCTATTCAGTAAATATTCCGGCGGCAGGTATTTATACTGTAGAAATAAGATTTGTTGATTTCGGAGGTCTGGAAAGCGCTGCGGGAATAGCACAACTGAAAATACATCCTGAGATAAACTACGTTATAAATGGTAACGCAGCTCCGGGATCGTCATACGACGGCTGCCCGGGACAGATATTTACTGTTTATGGGGATGGATTCAATTTAACCAATACCACGGTTTTTGTTAATGGCATAGCATGGCCTACTACGCCCTATATAGTCTCTACAAACTGGAGCATATTATATGGACAACCAGTCCCAACTTCTATAGCTTTATCAACAGCCATGCCGTCAAACGCGATATCCGGGTATATAACGGTCGCAACCAACGGTGTAGCAAGCGTCCCGGGCACATCACCTTTAACTAATACTAAAGTAATTGTGCCGTGGGCAATAGATAAGTATGTTGATACAGGGTATACGCCTGTAGGTATATCGATAGTGCTCGGTCAATTTGATTATCCAAGAATTGCGTCTACAGATGGAAATAATTTGTATTATTATTTTTGGAATGGAACACAATGGATTACGAATGCTGTCAAAGTAGATTATGTAACTCCCTTTACTGATGTGACGGATTTGTCTCAAAGTATGAGTAGTAAAATTTCACTTGCACTTGATCAATCAGGCAATCCAGACATAGCCTATGCGAAACTATTTAAATTGCCTAATGGTCAACCCGCCATAGGTCTTTACTTCGCCTATGGAACAAAAAAGATATTGGGTAGCCTTATATACTATTCATTTAACCAACAATTAATTGATACATTAGCTACTTGTACATATCAATCAACAATTAATAATATTAAACAATATAGTTGTGATAATGAATGGCTTAGTGGTAATTATTCTATTTCGATTGTTTACAATACCAGTACGGGGAATCCGGTCATTTCTTATCGTGGATTGTGGAGTGCAACACCTGCTATAATTTCCACGGAAATCTCTTCTTCCGGTAACATGATAAAATCAGAAGTAGCACCAATTAATAGCACTGGTGGTTTTTATAGTGATATGAAACAAGATGAATCTGGGGATCTTGGCATTATATTTAACACCTCATTTGTTCCAGTACCACTTTTTAACAACAATATGGAAGGTGGAGTGGAATATGCACAACAACCACCGAACCTTAACTGGATAACAAGTTGGGTAGATTCTCTTACGTATCTTGCAGCACCATATAGCTTAACATTTGCCAATAATACAGCTATGGCAAGTACCTGCGTACCTAATAGCGGTATCGTTGTTTGGAATAATTCGAGCAACAATGTATGGTCGGATTATATTGTTGATGGTATAGCCTGCCCATACAACCTGCCTATTATAACTTCTCTGGGGTATGACCAAAACAATGGCGAGCTTGATGTTAGTTACTATGATTCCACTAAACATATATTAAAAATGGCAACAGGAAGTTATAAGACTTGGTTACCTAACATAGCTGATATAGGTATAAATGCAGGCACAGTAAATTCCGTTGCAATTGATAGCAACGGCAAGGCGGATATTGCATATAGTGATAATAACAACGGCAGATTACTTTTCTTTCAAGAAGCAAACGGGAACTTTATTTCTACCAACCCAAATTATGTTAACAGTCCGACATCGTGTGATGTGAACAAATTCAGTAAAATTAGCATTCCAACAACGACTATAGATTCATTTGCAAATAGTATTATATCGAATCCTTTAATAACTTTACCATTCCCACTTAATCTATTTTCTCTCAATCAAAATAATTTTACTATGTTTCTTTTAGGTGCTCTGGATAGAAATGATACCCTAACAATTGATCAGAATAACAATACATCATCTTATACATTGACATTGTCCAATTCTGCCGGTCAAAATATAGGTGATGGCGAGACACTCGATATTACCGTAGACTTGAATGCATTACAAAATAACATCTTAAACATCAGTACAAATTTTATGGATGTCGATGATACATTATTTTCCAGTGTCCCACATAATATGTTGATGGTTGCTTCAACTACTACGGGATTAACTATTGAATATACTGTTGATGGGCTTAATTATGGAACCATAGCTATTGGGAATGGGAGTTATTTAGGGTCTATTTATGGCCTTTCAAAGACCTGTCCGTCGGGAAGCACAGCGATAGGATTCGGGGCATGTGATATTAGTAAAATATCATTACAAAGTTTTCTAACTTCATTTTTTCCTATAGGAATGGGTAACACTTTAGAATTAGCTATAGTTACTCAAGGTATAAATGTTACGAAGACCTCCGTAGAACAATATTTTTCTAACAATACAAATATGTTCACGAGTCTGTTAGGAAGCTTACAGCAAATTAATGGATATATTCCACAACTTGTAAATCTTATTAATCAGAATGGCAATGGTTATGTAGCGTCTCATGCATATATTACTTTAAGTGGCGTACAGCATAGCATAACAGGCGACGGCTCATCTGAAGGTGTTATGAATCTGACAGTACCTATATATGCAGAGGTATGGGGAATCTATCATGGGTACGGCATAAGAGCTACTTGTCCCGGTACCATAAATTTACCTCTATCACCCAATCCATATACAAGCAGTAAAGTGACATCGGTAACTGCGAGTGATATTACCAGTACGGGGATTGATATGTTTGGACAAAATCCATACAGTTCTCCTTTTAGTTATAACTGCTCCCTTCATTATACAGGGACTCTAACTCAAGCAGATGAATATCTTCTTACCCATTTATTCGATGTGTCTGTATCTCTGAATGGTTCAACAACTACTGTCGGGAATTACATTAGTCATTTACTCAACTCAAATATATTATCTCAGGATCTCACTAATGATATAGTAACTGCTACGCCGCTCAGTGTTTCTTTGACCACACCACAGTTTATTGATTCTTTGATCTTATCTACCAATAACTTAGATGTGTATATGGAGAGTAAGTGATATGAAAAGATGCACAGTAATATTCTGCAAACTATGTTTATCTACAATATTGTTAGGTTTTATTTTGGTAAATTGTGGTCAATCACCTCATCACGGCCCCGTATCCCATACATATCAAGTTGGTGTTGCTCCTTGGGGAATAGCAATAGACAGTGCCGGGAATGTCTGGGTTGCTAATGGCACTAACAATGTTACTGAGCTCAGTTCTTTCGGTGCAACCATAAAGGCTTATAATGTTGGTACAGGTCCTAGAGGGATAGCAGTAGATAGTGCTGGAAATGTTTGGGTAAGCAACTACGCAGATGGAACCGTTTCGGAAATAAACTTTTCTGCTTGCCCACCTTATACACCTTATAGTTGTACACTTGCCACCTATACTTATTCTGTAGGTTCTTACCCATCAGGCATTGCTATAGATTCATCAGATAACGTATGGGTATCTAATTTTACTACTGTAACAGAAATAAGCTCTTCAGGTATAACCATAGGTACCTATCCGGACAATATCAACGGAGGATTTGGTAGTGGTATAGCAATAGACGCATCTGGCAATGTATGGGTAGCCAATGGAAATATTACAGAATTAAGCCCCACAGGTACAACTTTAAACACTTATCAGATTGAGGCGAATGCTGTAGCAATAGATACCTCGGGGAACGTGTGGGTAGTTAATGGTAATTATTATAATCATATCGTCAGTCAACTAAATCTTAATAAAGGTGTAATTAAGACTATCGGTGTATATTCTGTAGGAAGCAATCCTCAGAGCATAGCAATCGATGCATCCGGCAATGTCTGGGTTACTAATAGAGGGGACGATACTGTAACCGAGTTAAGTCCTGTAGGTAAAACTATTAATACTTATTCAGTAGGCGTTAAACCTCAAGGTATAGCTATAGATACAGTGGGTAACGTATGGGTGGCCAATGAAGGTGATATGACTGTAACAGAATTCCCTGGTATAACTAAAGGTCCTCAGTTCTTTCCATACGCGGGCCCGCAATGGCCATGAGGAAACCATAGGGGGTTAACGATAGATGAATAATTATTTATACTTTACAAAAAGTCTTGTTATAAGTTTAACAATATTGGGCATACTGGGGTCATTTGGTGGAGAGGTAATCTACCATAATCTGACTTCCACAAAATACTCATTAAGCCCGGGAGTTTCGTCTACTCTTTCTTTTGCTGAGAATGGGAGCTCGACTTCTATAAATTTTGCATTCCTATACCATTTTTGATTTGAAATAAATTGTCCATGAATCCTCGAAGCCGGTCGGCAACCACCTGTCCAAAAAACGTCCGTTTTTGGTACGCTCTTTTATTATTTTGTTTTCAGAGGGAAGCCCCTACCCTATTTTTGGCACCCCTTTTTTGGACACCTAAATATTGCGATAAAAAGTGGGAGATTACCGGTGCCGGTCACTGTATAGCTCAGAATCTGCGTGAATATCCTTGGTGCTAAAGGAACACCAAAAAAAAGAGGGCATACCGCCCTCATAACTCATGCAAATCCGCAAAGCTGGCATACCTGCCATGCCCTATAATGATATGATCCACAAGGTTAATTCCTACCAGCTCGCACACCTGTTTGATGTTTCTTGTTCCTGCCTTGTCTTCTGCCGATGGATCTACTTCTCCTGACAGATGAGGTTGAATCGAAAACAGTTCGATTGCGCTGTTGCTGCTCCCACCATCCCCAAGGTCGTCTGATATGATTGTCATATGGCTTTACATTCTCATAAATCCATACCGGTTTACTGTTATTGCTGTACCGTGGACCCCTTCTTTGAAAAGTGCGATGTTCTGAGCAGGTTTTTTATACCTTGAACAGCCTTGTTTATAATCTTACCATTTGAAACTGGGGATCACTCATGTTTCGTACTTCAATCTCTTGTCTTTTCAATAAAGAGGCGTTATGATATCAAAATGAATAAACCGAATACGGAGGAAAATATGAAACCGAAAACGATGCGGGGCTGGTTGATAGTAATTCTTATTCTTGCAGTTACCTCAGCATTTGCAGCAAAAATTGTAGCAAACAAGGAACAACCGAAAAGCACTGAAAGCCGGTACGAAGAACTCGGGCTGTTTACATCCGTTCTGAACAAGGTCCAGAAAGATTATGTAGAACAGGTAAGCACAAAGAAACTTATATACGGCGCATTAAAGGGCATGATCAATTCTCTCGACCCTCATTCAGGCTTCATGACGCCCAGCGAATATAAGGACCTTGAAGTAAGTACCCAGGGACAATTCGGCGGAGTCGGAATGACCATCACCTTAAAGGACGGCATATTGACGGTAATAGCACCCATAGAAGATACCCCTGCCGCAAAAGCAGGTATAGAGCATGGCGATAAAATCATCATGATCGATGGCAAACCAACAAGGGACCTCACCCTCGAACAGGACCTTAAGATGATACGCGGGCCGAGCGGCACAAAAGTCAAAATAACCGTTCTACGGGAAGGGATGAAACAACCCATGACATTTGTGCTCACCCGTGAGATCATAAAGATCAAGAGTGTCAGATATGACGTCATCGACGGACATTATGCATACATAAGGATTATTCAATTCCAGGAAACGACAAACAGCGAACTCATGAAGGCCCTTGATGAAATACATAAGAAAACAGGTAATAACGTCGAAGGTGTTATACTCGATTTGAGAAATAACCCCGGCGGATTGCTCAATCAGGCAGTCGATGTCGCCTCCCGTTTTATTAAGAGCGGCCTCATTGTCTACACCAAGGGGAGACTTCCGGATCAACAAATGAAGTTTATGGCGAGCGGCAAAAACGTCGAGCCAGATTATCCCATAGTAGCTCTCATTAACGGAGGTACGGCAAGTGCTTCTGAAATAGTAGCCGGTGCGCTGCAGGATCACCACAGAGCCATAATCGTCGGGACGCCAAGCTTCGGCAAGGGATCCGTCCAAACGATCATTCCGTTGGAAGACGGCTCGGCACTGCGGCTTACTACAGCCCTTTACTACACGCCGAACGGAAAATCCATCCAGGCTGAGGGGATACAGCCCAACATAACCATGCATGAAGAAAAGGTCGTAGAAGAGGGATCCCAGAATATTTTCGGCGTTAAAGAAAAGGACCTCGAAGGGCATTTCCCGGCACAAAACAAACTGACTCATAAAAAGCTCAAGGAAACAAAAACAACCGAGGATCTGTTGCGTGACAGTGAGATAAAACGCGCTCTCGATATACTGAAAGGTATCCATCTTTACACTGCTTTACAGGGAGGTAACACCGTTACAAATTGATGAAGTGGTTTTATAGATTTCTATTGCTTCTCATTATAGGAATGGCAGTATACGTTACAGCCTCGCACGGTGGCGTATACGATCTGTGGAAAATCAAAAAAAATATAGCACGGACCGATGCAAAGAATCAGTTATTGCTGCAGGAAAAGAACGACGGTGCAGCGGAAATAAATTTATTGCAGTCGAATAACCTGTATATCGAAAAAATAGCGCGCGAGGAGCTTGGTATGGTGAAAAAAAATGATGTAGTAGTCTACCTTAAAAAAAATAACCGTCGTGCTCTTCAGTTTTCACCGGTAGTCCCCCAAGAGAAATAAAAGCGCTGTTTCCACATAATGCTGAATCTTAAGAAGAAACATGTTTTTATCATATTCCTGTTTTTCCTCATGCTTGCAGCCACTTCTGCCTGTTATCTATTCGGCATAGGTTATGGCAGTGATTACAACAATATTTTATTTCTGATCTTTATAGCTCTCTTTTTTATCTTTTCGATTACTTCTTACATAGCGACTAAAATTCCACAGAATATAAAAAATACCATGCTTTCCCTGCTCATTGTTGCTGCCTTCATGGTAATGCTTGCTTATATTGAGCTTACCTTCCGGTTCAACGCTTATTCTTCCATATATTTGATATTCAGTCTTATAACATTGTTGTTCGGTATTGCCGATGGGGTTATCACCGTAGTATACGCGGCAGTATTGTTCTTAACAAAGGATTATATCTCTTCAACACCGTACGGCCGTTTTTTGTTTTATTCCATTGTTTCCATAATATCGGTCATAACCATTGGGTTGCTGGTAGCATATGAAAGAAAGATAATAGACCGGCTGAAAAACAAGATAGCCACGCTCCAGGAGGCACCTATAGAGTTCAGCCTGAAACCGGGAGGAAAGGCCGATTCCGTACAATACTCTGAAATTATTTCTGACGACGGACTGAAGAAGGAAAAAAACAGACTTATGGTCATGCTCAATGAAAGGTTGTTCAATATCGTAGAGACACTACGCTCGACGATACATGCGTTCACCGTGATCCTCTACCTTACCGATAACGACATGAAATTGAGAGGCAGGGAAATATCCTCGAACAGCGAATGGATAACTATGGATAAACCCCTGTCGACGGATGATCCCTATATAGGCTGGATATTGAAAAATAAGAAAAGCATGCTCCTCAACGAGATAAAAGGCGACATCAAGGACATACCCTACTACACGAGAAATGAAGGCATTAAGTCTTTCATGGCTGTGCCTGCTGTGCGGGCAAATGATATCATAGGTATAATCTGTGTCGATAGCCTTGAGGTGCAGGCCTTCACAGACGAACACATCAAACTGTTAACAGTAATATCGAATCAGATTATCGATCTGATGGACAATATAGAACTGCAGTATAAATTACGGTACGACATGTATGAGAAAGGCGCCATGTATACCTTCGTAAGAACCCTTTCCCATCATATCGATGCATCAGATATAGCGAAAGCATCCCTCAGTGAGATCATAAGAATCACCAGTGCCAGCGCGGGTATTTTTGCAACAAAGAATGAGCACAGAAGTTTTGATATAGTTTTCACGCAGAATATCGATAAAGATCTTGTCGGTAAAGATTTATTCATCGACACCGAACCCATGCATGACGGAATACTGGAAAACCAGTTGTCGGTAAACTCGCAGGTCATGACATCCCAGATAAAGCTCCTGTATCCCGCATTGTACAATCTTTATACGCCGGACAAAGCCCTCAAATATACTGCCATCATATCCCTGCGAGGAAAGATGGAAGAAGTGGGACTGATAGTTTTATTCATGGAAAGCACCATAAATGAGCGGATAAGCATAATTCTGGACACGCTTATCAATCAGGTTTCCATTTCATTGTATAACTCGATCCTCTTCGATAAACTCGGTAAACTGGCCATAACAGACGGTCTCACCAACCTGCACAATCACCGTCATTTTCAGGAGTACCTGGAGGCAGAGATCAAAGAGGCTATCAGGTACAACAAACCGCTGGCATTACTCATGATAGATATCGATCATTTCAAGATATTAAACGATACCCACGGACATCCTCAGGGTGACAGAGTATTAAAAAAACTATCGGAAATCATCATGCAGACCATAAGGGATGTCGATTATGCGGCTCGATACGGCGGCGAAGAATTCTGCATCCTCCTGCCGAGTACGGATGCAAAAGGTGCGTACAAAACAGCGGAACGGTTGAGAAAAAAAATCGAAACATCGGCCATGAAATCAGATACTGGAGAAGCCATGAAGTTTACCATCAGCATCGGAATATCTTCCATGCCGGAAGATGCCAAGAACAAAGACGAACTCATACTCCATGCGGACAAGGGGATGTATGGATCCAAAGAAAATGGTAGGAATAGAACGACCATATATGATATTATAGGGTCAAAGGAGTGACGAACCATGAAGAAACTTGGCGTTAATCTCGATCATATAGCAACCATACGGCAGGCGAGGAAAACCAGCGATCCCGATCCGGTATCTGCAATCAGTCTCATAGAGCTTGCCGGCGCGAACAGTATCGTTATGCATCTCAGAGAGGACAGACGGCATACCCAGGACAGGGATATTGAGCTTGCACGGAAGATCGTCAAAACGAAGCTAAACCTTGAGATGGCTCCGACACAGGAAATGATAAAGATAGCACTCGACGTAAAACCGGATACCGTGACGCTGGTGCCGGAACGCAGGGAAGAGCTTACCACCGAGGGAGGACTCGAAGTTGCCCTGAACATGGAATCGTTTAAAAAATACATACGGTTGTTTCACGATGCCGATATCACCGTAAGCCTTTTCATAGATCCCGACCTCGACCAGGTGAAAGCAGCCCACCGGGTAGGCGCCGATGTAATCGAAATAAGTACAGCGCGGTACAGTGAATCAAAAACGGGCAAAGAGCTTGAAACAAATATCCAACAAATAGTCAACGCGGTTATTACTGCGGAAAAACTCAAGCTTGGCATAGCGGCGGGACACGGACTTACGTATCTCAACATAGAACCAATAATAAGAATAGACGCGATAACGGAGTACAACATCGGCCATTCAATCATAGCAAGGGCAGTATTCACCGGTATTATGTCCGCTGTAAGAGAAATGAAAGATAAGATCAATTCGAGGTTATAGATTCATAAAATCTGATCGAAGGAGATAACCGGCCATGTCCATAATAACCATATCAAGAGGAACGTTCAGCGGCGGAGAAAAACTCGCCGAATGTCTCGCAAAAAAACTCGGGTATAAACCGGTCAGCAGGGAGATCCTTGTGGAAGCCGCAGAAAAGTACGGCATTTCCGAAAACCAGCTCATATCAGCCATGGAAACAAAACCGGCCATCAAAGAACGACTGTCGTTGAATATCGACAGGTTCCGCTACCTGTCTTATATACAAGCGACGCTCTGTGAACAGGCAAAAAACGATAACATTGTGTATTATGGCCATGCAGGCCACCTTCTCTTGAAAAATGCGTGCCCGGTCATCAAGGTCAAGGTCATAGCAAGTTTGGAACAGCGGATACTCTTTGTCATGGAACACAACAAGATTACCCGGGAAGAGGCGATACCGTATATCAAAAAAATGGACAAATACAGGAAACAATGGACAAAGTTCCTCTACGACATAGATTGGAAAGATCCCTCACTGTACAACGTTATAATCAATCTGAAGGATACGAGCATACCGACGGCATGTGATATGATAGCCGTCATGACGACAGAACCGGAATTCCAGCTTACCGAGGTTTCAAAAAGGGCCATAGCTGATCTCACACTCGAGAGCCAGATAAAAGCGAAGCTAGCATCTGACGATACGACAAAAAACTACATGCTGAATGTGATGGTCAAGAATGGCAATGTCCGGGTCAGTGGCAGGGTTCGGAATTCCGAGCATGCGGGCAGAATAAAATCACTTATCGAAGAAATGCCGGAGGTCAAAACCATGGACTGCGGCTGCGTAAATTATTACATCAATGACGATGTAATCTTATAGGTAAACCGGACAAAGCGATAAACCTGAAAAATACAATAAGGAAGTTTACTTATTCGCTCAATCCCGCGATCCACCTGATATCTATAAGTTTCTTTATAGGAACGAGATTTTAGTCCGCTGTATGTTTACCCCGTTAGAAACTCAGCAGACGATAATTTGTACAACAATAGATTTAAAATTCATTAAAAAATCTGTATTATTCTAACATTTCTAACGGGGTTTATATGCTATTACCCGGTATAGTTTCCTCATCGGATTTTCGAAGAATACCTGTATTTGACGCGGGATTATCGCTCATTGCATAAACTTTCTTATTTTTCAAACGCATTTTTCGGGTAAAGAAATTATTCCGAAAGAAAATGCTCTTTCGCCATCTTCACCCTGCCCTTCTTGGTTATAGAAAGTACCGCTGAAACGAAATTGAGGACCGTGTAGGTAATAATGACTATAACAAACCCGTGCATAAACCCGGTTTCCCGGAGCTGATGAGGTACGCCGCTCAGGTCCACATGAAGATAGCCTCTTTTGCCCAGATACGCTGCTGTTACCGACATAAGGATGAGTCCGGAAATATCTATACCGAACACCCTGCCGCTTGCCCGCATCATATTCAGAATACCGCCCGCACTCCCCAGCCTTTCTTCAGGAACACTTCCCATAACAGCGCTGTTGTTTGGCGGGGTGAATAGTCCCATCCCTAATCCCAGTGCCGTAAATTCAATGAGCAGAACAGCAACATCAGGGCTTCTGCCGGAGAAGATCATACAGAAAGATGCAAGAGAACATATAAACATACCGATGGAAGTCATGATGGGAGGACCATACTTGTCGGAGAGTGCACCTGCAATGGGGGCAACAATAGACATGGTAATGGGTATGGGGGTTAACAATGAGCCTGCCGTAAACGCTGAAAATCTCGCTATATTTTCGAGATAGAACGGCATGATAAACAGAATACCGAACAGGACATAATAGGAAAAGAACCCGGTAATATTCCCTGCCGAGAAATCATATATCTTATACAATTTGAAATCCATCATCGGATACTTGAAATTCAATTCCCGGACTATGAAAATGCCGAAAAAGATAATGAATAATACAATATAGGTTACAATCGTATCTGATTCCCAGCCCAATTTCCGTCCTTCGTTCAATGCCAGCACAAGAAACAATAATGCGGCAGCAAAGGTAATGCTGCCGATGTAATCCATTTTTTCTTTGATTTTTACTCTCTTGTCCCTGGGTAATATGTACAACGCTGCGAGTGTTCCAAGAATCCCGACCGGGACATTGACATAGAAAATGGAACGCCATTTTGTGCCGAAGAGGTTCAGATTTATAAGAAGTCCTCCAAGAAACGGACCTATTGACATGGCAATGGCCTGCACGGCGCCCTGAATACCGATGGCCTTCCCGAGCTCTTTTGATGGAAAACATTGAGTTATGATTGCGACCGAGTTCGCCTGCAGCAACCCGCCGCCGATGGCCTGGATCACCCGTGCAATTATCATAAATTCTATGTTGGGTGCCATGCCGCATAATGCAGAACCTATGGTAAAAATGATAAAACCAAGATTGTACATCCTGCTTCTTCCAAACATGTCTGCGAGCCTCCCGAAAAAAGGGAGAAAAATGGTAAGCGTCAGCATGTACGCCATTGCGACCCATTCATCGAGGTGCAGGGATATGTGGTAATATTTTTTTAATGTCGGTAATGCAATGTTCTCGATGCTTACATCGAGTGCAGACATAGATGCTCCGATGAGGACGGTTGTCAGGATAAACCAACGCCATCGCGGATGTGACGAAAAAAACGGATGAGGCCATTTAGATTTCAGAGTATTATCTTCCATAATTTGTTCTGATTATCCTTTCTCAAAATTATCGAGGGTTACTCTTGATTAATATATTGTATACAATATACAAATATCGTAAACCGGAACAGATATGGCGTCAAGGAATTTTACTTGCATTGGATCTGAACAATCTTGAATCTTTAATCTTGAATTTCTTTAAATATCCGCCCAGCTTTTGCCGAAGTTTATGGAAACCTTGAGCGGGACCAACAGTTTCATCGCTCCTTCCATTTCTCTTTTGATGACCTGGGAGAACATCTCTATCTGGCCGTCGTTGACTTCGAAAATAAGCTCGTCGTGTATCTGGAGCAGCATCTTTGCATCGTACTCATTTTTTCTGAGACTATCATCGATCCTCAGCATTGCGACCTTGATAAGGTCTGCAGCACTCCCCTGCACCGGTGTATTGATAGCTATCCTCTGGTAAGCCGGGTTATCAAGAGTTCTGGGAATATACCTGCGTCTGCCGAGGATCGTACCGACATACCCTGTCTGGCGCACACCGTTCAGTATATCATCGATATATGCCCTCACGCCCTTATATTCGTTAAAATACGAATCTATGATGACCTGCGCCTGATCCGGCGATATACCGAGCTGCTTTGAAAGTCCGTAAGCAGATATGCCGTACATAATACCGAAGTTTACGACCTTCGCCGTGTTCCTCATCCCGGGCGTAACATCCGGAACAGGAACCTGAAAGATGCCCGATGCCGTTGCCGTATGGATATCCTGATCATGCATAAACGCATCCATCAGCACCTCATCCGATGAAAGGTGGGCCATGATCCTGAGCTCTATCTGGGAATAATCGGCACTCACGATGGAGTTGCCGGTACCGGCTATGAATGCCCTTCGTATCAGCCTGCCCTTCTCGTCCTTGACCGGTATGTTCTGAAGGTTCGGCTCACTGCTTGCAAGCCTGCCTGTTGCTGCTCCTGTCTGAATAAAATTCGTATGGATCCTTCCCGTTTGCGGGTTGATGAATGCAGGGAGCGTATCGACAAAGCTGTTCTTCAGCTTCGCAATGCCTCTGTACTCGAGCAGGTTACTCACGAACGGGTGCTTATCACGCAGGCCTTCGAGCACTTCGCTGTCCGTGGAATATCCTGTTTTTGTTTTCTTTGCACCGGGTAATTTCAGTTCCTCAAACAGGATAGCGGCTATCTGCTTTGGTGAATCCGGATTAAACTCATGAGGCACGAAAGCCTGCATCTTTGACGTCAGATCTTTCAACTGATGGTCGAACTGTTTCGACAGCCCGGACAGGTATGCCTGATCGACGCGTATACCGGTATGCTCCATCCTTGCAAGAACCGCCGCCAACGGCATTTCTATCTTTTCAAAGAGCGGTTCCAGCGCATCCTGTTTTAATCTTTCCCTGTAAACCACGGCGAGCCTGCTTAAAAGCGCCGCAGCCTTTGTTACGTAAACAGCCCTGACCTGCGGTTTATCGAACATGCCGTTGTCCCTGTCGCCGTCCTCTGGAGATATGTCTGGAAGTTCCTCGCCCAGTTCTGAAAGGAAAAGGGATTCCATGGAATAGCTCTTTGACTCGGGATTGCAGAGATATGCAGCGAGCTCAAGGGAAAACAGGGATGCCTTCATGTCTATGCCGTGCTCTATGCAAAATCTATGGACGGCTTTTGCATCATGGACAATAATCCCGCGGTCAAGCGACATCATCTGCTTCATGGCATCAACACCGGCGCTGCCAAAATAATAAGCCCTGTCTGCATAAACCCCCATCTCGTTGTCCCTGTAAACGAGCGCGACCTCTTTAGCATCTTTCACTGCCTCTTTGATTTGATCGATGGAAACTATCTCCTGATAATCGAACTTCACCTCCACCTTGCCGAGCTTGTCTATAAGCCTGCGGAACTCAAACTCCGAAAACAACTTTATAAGTCTTTCCCTGTGATCCGGCTGCAGGGAACCAAACAAAGACTCCGGCATTTTGAACGAGTCAAGTGCGATGTCGACCGGCACATCATGTTTGAGCTGGACAAGCCCTCTGGTTACCCCGTACAGATGCTCTTTTGCATCTATGAGAGCCGTTTTCACCCGCTTGTTTGCGATGTCTTCGATATGCATATAGATCCCGTCGATACTGCCGTATTTTCCAAGCAGGTCCATTGCTGTCTTCTTACCTATGCCCTGGACGCCCCTGATGTTGTCGATACTGTCACCGGTCAACATCAGGAATTCGGTCATCTGCAAGGGGCTGACGCCGAACTTCTGCACAACATCCGCGGATGTTATCCATTGGTCCTTCATGGTATCCAGCATGACCACGTCATCGCTCACGACTGACATAAGGTCTTTGTCGCTGCCAACGATGACAACGCCAAAGCCCATGGCCGTTGCACGGTCGGCCAGCGTTGCTATCACATCATCTGCCTCATAGCCTTCTTTATTCAGGCGCTGTATACCCATGGTGTCCGTAATCTCGAAGATAGAGGGAAACTGCACGGAAAGGTCATCGGGCGGCGCTCCCCGGTTTGCCTTATACTCTGCATCGATACTGTCCCTGAAGGTTGGTCCTTTTGAATCAAACACGACGACGAAATAATCCGGCTTGTACTGCTCAATGGTTTTGATAATCATGTTTGTGTAACCGTAAACAGCATTCGTTGGTATGCCCTTCTTGCTGGTCAGGGGCGGAAGTGCATGGTATGCGCGGAAGATATAGGTACTGCCGTCAACAACGAACAGCAGCGGGCGCCTGGTAAGGGGAATGCTCATAGTTCGATCAGACTTGAGATGACATACGGTATTCGCTCAAGCAGATCGGATGCGAGCACAGCGCTGTTCTTATGATAGGCATACACGATATCTCCCGCCATGCCATGGACATATACCCCTGCAACCGCCGCATCACGCGGACGCAGGCCCAGTGCTATGAAACCCGCAATAATGCCGGTCAGTACATCTCCCATACCACCGGTCGACATACCCGGATTACCGGTCGGGTTTATCCAGACGTTGCCTTCTTTATCCGCTATAACGGTTCGTGCGCCCTTGAGCACGAGTGTACAGTTATACTGTTTTGCGAAGTCTATGGAAAGGCTGACCCTGTTCTGATTTACCTCTTTCGGGTTCATATTGATAAGCCTGCCGAATTCGCCGGGATGCGGGGTCAGCACGATGTTCTCGTTGTTAAACTCAAGAAGCATATCCGGGTTCTGCGCAATAATATTAATCGCGTCGGCATCTATCACAACGGGCAGGCGGCACCTCTTTAAAAATTCAAAGACAAATCCGGATGTCTGCTTTTCTGTTCCTATACCCGGTCCCAGTGCGACAACGTCCCTTGTCTGCAAAAGTTTTTCCGCCTGTGCGATTGCCGGTGTGCCTATGGCACCGCCGGGGGTCTCCGTTAACGGCTCTTTCAATGCTTCGAGAACCGTTGTTTCGAATACCGGTATCAGGCTTTCCGGTCCGGCAATGGTAACAAGGCCGCTGCCTGTACGCAATGCACCCTTTGCACTCAATACAGCGGCACCGCTTTTACCTTGAGAACCTGCTATGACCAGTGTATGTCCATAATCTCCCTTGTTTGTAGCATAATTACGGGGTTTCAAGAGGGAATTTATAAGGTCGTGGCTGGAAAGATTATAGGGAATGTGAGTTTGCTGAACAAGCCTGTCCGGTATTGATATATCAACGACCTCCACATTGCCTGCAAACTCGGCACCCGGGTAAACAACAAGTCCAATCTTTGCAAGCCCGAATGTAATGGTCTTCTTTGCCCGGACGGTAATACCGGCAACATCGCCTGTGTCCGCATCGATTCCGGATGGTATATCGACTGCAACGACGGGAAGGCCCGAGTTGTTGATAAGATCTATCGCACTTGCGTACGGCTCTTTAACGGAACCTTTTATACCAGTACCGAGCAAGGCATCTATGATAATACCCTTTTCTTTGAGATTGATATCCGTCTTGTCAAATTCGCTGATGTCCTTCATCTCGTGTATGACATCCGTAATCCTGCTCAGTGCCGTATAATTTACACCCGCATCTTCCGATAGCTCCTTATTCTTGCCAAAGAAAATCACATCGACATGATATCCTTTGTTGATAAGGTGCCGTGCCGCAACGAACCCATCACCGCCATTGTTCCCCTTGCCGCAGAACACGACGACGCCTTTTCTTGCCTGCGAATCAAATTCCTTTATAATTGCCTGAGCAACGGACCGTCCCGCGTTCTCCATGAGAATACTGCTTGCGATGCCGAACGATTCGGCGGTCTTTCTATCAAGGGATCTCATTATTTCAGATGTGACAACCTTCATATAACCTCCCTGCTCTTCCATTCCGTATTTATCTGACTTTATCTTTTTTTTCATCAAGTATCAATCTTTATATTCTTATAATAAATCATTGACAGCGCACGGTACATGTTATTACATAAAAAATTCATATATGGACACTTCAAGCTTAAAAGAGTTTATTCTCCTGATACCGGTTATACTGTTTTCGTTGACCGTGCATGAGGTATGTCATGGCTGGGTAGCCGACAGGTTTGGAGACCCGACTGCGCGGGCAACGGGCAGATTAACACTCAACCCCATAGCACACCTGGATCCTATAGGGACAATCATGCTTTTTATAGCCCATTTCGGCTGGGCAAAGCCGGTGATGGTAAACCCGTACAATCTCAAAGACCCCAAAAAGGATATGATATGGATATCACTTGCAGGGCCTGGCGCTAATTTCCTTCTCGCGCTGATCGCAGGCATAACCCTCCGGGTCCTCATGGCTTTCGGGAACATCAATATTTCAGGTTTGATGTGGTCGTCGATATACGCCCTGCTTATACTCACCCTGCAGATCAATCTCGCTCTCGGTATATTCAACCTGATTCCCATACCGCCGCTCGATGGTGCAAAGGTATTATTCGGGCTTCTGCCGTATCGTTATGAACAACATTATCAATGGCTGGAGCGGTACGGTATGGTCATCCTCCTCGCACTGTTTGTGCTGGACAGTTTTACACCGTTCAAGATACTGTCATTAATTTTATGGCTTCCGGCAAACCTGCTTTCGTATCTTTTTGCGGGCAGATCGCTTTTCTACTTGCTCGGTGTATTGAACATGCTATTGGGTGTATAGAGGGAGAAATGGAAAGAGTATTAAGCGGATTGAGACCTACCGGGAAACTTCACCTTGGACATTACCATGGAGTGCTTACCAATTTTATAAAGCTGCAGGATATGTATGAATGTTATTTTTTTGTCGCCGACCTTCATGCGCTTACGACAAACTATGCAAAAACAGAGGACATACAATCCAGTGTCATACAGATGCTCGCGGATTGGATTGCCGTCGGCATTGACCCTGAAAAAGCCTCGATCTTCATACAGTCATCCATACCCCAGCATTCGGAACTGCACACGATACTCTCCATGATAACACCGCTCGGCTGGCTCGAGCGCGTGCCCAGCTACAAGGAAAAGCTCGGCGAGGAAACACCCTCCGATCTCCATACGTATGGATTTCTCGGTTATCCCGTGCTCATGGCATCCGACATCCTCATCTATAAAGCCCATAAAGTACCCATTGGAGAAGATCAACTTGCGCATCTGGAGTTCACCCGTGAAATAGTACGGCGGTTCAACTATCTGTACAAAACCGTATTCCCCGAGCCGCAGCCGCTCCTGACAACAGCCCCGAAAGTTCCGGGAACCGACGGCAGAAAAATGAGCAAAAGCTACGACAATTGCCTGTATATATCCGATCCCCCCGATGTGATTTCAAAAAAGATACTCACCATGGTGACGGACCCGCACAGGATAAGGAGGACGGACAAAGGGAACCCGGATCTCTGTCCCGTTTATGATCTCCATAAACTCCATACGCCGCCGGACAGGTTACAGGAGATAAACACCGGCTGCAGGACGGCAGGCATTGGGTGCGTAGACTGCAAAAAGGTGGTTATAGGAGAGATAAACACCTTGCTTGCACCAATAAGGGAGAAGCGGGAAAGCCTCGTGAAACAGCCGGACATCCTCAGGAACATTGTCGAACGGGGCAATAAAAAGGCCGCGACGTTTGCAGCCGCAACGATGCAGGAAGTAAAAGAGGCAATCAGGATCGTTTATGATTTCAGAACCGCAGGACTATAGGGTTAAGCTCGAAATATTCGAAGGTCCGCTCGACCTTCTGCTGTTCCTCATCAAGAGGAACGAGCTCGATATCTACGATATCCCGGTTTCGTTTATTACGGAACAGTACCTCACTTACCTCGGCATGATGCAGGTGCTCAATGTCGAGCTTGCCTCGGAATTCCTGGTAATAGCCGCAACACTGCTTGAGATAAAGGCGCGGATGCTTATCCCGGCATCGGCTGAACCGGAAGAAGAAATAGAAGATCCAAGACTGGAACTTACCAACAGGCTGCTCGAGTATCAGCGTTTCAAGAACGCAGCCGGTCAGTTGAACAATCTCAACATGCTGTACAGGGACACGTTTCCGAAGGGTATGCAGGAAAGCATAGAGGCCGAGGACACGTCTTTAAACATAGAGGCAGATGCCTATGAGCTGCTGGTCGCATTCAAATCCATTCTGGACAGGGCCAAGGGCGAGAAAATAGCCTACATGACCGTAGAAAGGATCAGCGTCGCCCAGAGAATAAACGATATCATGGAGCGTATTAGTATTGCAAAAAGTATTGTATTTGATACACTTCTTCCCGAAGAGTACACCAAAATGGATATTGTCATAACAATACTCGCGGTACTTGAACTGCTCAGGCTCAGAATGATACGGTGTGAACAAAAAGAACCATTCGGTAATATATGGCTCTATGTGCCGGAATAAGAACAATACAGAGGTAATATGGAAACAGAAAAACTCATAGCAATAATCGAAACCCTTATATTTGCGTCCGAGAAACCGCTCAAAGTAAAGTATATCGAGCAGGTTATGTCCGTCATCGACCTTGGAGAGCTTACGATTCCGGGGCTTTTAGAGACATTAAAGGCCGGGTATGCGTCCGAAGAGAGCGGGATTGAGCTTGTAGAGGTTGCCGAAGGCTGGCAATTCAGGACAAAGCCGCAGTTTGCAGAATGGATAAAAAGACTGAATACCGTACGGCCTTCAAAACTATCGGCTCCTGCCATGGAAACCCTGGCCATCGTGGCGTACCGCCAGCCCATAACAAGGGCGGAGATAGATTATGTCAGGGGTGTCGACAGCGGCGGTGTTATAAAAACGCTGCTCGATAAAAGGCTGATAAAGATCATAGGGAAAAAAGAATTGCCGGGAAGACCTCTTGTTTATGGGACAACGCAGGAGTTCCTCGAGGTATTCAGTTTAAAGGACATCTCAGCCTTGCCGAACCTGCAGGATATTAAACAGATGAGTTCAGCGGAAGAAGAACTCGAGCGCAACCAGACCGAGCTTCCCCTTCCGGCATCCGAACCAACGGATGAAGAATAATCTCTTTATTTAATTTTTAATTTTGAATTATATAAGAGAATAGGGCGCATCCGACTTCTTAATGGGTATATACAAGATATAGTGGTTTATGTATAATATAAAATTATGGATGAGAAAACTTTTTGGCTCTTCGGGCTTTTATGTGGATAGGTAAAAATGTGCAAGATACTTTTCCCCCTTTGAAAAAGGGGGATTAAGGGGGATTTTAAGGGCATGCTCTTGTACAATAGTCATTTGAAGCAATATTCATGGAGCGTTTTATGATTATAAAATCTCCCCCTGCCCCTCTTTTCCAAAGAGGGGATAGCACACAAAAAAGTCTGATACGCCACTACTCTATGTTGGGGGTACCCATTAAAAAGCCTGATGCTCCGAAAATAGTAACGGCCGGTCTACCCCGGACGCCATGAGACGTTGAATATCTATGGTAAAATATAACTCCTACTCACGCATCGCCGGCATAGATGAAGTCGGCAGGGGACCGCTTGCAGGCCCCGTCGTAGCATGTGCGGTCGTTATTCCCGACGACACGAACTGTAAATTCATAAAGGACTCAAAACTTCTGACACCATCGGCGCGGGTCAAGGCCTATGAATATCTTACCGAGCACGCACTGTCGTACAGCATAGGGGTTATTGACGAGCACACGATCGACGCGATCAATATACGAAATGCGACCAAGCGTGCAATGGAGCAGGCATTGTCTCTGCTGCATTATACCGTTGATCTTGTCTTGATCGACGGGAACATGGAAATCAATACGGACCTGCCGCAGAAAACGATTATTGACGGGGACAGACTGCATCAGAGCATATCCTCTGCCTCAATCATAGCGAAGGTCTACCGTGACAGCATCATGGAAAGATACGCGGTGCAATATCCTGAATACGGATTTGCCAAACACAAGGGTTACGGAACGAAAGAACACGTAAAGGCCTTGTTGAAATACGGTCCCTGCCCCATTCACAGGAGGTCCTTTCTGCACAACATATTTTCCGGCCAGCACAAATTCGGCTTCAGCGATTGACCGTTCCATGTGTCATTCTTGTCCCGCCTTTGGCGGGATAAATCCCAATGGGAATCCACCGTCAAAGACGATGGGGCCATCCGTTCACTCAAAAAATGCATTTGAAAAATAAACCGGTAGGGGCGAGGTTACCTCGCCCCTACAATATTTTCTGGATTCCCACTTGCGTGGGAATGACAGAAAACTGGCAAAGCCAACTCTCCATAACCACCGTCAAAGATGGTGGGTTTCTACGTTAATCTAAAACACATGAAATCTTACTTTTTATCCTTGATGGAATCGAGCAGCTTGTGTGCGAGGGGTATATCGTACATAACCCAGCCTGCACGGTAGGAAGGGTCATTGAATTGCAGCACACGGTTCAGGACATCGCGTGCTTCGGCATAGCGCCCCTCACTGATGTACACCTTGGCCAGTGTGGTCAGGGGCATGGTATAACGGGGATCGATCTTCAATGCCTCATGAATATACTGGATCGATTTTTCATCGCTGCCTCCGAATGCACCGGGAAGCTGATAATACAGCTCAGCGTATGCCTCCAATACGAACAATGATTTTGGATTCAATGTATACGCTTTATTAAGATTTGTTAAAAACGCCGGCAGGGAGAGCAGCGCCTTTATGAGGTTTTCACGCTGTGCCATCCTCCCTATGTTCCCCGCATACCAGAAATAAGCGTCGGATCCTTCGGGATTGAGTTTGATCGCTTTTTGTGCGGCAAGCTTACCGGCTTCATAATCCTTCAGCGCGTCCGTATGCGTGAGATCGGCGAAATCCCCCATAGTCAGGTCTGCCATGGCAATCTGCGTATATGCCGTTGACAGGACTACCGGATCCCTGTTCTCCTTGATAATCTGCTCGTACAGGACAATGGCCTTGGGGATGTTCGAAATATCCTTGTCGTAATTGTAAAACACCTGGTTTGCCCGTTCGATTGTCGCTGCACGCACATTCGTACCGAGGGCGGACAACAGTATAAGACATAACAGTACAACCGTATTTTTCCATTTCAGATCATTTTGCATAATTTTTGTTTCCCGTTTCCTTTTAGTTCCCTCTCCTTTTAAGAGAGGGCTTGGTGAGGTCTTGCTTTTTTCCCCCGTTTTCCCATTTCCGTCTCTCTCGTCCCCCTGACAAGGGGGATTAAGGGGGTTAAAAATGATCGACAACCCCTGAAGTCCCCTTTTCAGGGGACGTTTAAAAAACGCGGTATTCACTTCCCGATCCTGTTTTTTTTCACAGGACCGATCCTTACCTGGCTTATGGCCAGGCTGTACGGGTTTACATCGGGGAACCCCGATTCCATGAAAAACGGTTCAAAGGGCCCCTGCTCGACATGCAGTACAATGGTACTATTTCCGTCAGGCAGATACACGGACGGCAGGGTAATTTTCCCGACATTCGGAGGTACGATGGACGATATATCGAGATGGGCCACGAGCGTTGCATCGAGGAATACGTCGAGGTCCGTTACCTTCATAAAGGGACGGAACACGGAGAACTCCACGGATGCATACCCGCCCCGCCAGTGCGACAGCCGTATCTCCGCATCGTTCGACATCCAGCGGTACGCAATGCCGTTTTGATAATACTTCGGCTCATACCATCCCGTTCCGAGATAGAGAATCGGTTTAAAAACAGGCTTTGACAGCCGCGGCACGTCAAACATCTCGGTACGGTGATCGTTAAAGACAGGCTTGCCGAATGTCCTTGTCAGTTGTTTGGAGAGCGCCTTCTCCGTATTTTTATCGAAGTCCGTGGACAAAAACGTTTTATGCAGGACCACCGTATGAATATCATCACGGTCGAGCGCCGCGATGCCGTAGGGCACATAATCGGGCATGTCCCGCTGTATGATATCTCCATAGTTGAGCGCCTGGGGCTCGCTGAATACCTGCAGCAACGGGTTCAAAAGCGTAAAATCGTTCCCATGGTTCGGTGTTCTCGGCAGGTGGCCGTAAACGATGCTTTTATGATGGTACGACTGATAATACATGTACTTGTATGCATAGTCCACGTACGGCAGGGTGAGATCGTTGCCAGACGGCAGGTCGTAAATCACGTGGATAGCGGGATTGGATTTCAAGGATTTGTAGACCGCTGGTATGACTGCATCGGACGTGGTGAAGGGTATATGGGTGATTGTTTCGAACGGTATCACGACGGCAAGAACGACGGTTGCTATGATCGTCGATATGTTCCTGCGCATCATGACGGAAAGTCCCGATGCCGCAAATATGGACAGCATCAGTTCGACGTCCAGCGAGTACCTGTTGGGGAACCTCAGGAAATCAAGCACCGGTATCTTCCATATCACGTAATACGGCATCGGAATCATCACGTACGATTTTCCTTCATTGAAGAGCATGGGGCCGTTGATCTGAAGATACGGACCCAGGGAAAGAACGAACGCCGTTATGAGAAAAGCAAGGAACAGCACCTTGAACCTGGGGCTCGACTTGAATATGCCTATAAGACTCAGCACCAGGACAATGAAGCCGATGAAATAATGGGCTATCGTCGGATTGAAGTTATAGTTTATAGAGAACTTACGCCACAAAAAGGTGGTATGGGTCGGTATGAAATAACCGAGGAGGTCCTCGGAGTAAAGTACCGCATCCTTTGCCAATGAATGTGCTGAATGCAGAGATTCAACCGTGCCCACCATCGGAAGATAAAAAGGCAGGACCGCGGCAGCCGTCAGGATACCGGATACCACGAGCCCCCAAAATCTTTTCTCATGCAGTATCAGCCGCCGCTCCGCAAGCAGGGCATACAGGACGAAAACGTCACTGAAGGTAACGAGAAAATAGATGGCGATATAGGGGTCTGAGAGTGCTACCAGAATTGCAAAACATGTCATCAGAACAACGCTTTTGATTGTTTGTTCGTCGATAAAACGTATGAACGCGTACAGGAACAGGGGTATGAATTCGATGGTCGTCAGCCCGAGCGTGCCGACGTTCCCGGCAACAAAATGATAGGTCGAAAATGTATAGATGACCCCTCCTATGAATGCGGGCAGGTCGTTTCTGATAAGCTTCTTCAGGAAGATAAACATAAAAAAACCGGAAAGGACGAAATGGGTGAGTATCAAGAGGTTGTAGGTAACGAGGTTCCCGAATATGAATTGGAACGGCAGGGAGCCGAGCTCGTTGACCGGCGTTGACCAGACCATCGGGATGTTGTGCATGGGATAGTAAATGGTATTGTTCACCAGGGGATTGGTATGCAGGGTAAAGAGAGCATATTTAAACCACCAGATGTCCCATAAGAACATATACGCATCACCGCCCCCGATAACCCTGCTGCCCAGATTTATGACAGCCGGATACGTAAATCCGATTGTCAGGAGAAGATAAAGCAGGAACGCAAGCCATAGGGGAAGCCTGTACGATGCATTCTCATTTTCAACTGTTATAAACCGTTCAGTCATTTTTTATTCCTCTCTTCTCCCCTTGCCCCCTCGCTCCTCTACCTCGTCCCCTTTTCCAATCTTAATTCCGTCCCTTCCCCTTTTAGGGGAAGGATAGGATGAGGTCTCGCGATGTAGACCAGAGACCTCACCTTAATCCTCTCCTAAGAGGAGAGGAAACAAATGGGGATAAGGTTCTTTAGTGTTGAATCTTCTCCCTTTCTCTTCCTTCGTCCCCTTTTCCCTTTTTCCTCACTTCTCACTCCTCGCTACTCTCCCCTGACCCCTTGTCCCCTGTTCCCTCTCCCCAATGCCGTCAACTTTTTCCCTCTGGTTTCCGGGAATGTCCAAATCCACAGACCGGCAAGCACGGCAAACAAAGAGGCAATTGATATACCTCCGCCCAGCCCGTAATATCTTGCCACGACAACGATAACAACAGGCGTAAAGAACTGTACACCCCTCGCAAGATTAAACGCAGTACCCATGGCCGTGTTGCGGATTTTGGTCGGGAACAATTCGGACATAATGGGTCCGTATCCACCGAAAAATCCTGTGCCGAACCCGACCATGAACATGAAAGCGAGAATGACAGAGGGATACTGCGCAATGACACTCCACATCAAGGTTATCATAATAAGGCCGGTTGCCATAAGAAACGCATAGAGGGTAAACGCCGGTCTTCTGCCAAACCGGTCTGCAACAAAACCAAAGGTTGCATAACCAATGAAGCCGCCCGTCTGCGTTATAATCATCCATAGGCCGGACTTCGTCATGGAGAAATGCCTCTGCTCGTAAAGGTATCCCGGCAGCCACGCGTAGGTAAACCAATACGCAGACATAATAAATATCGCGAGGAGCAGGGACTTCAGAAACGTTGCGATATAATCCGATGAAAAAAGAGACATGAATCCACTTCCGCTCTCGTCCTCAGAGACGGCCTTTGATAATTTTCCGCTCTTTATCATACTCTTGCGTTCTTCCCAGAGATCGGATTCCGGAAGTTTTTTTCTGACTATGATAACCAGCACCGCAGGCAATACGGAAACCATGAATGAAGCCCTCCAACCTATTAATGGCGACAGAAAGCCGCCGACCAGGGCAGCAAGGGCAACACCGACGGGCGCTCCGGTCTGCATAAAGGCACCGAACCTTCCCCTTACCTTTGGAGGAAATGTCTCACCAACGTAGGTTTGTCCCGTCGCCCATTCACCGCCGACACCTATGCCTGTAATGATCCGGAACAGGATGAGAAAATAAAAGTCCGGAGCAAGACCGCTCAAGAACGTCCCTATACTATACGTAAGGATGGTCCACTGTAAAACGCTCCTCCTTCCATAACGATCCGCGAGTACACCGAAGACAATACCGCCAAGTGCAGTCGCAGCGAGTGATGTACCGAGTATATAAGAAAGATGGATATTGGAGAGATGAAGCTCCTTTCCAATCGGAATAAGAAGGAATGTATAGAGCGTCAGGTCGTAAAAATCGAACACCCAGCCGGCCCAGCTCATCAAAAGAATGTAATAATGCTCTTTTATGGGAATATCATATTCGCTTAAAAGTTTGCCGTTCATAAACTTTATCATTAAACCGATCGGTATCCTTTGGCAAGAAAAAGGTTGAGCCTCTCTTTATTGACAAAATCTACGTTTACGCTATGTATAGAGTATGAACTTTAAAACGCGGATAACGATTGCAAATTCACTCATAACCGTCATTGCCGTCGCTATTATATATTATGTAGCCATTAAAACCATAACCTTCACTCTGGAAACCATCAAATTCATTTCCATTGTGACGATATTTATTGTCATCATAGCCTTGACCATACAGTACCTCGCGAGCTTGAAACCATTTACGATCATAAACGAATTCGAGAAACGGTTGAAAAACAACACCATGGACGAACGGTTTACCATGACAGCTTTTTACACCGCTGTTTCTTTCCCATTATATTTTATGAGTGTTTCCGCTGCACAATGGTATTTCTCTTCCATAATTTATTTCATACTTCTCTATGGCTTTACGCAGGCAGGATTAATTACCGCCCTAAAAACCGTATTTGCCATTATCAGCGGTGCAACCATTGCGAACATATTCCAATATTTTGTTTATCAACGGTTGACCGAACCTCTCGTTATAACCATTCAACAGCATTTGAAAGATGCGGAGATCAACATAAAAAAGAGAATCGGTGTTTTTACAAAGATCTTTTTCAGTGCTTCCCTGCTGATCATTATCTTTCTTATATTTGCAAGGACTATCAGCATACAGCTCATGACCGATGCTCTTCAGTCAAACGGCATCGAGTCGGCAAAACTGGACATGGCAGGCTCTCTGCCAAAAGTGGATTCCATTCTGTCTCAGGGCCTTTCCGCAGCACAAACGTCATTGGAATTATCCAGGATGAAGCTCGGGTCGCACGGTTATATGCTTCTGATGGACAGTTCATACGATGATGTCTTCAATATATCCGAGAACTATGCCGGCGTTGTGCCTTTAAAAAAGCTGGCCGCAAGAGATGTATACAATGATCAGACCATCGATGCCACCTTGATCAAGATGCCGATCAGCAAGGAACTCTACCTCGTCGGTGTCTACTCATGGTCGGATTACGCCGGTATATTGGCCAAATTCGCCGACGCAATTAACTGGCTGATCCTTACTGTTATACTTGCACTGGTCATGGTGTCCCTCTTCGTTACCCTGGACATCTATCTTCCGGTCAAGGCAATCGTCTCTGCAGTGGAAAGGCTTGCCAACGGAGATTTTTCCACTCAATCAGGCCTGTTTGTAGAAGACGAAGCCGGAACGGTGTCAAACAACATCAGGAAGACAACGGAAAATATAAAGTCCGTCATCAAAACAATAAAATTATCAAGCTCGAATATTGCTGACATTTCGGATAAAATGATGAATTCGATAGACCTGACAAAGGAAAATGTTCTCATCCTCGACAAGGAAATAAAAAGCAATGCAGAGATCATCGCATCGGTACAAAAAACACTCGACCAGCTCATGGAATACATCGAAGGACTGATAAACTCCATAAATGATACAATCATAAACAGCGATAAAATGCAGGAATTTATGGACAGCAACAAAGACGTATTCTCCGGATTAAGCGGCTCGATTACCTCCATTATTGCGTCAAACAACAATCTTCTCGAAACCATAAAAAATATACAAAAAACTACCGCAGAGAGCATCAACAGCGGTCCGGTAAACAATTTGGATTATCTGAGAACGGCAACCATGCAAAATGAACAGGCCGTCAAGAGATTGGGAATTATCACTGAATCTCTGACAGACAATATCAACAGACTGAACGCGGAGATAAGAAAAGGCGGAAGCAACAAACAAAAAATCGATACCATCTTCAACAGTTCTCTTGCCACGGTTTCCTCCCTCAACGATAATGTAGAAAGAATAGTAACCGACCTGAACAAGATAGACCTTGTCATCGATGATACGAATTTACTGGCTATGAATTCCTCGGTCATATCCGCTCAGGCAGGAAAGGCAGGCAGAGGGTTCGACGTTGTATCCGATGAGATTACAAAACTTGCAAGTGTAACACAGACAAAAATCCTCGAGGTAAAAAACCTGACAGAGCTCCTCGTAAAAGAAAAAGATACGATAAAGAGCAATATATACGAGAAAAAGAGATTCATAGATAACGTAGACAACAGGTTGAACTCTTTCCGTGAAGAAACAGGCGTTGTAACAAACCTTGTTCTCCGTCTGAAGGAATCTTACGAAAACATTGTAAAAACCACTAACAACCTGCACTCGAAATGGGAAAAATTATCGACCGATATGATGGCAGAAAAGGAAATGCACCATCTCATGAAGACCAAGCTCATGTACGTAGAAAACAGTGTGGCGGACATAAACAAATATTCCGCCGATCTGAAAGATGTTATCGATACTATTGTGCATAAATGGGGGGGCTACCGGGAAATCATGGGACAAATACCCGCTGAGCTTTCTACAATCAATACACCTGCAAATACGATCAACGGTTACATGAGTGTCATCAAAACAAAAACATCGGAGATACACGCGATACTTGACAGCATATCCGAAACATCGCGGCACCTGAACAGGCAATTGGGCCATCTCGATATACGGAGTGATATCGAAATCGTATCGGATAAAATAAATGAGGAACCAAGAAGGTTCAGGATATTATGATAAAAGCAAACCGGATTTTGACGATATTTTATTTGATTCTCCTGTTTGTGGCAATCAGCATATTCAGTGCCCTGCTTTCGACCACCCGGCTCATAACGATAAACGACCATATCGTAAACATTGTCCTTATCCTTGTTTCCACTTCAATTGCCGTTCTTATTTTTTATTTCGTCAACCCGTTAAGCCTCCGGAAAGTAAAAGACCTTCTTGACGAAACCTACTCGGCGTCTTCAGAAAAACATATAGCTGTTCTCGTACGGTATCCGTTCGCCATACTGCCGCTGACCGTCATGACGGAATTGGCAGGAATGTTCGCATATCTTATTACCGGCAGTATTGCGAAGATAATAGAATTAGACGGTACACTATCCTCGCTCGGGGGCATCGCGGTTACCTTTCTGTTTGTGTTGATCATCGGGGAACTCTCGCAGATTTATGTATTCAAGATCGTAACGAACACGTCTGCCTCAAAAGCCATCAGGAAGTTAAACATCATCGAATTGAAAAGCATCTATATTCCCATAAAGTATAAGCTCATTGGAGTCTTCAGTATCATTTCGGTAGCTGCATTTATCATCGTTGCGTACGCTGTTTTCAATAATGCCGACCGGTACATAAAACAGAGTTTATACAATAACACCATGAAATCGGCATCACTCATCGCCGGTACGGTCGACCAAAATCCGAACGCAGACAGCATATTAAAAGGAATAGCTGGATCTTCCGGGGGCACCTACAGGATCTATGTATACAATCTTCACAGCGGCACGATAAAGTCTTATTCCGGGGCAACGCTCGGCAGCCGGATAATAAAGGGATTAAGCACAGAGAACATGGTGCCGGATACAGCGAACAAACAACTGCTGTTTTCCCTCCATAAGCCGCTCTTGATCGACGGGTCACCCCATCTTCTTGTTATCGGAGCCAGAGACAGTCTTTACACGAAGCTTTTGTACCGTTTTATTTCCAATATGACCATAGCGGGCATCTTTATACTCTTCATAGTGCTTATCACAACATTCCTCATATCAAATGACATCGCGTCCCATGAAAAGAAACTTGCCGATTACTCTGCGGCCCTCTCAGGAAATAAATTGTCCCAAACACCGGGATTGTTTTCAACCGATGAACTCGGAATGATCGCTTTAAACTTAAGAACACTCATGAGGACATTCAAAGAATCAAGGATCCGTACGAACGAAAACGTGTCCGGCATGAACAGCCTGATAAGTGCAACGTTCAAAAATATTGCCGCAGTAAGATCAACCATTACGCAGCAATCGAAACACACGGACGATTTGTTCGGTATCATAAATTCTATAAAAGACATCGCTCAGCAGATAACCGATCTGAGTGTGCCGTTCAGGGCGAGAATAGAAAAGGACAGCGAAGCCATATTTCGCGCGATACAACGTAATAAGGAAACGAAATCTTCCGTGACCGCAGCATCAACGCGCATTACGAGGACGTTAAAATTGATCGAGAAGGATGTGAATGCATACGAAGACATGAAATATACTATAAACAAACTGAAGACCATACTCCTTTCGTTTGATTCTACCACGCAATCGTACACTTCGGATACAGGCGCCGCAAACACGCTGCTGAACGGATTTACAGGTTTAATGACCGATATAAAGAAATCGAACGTCAGCGGCATGGAACTTACGAAAGATATGGAAGTTATAATAAACGAAACGCAGAGTATAGCGGAAGGCGTACTTTCCCTTTTATCCTCTTTCCTTTCCCACATTCAGCAGTCAGATGAAATGCTGGGTATGATAAACAACGTTGCGGAGCGTACAAACCTCTTGTCCGTCAACGCCTTTATACTCGCATCTTCACCCCAAACCGAAGGAAACAACTTCAGGGTCGTGGCGGAAGAGATCAAGAGGCTCGCAGGGAGAGCAAGAACCGGCTCCAAAGATATCTCGGATTATATAACAAAAGTGCGAAGAAATGTTGATGAGGTTTCTTCCGGCATAAAAGACATCAACGGCATGTTTACGGGATTGAAACAATCCATGAGTGATATTAATTCCATTACGCAGAGGACCGAAGAGCTCTCGAACTCGGCAATCGATATAGCCGCTCATATCATCGGCGGCACTGCAGGTAAAACCGTGCAGAGGAATGCCGGATCCGATTCTTCAGTGAATGCGCACAGCATGGAGATTGTCTCGAAACTGACGGTAGACATAGCGGCCACTTTAGACAGTTTAAAGGGCATCGGCCGTGTTTTCGGTCAAATCAAAGACACACTCATAAATTTAGCCGAGATCAATAATGCCCATGATACGACATTACTATCCATAAGCAACGCTGTCGAGAATATAAAAACATTTATAGGCTATATAAACGACAGCCTTGCAATCGACATCAAAGAGCAGGTAGCTTATTCCTCGGATTCCGCAAAGGAGTTAATAGACCATATAAGAAATAATGAACAGAACATTTCAGACCTCGATACCATCATGAACCAGCTTATACAGGAGCTTGATCTCTTAAAGGAAAATATAAATTTATTCATAGTTTAACACCATGCATCTTTTCACCACAGAGGGTATCGTTATCCACAAATTGAAATATCTTGAATCCGATTTAATCGTAACCATTTTCTCGATAAAAGAGGGCAAGATAAAAGCAATTGTAAAGGGAGGGGTAAACAGCAGAAAAAGGTTTCCCGGAGCTTTTGAAGTCGGGAATATCGGCGAGTTCGGATTTACGGCCAAAAATCCATACCAGCTTATGTATATAAACCATGCAAAGGTGAATAATTATCTTATCGATCTAAAAAAGGATTACGATAAGATCATGATGTTATTTTATATGGCGGGTATTACCGATGCTATGCTTATTGAACATCAGAGTCACCCAAAGCTGTTTGAATTTTTGGTTTATACAATCCAATTTCTCGAAAAGAACAAGGCGCTCAATCAGATCAGGCTGTTCTACGAATTCCACTTATTAAAGGAAACCGGGTTGCTTCCTGCCATAGAAAAATGCGAATCATGCGGCATGCCGTTTGCCGGTAACCGGGTAAATTTTCTGCAACAAACAGGGAAACTGGTATGTGAGTCCTGCATACCCCATAACACCGGATCATTCGCGATACCGGACAATTTATTGCTGCTGATAAAAGCGGTAAACAACGACTCTCTCAACATTGACGAATTTCTCATGGTGGATGTACCTCATGCGATGTTCGATATTACAACAAGGCTCATGAGCAATTACATAGATAGACCATTGAAAATATGGCAGATGATTGATACTATATACTTTTAAAAGTATATATAAATACCTATATTAAAAAACCTCCCTCTGTCATTCCGCACTTGATGCGGAATCCAGTTTTCTGTTTATGGATTCCCGCTTTCGCGGGAATGACAAAGGAGAAGATTATTTTATTGGTACTGACCATGAGTTGAAAGGAATTAAACTATGAACAAAGATTATATTGATAATACACAGATAGACCTCGAGCAGCTCCATGATGATTACTATGGATGGAAACAGCCCGAAAAGCCTAAAATAAAGATACTGACGCCCCTTATCTTGTTCTGCGTAACATTTATTGCCGTAGTCTTTGCAGGCGCATTTCAGTATGGGGTAAACCCTTTTACCAATTTATCGGAGGCATACAAAGGGCTGCCCTTTGCACTCATCCTGATGGGTATTCTCCTTTCCCATGAAATGGGACATTTTCTTATGTCCAAACATCACGATGTTGCGGCAACCCTGCCCTATTTCATACCTGCACCGAACATACTCGGAACATTTGGGGCATTTATACGCATGAAATCGCCCATACCGGACCGCAATGCACTCGTTGATATCGGTGCAGCAGGACCGATTGCAGGCTTTGTCATAGCACTGCCTGCCCTTATAATCGGTATCAAGCTTTCTCCTCTTGTACCCATAGCATCCGTAAGCGGCATTACATTGGGGGACTCGTTGCTCGTCAAATTTTTATCGTTCATTATAAGGCCGGGCATCCCTGCCGGTTACGAGATAGGACTCAGTCCTATAGCATTTGCTGGCTGGATAGGCATGTTCGTCACCGCAATGAACCTCATACCCATAGGTCAGCTCGATGGCGGGCACATTGCATACGCACTTTTCGGCAAATGGTATAATGTAATTGCAAGGATTGCGCTTATCACGCTTGTTGTCATGGGTATATGGGGATGGGAGGTATGGCTTTTCTGGGCATTGATTATCCTGATCCTCGGTATCAGGCATCCAAGCCCCATGGACCCGTATCAGCCTCTCGACACAAAGAGAAAGGCAATTGCATGGTTTGCGATAATCATATTGATAATAACGTTTATACCGGTCCCATTCTCAGGATTGTAAGCGTTCGACAAAGCTAATCGCCGCATCATAAGCCGTTGCGAGGAGCCCGCCGGAGGCGGGTCGACGAAGCAATCTATAAGTTATTGATGTATAAAAACCGGGATTGCTCGACCCATCTCAGCTGTGTGCCCGCGTTAGCGATGAAAGTAATTCGAGTTTTTCATCAGCCTGAAAGATGCGATCCGGTGAATCACTGCTATTTTAGTTCGTTGTACAAAGGATTAATACGATAAAGAAACCCCGCCTTGTGAGCGGGGTTTTAAATGTATCTCTTTTATTCTATTTTATGCGCTGAATATCAGTAGCCTATCATCAATACCGTGCCATTGACCGTAGCCATTGTCTGAGCATTCTGCAATGTACCAAATATGCCGGGGAAGGTAACAGTCTGGTTATTCTGCAACCTGACTACTCCGGTATATCCGTAAGTAATCGTTGCACCCTTAGCTGTCGGGTTGGTCGTGAAGTTCGGCGTAAGGGTCAGAGTCATTCCATTCGCCGACAGGGTCGCATTTACCGCAGGTGCACCAAGCACACCACCAGAACCGCCCGAAAGTGCTGCAGTAAAGAGCGTTGTATCTATCATAACAGGCTGGTTGAAGGTGATAGTGAGTACACCGCTTGGAGTAATTGCAGACTGTACCGAGTTGGTCGCAGTTACTACGTAGAGAAGAGGCATGGCCGTTGGTACCATATGGATGGCAAAAGTCGACGGAAATAACCCGACTTGAATGGGCATACCCGGCAACACTGGGAAAGTTGGATCGTTCAATATTTCGCCATTGAATGTCAGGGAAGCTGCCTGGAGGTAGTAAGAGCCGCCAAGGACAAGTGTTCCGCTGGTGAATGTGGCCAATCCCTGTGCATTGGTCGTAGCTTGCAAGCTTGGGTACAGGCCGCTCGAAGGGGCGAGTCTATCGCCGCTTACAGGAACGGTTGTAAAATTATTGGTTACGTTTTGCTTTAAATTCACCGTTGCGTTAGGAATGGGTAATCCGGTCGGATCGTATACATAAACATTTAAATCGGCAGGAGCAGATCCCTCAGGATAAAGATAGATATCGCCGATCATGTTATACTGATTATCGACAATCGGTGCATTTGTCGTATTGTTTACGGTCGCCTGCAGCTCCACATCTCCTTCAAACGGCTGATACCCGGGTTCTGCCACATCAATCCTGTATCGAATCTCTCCGGTATTAATATCAACAGGAATGTTGTTGAAGGCATAATCCCCGCATAGCGGATTCTTTGGGTCGGTAATCAGCATATTTGGGCCTCGGACCGATGTTCCCTGGATCAAGTACACCTTGAGATTACTCCCGCTGATGGGGTCACCGGTAATGGCATCCATAATCTTTCCCTGGATTGAACCTGTGATGTTATAATATTGCAGGCCGTTTGTGTTGGGATTATTGGTATTTGAGGTTGAACCGCATCCCCATAACATCCCTCCTACGAGCACCAAGCTTAAAACAAACAATACTTTTTTCATTGGATTTTTCTCCTTTTTTCCAAGATTATCACTTTCTATGGAATACAAGGATAAAAGTCAATAGTTTTATTTGGAACTATTTTTAACTGACAAATCGTATAAAAGAGGGAATTCCCCGTTTCCCCTCATACTTCTATAAAGCTGATTGCCTTTTTATCCGATTCGTAAAGATGCCGGTAAAGCATGTCTTTATCCTGCTTTTCGAGGTCAATGTTGCCGTTCACGATATCGAATGCAGTGTCCTTTGCCAGCTTGAGTATGTCAATATCATGAATGATACTCGCCATCTTGAAATCAGGCATACCGGATTGCTTAATGCCCAGCATCTCGCCGGGGCCCCTTATCTCAAGGTCCATCTCCGCTATTTTAAACCCGTCGCTGGTCTTGACCATTGCGCCAAGCCTCTTGCGGGCAGTAACGGTAAGACTATGGGCATACAGTATGCACAGGGACTGCTCGCTCCCCCTGCCTACCCTGCCTCTGAGCTGATGAAGCTGGGATAAGCCGAATCGTTCTGCGTGCTCTATCATCATAACCGTGGCATTCGGGACATCAATACCCACCTCTATGACCGTGGTAGCAACAAGCATATTCACCAGGCCGGTTCTGAAATCATCCATAATCCGGTCCCGGTCATTATTCTTTACCCTGCCGTGGAGCAGTTCCACCTTATATTCTTTGAACACCTTCTTCAGTTCTTCGTACATCTTCGTTGCGGCCATAAGCTCAAGGGCGTCAGATTCTTCAATCAAGGGATATACGACATAAACCTGAGACCCTTTTTTCATTTCATCACGCAAAATCCCGTAGATCTCCTGTCTCTGGCTTGTCTTGTAAAACAAGAGGGTCTTTACAGGTTTTTTGTGCGGCGGCATCTGGCGTATGACGGAAATATCCAGGTCACCATACGCTGTCATGGCAAGGGTACGCGGGATGGGAGTTGCCGTCATAATGAGCATGTGAGGGTTATTTCCTTTCTTTTTCAGTTCCATCCTCTGGACAACACCAAACCTGTGCTGTTCGTCTATGACGATGAGCCCGCAGTTATGGAACTTCACCTCCGGTTGTATCAGTGCATGGGTACCGATGATTAGATTCAGCGAGCCGTCCGATAGCCGCGTAAGTATCTGTCTCCTCTCCAACTCTTTTGTATCGCCCTTCAGGAGATCGAAGGTTATATCCATTCCGGCAGTGAGCGCCCGTATCGTGGTATAATGCTGCTGCGCGAGCAGCTCTGTAGGGGCCATAAATGCAGCCTGATAGCCATTATTGATGGCAAGCAAAGCAGCGTACAGCGCAACGACGGTCTTCCCGCTGCCGACATCTCCCTGTAAAAGCCTGTTCATGGGATAACCAGTTGCAAGGTCATGGAATATTTCTTTGATGACATACCCCTGGTCATCCGTGAGTGTAAACGGCAGGCTTTTATCGAGTGCGGCTATATAATCCATTTTTGAGGACTTTATGCCGGGTAACGGCATGGAAAAAACAATGCCGTCCTTTTTCAGGCTTGCCTGTTTTTTGAGTGCCAGTGCTATTTCAAAAAAGAAAAATTCATCGAATTTTATCCTTCTATGGAACGCGGACACCTGTGTATTCAGGGCATCCAAAGAGACATCGTCAGAGGGGAAATGAAGGTTATACAGGGATTCGTTCAAATCGGACAGTATGCACTTTTGTTTTATCAGACCCGGCAGGTAATCATGAACCGTGGTAATAGAGGCATCGAGTGCGTTTTTCATGATTTTGCGTAACACCCTTTGTGGAATACCTTCGATTGCAGAGTACACCGGCACTATCCTCCCGAAATTTAGCGTGTCATCGCCTTCGAGATCGAACTCCTCGATATCCGGGTGGATCATCTGCGGACGGCCTGCATACGACCGTATGTCTCCATAGGCAAGGATACGTGCACCTGTCCTGAACCTCTTGACCATGTATGCATACTCGAAATTAAACCACACAAGGGAAAGATAGCCGGTATTGTCTTTCAGAATAACCTCGAACAAGCTCCTGCCCTTGAAGTTCTTCAGGGATACCTTGGAAACCTCTCCGATAACAACCTCTTTTACGCCGAACCGTGCGGAAGCTATTTTGCTAATCTGCCTCCGGTCTTCATAACGGATCGGGAAAAAATACGTGAGAGACGAAAGGTCTGTAATACCTTTCTTTTCGAACAACCTTGCCCGCTGCGGACCTACGCCTTTAATGTACTGGATTGAATCATGAGAATCCATTAGAATAGTAGCGAGGGGTGAGTAGCGAGTAGTGATGAGGAAATAGAAAGAACTGTCATTATTTACGGCCGTTTATTGATTGTATCAGACCTGATAACATCCTTGCTATTTCCTCGATTTGATCAACAAAGCTTACGTTATTGAGGATGTATTCTAAATCCTTTGAAAGGATTATATAATAAGAAAGTTCGTCAAGAGATGCCTGGGCGATATTGTAAAACTTTGTTTTATCTTTGATGCCATGTTTTCTAAAACCTTCTGTGATGTTTGCAGGGACTGATACAGCCGCCCTCCGCATCTGTGAAACAAGCCCATATTTTTCTTCTTTAGGATATTCTTTTGTGATCTTATATATATCAATCACCAAACTATGGGCCTTTTGCCAAACTTGCAAATCCTTAAAGGTATTAATGTTATTATTACTACTCATTCCTCACTACTTTCTTCTCCCCCCTCATTCCTCACTACTCATTCCTCACTACTAAAATAAAACGTCCCCAACGGGATTTGAACCCGTGTTACCACCTTGAAAGGGTGATGTCCTTGGCCGGTCTAGACGATGGGGACATAAAATTTGAGCCGCGCCGGGATCGAACCGGCGACCCTTTGCTTAAAAGGCAAATGCTCTACCGACTGAGCTAGCGGCTCTCAATCAATCTTTTCTATAAAAGACCTTGCTGCTTTCAAATAATCTTTAACAGCATTCGTATCATAAATAAGTCCTCTATAATAGCCTGCTATATGCAAAGCATCATAGAGTTTATCAAATTCTCTCAAAAGTCTGCCGTTATGTCCTGTGTGAGACATATATTTTTTTAACAACACCTTATATTCATCCACTGACTTTGGGAGTTCCTTTTTTAAAAAACCTTTTCTCTCAAGAAGGTATTCATTTATCGCCTCTAAAATGGCAAGATATGCGGTGCCCATTGCCTCTCTTACAGGCTTAACATCTGTATACGTATCATCTTCTACAGGGACTTTCTTTAAGATCTCTTTTGCATTGTTTAAATATCTTATAGCTTCTTTCATGTAAACACCGTTTTTAAATATTATATACTGTAGAGATTATGTCAAGACAAATCCCGTTAGAAAGTATACAATTGTTGAGATATCCACGGTAAATCGGAGGAACTCTGGTTCATCTTTTCTTCATACTATGGATAAGATTTCTAACGGGACAAAACACAAAAAAAGAGGGGGCAAAGCCCCCTCTTTTGAATTCACACTATTTATACAAACCTTTACCAGATCGGGTTGTAACCAACAGTTGTTGTATATGGTGACCCGGTTGTCGAATCCGTAAACAAACCGTAGATACCGCCTGCGATGACCTTGTCAAGCCTGTAGTTGTCTGCAGGTACGAAATTTGCTGTAGCATTTGCAGGACATGAACCCGCAAGTGTGCCCTCGGTAGAGCCCTGTGCTTCACAGAACTCAAGCATCTGACTCAAGTCGATTGAAAGTACGCCATCCATGGTTGGATCGCTGAATGATATGTACGGAATCATAGCGGGTACCGTCAATTGCATACCAAGCAGGCTGCCGGTAAATAGATTTGCTGCAGTAAACGGTACAGAAATACCGTCTGGCGCTATAGAGTTTGTTCCATCGGTAAAGTGGCTTACATCACCTGCCTCATAATACCAGGGCACGCCAGTTGTTGTAGCGGTGACCTCCGCCTCTACCTGGAACTGGCCAACCGGCGTCGTTGTGGTCCACGAACTCGTTGATAATGTCGGGAAGAAGTGACGCAAGGGCTGGGGATTGGCAAAAAAGGCATTCGGATCAAGGCTCATGACATTTGTCTGGAATGACATTGCAGTCAAACCAACTGCACCTAATAGGTTATTGATGTCTATCGGTACAATGTCCGGTGTTCCGTTCGTCAGATTGTTCGAAAACTCTGTCAGCAATGCATCCATATCAGGCATTACATTTTTTGATACCCTGGCCGGTAGTGTGATGGTCTCTGCACCGGTTAAATTCTGTACTATATTCACCCATGTTGAATTTGTGTAGTATAAAGCCCCTACGGTGAACGTATCGCCGCCGTCTACCACGCCATCACCATTTACATCATTATAAGACAGTACCTTTGCAGTATTGCCTTTATCGAGCTGGAGACTGGCATTCAATCCGTTTATCTCTTTCAATGCTGCATTTATTTCATTGCCTGCATTGGTTATGTCCGCCGGCCCTGTGCCCTGAACGTTAAATGCGAGGAGTGTCGGTGCCGCTGTAAATATACTGGCCAGGCCTCTCACAAGACCTATAGGGTCGGATGAATTCAGCTTCGGCAGGCCACCACCGCCGGTAAACATAGATATAAGAGCAGAGGTATCGAGAGCGTGTGCACTGAGCACATTGATGACTGCAAGTAATGAATTTGCAGTGGAACCAAGGACCTTTGCCTCTGCAGGTCCCCATTGTGATCCGAAAGCAAACTGTGCATTCACCGAAGACGGCAGAGCCGATAAAGGACCGGAAAGAGAAGATGAAAGCGATGAAAGACTCTGGAGAGAACTTAAGTCCAACTGTACGGTAACCGGAAGGGTCGGCAGAGTGAATTCACATGCATTGGCTTCGATGACCTTGGTCCTCGTCGGTATATCCGTAAGATCCATACTGACGCCGGTAAATAAACCGGCAATATTATCACCGATCACATCAACTTCTAAATTATTAATAATGACCTGAAGCTGGTTTTGTGCAAGGTCCTGAACATCTGCAAGGGCATAAACCCACTGACACGAGCAATTGTTGGGATCGGATTGCAGTATATTGTAACATTTAGATTTTGCACCAAGTGGATTATTCGCCGTCAATGCATCAGAAGCTGCTTTGATCGTAGCCGCTGTATTTGAGCCGCCTGAGCTGCTTTTACTGCCACAACCGAATCCTGTGAACGCGATGAGCATCGCAACTGCTGAAAGACCGAGAAGTTTAAAGACATTTGATTTCATATTCCCCCCTTAGATTTTTCTATTTTCTAACATGTAAAATGGGCGTCGTCAAGGGGTTTGAAAAGGCAGGAATGACAAACTTTTCCCGAAGCCGACGTTGCCGTTTCTCGTCCTTCCGGGTGTCATTCCCGCGAAAGCGGGAATCCATCCTCTCCTTTCTTCACCTTGCAGAACGGAAAACAAATAACTGGATTCCTGCTCAAGAATACCTCCGAAGAATCTCACGGGCAGGAATGACAAACTTTTCCCGAAGCCGACGTTGCAGTTTCTCGTCCTTCCGGGTGTCATTCCCGCGAAAGCGGGAATCCATCCTCTCCTTTCTTCACCTTGCAGAACGGAAAACAAATAACTGGATTCCTGCTCAAGAATACCTCCGAAGAATCTCACGGGCAGAAATGACAAACTTTTCCCATGGTAATTACTATGAAAGATCTAAGATTCAAGATTCAAACCTAAGCAAATCAGACCTCATCCGCACCCTTCCCTGTCGGGTGGGTACCCGTTCCCCTAAGAGGGGAAGGGATTGGAGAAAACAACTAAGATCCGCGGCTTGTTTTCGTCTCCTCTCCTATTAGGAGAGGATTAAGGTGAGGTCTGGGGTCTTCATCATCAGACCTCATCCGCACCCTTCCCTGTCGGGTGTGTACCCGTTCCCCAAGAGGGGAAGGGACTAAGGTTCATCACAGGATAAAAAATCCCCCCGCGAAATGCGGGGGGATTTATCAAATACTATCTTGTTTAATCTCAATCTCTTATGGTGTAAATGTAACGGTCTTGGAGTTTGTTAACCCGAACATGAAATAAGCGTCGTATTTCTGGCCGACTGTCGTTGCAAACGGTGTTAGGACAAGCCCTGGTACACCTAAGGGATAATTGAAAGATATAGGCGAAGTCAGAGGTACAGAATCAGCAGACTGTCCGACGGCAGCTATGCTCATCATGTTGTTTGAATTTGTCGTTGTAAGGATAACGAACGGTAATGTAGTAGTATCGGTAAGCGGTGAAGAAGTGGCCGTTACATCAAGAAGCGCTGTTGTGGTAATACCTATACCATTCACAAGATTGGTATTTGCTGTACCTCCACCAATCCATGCAACAGGAGGAACAGTATTCGGTGCGCCGGTAAATGTCCCGAGCACGATCATATTTCCATTTGCATCAATGTACTGGGACACAACGCCGCCCACTGTTGTCCCGAGGTTTGAACATGCTGCATCCGTGCAATGCACAACGCCGTACAGTATGCCGTTTGAAATACCGCTGGCAGTTGCAATGCCGCTGAGGTTGAAGTTCTGTAACGGAACAGTAATGCTGCCCGCCACACTTAATGTCGCACTGCCGAATGACATAAACTGATCACCCGTATAGATAGCACCAAAAGGAAGTGCAAAGGCCGAGGATATATCTGACGGAGAAGAAGAATTTGATGCCTCACCGCCGTAAAGTATCATACTGCCGTCTGCACCGGCTACTGTTGGGTTTAAAGCCACAGTACCTGTTATAATGCTGATTGCAAGTGTCGGTATATTACCGGACAGGATAGCTGCAAGGCCTGACGGCTGCGTAACATTTGTAACGGTAACTACGTAGCTGCTTCTGGGTCCTGCAGAAGGCGTTCCTGCGCTGGCAACGGTTGTGAATGTGTTATACTCAGTGAATGGATAATTCTTGCCGCCTATGCTAGCAGTAAAGCTTGTTGTTACGCTGAATGTGGTTGCCGTAGGCAGGAAGCCCTCAGGCACTATGTCCACATAACCTGCAAAAACGCCGGAGTTGAATCCCTGCGATGTTGTGTTGGTAAAAGTAGGCGATATGCTTATTGCAATCGAAGTAGGATCCACGGTACCGGCTGTTTTTCCAAGTGAGGCGGATATATTCTCACTCAACATTGAATTAAGGTTTACCGCACCCAATGTCCCTGATGTTGCAGTTAAGGTTACCGTGCCTGTTGCTGTTGATGGTGTACTACTGCTGCTTTTGCTGCCGCAACTGTATACCATGGTCATGACAAACAGCACAGCGATTGAAAGCCCCAGAACTTTTATGATACTCTTTTTCATTTCCCTCTCCTTTTAAATTTTTTAAATTTTTACCACAGAAAAGATTC
>JAJYUJ010000012.1 GCA_021792615.1 bacterium
TTCCGATCACCCCCACGACCCAAGCCCTGCTTGGGTGCCCCGCCTCCCCCGTCGAGGGGGAGGAACTGAAAATTAAAGATTAAAGATTCAAAATTGAAGATTTAAGATTAAAGATTATTTCCTCTGCGTTTATCCCCCTCCCTTGACGGGAGGGGCAAGGGGAGGGTGGATATTGCTCCTATTTCACCCCCACCCCGCCTCCCCCGTCGAGGGGAAGAGACTGAAAATTAAAGATTAAAGATTAAAAATTAAAGATTTAAGATTAACCCCCTTAATCCCCCTTGTCAGGGGAAGGAACTGAGAAAATAACAAACAGAAAGGGCGGGTCTGTGACCCGCCCTGAATAAACAACTTTCAGACAAACATCACCGATACGGGGAAACCCCGCACCTGCAATTATATCTTTCCCTGAAGCAAAAACGCTATGACGAAAGCGTAAATGACCAGTGACTCGATAAGCGCAAGACCGATAATCATCGGTGTTACAATCTTGCCCGAAGCGCCAGGGTTTCTCGCAATACCGTCAAGGGCCGATGAAATGGATCTGCCCTGACCAAGTGCTCCGCCGAATGCCGCAACCGCTATGCCGATACCGCTGGCGACCGCAAGCCATGCCTTCACGCTCGTGTCGCCTGCCTGTGCCGCCGATGTTGCGTCGGCAAAAGCCGGTATTGCCATAAGCATGAGCACTAAGGTCGATGCTGCTGTTCTTAAAAACCGTTTTACCATCTTTTTATCCTCCTTTCTTAAGATTAATGTTCTTCTTCTTCCTCGTGTGCAACCGCAAGAGCAATGTAGATTGCGCTGAGAATCGAAAAAACAAGTGCCTGAATGAATGATACAAATATGCCGAGGAGCATGAAAAATATCGGAACGATAACAGGCAGCAGGTGGGAAAAGATCCCCAGTGCCGTGTGGTCACCGAGCATATTTGCGAAAAGCCTGAGCGAAAGCGAAACGGGCCTTACAAAATTACTGATAAGCTCTACAACCAGCATGATAGGTGCGAGCCACCAGATCGGACCCATAAAATGTTTGATATATTTTATCCCATGAGCCTTAAACCCGTAATAGTTGTACGCTATAAACACTGTAACAGCCATGGCCGCATTCGTATTCAGTGTGTCCGTGGGCGGGACCATCCCCGGTATGACGCCCCAGAGGTTCGAGACGAAAATCAGGATAAAAAGCGTGCCGATCAGCGGTACGAATTTTTCCGGTTCATCCGGAATGACCGATGCCGTAAAGTTGAACAAAGCCTCGTAAATAATATCGAACAGCGAAAACAGGGTAAACCCTTCATCAGGCACCTCGGGATAATCCCTTCGTTTCAGTGTCCTGTACACCAGGAAGGTGAGCAGTATAAGAATAGCGCCGGTCAAAGGATACGTTATCATATAACTGGGTATATCCTTTAAACCCGGTACAAAACTAAACCATGTTAATTGTTCATGCATTGTCCTGTCTCCTTACCATCAAATAAATTGCCATGACCATCGTGCTCAACGGCATGATCGTTATCCCCAGTATAAAGGGGATGGGCCTTACCTTGATTATTACTATGGTTATATAAAGTGTTGTCAACAAAAATGCATATTTAAGTATCAGCAGGAAGATATAAACAGCCTTGTTCCCCGATTGCCCGAGGATGGCCGACATACCTTTGCCGAGCAGGACTATGTTCACGCCAATGATACCTGCGCCTGCTGCAAATGCCGCTATGTCCGTGATGTCCCGGTGGTAGAGCAGCATGCCGAGGATGCCGCACGCAAAGAGCAGCGCGCCGGTCAGAAGCCAGACCCTGTATACATTATGTCTCATTTTTTGTCCGATCCCACGATCTTTCCTATCTCCATCAGCCGTACGACACTTGCGATAAACCCGAGGCAGGTAAAAACAAGCGTAAGCCATGGCAGGGTATGGAAGTACTTGTCCGCATAATACCCTATAAAAATGCCCACGACTACGGACAATCCCGCCTCTATGCTCAGGGCGAATATCGTCGCTACCTTTTGATAGTTAAATCCCAACAAAGTGATTACGGGCATACCACGACAGGGAGACTACCGTCAAACGAAATGAACTACTTCGCAGCAAGCTGCAGGAACTTAAGATTAAAGATTAAAAATTAAAAATTAAAGATTTAAGATTAAAGATTATTTCCTCTGCGTTTATCCCCCTCCCTTGACGGGAGGGGTAAGGGGAGGGTGGGTATTGCACCTATTTCACCCCCACCCCGCCTCCCCCGTCAAGGGGGAGGGACTGAAGAAAATAACTTAGATCCACAGTTTGCCTGCGTTTCCTCTCCTTTTAGGAGAGGATTAAGGTGAGGTCTATGGTTGTCTTGCTCAGACCTCATCCGCACCCTTCCCTGTCGGGTGGGTACCCGTTCCCCTAAGAGGGGAAGGAACTTAAGACTGAAAATTAAAGATTAAAGATTAAAAATTTAAAATTAAAGATTTAAGATTAACCCCCTTAATCCCCCTTGTCAGGGGGAGGGATTTAAAATAAACTCTGTTGCAGAGCATCAAGGGATTCTATTCATTAAAACGGAAAGTAATGCGGTATTTCCCGGATCAGTTGGAATGCTGCTTAATAAACCTGTCCAGCTCCTGCTTGTCCTCGGCAGATTTTTTCTCTTTTCCCACGGTTACCGTGGGCTGCTGGGCTCCCTGCTTGTTCAGGATGGTAAACTGGTTCTTCAACTCCATGGTCTTTTGCTCTATGTTTTCCAGTTTTTTGGGGTTCTTCAGCGTTATCTGCACTGTATTGTGCTTGAAGCTTACCCGGAGGAAATAAATAAGCGCCAGAATGAGCAGCGCCAGGATAATATATTTTATAAGTTTGAACATGCCTTCACTCCTGCGTTTCATAAGCGTACGATGGCAGCTCCCGGATGAACCGCGACGGTTTTATCAGTGCATTGTTGTACGTTCCCCGTTCCGGGATCCACTCCTGGTAGCAAAGATAGAGCTCGTCTTTTGCGCGGGTCGTTGCCACGTAAAACAGCCTTCTTTCCTCTTCTATGGCGTCGTTCTCCGTTTCTTTTCTCTGGTTGTCATTGCCGCGGATGACCGGGAACTTCCCGTCCACAAGCCACGGGATGAAAACGATCTTCCACTCAAGCCCCTTTGCCTGGTGTATGCTCGAGAGCACGACCCTCTCCTTATCCTCCTCCGCGGTGTCCGAAGACACCACCGTTGCAACGAGCGCCATCTCGCTGAGAAAGCTTGTGACGCTCTGAAACCTGGCGGAGTAGTTCGTAAGCTGTCGCACATCCTCGAGCCTTGCCTCGAAGTTCGTGTAGGTAAGCTTCATAAACTCCTCATAGCCCGATTCGAGGATCAGGATCAGCATATCGGACGGTAGTTTTTCCTTCATGTCCGAAAGGTTTGAAATCAATTTGTAAAAGCTGGAAAAATGCTGCGCAGCCTTCTTCGGGAGTTCCTCCATGACGGCTTTTTCTCCGAGTGACGGGAATGCATGATTCGATTCGACAAATTTGTCCCATAGATATCCGGATGTTTTTACGCCAATCCCGGGGTATAATTTCAGCGCCCTCTTGAATGCAAGTTCGTCCAGGGGATTGTTGACGAACCGCAGGTAGCTCAGCACGTCCTTGATATGCGCCTGCTCGAAGAATTTTATGCCCGACCTGACCTCATACGGTATGCCGAGCCTCGTCAGTTCCATCTGGATCTCCATGGAATGGTAGTGCGAGCGGTAAAGGACCGCGATGTCGTTCAGGTTTGCGTCCGCGTGTAGTATACGCTTCGCAATAAAGCTTGCCTGCTCTTCGGTATTTGCGGTCTTGACAATGGTGGGCAGCAGGCCGGCCCCGCGGGTGGCTACAAGCCGTTTCAGGTACTGTTTCTTGTTCCGTATGATACTCGAGTTGGCAAGATCGAGTATGGACTGCGTACTCCGGTAGTTCGTCTGGAGCTTGTAAACGACGGCGTCCGGATAACGTTCAGTAAACCCGAGGATGTTCTCATAATGTGCCCCGCGGAACGCATAGATGGACTGTGCATCATCACCGACCACCATGATGTTCCGGTGTGCCTGTGCAAGGACATCCACGATCTCCGCCTGGAGCTTGCTCGTGTCCTGATATTCGTCGACAAGGATGTGCTGAAACAAACGTTGATAATGTTCCCGTACGTCCTCATGTTCGATCAGCAGTTGTTTCAGGAAAACGAGCAGGTCGTCGAAATCAAGGGCGTTCAGTGCCTTCTTTTTGTTTACGACGTGATCGTTGATGAGTATCAGGTCGTCGATAAACTCCGCCATGTGCGGAAACCTCTGGGCTACGGTCTTATCGATCTGCAGGGAAAGATTGGTGGAAAGGCTCATGATGGCTGCGACCGCATTCGCCTTGGGGAACCTCCTGTTTTCGTTCAAACCGAACTCCGCGATGGTCAGGGACACAAGGTCGGTCCTGTCCTCCTCATCGAGGATCGTGTAATTGTTCTTAAAGCCGAGAAGACCGATATGCCTCCTCAGGATAAGATTGGCGATATGATGGAACGTCCCGCTCCACACGCCCTTGCTGTCCATAGAAAGCAGGCGTTCGACCCTTGAGAGCATCTCGTTTGCAGCCTTGTTGGTAAATGTTACCAGCAGGATGCTTGCAGGAGAAACCCCTTCTTCGACCAGCTTTGCTACCCGGTAAATAAGGGTACGGGTTTTCCCGCTGCCAGCACCTGCTATAACAAGGCTCGGACCACCTTTTGATAAAACCACATCGAGCTGTTCCTGGTTCAGCTCCTTTTCGAAGTCTATGCGCGCTTTTTTATCGGATTGTGTTAAAAGGTGTTCTCTGTACACATCATTTGACTTTTATATCGACCTTTGTCTTGGCCTTTAACCCGTCTATCAATTTCTCTAACGAAGCCTTTGCATCCTGCTGTGCGAGCATCTGTTCGAGCTGGGGTTTGACCTCTTCGAATGTCCTCGTCTGGGCAGGCTTTTTCCCAATGAGCTGGATGATATGATACCCATACTGGGTCTGGACGATGGGGCTTATCTGTCCCGGCTTCTTGAGTGCAAATGCCGCTTTGGAAAATGCCGGTACCATCTGGTCTGCCGCAAAAAATCCAAGGTCTCCGCCCTTTGCGCCGCTCGCTTTGTCTATGGACTTCTCCATTGCAAGCATGGTAAAGGATTTTCCTGCCTTCAGTTCTTTTTCTATCTGCTCGGCCTCGGGCTTTGTTTTGACAAGGATATGCCTGGCGTCGACTTCTTCGGGAACATTGAACTGCGCCTTGTGCTTGTCGTAAAATGCCTTTGCGTCTGCATCACTGACCTTCACGTTCTTTTCCAGATCCGAGTACACGTCCTTCGCAATGAGCTGTTCCTTGATCTGTTTTTTGATATCGTCCATATTCATGCCCGATTCGTTTACGATAGACTGAAATTTGTCTTTACCGAACCGAGTTTCGAGCTGGCCGATAGTATCGTCCACCTCTTTATCGCTGACCGTGATGCCTTTTTGCTTTGCATAGTCGCCCAGCAGGGTTAAGGTGACGATCCCTTGAATGACATTCTGTTTTATCTGATTTATTATCTGAGTGTTGGCCTTGCTGTACGGATCAAACGGTTTTCCCTGGCTGGCAAAGAACTGCTTGAGCAGAGCTACCTGCAAGTTCAATTGTTTATTCAGCTCTCCCTTGGATATGGTCTGGTTGCCGATCACGATGGCCGGTCCCGAGCCGGTGATGAGTGCCAATGGCTTTGGTCCGCTCTTCAGAATATTGGTTTTCCACAGCAATATGCCGACGATTACCACGATCACGATCAAAACGCTGGAGAGAACGATCAGCGTTGTTCTGTCCTTCGGCTGCTGCGGCTGCCCCTCATTTTTTGTTTCATTGTTTGTTTCTGTGTCTGACATGTATCCTCCTTTAATTTCAATAATAGAACAGTTTCATATAATTTACAAGCTGTCAACCCCGTTAGAAATGAGAAGGTTTTGAACGATATTCCCGATACAAAAGGTTGAATGGGTGTTCGCCGCAATCCCCGCTATTTATGGCTGGGTCAAGGCGAACTATACGATTAACATGTTCCATACCAACGAAGAATCAACGCTGTTTACAGCGTTGTTCTTCAATTTTCTAACGGGGTCAACCCCGTAAAAGAAACTCAAAATTCAATATTTAATATTCAATCTTGAATCCCCTATCCTTTCCCTCTTTTTTTTATTCCTCCCCCTTGTCAATGGGGCAAGAAAGGATTTTCCTTATCAAAGGAATAAGAAAAGGTCTCCCCCTGTCAAGGGGGATTAAGGGGGTTGATCTTTAATTTTCAGTCTCCAGTCCCACTCCCCTCGACGGGGGAGGCGGGGCACCCAAGCAAGGCTTGGGTCGTGGGGGTAATTTAAAGCAAAACCCACCCTCCCCTTGCCCCTCCCGTCAAGGGAGGGGGATAATTTGAATCTTTAATCTTGAATCTTTAATCTTTAATTTTGAATCTTCAGTCTTTAATCTTTAATTTCTTATCTCTTCCCATACCCCTGCGCAACGATCTCGTGGCCGCTGAGTTTCAGCCGCGCAATACGCTTGTCGATGGGCGGGTGCGTCGCAAACAGGTCTGCCCAGAACCCTTCCTTGTCCCCGGATATTCTTACCAGCGGGTCTACGATAAACATGTGGGCAGTACCGCGGGAAGCATTCTTCATGGGAACAAAGCCTGCTTTGATCTTTTCCAGCGCAGATGCAAGTGCAAGGGGGTTGCGCGTGAATTCCACAGACGCTGCATCCGCTGCATACTCACGCTCACGCGACACGGTCATCGCTATGATCTGTCCCAGTATCGGCGCAATAATTGCGAGGACGAGCGCCACCAGCAAAACGATCAGGGTCCCCCGCAAATCCGTACTCTTGCCGCTTTTTCTCGGCGCGTAAAAGGAAATGCGCCAGAGCCAGTCGCTCATCAGGGCAATAGCCCCGAGCAGTACGGCGACGACCGTCATTGTTTGTATATCGTGGCTTTTGATATGCCCCATCTCATGGGCAACGACCGCCTGCAGCTCGCTGCGGTCCATCCTGTCCAGCAGCCCGCGGGTCACGGCAATGCTTGAATGCCCGGGGTCTCTTCCCGTTGCAAATGCATTCGCCTGATCCGAAGGCATGATATAAACAAACGGCATGGGGTTGCCGGATGCAATGGACATCTCCCTGACCACATCCATCAGCATCTTTTCCTTGTCATCCGCAGTGGAAATGTCCAGGGGAACGGCACCCACGGACCCGAGCACGATGGTATCTCCGCTGTAGTACGATGTCATTGCCCAGCCCGAGGCGACGATGATCGCCAGTGCGGTCGCAAACGGGAAAGGCCCCCGGGTTATGTCGAACCCGAGGTAGAAATGGTCGATGAAATAGCCCATGGACAGGACGATGAAAAGGAACACCGATATGAGTATCAGTGTGGCCCTGCGGTTTTCTCTTTGTTCTTCAAAAAAATCCACAGTTTTATATCTTTAATCTTTATTTTTTTAGTTCCACCCACTCTTAGGGGATGGTTAGAATGGGGTCTGATTTTCTTAGGCCTCCCCTCTTAAGGTAAGAGGGATAATCCAGAAGAGCAGACACAAGGGAGTGATCTTTAATCTTAGATCTTTGATCTTTAATCTTGAATCTTGAATTTTGAGTTTCTTCATATATTGATGTCTACCTTCGGCGTTGTCCGCGCAGCCTCTTCTATCTGGAAATAGGTCTTGGGCTTGAAGCTGAACATGCCGGCTATCATATTGGACGGGAACTGACCGACCTTCGTATTCAGTGACATGACGCTGTCGTTGTAGAACTGCCGCGCGAAGGCAAGCTGGTTTTCCGTGGTCCGCAGTTCCTCCATCAGGGTTTTTACCTGTTCGTTGGATTTAAGGTCGGGGTAGTTTTCCGCAACTGCCATCAGCTTTCCGAGTACGCCGGAAAGTGCGCCCTCTGCCGCAAACTTTTCCGCACCCGGCGGTGTTGCCATTGCCTTGGAACGTGCGCTGATAACCGCCTCGAGGGTTTCTTTTTCAAACTTCATATACCCTTTCACTGCTTCGACAAGGTTCGGTATAAGATCATACCGCCGCTTCAGCTGGACGTCGATTTGCTTGTACGCGTTGTCGATGCCCGCATTCATCCTGACAAAGCTGTTGTAGATCGCCACAAACCAGAAGACTATGAGAAGAATCAATATAAGAACTATCCATGCTCCTACACCCATATTTTCCTCCTTTATCTTTTATGAGTAGTATAGCTTTCCTATTTAATTTTTAATCTTTAATATTTAATCTTGAATATTGAATTTTGAATTTTGAATTTCCCGGATTCACTTCGGCCATCTTGATGTCTTCTTCATTTGCTTTTCTTCGTCTTCAAGCTCTGTCTTGCACTTGATGCACTGGGTCGTAACGGGCCTGAAGCGCAGCCGCTCTTCCGAGATTTCTTCCCCGCAGATCTCGCAGATGCCGTAGGTACCTTCTTTGATCCGCTTCAATGCTTCTTCTATCTTGAGCACGAGCTTCCTGTTTCTGTCACCAAGCCTCAGCAAAACGCCGGAATCGGTTTCCATGGATGCCCGGTCATTCGGATCCGGCATCCTTGTTTCTTCCTTGCCGCTGCCCTGAAGGCTGTTGGACAGCCTGCCGGTCTCTTCAAGGATGTCCTGCCTCATCTTCAAAAGGATCTGGTTGAATTCTTTTAACTTTTCCTTTTCCATAATGCTTCCATTATGCTATAAGCAACCTTGATTGTAAAGTAAAAAATATGATAAAAAATTTGATTATTTTTTTTAGCCCTTTTTTGATTGTCCTCTCATCCCTTCACTACGGCTCTCCATTTCTTTTTGACAAACTCCTGATTACCCTTGCCATTTCATTCCTGCTGACCATGATTATATACCTGACCCTGTTTGAGAGCACCGACGGGCAGTTAAGCCTTCCGCACGACAGGTTTTACGCCCCTGTTTTTTTGTTTCTTGCGTACATCGTCATCCAGACGGCGATTCTCCATCCGGCGAACCAGAGATACCTGTTCGGGGCCGTCCTGCTTTTTTTCCTGATTGTCCTGTTCTTCGTGTATCTGTACGCAGGCTTCGGTAAACGCGAAAACAGCCTTTACCTTCTCCAGTCCGTGGTCTACACGAACAGCATCCTGCTTTTCGTGTATCTTGTACGGGCATTCAGCCGCTTCAAAGTCGGCGAGCATGTTTTCTCCGGATGGCTGGTCAATCACAACCACAGTGCAATGCTCACGGGCATGCTACTTCCATATGCCATTGCATTAAGCGTTTACCGGCACCAGCGCATCAGGGACAGGGTCCTGTGGTTTATCGCATTGTTTATCCTATTGGTCAGCTTCCTGTTCTCGGTGTCGAGAGGCGCGTACATCTCTTTTGTCCTCGCAATAACCATAACACTGCTCGCTTCCGCCTGGCTCGGGCTTTACCGTAAAAAAACGGCCTTTATCTTACTCGGCGCAAGTTTGCTTGCCGGTGTTTTTATCCTCAGCCTGTACCCGTTCGAACACAGGATCTTCAGCAGCCTGTTCATCGTCAGCGCCTCCCAGAGGCTCGGTATATGGCTCGGTTCTTTGAAGATGTTCCTGTACCACCCTTTCATCGGCTGGGGCATCGGCACGTACGGGGATGCGTTCCATAAGTTCAGGCCTGCGGACATCCTGTATTTCGTCAATCACGCTCACAATATGTTTATTGAGACTGCGGACGACACCGGCATCATAGGGCTGGGCTTGTTGGTATGGATTTTGTCTGCCTGGTTTTACGCATTGATCCGGGAGATGAGGCATACGTCTTCCGATTTCAAAAAGGCCGTGCTCTGGGCGGGGCTTACCTCGACCCTGTTTTTGATCTTCCACAACTTCGTGGACTTCGGCATCCTCGTGCCTTCAAATGCGATCTCTGCCCTGCTCCTCATGGCAGGCACTGCCGCTGTCATGCAGATTAACAGCCAGAACCTGCCGCTCGATTACGTAAAGGTTTTATCAAAGCGGCAGCGCATTCTTACCGGTATACTGACCGGGATTTTTTTCCTCTCCGTCGCTGCGTTGTGTTCAAGGGCGCTTTACGGGCAGTACCTGTATGAGCAGGGGAAGAAAGAGTTGTCTGCAAAGCCGCAAGCGCTTCCCTCCCTTGACAAGAAGGGGAAGGTGCAGGGCGATGCGCGCGCCGAATTGCTTGCTCACTCCATCCGGAATCTTACGCGCGCACAGAGGTATATCACAACCGACAAGGTATATTTTGAAACAGGCAAGGCATGGTTCAAAACGTTCGAACAAACTGGCAGTATGCCTGCGCTTGATAACACTATTACACAATTCAAGCGGGCTGCGCAGCTTGGCCCTTGGAACCCCTATTATCCGGAAGACATCGGCGGACTTTACCAGTACAAAGGGGACTTGCAGCATGCCATCCTCTACACAGAAAGGTCATTGACGCTTGACCCGTCCAATGCTTCCCTGTGCCTGCGGATGGCCGGCCTCGAGCTTGAACAGGGCAACGAAGACACGGCTATCGTATATTATAAAAAGGCAAGCCGCATCTATCCGCCGTACACCTGGGACACCTTATCCATGCTTCTCCTGAATGGCGTTGCTATGGACAAGATCCGCCAAACCGCAGCGACATTGCCTGACGGCGAATGGGTGCTTGCAAACGAGCTCATAAAAACGTCGCGGGTAAGTCTTGGCACCGCTGCACCGGCTGACCATGGTCTTATGCAGGACAGGGGACATGCCGGCCATGATATCGATATCGCCGCTGGTATTTTGAAAGGGCTTATGCTCTCTGATACAGCCAACCTGAAGCGGTATGTCCCGCTGTTCCTTTCCATAGTGCCGGATACTAAGCATGCCCTTGCACAGCTTACGGCACTCCATATATCGGACACGGTCATGCTGTTTTACCTTGCAGAACTGCAAAATCAGACAGGGGAAACCGCCTCTGCAACAACGTCCCTCATGTATATCATCCATACGGACAATACCTACGGGGATGCATACCAATTGCTTGCAAATATCTATGCATCGGAAAATAAGCGCGAGGATGCAATAGCAGTATTAAAGACCGGGCTTTATTACCTGCCGTCGGATCCCGTGTTTTACGAGATGCTCGGCGGGTTATATAATCAGGAGAACGATTGGTACAATGCCATAGAATCGTACAAGATGGCTGTGATGTTCAACCCGCTGTACGAGAATGGGTACGTGCAGATTGCGTTGATCTACAGGGCGCAGGGTTTGGATGAGCTGGCAAAGGACATTATCAAGAAGGGGCTGGAGGCACTACCGAACAGTACACAACTTAAACAACTCTATATTTCCTCTCCGAATACCCCCCTCCCTTGACGGGAGACCTTTTCTTGCCCCCCCTGATAGGGGGGGATGGGGGGTTTGAATTTTCTTCTCTGCGTTTCCTGCTCTCGATTTCCTCTCCGAATATTCCCCTCCCTTGACGGGAGGGGTAAGGGGAGGGTGGGGTCTTAGCTATGCTGCAGGCACTAATAAGCCCTTTAAATTTATGGTATTTAATTCCGTAACCTTTGATGCATCCAGTATCTCGACTTCAAGTGGTTTACCTTTTTTATCAAGATGCAAAATAACACCCGGAGCAAGATCTATAGAATCACTTAATTTCCCTTTCTTTAGAATAAAGACAAGGACATCTGCGTCTTTAGAATATTTTATTTGCATATTGACCTCCACCTTCAAAGTATCTTTCTTTATAGGGAAAGTATACTGTAATAATTACCGGAACATTGTTTTTATACTCATATACACAACGTACTATGTGTTTGCCATAAATCTTTTGTGCAATAAATCTATCTCCGTGTCCGACAAGGACTTCATCGGGGAACAACAGAGTATTTATAACATTTTCTCTTTTTATATTCCATTCTTTTATCCGCTGTATTGCATGATGAGTGAATAATAATTCAATCTCTTTTCTCTGAATAATAATTGAGAATAGAATACCATTTGTAATTTTTTTACTGGATTTAATATTAAATTTATACATCTGATTTTATATACACAAGGCTTACAATAAAATCAATTAACCAGATCTCATTTTCACCTCCTCTCCTTTTAGGAGAGCGGGGTACGGGTCGGGTTGGTCTTGCATTACTTCACCCCCACGACCCAAGCCCCGCTTGGGTGCCCCGCCTCCCCCGTCAAGGGGGAGGGACTGAAGACTAGGGACAAAAATCAAAGACAAAAAAAGAGGCGGTCGAACGACCGCCTCTTGAATTATATATTCTTTAATTCAACCTTAGTTGTGCACGTAGATCGTTGTCGGGTCTCCAACCTGCTGACAAGCCGGACCTCCATTTACTGGTGTGGCCGCTGTCGAGTTGTACGGCGTAAAGGTGATTGCACTATACACACCGGATGCAATAGTCAGGCTTGGTACTGTAACCTGGGCATAGTTCGGATTCGCTGTTAAGGACACAGCAGGCAGGCTTGTACATGCTATACCACCTGTACAGGAGCTTGCTATGTATGCCTTTGTCAGGTTGTTCTGTACTGTGAAACACCCTCTCAGGCTTGACGGATTGCCCTGCGACACTATGCTCCAATTGTATGCATTGATATATGCCTTAGGATTGGATACCGTTGTAGACCCAATGGTTGCGTTGTTTGCCGGACTAACGATCCATCCGCCGCCTACATGGAACTTGGTCAAGGAGAATGCATCCATGGAACCGAGGAAGTCGTTCTCGGCAACGTACACAATATTGTTGTTGCTGTCCCATGTATATATGGGTCCATTAATACTTGTTCGCGCCCTGCCCTGCAGGATGTTGACTGTATAGAACCTCTGGTTTGTTGGCTGTACAAGCAATGCGCCGGTTGTACCTGCTGGCAGTGTCGGTATAATCGCACCGGTCATTCCATTGCCGGCCTCTGGGCCTGCTCCAAGTATTTCCCATCCCAATGCAAGCTCATCGATAGTTTGCGTAGCTCCGTACACATCGGTGTATGTTTTTGGTTGCGTGTAGTTGATCGCCACATACGAAAGGCTTGGCGGATTCGGCGATACACCTGGGTTATTAGCATCCGTCCAGGCTATTTGCTGGTCCGCAGTGTTGATCAAAGGCCACTGAAGATCAACCAGTTTATACCACTGATTAAATGGTTGATTCAGAGTTGCAGGAAGTGTTGTATATCCAGTTCTGTCTGCAAGGATCGTCGATGCAGAGAAGTTCGCTGTTAAACTGTTCAGGTCGACAACTATAGCTGCCGGCAATATAACCCCGCCTGTTGGCATTCCAGTGGCGTTTGCTGGCACGTACTGCATTGACGCAGGTGGCGCACCCGTTGTACCAACCGGAAGACTCTCAGTGGTCAACTGCTGTAATGGTCCGTTGGTGGTTACGGCAAGACCCGGTAAAGCTATGACGTTGTAACCTGTATATTCATTCGCCGGGTCGTATGGACCACCGATTGAACTCAAGTTACCCCAGTTACCAGCAGCGAATGTGTAGGTAGAGTCGGAGTGACTAATATTATCTAACGTAGTTGACAGCGGGTTTATCGTTGCTCCTGCTGTTGTCAGCCCTCCGCCATAGCCAAACGACAGCCAACTAACCGTTGTAAGAACACCCATCAATCCAACGGGGTTGCCTGTTGAAGTCAAGGACTGTGTCAGGGTTGTAAGCGATGCATTGGGCAGATTGCCGAAGATACCACCGAGGGCAACTCCGGTTGTGTTTGCCGGCAATGCAATGCCAAAGTCCTTGCCCTGTGTTGTGGTTGCCATGGTATTCATATAAATACCGGATGTGGTACCGCTTGCGTTTGTGTATATAGTCAGGTTGTTGTCGTTCTGAACAGGCACAATCAGGTTCGAGGGCATTGCAAGGGATGTTGTCAGGTCGGAAGATCCGCAACCCGTGCCTCCGATGACCGACAGGGCTCTGTCCGGTCCCATGATTGCAGAAAGACTTAAGTTGATCAGGTCTTCAAATCCCATTGCCGGGAGAAACGCACCGACCTGCATGTAACTGTTCTGGCATGTGCCGGTCAATACGTTTACAGGGTTAGTAAGGTTACCGGCGCCGGCGCTTGTGCCTGCACCAATGTAACTGGTAATTTCAAGACTCTGCCTGATCGGCAGGATGACATAATTAAGCCCGGTACCATATAAGGTGAAGTTATCGAACTGGGGGGTTGTTACCGTACCGCTGCCCTGCGCACCGACTGTATAGGTTATATAATTGCCGACAACCGTCGTGATCGGCAGTGCAAAGTATCCGTTTGCATCTGTACCAGTAGTAAGGTAATTCACTGCATTCGACCCCTGGGCCGGTTCTGCAATGTAATTCGGATCACCCGGGTAATTGCCGAGCATGACAAATGCGCCCTGAACCGGCGTGTTCGCAAAGCCCGTGGCCGTGGCGGTTCTGTTCATAACAACGCCTGATGGACAGAATGCATAGACATAAACCTTAACGGCAAAGTTTGCTGTTGCATTGAATGTCCACGTTACGTTATTTGACTGTCCGCCTACAGGGATATTGAAGTTCGGGGCTGTGCCGGTATAGAACCACCATGACCATGGACCCTGATTGGGATTGTTTGCCCTGAATCCGTTTCCATAATTGGCATTTGCAACCGATACAGTGCCTGATGCCACACTGTCAACCACTGCGATAACACCGGTTAAGACAGAGGTGGAACCATTTGTGATGTACACCTGGCCCGTAACCTGTGAGCCGTTAAACGTCGGTGTTGCAACCGAATGTACGACAACCGTTGGTCCGGTGCCTGCAGTTGCCTTCAAATCCGGCGCATTAAAGTTCTGAATGGTCAGATTGTTGGTTGCCTTATCGTAGCTCACAATCGCCGCACCGACCAGCGACGCACCTTTATATGGCTTTACCGATGCCGGTGTCTGTCCGCAGCGTGAGAGTAAGACTGCAACACTAAGAAGCGTAATAGGAAGTAGAATATACTTCATTAACCCCCGAAGCCCTTGTCTTTTTATATCCATGGGATCCCCCTTTTCCCGCCTAAAGCAGGATGTCAGCCTAAGGCTGGCTTTGCATTTTTTTGCATTCTATCTATACTTTTTGCATTCATCTCTATACAAAGAAAGCCACGCCTTTGCGCGGCTTTTTAAAATTACTTAAATGTTTTGAAAAATGTTGCGCCAGATACACCAGGCACTGTCAGCAATGTCACTTCGGTAAGTGATGGATACTCTTTAAGCTCAGGCTCGATAAATGTCTTCTTCGAGGTTTGATTGATACCTGCAGGCTTAGATTCTGCTTTTTGTGGTTTGGCAGTTCTTTTATTCAGCTTTTTTTCTGACATTTGTCTCCTCCGTTTGTATAAGTATACATAGCTTAAAATTTGTGTCAAGAGTTTTTTTTCGTTGATGACTGGGAAAATTGAAGATTAAAAATTCAAAATTAAAGATTAAAGATTTACCCCCTTAATCCCCCTTGACAGGGGGAGACCTTTCTTAGCCCCCCTGATAAGGGGGGATGGGGGGGTTTTTGGATTTTATTCTCTGCGTTTCCTCTACGTTTATCCCCCTCCCTTGACGGGAGGGGCAAGGGGAGGGTGGATATTGCTCCTACTTCACCCCCACCTATCCTCCCCCGTCGAGGGGGAGGAATTCAAAATTAAAGATTAAAGATTGACCCCCTGTGTCCCCCTTAGCAGGGGGAATTACAGACATTAACAAGGGGGAGTTCAGATATTGCTCTTTTTAATCCATTCAACGGCATCAAGGATGTCCTTACCGATATAAGCCGGGTGATGCTTATTTGGATCAAGCTTTTTCAATTCCTGTTTGCCGTAGCCTGTAAGCAGGAGTATGCCCCTGCCTCCGAAGTTTTCCGCAAGCTCGATGTCCGTCAGCTTGTCACCGATCATGTACGCGCCCCGGGCCATAACATGGAGCTCCTGTTCCGCGCGAACGATCATGCCTGTTTTCGGCTTGCGGCACTCGCACGCCTTTTTATACTCCGGGACAATAGCGTCGGGATGGTGCGGACAGTAGTAAAGTCTATCAACCAGTATACCCTCTGCCTTTAACAGGGAAAGAAGGGCGCTGTTGATCTCCTGCAGTGCCTGCTCCGTGAGTAGTGCCTTTGCAACGCCTGCCTGGTTTGAAACGATGACGATCCTGTAGCCCATACTCTTGAGCATTTTTAATGCGGGCACTGTGCCCTCGTACAGGTGGAGCTGGTCGACCCTGGTGATGTAGCCGTCTTCCCTGTTGATGGTCCCGTCTCTGTCAAGAAAAATTACTTTGTCCATAATGTTTTTTCTCATTCCACGTTAATAGATTGCTGTCTTATACAACGGCATTCCGCCGTCATCCCCCTCCCTTGGAGTCTTTTCTACTATTCCTTTCTTAACCCCCTCCCTTTACGGGAGGGGGAAGGGGAGGGTGGGTCTTGTTTTAAATCACCCCCACGACCCAAGCCTTGCTTGGGTGCCCCGCCTCCCCCGTCGAGGGGGAGGGATCTTTGACGAGGTAATTTTATCAATTGAGTAGGCTTAGCGAGGGACGAGCACGAGCGTGGTAAACCTCTCCGGTGGAAAATATTTCTTGATGACCGCATTGACATCGGCCCTTGTTACCCTTTTTATAAACTGAGGGAATTTGATGTAATAATCGATACTGCGATCGAACAGCTCGTTGTAAGCAAGCATACTCGATACGCTCAACGCCATCTGTTTACGGCTGTCATAATCCGAGAGAATGTAGCGCTTGCTGTTTTCAAGCTCCATATCGTTTACGCCGCCGGTGTACAGCTTCTTGACCTCGGCCGTTATGACCTTAAGGGATGCGTCTACCTTCTCCGGAGACGTTGAGGTGTAGATGCCGAACCAGCCCTTATTGTTCAGCTTTGCCTCGCCGATGGTCTGCACCGCATAGCATATCCCGCGCTTGTCCCGCAATTCCACAAACAGCCTGCCGCTCTGTCCGCCAAGTATCTGGTCCAGAAGCATGATGGCAAACCTGTCCTCATGGTTGACCGGCACGGTCAGGGTACCGGTGATGATATGCGCCTGGTTCTTTTCCATGGTATACTTTTCCGTCTTTGTTACATGCCGGGGCTCCTGCAGGGCCTGAGGGGCAGGCAGGTAGTTTTTCCCGGTTTTAATCGTGGAGAGATAGCGGGCGATCTTTTTTACCATGTCCAGCCTGTCCATATCCCCCACCAGGGAGACAACGCCGTTTTTGCCTGCCACAAACCTCTGGTAAGTATCCACGAGGTCGGGTCTCTCTATTTTTCTAACGGTACGTTCATTGCCCTTTTCCGGCAGGCTGAGGGGCGAAGGCCCGTATATCTGCCGTAAAAAAGTATTCCTTGCCTGCAGGCCGATATTGTCCTTGTCCGTCTTGATATCGGACAGAATGTCTGTCTTGACCCGTTTGATCTCATCTGCATCAAAGGTCGAATTCAGCAGCATGTCCGAAAACAGACCCAGTCCGTCATCCGTAAACTTGTTCAGGAATTCACCGGTGATGCCGAACGATTGTTTTGTCCTGACCGGCGAAAACAGCCCGGATATCGTATCGCTTTCCCTCTCGATATCGCTTTCCTTCCTGTAGTGCGTGCCTTTCTTGAACATCATGGACATTATATTGATAAGTCCTGTTTTGTCCCGGGGCTCCAGTGCCGTGTCTCCGAGAAACAGGGCGGACAATGCAACGATCGGTATGGTATGCTTTTCCTTGAGGATAACGCGCAGGCCGTTTTCGAATGTCGCCATAAGCACATCGCCCGCGTGCTTCAGTGAGTAATCCATGCCTGTACCCGATGGGTGTACTACGTTCAGATGTTTTTGAGCGGAAGCTTTTTTCTTCGGCAGCAGGGCAACGACATTCAGCCTGTCCGGAGTGAGGTATTTGTTAATCGCATTGCCTATGGATTCCAGATTTACGTCGTCCACTTTCTTTGTATATTCCATGATGTAGTCAAGCCCGCCCATCTCCACAACGGCCTCGCCTATCTTCATGGCACGCTGCTTTACCGTTTCGAGGTCATAGATGAACATGCTTTTCAGCATCTGTTTTGCACGTGCTATCTCATCATGGGTCGGCAACTGGATTCCGGTGTCCGATACCGTGCTCATAATAGTATCCAGGGCTTTTTGCAGCTTCCCCGGTTCCGTGGTGCCGCTGATGCTGAAAAATCCGGTATACCTGTTTGCAGAATGCGATACCATGATGGAGTCAACCAGCCTGTTTTCATTTTTGACGATGCGCGGCAGCCTTGAGGTATCATTACCTCCGAGAATGTAGGACAAGACCTCCAGGGAAAAGCTGTCTTCGATCGTTACCGGCGGTGTAATGAACCCCATTGCATAGTACGTGTCTTTTACGTCAATGCTTTTTATAAGACTCTGCTGTTTCCTCTGATCCGGCACCCGGGGGCGTATGTGCTCGATGATGCCGTTGGATTTCATGGGCTCGAATGCCTTATAAATCCCCTGCTCCACCTGCTGCTTCGGCATATCGCCGGCAATCACGATGTTGATATTCGAGGGCGCATACCACTTCTTGAAATGGGTAAATATGCTTTCCCGGTCGAATGAGCTGACGGTATTTTCATATCCTATGATAGGTCTGTTGTACGGATGGCCTTTATAGGCAAGTGAGTACAGGGTCAGGAACAGGGTCTGGTAGGTATCATCCTTTCCCCGTTTGATCTCGTCGAGCACCACCTCTCGCTCCATCTTCAATTCGTCTTCGTCAAACGAGGGATTGATGATGGTCTGGGCAAGCACATCCAGTGCCCTGTTGAAGTAAACATTTTTTATCGTCACGTAGAAAACGGTCTCCTCGAACGAGGTGAATGCATTGATGTATCCGCCAAGGGCTTCGATCTCCTTTGCAATAACCGCTATCTTTTTGTTCGCAGCGCCCTTGAAAAACATGTGCTCGATTAAGTGGGATATGCCTGCTGATTTTTCCGACTCATCCGCACTGCCGGTATTTACCCACGCCTGTATCGATACCAGTGGCGTATCGGGTACATGATCGTAAAATACCTTCAGCCCGTTTGGAAGGCTGAATGTCTCTATTGTTTGATATTTATCCGTTCCGGTTCCGCTTGCAGCGGAAATTGTGTATAACTTTGTGAATAATTTCATAAAACCTCCACGATTATCTAAAGGAGGGGCGGAGTTACCTCGCCCCTGTTTCCTGTACTGAATATGTGTAGCTGAAACAGCAAGTCAACCCCATGAAAAAAACTCAGGGCAAAGCAAATATTCCTGCAAAAACACCTTAGGATAGTATAGTATACCCATTATTATCATAGGGTCAACTGATTGTAACAGCATAAACTTGTTTGTATTATATTTCAAATAGTTAGGCTTAAAAACCCCTCAACCAAAGGTCGTCTTCTTTAGACCTCATCCGCACCCTTCCCTGTCGGGTGGGTACCCGTTCCCCTAAGAGGGGAAGGGACTTAAAATTAAAGATTCAAAATTAAACATTAAAGATTCAAGATTAAAGATTTAAGATTAACCCCCTTAATTCCCCTTGTCAGGGGGAGACCTTTTCTTACCCCCCTGATAAGGGGGGTTTTGGATTTCCTTCTCTTTGTTTCCTCTACGTTTATCCCCCTCCCTTGACGGGAGGGGTAAGGGGAGGGTGGATATTGCTCCTACCTCACCCCCACGACCCAAGCCCTGCTTGGGTGCCCCGCCTCCCCCGTCGAGGGGGAGGAACTTAAGAAAATAACTTAGATCCACTGCTTGTCTTCGTTTCCTCTCCTCTTAGGAGAGCGGGGTACCCGTGCGGGGTACGGGTCGGGTGAGGTCTATGGTCTTCTTCTTTAGACCTCATCCGCACCCTTCCCTGTCGGGTGGGTACCCGTTTCCCTAAGAGGGGAAGGGACTTAAGACTAAAGATTAAAGATTAAAGATTAAAGATTCAAAATTCAAGATTCAAAATTAAAGATTAAAGATTCAAGATTATTTCCTCTACGTTTATCCCCCTCCCTTGACGGGAGGGGTAAGGGGAGGGTGGATATTGCTCCTACTTCACCCCCACCTATCCTCCCCCGTCGAGGGGGAGGAACTTAAGACTAAAGATTAAAAATTCAAAATTAAAGATTAAAGATTATTTCCTCTACGTTTATCCCCCTCCCTTTACGGGAGGGGTAAGGGGAGGGTGGGTACACGTTCGAAGGGATTATTGCAATTTCTGAAGGAGCATATTTATTGCCGCTGCGGTTGTTTCCTTTCGATTACCATCTCTATCTTTTTGAAAAATAAATCTTTTTACCTCGATTTCCTTGCCGCTTGCCACAGCGATATACACAAGGCCGACAGGCTTTTTTGCACTGCCGCCGTCAGGCCCTGCAATGCCTGTTACCGCGATGGCGCAGTCTGTATGCATAAGCCTTTGAACACCCTTTGCCATTGCCTGCGCTACCTCTTTCGACACCGCACCATGCTTTTCCAACATTACTCTGCTGACACGCAGGACCTTGATCTTTACCTCGTTGGAATAGCTTACTACCCCGCCCGAAAAATACCGGGAACTGCCCGGGACGTCCGTTACAACCTTCGCAATCAACCCGCCTGTGCAGGACTCTGCTGTCGACAGGGTCTTGTTGTGCTTTTTCAGAAGTTTACCAAGCTTTATTGCTAATTTTTTCATAAATCCACATTCTTACTTATTATCAAGCGGGGACTCAGAGAAAAAAATGGATTCCACATCGAATGCAAAATGACAGAAGAAAATTGTCTTATTCATTGGTCCCCTCTACCCTGCCCCTGAACGACTTTTTCTCTGCTGTATGTTTCTTGTCCCTGAGCATTTTTTCTTTTGCCCTTTTCGAGCGCTTGCGTTTCTGACGCCGTATTTTTTCTATCTGCTGTCTGACCCTGCTTTGTTCCCCGAGGAGCATCTCTTCGATCTTGTCAGCCAGCAGCCGCCGTGCAAAAAACCTGTTCAACGCCTGTGAACGCTCCTGCTGTACCTTGACCTCGATACCGGTCGGCAGGTGTTTTAAATAAACGCAGGTCGAGGTCTTGTTGACGTTCTGTCCTCCGTGGCCGCGGGAACGGAGAAATTTCTCCGCGATATCTTCTTCCCTGATGCCGAGCGAACGCATCCTGCCGGCAAGCTCTTCTTCCTTGCTTTTATTTACCATACCAAGTCCTCCGGGGAATAGGCCATACCTCTTGGTCTTCTATGGCCTATTTTTCCTCCAGATTGACAGATTACCATTGTTTTGACATAAAGGGAAGCCATGGCAAGGGTAATTTCAATAGCAAATCAAAAGGGGGGCGTCGGTAAAACAACAACAGCCGTAAACCTCGCTGCAAGCCTCGCCGCAGCGGAGAAAAAGGTGCTGCTGGTGGACCTCGACCCCCAGGGGAACTCTTCGAGCGGCTTCAGTATCGATAAGGCTGCACTGCAGTCGAGCATTTACCACGCGATCATCGGGAAAAACAGACTTTCGCAGATCATAAAGCCCACGGAGCTCGAGTTCCTGAAGATTGCCCCTTCGAACCAGGACCTCATCGGCGCCGAAATAGAGCTGATCAACGTCATATCGCGGGAAACAAGACTGAAGAGCGCACTCAAGGAGGTCTCCGGCCTTTATGATTATATCATCATCGATTGTCCTCCGTCCCTGGGACTGCTCACGGTAAACGCCCTTACAGCCGCGGACAGCATCATCATCCCGCTCCAGTGCGAATACTATGCAATGGAAGGGCTCGGACAGCTTATGAAAACCGTGGAGCTTGTCACGGAAAACATAAACCACGCGCTCGAGATAGAAGGTATTTTGTTGACAATGTTCGACCCGCGGAATAACCTGTCCTTCCAGGTGAGGGACGAGATAGACCGGCATTTTGCGTCCCTGAGGTTCAAGACGGTCATTCCCAGAAGCGTGAGACTGAGCGAGGCCCCGAGCTTCGGCAAGCCTGCGCTCCTGTATGATATAACGTCAAAGGGAGCACGGAGCTATATAGATATGGCGAAGGAATTACTGCAAAAACATAAGGACAAAGGAATAGCGGAGCATGGAAAAAAAGCATAATGCCCTGGGCAAAGGGCTGTCTGCACTCATCCCGATAAGGGCAAAGGAATTGACCGCAAAAGAAGGTTATTTCATTTGTCCCGTATCGAAGATCTCGGCAAACAGGAACCAGCCGAGAAAAGCGTTCAACGACCACACCATCGACGAGCTGGCACAGTCCATACAGGAGAACGGCATTCTCCAGCCCCTTGTCGTGAAGCCCGACGGCAGCGGCTTTGAGCTTATAGCGGGAGAGCGGCGTCTGCGTGCCGCCAAGAAACTGGGACTCAGAGAAGTGCCGGTTATCATCAAGGACGTGAATGACAAGGACCAATTGTTCCTTTCGCTCATCGAAAACCTTCAGCGCGAGGACATCAACCCCATCGATGAGGCCGAGGGATACAGAAAACTTATCGAGGAATTCAGCCTGAATCAGATCGACGTTGCAAAGCGGGTGGGCAAGGACAGGGCAACGGTTGCAAACGCCGTCAGGCTTTTACGCCTGCCGGAAGAGATCAAGAATGCAATCAAGAACGGCAGCGTAAGCCCGGGACATGCGCGCGCCATGCTTGCGCTTTCAACGATCGAGGAACAACTGAGGCTTTTCAAGAAAGTCCGCGATGAAAAACTTACGGTACGGGCTGCAGAAAGCTATGTAAAAACAAAACGGAACAAAACAAGAGAGGCGTCCCAGTCAAAAGAGGCCGCATCGCAGATAACCGCTATCGAGGACGAGCTGAGGAAAATATTCGCCACAAAGATAAAGGTGAGCAATCACGGCAGCAGGGGATGGCTCGAAATTCATTATTCTTCTTTCGACGACCTCGACAGGATTTTGAACACAATACGGGGAGTTTAGGAGGCTCTATGTTTGATAAAAAAGAAAACAATGTTTCGTCCGAGGAGATCCACACCATCATAGGCAAAGAGAGTTCTTTCGAAGGAAAACTGGTGTTTGACGGCGTGGTGAGGATTGACGGCTCTTTTAAGGGCAACATACAATCGAAGGGCAAGCTGCTGATAGGGGAAACCGCGTCCCTGGAAGCTGAAATAGAAACCGGCTCTTTGATATTGAGCGGCGAGATCAAAGGCAATGTGACCGCATTCGACAGGGTAGAGATCAAGAGCAAGGGAAGGTTCACCGGAAACATAAATACACCCGTTCTGCTTATAGAAGAGGGCGCCTCGTTCAACGGCACTTCTTCCATGGAAGTACAAAAGATATCCTCCCTTGTAAAAGAACCCGATTAACTTTCTATGGAACATGCTTCATCCCCGGCGCCTGCAAAACTCAACCTGTTCCTCTATGTCACCGGCAAACGGGATGACGGTTATCACGATATCCTGACACTCATGCAAAAGGTATCCCTGTACGACACGGTCGATATCCATGTCGAAGAGGGCAATGCCATCCAGGTGCAGATCACCGGCCTCACAGGAGAGAAGGCACCGGGGGATACCCGGAGAACGGGGAAACCCTTACCCTCCGTTCTCATGAGCACGACCCGGGATATTCCCGTGAACGAAAACAATACCGCTTATGCCGCGGCGCAACTGTTTTTCCGGCAGAAGGGCATACAAAAAAAACGGGTCGTCATAACGATAGAAAAGCATATCCCGGTCGAATCCGGCATGGGCGGTGCAAGCAGCGATGCCGCATGCGTCCTGACCATGCTCAATAAACTCCTGCCCTCTTACACCGGACCGGAGCTTTTTGAGCTCTCGAAGGAGATCGGGTCAGATGTCCCTTTTTTCATGATGGAGGGCAGCGGCCTTGCGAGCGGCAGGGGAGATCGCGTCAAAAAGGTTGAGATCGAGGGCCCTTTATACTATGTTGTCGTAAAACCGGGGTTCGGCATCTCGACGCGATGGGCATATTCCCAGTTAAAATCATTGACAAAAAAAGGACTACCGTTTATGTGCGATCTTGTCTTCTATACAAAGGAAGATATTATGAAATGTCTTCAAAACGACCTTGAGACGGTAGCGGAGGAACGTGCTCCAGAAATAAAAACGATAAAGGAGAAACTTTTACAAAGCGGTGCAAAAGCAGCGGCAATGACCGGAAGCGGGTCTTGTGTTTTCGGCATTTTCTATGAAGAACAGGAAGCGGATAAAGCATTTAATACTATTTCAAATGACTATACGACGGTTTACAAATTAAGAGGTATAGAACAAAGGAGGTAACAAGTATGGAAATTACAGAGGTAAAGGTATTCCCGGTTAACGAGGAGAGACTAAAGGCGTTCGCAACAATAATCTTTGACGGTTGCTTTGTCATACGAGACCTCAGGATCATCAATGGTAACAACGGCTTGTTCGTAGCCATGCCGAGCAAAAAGATGAAAGACGGCAGCTACAAGGATACCGCACACCCGCTGAACAACGAGACACGGCAGAAGATAGAAGACACGGTCATCGACGCTTACAAAAAGGAGCTTGAAAAAGGCGACGTCATGGAACCGGAGGCAAGCAAGGCAGAGGCATAATTGAAGTCTTATTAGCCGGAGGGAATCGAACTCCCCGGCTTTTTTGGGGCGTAGACAAGCGGTAAGTCAGCAGACTTTGGATCTGCCATTCGGAGGTTCGAATCCTCCCGCCCCAGTTAGGATATACTATGAACGTTAATTTAAAAATATTCAGCGGCAGTTCCAATAAAGAGCTTGCGGAGGACATCTGCAAGCAGCTCGGCATGGGCTCCGGAGATGCAATGGTAAAAACATTCAGTGACGGAGAAAGCAGGATCGAGATCAATGAGAACGTGCGGGGCATGGACGTTTTTGCCGTGCAGTCGATCTCAATCCCGGGCAACCACCATCTCATGGAACTGCTGATCATGATCGATGCCCTGAAGAGGGCATCCGCAAAAAGGATCACCGCCGTCATACCGTACTACGGTTATGCGCGGCAGGACCGGAAGGTAAACCCCAGGACGCCGATATCCGCAAAGCTTGTTGCAGACCTGCTGACTACGGCCGGCGCACAGAGGGTCCTGACGGTCGATCTGCACGCGGGACAGATCCAGGGGTTTTTCAATATCCCGGTCGACAATCTCTATGCAATGCCGGTACTGCTCGAATACATAAAAGAGCATATACGGAATGAGATAGTCGTCGTATCCCCGGATGCGGGCGGTGTCGAACGGGCGAGGGCATTTGCAAAGAGACTGGACGCCTTTATCGCCATCATCGACAAGAGAAGGCCGCGGCCGAATGTCTCCGAGGTCATGAATATTATCGGAGACGTAAAGGACAAAGACGCGCTGATCGTCGACGATATTGTTGACACGGCGGGCACAATGACGCAGGCTGTAGACGCCCTTTTGAAACAGGGGGCGGCAAAGGTCTATGGGTGTACAACCCATGCGGTACTCTCGGGCAATGCCGTGGAGAAGATAAAAAATTCACAGATGGTCGAACTTATTGTAACGGACACCATCAAGCCGAACGAACACACCGCAGCATGCAAAAAAATAGTCGTAAAGAGCATAGCGCACCTGCTTGCGGAAGCCATACTCAGGATACATGAGGAGACTTCTGTAAGTTCGCTGTTCGTATGAATAATAAGGAGAAGACGATGGAAGAATTGACAATCAATGCAACGGTAAGAAAAGACTTCGGCAAACAAAAAGCGAGGATCATAAGAAACAAAAAAGAGGTGCCGGCTGTTCTCTACAGCAAGAACCACGACACCCTGCACGTCTCGATCCCGGCCGAAGAACTGAAAAAGGTTTTAAAGTCCGGTTCGAATGAGCTTATAAAGCTGCGCATAAAGAACGATGGAGAATCAAGCCAGAAGATGGCATTGATCAAGGAACTGCAACGGCACATAACGACGGACGAGTTTTTGCATGTCGACCTCTACGAGGTGTTCGAGAACCAGCAAATCAAGACAAAGGCGCCTGTCCTGATAACCGGCAAGGCTAAGGGCATCGAGCTCGGCGGTATACTGCAGGTTGTTGCACGGGAACTGAGTATAAAATGTCTGCCGACGGCCATACCGAAACATATAGAGATTGACGTAACGGAGTTAAACATAGGCCATACCCTGCATGTCAAAGACATCAAGCCCGTCAGCGGGGTACAGTTCACCGATAATCCCGAGGCACCCGTTGTCCACGTCATGGTACCTGCCAAGGAAGAGGTAGTCCAACCGGTTGCCACTGCCGAGGCGACTGCGGCTGAGCCCGAGGTCATCAAGAAAGGCAAGGAAGCAAAAGAGGGTGAAGAACCGGCAGAGGCAACAAAAGACGGGAAACAGGCTGCACCCGCTGCAAAGGCTGAACCGAAAAAAGAAGCAAAGAAAGAATCAAAATAAACCCCGTTGTTCGGTTTACAGAAAACACACAAACCCGCACTTATTGTTGCAGGTCTGGGAAATCCGGAGAAGAAATACCTTTCCACGAGGCATAACGCGGGTTATTTGTTTTTATCCGCCTTTGCCCGGAAGATCGGATGCGAGATCAAGAAAAAGCAATTTGATTCTTTGACCGGATACTGGCAGGAACAGGCAGTCCTTCTCCTCATGCCGCTTACCTACATGAACCTGAGCGGCATCGCGGTCCATGCCGCGATGAAAAAATATCATCTGACGCCGCAGGATATCGTGGTTGTCCACGACGAAATGGACCTGCCCGTGGGCAGGGTAAAATTCAATTATTCCAGGAGCAGTGCAGGGCACAAGGGCATAGAGTCTATCATCGAAAAACTCGGGTCCAGGGATTTTTACAGGATACGGATAGGCATAGGAAAGCCCGATCGTGCGGACGACACCATCGATTACGTATTGTCGAAGTTCGGTGCGCAGGAGATGCAGGATCTGGAAGGGCTTTTCGATACGATCGCTGACGGACTGACGATGTTCATCAACGGTGAACGGCAGAAGGCAATGGAATTCGTAAACAGGGCAAAGGCGGTATAAATGGGATTTAGCTGCGGCATCGTGGGATTACCGAACGTGGGCAAGTCAACCATATTCAATGCACTGACATCTTCCAAGGTGTCTGCCGAGAACTTTCCCTTTACTACGATAGAGCCGAACATCGGGATCGTGGACGTCCCGGACCCGCGCATAGACGTTCTTGCAGGCATAGATAAATCCGAAAAAAAGATATACACGACACTCAAGTTTGTGGATATTGCCGGACTGGTCAAGGGTGCATCGAAGGGAGAAGGGCTTGGCAACAAATTCTTAAGTCACATACGCGAGGTCGACGCCATAGCCTACGTCGTCCGGTGTTTCGTGAATAAGGACATCATACACGTGGAAGGCGATGTAGGCCCTGCGCGGGATATCGGCATTATCAATATGGAACTGCTCCTTGCAGATCTGGACACCGTTGACAAGAGGCTTGAGCGGGCTGCAAAGTCCGCAAAGAGCGGGAATAAGAAACTTATCGAAGAGGCTGATTTTTTCAAAAGACTTTCGGCGCATTTGTCCGGTGGGAAGAAGGCTATCACCCTGCAGGCAAATCCCGAAGAGCAGGCGCTTTTACGTGAGCTGAATCTTCTGACATCAAAACCCGCCATGTACATTGCAAACGTAACGGAACTCAATCCGTCCGGCGATACCGCAGCTTCCGGAACACAGGAACAGGCGTATGTAAAAGAAGTACAGGCAGAGGCACTCGAGGAAGGCGCAGGGGTTGTCGTTATATGCGGGAAACTTGAGGCAGAGCTTGCGGAGCTCGATGCCGCTGAGCGGATCGACTACCTGAAAGAGCTCGGCATCAAGCGGTCCGGGCTGGATGAAATGATCGAGAAGGGCTACCGGCTGCTCAACCTTATGACGTTTTTCACCTCGGGTCCCAAAGAAGCGCATGCGTGGACCATTGTGAAGGGTGCAAAGGCGCCCCAGGCTGCCGGCAGGATACATTCCGATTTCGAAAAGGGTTTTATCAAGGCGGAGGTCATTTCGTACGAGCACTATGTAACGGCAGGATCTGAGGCTGCGGCACGCGAACAGGGATTCCTCCGCATAGAGGGCAAGGAATACGTTATGCAGGAAGGCGACATTGTCCACTTCAGATTCAACGTTTCGGGAAGATAAGCAAACGAATGGCTGCGGAAAAGATCATTATAGACGGGCAGGAGATTGCATGCTTTGTATCTGATCCGGCACAGCAGGTGCCGCTCGTTTTCCTCCATGGTGCCGGGTCTACCCGCGAGGTATGGCAGGCACAATGGCTGTACTTCAAGGACCGTGCAAAGGTGGTTATACCGGACCTGCCGGGACATGGGGATTCAACGGGCAGAAGTTCGGATTCCATCGATACCTATGCGGACATCGTCGTAAAGCTTGTGGAAAAACTCGGCCTCGGGAAATGTGTCCTTATCGGACATTCCATGGGCGGTGCGATAGCACAGCGGATCGCCCTCCTGCACCCCGAACTGCTTGCAGGGCTTGTGCTTGTTGCTACCGGCGCACGGCTGCGCGTCATGCCGCAGGTGTTTTCCGCCATTCAAACGGGCTATAGTCAATATGTTGAACTTGCATCATCTTTTTCCATGTCACCGTCGGCGGACGTGGAAACCCGGTCTTCGTTCAGGGAGATACTTGCACATTGTGCTGCTCAGGCCGCACACAACGACTTTACCGCATGCAACCGTTTCGATATCATGGATACGCTCGCAGCCATAAAGGCAAAGACGATGATCATAGCAGGTGACAGGGACATGATGACCCCTTTGAAATATGCCCAGTTCCTGAACCAGAAGATCGAAGCATCCCGGCTTGTAATCATCGGCGATGCCGGACACATGGTGATGATGGAGAAGCCGGACGAGGTGAATCCGGCTATAGAAAGGTTTGCAGTGTCTATACGGTGATGATGTCCATATCGCTGGAATAAGCCCCTTTTTTTTCAACCGATTCGTCAATGACCAGTATCCTATCCCCGCGCTTTATCCGTTTGTCCATGGAGAGCTTACGGAGTATGTCCCGGTACGCATCCCGGCCTTTTTGTGTTCTGAACAGCGGATATATGCCGTAGGACAGGTTCAGGAGGTGAAGCATCTTATTGTTGAAGGCAACGGCCAGTATCCAGCAGCCGGGCTTCAACCTCGATATACTGTATGACGCCCTCCCCGTTCCGGAATTCGTTATGACAAATTTTATATCCATGGCATCTATGGTATGCTTGACATTATGCGCAACGACATCATCGATATCTTCGTTTTTCTTTTCTTCGGGTCTGCCGTAAAACGGCGTACCGGGTGAGCAGGAGAACTCGTACCTTTTCGCCTCGGTGATGACGGCGATCTTCGCCATCATCTCAACGGATTCAACAGGGTACCCCCCCATCGCCGTTTCCTCGGAGAGCATGACCGCATCCGTACCGTCGAGTATGGCGTTTGCAACGTCTGTTACCTCTGCCCGCGTAGGCCTGACATGTTCCGTCATGGAAAGCAGCATCTGGGTTGCCGTAATAACGACCTTGTTCTTCCGATTGGCCTTTTGTATCAGCATCTTCTGGACAACCGGAACCTGTTCGATGGGTATCTCGACACCAAGGTCTCCGCGTGCCACCATGATCCCGTCGGCAGCATCCAGTATGCGGTCAATGTGCCGAACCGCCTCACCCCGTTCGATCTTTGCTATGATCACCGGGTCCCTGCCTTTGCTCCGGACAAACCGTTTGATCTTATGTATATCGTTTTCGTCCTCGACAAAAGAAACGCTGAAGATATCGGCCCCATATTCCAGGAATTTTCCGGCGATGACCAAATCACGGGGTGTGACAGCGGAGGCATTCGATCTTACGCGCGGGATGTTCAAACCTTTATGGGACAACAAGCTTCCCCCTGTCATAACACGGCATGCAATCCTATGGGGTTGTACGCTCAGGACCTTCAATTGTATGAACCCGTCATTCAAATAAATGACGCTGTTCCGGGAAACGAGCGAAGCCAGTGCCTTATACTCGACGGGTATGTTTGTTGCATCACCGGATGAAGGCTCGGTAACCAGGGTCACCCTATCGTTCTTTTTTAAAACCAGCGGGGCATTTTTAATGATGCCTATCCGCATCTTCGGCCCCGGGAGGTCGACCATAATGCTGACGGTTTTGTTCTGACGCGCGGCCTCGGCCCTGATAAGAGTGAGGGTTTTTATGTGCTCTGCGACAGAACCGTGCGACAAATTGAGCCTTGCAACGTTCATTCCCGCCTTGATAAGCCTTTTTAAAACCCCGGGTGAGTCCGATGACGGGCCTATCGTACAAACAATCTTTGTTTTGTGTGCAGGCGGGTGTATCACCTTCACGGGTGCTTTACTCCGTCACATCGATAATGATCGCGGTAATATTGTCGTCGCCGCCGTTTGTATTGGCTACCTCGATCAACGTAGAAACCGCATGGACGGCATCCGGTATACTCCCGAGTTCAGCTATCACATTGTCGGCAACCATGTGACTCAGCCCGTCCGAGCACAACAGGTACCTGTCTCCTGCATGGATGTTCAGTTTCTGGGATGCAATCTTGATCTGTTCGGAAAAGCCCAGAGACCTCGTCAGGACATTGCGCATCGAATGTGTTTCCATCTGTTTTTCCGTGATTAATCCCGTTTTAAACTGTTCGTTGACATAGGTATGATCTTCCGTGAGCCTTTCCAGTTTTCCCCGGGCAAGTATATATGCTCTGGAATCGCCGACATGACAAAGCATAGCGCCGGTGTTATTGAATGCCATGGAAACGATCGTGGTTCCCATACCGCTGTAAAGCGCATTTGCGGCGGCGGATTTGAAAATAAGGTTGTTGGCGATGTAGATAGCATCGACAAGGGACTGTTCCGCAGCCTTTTTCTGATTCAGTACATAGTTTTTTATGCTGTCGACAGCCATGTTGCTTGCTATTTCGCCGGCCTTGTGTCCGCCCATGCCGTCTGCGACTATATACAAACCGATTTCATCGTTGCGGTAAAAAGCATCCTCGTTGTGAGACCGTTTCATACCCACATGTGTTTTTCCGAAAGAAGCAAGTCTCATACGGCTGTCCCCGATATTTTCAGGGCTTTGATGATGAGCGACGGGGTAAGCATATTGCCATAGAGCATCTGATCCCGGCCGGCAAGGTGTATATTATTGAAAAGATCGAAAAGATTCCCGGATACGGTTATGCCTTTACAGGGAGACGAAAACTTGCCTGATTTTATCATGTATCCCCGTGCTCCGAGAGAGAACTCGCCGGTAACCGGGTTGACGGTATGCAGTCCCATAAGCTCTGTTATAACAGGTCCGTCGGACAACGCCTGCCGTAAATCCTGTTCGGTCGATTGCTGCGATTCCAATACAAAATTCGTTATACCAATTGCAGGCGGCTGCGTCAGCGAATGCCGTACGGCGTTACCCGTTGTTTCAGCTTTCATAAGTGTTGCATAGTGCCGGTCGTAGAGGAACGAAGTTACCACACCCTTGTCTACGAGCGCCTTTTTAAAGGCGGGGGTCCCTTCCGCATCAAAGGGCACGGATCCGGAGCCGTCGCTTAATCCTGGATCATCGTACACACTCAGATGCGCGGGGAAAACCTGCTGTTGCAGCTTGTCCGCAAGCATCGATGTCCGCTTGTAAACTGCGTCCGCTTTAAATGATCCGGCGAGTACGCTCAAAAACTGCGAAGCCACCAACGGTGTCAGCAGGGTATCATAAAACCCCGTCACGAGCTGAATGCCTCCCAGGGTTTGAAGCGCCTGCTGAGCGCAACTGTGCGCGACACGGTCCGGTTCCAGACGGGAGAATGCGTTTGTTCCCTGGAAATCCCAGCTCATCTGGGATTCGCTGCCTTCACGGGCCAACACCGAAATGCTGATACCGAACCGTGTTGTCCTGGATTCTTTCGACACACCGCGGGAGTTGAAGATGAAGAGAGAGTTGATGCTCTCTTCGTAAGAAGGCCGTTCGACTTTTACAATCCTTTTGTCCGTCCGTGCCGCATCGGCCATGACTCTGAGCATCCCGAGTTTCCGGGTTTCCGGCGTTGTTCCTATATCACTGTCGTAAAATTGTTCCGGCGGGAACCCGCCGGGCTTATCATCTACAAAAGAGAATTGCTGTTTATCGAGTATCGAGCCGCTGTCCAGCGCCCTTTTAAAGGTTTCCTCCAGCGCAAGGTCCGACATATTGAAGGTGAAAGAAAATCCCATCCGCTGGTCTTTCAGCGTCCGTATCGCTACACCGATCTCTTCGTCGGCCTGAAGTTTTTCCACCTCTTTTGCATCATCAAGGGATACCGTCAGTTTTTTTGTTCCGGATACACAGACTTCGTATCCCTCTGTTGCATACTCTTTCGAGAGGTTATTTATCTTGCCGGCAATCCTGGCATTATCATCGTTTTTCATGTCCTCTGATTATCGTCCTTTTTGATCTTTTTACGAGTTTTACCCAATTCAGAGTTTTTTTCAACATCTTTTGAAGCTGCATGAATTACTCAACCCTCCATTGCACAAAAACAAACACTCCCGACCTCATTCGCACCCTTCCCTGTCGGGTGGGTACCCGTTCCCCTAAGAGGGGAAGGGACGGGAGACGGGAAACTAAAAATTAAAGATTAAAGATTCAAGATTATTTCCTCTACGTTTATCCCCCCTCCCTTGACGGGAGGGGCAAGGGGAGGGTGGGTTTTGTTTTATTCACCCCCACGACCCAAGCCCTGCTTGGGTGCCCCGCCTCCCCCGTCGAGGGGGAGGAACTTAAGAAAAAACTAAGATCCACTGCTTGTCTTCGTTTCCTCTCCTCTTAGGAGAGGGGGGTACCCGTGCGAAGCACGGGTCGGGTGAGGTCTTGAGTGAGGTCTTGGGTCGTCTTGCTCAGACCTCATCCGCACCCTTCCCTGTCGGGTGGGTACCCGTTCCCCTAGGAGGGGAAGGGACGGGAGACGGGAAACTAAAAATTAAAGATTAAAGATTCAAAATTAAACATTAAAGATTCAAGACTGAAGATTTAAGATTACCCCCTTAATCCCCCTTGTCAGGGGGAGACCTTTTCTTACCCCCGGATAAGGGGGGATGGGGGGTTTGAATTTGGATGTTATTCTTTTTTACCCGGAGCAGCGGGAATCTCTTTTTTCCGGAATTTGTAATTGATCACATTGCGCGATACGCCGAGTTCTTCTGCGGCCTTTGTCACATTCCATTGTGTCCTTTCAAGTGCCTTGAGGATGACCGCATTCTCTATCTGGTTTATAACCGTGTACAGGGGCTCTTTTGTTTCGAGGACTGCCCTGGCCGCATTTTCCATGTATGTTTGCTTATAATTGCTCTCTGCACTTTGAGGTAAAAGGATCTGTTCTTTACCTATCTTCTCTGTGTCCGTCAGCATAACGGCACGTTCAATTACATTTTTCAGTTCTCTGATATTCCCGGGCCAATTATAGCGAAGCAGCAGGTCGAGCGCATCATTCTCTATACCCCGGACATTCGTCTGCATCGTTTTACCAAGGGATTTTATGAATTCGCTGACCAGTATCGCAATATCTTCCTTTCTCTCGCGCAAGGGCGGCAGCTTGATGGGCATGACTGAGACACGGTAATACAGGTCGTCCCTGAAGAGACCTTTATTGACAAGCCCTTTCAAGTCCTTGTTCGTTGCAACAATAAACCTGATGTCGCTTTTTATTTCCTTATCGCCGCCGAGCCTGATGAAACTTTTTGATTCGATGACCCGAAGTAATTTGGCCTGCAGCATTGGGGAAAGCTCTCCTATCTCATCAAGGAAAACAAACCCGCCGTCTGCAAGCTCGAGGAGCCCCTTCTTCCTTTTTTTTGCATCGGTAAATGCACCGGGCTCATAACCGAAGAATTCCTCTTCGAGCAGCTGATCCGGTATTGCCGCACAGTTTATGCTTATCAGCGGTCCCCGTGCCCTCTTCGATGCCCTGTGGATGAAGTTTGCCAGAAGCTCTTTCCCCGTCCCGCTTTCACCTTCGATTAAAACCATGGTTTGTTCCGCCTGTGCGACACGCATCGCAAGGGCATAGGCATCTTTTATATTTTTGGATGTCCCTATGTAGTAATTCAGCTTGATCACTGCATCTTTGTTGCGCAGTATATTCAGTTCCCGTTTGAGCTTTATCTTTTCGACGACCCTATGGATCGTTACCTCGAGTTCTTCCAGTTCAAACGGCTTGACAAGGTAGTCTTCCGCACCCATCTTCACCGCGGTTATCGAATCCTTGATCGAGCTGTGCGCGGTAATCATGATAACCTCGTAGGAATCGTCTATCGACTTTATATCCTTCAAGAGGACAAGGCCGTTTTTATCGGGCAGCATAATATCGAGGAGAATAATATCGATGTTCTCTTTTTGCAGTATGCCGAGCCCCTCTTCCGCCGTATACGCCTGGAACACATTGTATTTCTGCAGTCTCAAGGCATCGGTTATGAAGCCTGCTAATATCTTTTCATCGTCAATGATCAGTATGTTCATGGAATGATTATACCTTTCTTGTACATCTCACAATTTATACACTTGATCCCGCAACAGCCGGTCAGCAGCTCTTTGTATTTGAAACACCGGTAGGTGTCGCCCCGCACGTACGCCTCGCATCTCTCCCTTTCCTCCAGTGAGCAACCGATGGTCTCAAAACACCGCTTCCTCTCTCCCTTCAAAAATAAAAGGGTGAAGGTGGTACCTTTGTCCTTGCTGCTGCTCACGGATATTTTTGCCATGTTTTCGTCCATGATGTTTTTAACGATACTGAGTCCAAGCCCCGTACCCTGGGCCTTTGTCGAGAAAAACGGTGCATAGATCTTGTCCAGGTATGCGTCTTCGATGCCCTTACCCGTATCATGGACATCTATCTTAAGGAATTCCTGCTCCGGATATTCATACGTTGTGTCACCCTCCACGATGACTTTCTTGCGCGCCTTTTGGTAACCAATCCTTATGGTGAGTGTACCCCCCTTGGGCATCGCATCCACGGCGTTGCTTACGATGTTCATGAATGCCTGATGAATGGCCGCTTCATCAGCGATGATCCCGGTCGCCGTACCTTCGCGGACGTGCTGATGGACCTGTATATGGTAATGCTCGAACTGGGGTGAAAGGATATTGAGCACGTTTTTAATAACCTCCGTCACATCGACCTTCGACATATGCGGTACGGATGTCTTCGAATACGTGAGAAGATCCTTTACCAGATCGTCAATCCTTTGTATCTCCGAAATGATCATATCGAGATATTTCGAGTCGCTATCCCCGGGATGCCTCTTCTTAAACAACTGTATTCCTATGATAATGCTTGCCAGCGGGTTTTTGATTTCGTGCGCAAGCCGTGCTGACATCTCCCCTATCATGGCGAGGTGGGACAGACGCCGCTGTTCCTCTTCCATCCGTTTTATCTGCGTAAGATCGGCAAATATCGCAATAACGCCTTCAACCTTGTTGTGTACGTCTGTTACCGGAGCAATGGTAAAACCGAAGTATATTTCCCTGCCGTCGGGAAGAATGCCGAAGCTGTTTATTCTTTTCTTAACGACCGCGTTTTTTACAACATCAGCATAGTCAAATCCCGAGATTTTTATATGACGTATAAATTCATCGACCTGTTTGTTTATAATGTCATGCGCCTTTATGCCCGTGATCTGTTCCATAACAGGATTAAAGAGCACTATCCTGCCTCCGGTATCCATATAGATGACGCCACTGGGTAAATCCTGGATAATGTTTTCCACAACCGTTCTGTTGAACGAAGCGTCCTTGCTATACTTCGTCAGTCCTTTGCTCTGCCGTACATGCTCAACCATGCCGCCGATGTACCGGGTAATGTTTTCCATGAACCCGCTGTCGATATGGTTTATGGATATTATTTTCTGACTCGCAACGACAAGTACGCCGATGGTGATATCCATAAATTTGACCGGGATTGCAACAAGGGTTTTTATTTTATCCGGAATCACGGAAACAGCAAGGTTGTCTTTCGCATTACTTCTGTAGAATATGACGGCTGACTCGGAAAACGACCTGCCGGAAACCCCTTCATGGGGTAGTATAGTAAAGACGGATTCATAGATATCCTCCGGCACTCCTATGCTTTTTATAATTTCAAGCTTTCCTGTTCTTGTGTTGTACGCATGAATTGCCGACATTTCCATACCGGTAATGTTGAGAACTGTTTTGAGAAATACATCGAAGACCTGCTCGGGATCCGTTATCTCAAACAACTGCAATCCGATCTGGTTCACCAGTTCTATATATTTTTCATCTTCTGTTCTTGTTATCATGACACTTCAACCGGCATCCTTATAGTATTGTGCAAAAAGTATACAACAGCGGAATGTTCTTTTTTTACATTATATTTTTTTGATTTGCAACCATAATTTAGTAGTGTTGGGAACAGAGACAAACACCTCTTTCCTTATTCACAATTTATCATTTCGCAGACTTTCCTGATTTTCAAATGCATTTTCCGGACAAATCATTGCTCGTCAATGTATATGCGGGTCGATGGTCGCCCGGAGATAATCCCCGATAATATTCAAGCAGAGGATCGTGACGATGATACAGATACCGGAGGACAGCATCCACGGCCGCGTAGTGAGCGCCTCGACGTTTGTAGCCTCGCTGAGCATGTTGCCCCAGCTTACATCGGGTTCCCGTATTCCAAGACCGAGCATGCTCAATGCGGATTCGCTGATGATGTATCCTGGAATGGATAGTGTTATCGAAACAATGGTATACGACAGGAGGTTCGGTACGAGCTGTTTCCTGATGATACCCCAGGTCGAGTCCCCGTATGCCCTCGACGCGTTGACAAAGTCTCTCTCTTTCAGACTCAACACCATGCCCCGTATTACCCGTGCAAAACCGGCCCAGCCGATAAAACTCAGTATCACGATGATAAGCATAAAGGTCGTTGCGGAGCTGACACCAGCGGGTATGACGACTGCGAGCGTCAAAAGCAGGTAGAACGTAGGCAGTGACATGATGACCTCGGTAAGCCTCATGATAGCGGTATCCATAATGCCGCCGATGTATCCGGAAAGTGTACCTACGATAATACCGATGCCGAAGCTTATTCCAACACCTATCAAACCTATAAACAGGCTGATCCTCCCGCCATAGACGAGCCTGGAAAAATAATCCCGCCCCAGCGCATCGGTCCCGAGCACATGGATGGGAGCGCCCTGAACATAGAAGAGCTTTCCGTGCGTCAAGAACTCTATGGGGTAGCGTTTATCCTTGAGTTCCCGGTATGTTTCACTGTGGATGTCCGACAATACGTAGTTATAAATATACGGTCTGACAAATTCGGTCGTGCCGTTTTTATGAATCGTGAAGTGGACGGAGGTCGGCGGTTCGTCGGGAAAACCCCTGTTTTGAGACAGATACGAATAGGGGGCCACCCATGGTGCGAATATCGCACTCAGGTAAAGGAGAAACAGTATTGTGCCTGCTGCTATGGCAATTGATTTCTGGCTTGTTTTCATAGAACTTTCATGTCTGCGATTTGATCCTCGGATCAACATAGATAAGCGCAATGTCCGCGATCAAGTTACCCAGAAGAAGCATACCCGCACCGATGAGTATGTCGCCCATGATCAGGAAAACATCCATCGACATCACGGCCTTTAATAACAGTGTTCCAAGCCCCTGCAGGTTCAGTATGGTCTCCACCAATGCCGCTCCTCCGAGCAGTCCTGCGAAATCATAACCGGCAAGCGTAATAAACGGGTTAATCGCATTCTTCAGGAGATGGACGTAGATTACCCTCGAGTTTTTCACGCCCCGCGCCTTTGCTGCAGTAACAAACTCGCTGCGTTTGACCTCAATGATATTCGCGCGTATCAGGCGGGTATAGGAAGCGACCTGCGGCACGGCAAGCGCGATCACCGGCATGATAAGGTGAATAATCCGGTCATAAATTTTATCCACCGGACTTAACAACCCGTAGAGCGGACTTGTCGTGCCCCCGGTTGGCAGAATGCCTGTTTTTGCGGCTATAAGAAGCAAGATGAATGCAAGAAAAAATGAAGGCACGGATATGCCCACATAATTGACGACACCCGCTGTCCTGTCAAACAGACTTTGCTCTTTTATACCGGAAATGATGCCCAGCGGCAGTGCTATGATCCAGGAAACAAGTATTGCGGAGACAGATAGAATAAGCGTGTTCATTGCCCGTGAAAGAATAAGGCTGAGGACCGGTGCATGATAATAGATACTATTGCCGAGGTTCAGATGCAGGACCTGCCACAACCATAGCCCGTACCGCTCAAGCAAGGGTTTGTTCAGACCGTATGCCTGCTCCATCATGGCTATTGTTTTCTGCGATATATAGGGATTCATCTTCAGGGATGTCAGGATGTTTCCGGGTGCGAGGGAAATGATAACGAAAGAAATGAAGGTAATGCCTATCATCACCGGTATCATCATCAGAAGTCGTTTTATGATAAATTTAAACAGCATAATAGTGGCTGAATAATGTTATCCGTTAACCCGTAAAATGCAATAAAAAAGTTTGTGAGATAAGTAATGGCAATACACGGGAAGATGTGTTCGTCCGAATGGACTATAAAAATAAAATTTCCTCAGTCCTGTGCACAGGACTGAGGAACAACCTTGATAAAAGGCCCTGAAATCTAACTTATTATCTAAGCTTTTGTAACCTTTGAAGCCTGTGGCCCTTTCGGACCTGACACTACTTCAAAACTAACCTGATCTCCTGCCTTAAGAGACTTGAAACCGTCTCCCTGAACTGCTGAATAATGAACGAATATGTCCTGTCCATTATCCTGTTCAATGAAACCATAACCTTTGGCGTCACTGAACCATTTTACCTTTCCACTTGCCATTAATATCTACCCTCCTTTCTTGTATCCATCAATGATGGGAATATTATCAATATAGTTATATTTAAAAATTTGTCAACAACTATTTATATCGTGGCCATAACCGGCCGTTCTCTTGCTTTATAAGTTTATTCCATTATATTATAGTAAATCCCGGTAGAACGCCCCCCCAAAGGGGGATGCGACGCGGGCGAAAGTATCGTGGCTGAAGCCTTGCGATCAAGTCCTCAGGCTGACAATAGCGGGCTTTTTAACGGGGCAAATCAAGGAGGAACCTATGGGAATGACGTATACAAACCTTGGCAGTACGGGGTTATTGGTATCAAGGCTTTGCTTTGGAACTATGACGTTTGGCAAGAGTCAATGGAAGCTGGGCGGCGTTGATCAAAAGCTTGCCGATGAGATGGTAAATACGGTTATTGATAACGGCATTAACTTTTTTGACACGGCGGATGTTTACAGCGCGGGACAATCAGAAGAAATACTCGGTAAAGCACTCGGTTCAAAAAGACAAAATGTCGTTATAGCGACAAAGGTACGGGGACGGGTTGGTATTGGTCATAATGACGCGGGATTAAGCAGACGGCATATATTCGATGCAATCGATAAGAGCCTGAAAAGGCTGGGCACCGATTATGTAGACCTGTACCAGGTACACGGTTGGGACGCGTTTACCCCGCTTGAGGAAACCATGAATGCGCTGGGTGACATCGTCACAGCCGGGAAGGTCAGGTACATAGGCTTTTCGAACTATGCTGCATGGCAGGCAGCACTCAGTCTCGGCATATCCGAAAGGCTGTCCATAGCACGGTTTCAGACAGCACAGATGCACTACAGTTTGCTGTGCAGGGACATAGAGCATGAGATAGTGCCGCTGTGCCTGAATAAGGGAATCGGCATATTGCCATGGAGCCCGCTTTCGGGCGGTTTTTTGAGCGGCAAGTATAAAAAGGACAGCGATCCTGCGGCCGGAACACGCATAGGAGACAGAGGTATGTGGTTCCCTCCTTTCGATAAAGAGCTGGGGTTCAAGGTAGTCGACGCTCTGCACTCAATTGGATCGCAGATAAAGGCAACACCATCACAAATATCTCTTGCATGGCTTTTTAAAAAGCCCGGAGTAACCTCGATCATCATCGGTGCGAGGAACATGGATCAGCTGCAGGATAATCTGAAATCAATGAACGTCAAGCTCGACGAACCGAGTTTTAACAAACTTGAAGAACTGACCGCTCCGAAGCCGTTGTATCCGGGCTGGATGATAAGTTTTCAGGGACAGGACAGACTTCCGAAGTAGTAACCCGGAAAATGCAGGAGGGGAGTTAATCCCAAGAATGCGTTATCGTTAGTGGTATGAACGGATTGTTGTTTTGACTTTTTTTTGTAACGGATCATATCTCAGAATGACGGCCTTCCTTTCTCCGGATAACATCGTTACCTTGAGTCTTTTCACGCCGTATGCCTTGTTTTTGAACAAGATGGTGTACTCTCCGGGCTGGATCTTAAACTGCGTTATCGGTGTAATACCGGCAAACTTATCAGAGACCTCGCCTTCAATATATACGTTCGCCCATGGTACGGCATTTATTGAAAGCACAGCCTGAGATGTATGTTTGATACTGTGCGCTGATTGTTCTGGATATGACAAGCCGCCGGAATCCCGGAACTTAATGATTTTTCCCTTTGAGGCAGCCGGGCTTTGCTGCAAATCAATATTTTTCTTCAAAATGGCATTATCAGGTTTTTTCTCCGGCTGGGGCCCATGCATGGGAGAAGGTATCGCCTTGACTTTATGGTCAGGAGCGCGCTGCTGTATCGAGAGCAATAATACACAACATCCCATGATAAGCGTCATGATAAGGGAGTATTTCATGATGTTTTTTACGGTCCGGTGTTTTTTTAAACCATGCCCCCGAGATTGCTTATCCAATAACAGGATATCCGAAGCAAGTTCCTGCTGACTACGCTCCGAGGACAGGGTATTCAGAAGGCCGGATACTGCAGCCCTGGAAGACACGACATCCGGATACAGGGCATTGAGGGCTTGCCGGAACAATTCCGGTGTTTGGAATCTATCGGAAGGAAGCGCCGACAATGCCTTTTCGACGATTGTTTCAAGTCCTGACGGTATGGACGGATTTATTCCCGATGGCTTACCTTCGATCATAGAAGCCTGGACGTGTTTTAACAGGGTCATGTCTGTATCCCCGGCATACGCCTGCCGGTGTGTTAAAAGTTCATAGAGTATCAGCGCTGCGGAATAAAGGTCGCTTCTGAAGTCAAGCGGCTCTCCACGGGCCTGTTCCGGGGACATGTACCTAAGCTTCCCCTTCAACGTACCGGCGAGAGTCGTCGAGATAGAATCCCTTGTCTTTGCAATACCGAAATCCGTCAACTTCACGTCACCGTCGAAAGACAGCAATATGTTGTGCGGCGTTATGTCCCTGTGCACAATGCCGGTACTGTTGCCGTCCATGTCTTTTATCGATGCGGTGTAATCCAGGGCCTTGAGGACCTCGGTTATGATATATACGGATATATCAATCCGCGGTTTTATCTTATTGCTTATAGCCCGATCGATGAATTCTGAAAGGTCTATCCCGTTGATGTATTCCGTTGCTATGTACGGGGTTTTGGCTATTTCTCCAAAATCGATGATCTGGACAATGTTCGGATGCACCAAACGTGCGTTGAGCCTCGCTTCATCGATAAACATATCCAGAAATGATCGATCGGATGATATCTGTTTATGCATCAGTTTCAATGCAACGGGCTTTTTAAAGCCATAAGGACCCGTCATAACAGCCACATATACATCGGCCATACCACCGCTTGCTCTGTGCCTTAGAAGCCTGTATTTGCCGATCCTCCGGTTATCCAGCGACAAACCTGTCTCCCGCGGTAATTGCATAATATTCCGCTGTACCGGCTTGTATCTCAACAACCTGAACAGCACCCCATACGGGCATGGACAACCTGAAAGGCTTGAGGCGTTTGACCGCAACAACCTTACCGGTACCGTCCAGGTAGAGCACATCGATGCTGAACCGCATAAACATGGTATGCACCCAGTTGCAGTCCTTTATCAGCAGGCCTTGATCGTGCTCTATACCGGGCTTGAACATCAGGCCCATGAACCTTGCGTACAGAGAATCTGCGACCCTGAGGTTGAAACAGGGTTCACGGTTTGCAGACGATGAAGCGCTCTTTAATCTTCTTATAAACATCTGTGTCCTTTTGTGCCATATCCAGTGCCTGATTGTAAAGCCTGCACGCCTCCGGCATGTTTGCGCCTGAGATCATATATGCTGTTTTGTACAACCTTTCTGCCTTATTGTTCAAAGCAGAGAACCCTCGGGCCGCCTCAGCATTATCCGGATCGAATTTTAAAGACTCCTGAAAACAGACGTTTGCCCGATGATACCGGCCGTCTGCAAACGCCTGCTTACCCAGCAGGCCATAGGACTGGGAATAATATCTTTGTACTTTTTTTTCGTCCGCAGAGCCGCGAATGCCGAGCAGGGTGACGAATGCCTGTACCTTATCGAATGATTTTATTGCCCCTGCATAATCACGAGATTCGAATGCTTTTTTCCCGATACTGAAGTATTTTTTTATATTCGCCGCAATGGCAATCTTCTTTGCATCATTTTTGTTCTGCGCATCCGTCCAAAAACGCACGGCTGCATCGAAATCACCTCTTCTATAAGCACTATCACCTGAATTTTCAGCGGATGATTTTACGGCGGTCGCGTGTGTCATTGCCCTGCGTACGGGTACAGACGGTTTGAGCATTGCTAAAAGTGTTTTGGCGTCAGGGTTTAACGGATCCAGTTCAAGCACATGACGTATCAATGCCGAAGCCTTATCTGCATCACCCTGTGCGTACAGGGATTCAGCAGCCTTCAGCATTCCCTGCAATTCCCTTGTCCTTATGTCCCCGAGGAGAACCTCCGCTCTATCGTGATATTCGGTATTTTCAGTAAATGGTGCAAGAGCCGTACGCGCATCCGCATACCTGCCGAGGTCATAATACCTCTGTACCTTGTTCCACGCATCATCAAGTTTTTTCATGTCGCTGAGTTGTTTTCCGAGAACGCTTATGCTTTCCGATGCGTACCCGCGCTTTTCTATCTCCGACATGATACCTTGTGCCTGCTTTAACCTGTTCTGATTGAGTGAGGCCCTCAGTTCACCGGTCAAAACATGCTGATTTTTTTGTTCATAAAGCACATATGCACAAAACGCTGCAGCTGACAAAACAACTGAAGCAAGAATGGCCTTCACGAATACGCCGGATTTATGCCCCTTCGCTTTTGTACTACGCGATAGGGCCCGGTGCTGTCCTTCTATGAAAGAGCTTGTGTCATGGTCGCACCCGGGCACAACAGACAAAATAGCAGTTTTTTTATCTTGTTCCTTTTTGAGCATGGATTCACCAGCTTACCGATAAGCTGCCTGTCGTTGACGATGAATGGGAGCCGTCATTTGTTGTTGCATAGACAATGCATCCTGCGACGATGGCTGCACCCGCTGTCCATACCCATTTATTTTTATACCATGCACCAGATAGCGGCTTGCTGCTTCCGGTGCTATTTTGATCCACGGGGGTTCTCATGACATCCTGCTGCGCGGAAACATCCTGTGCCGGCTGTACAAACATGCCAAGCTCTGCTGATGCATGATTAAGGTCTTTGTATATAAACGTACGAGATGAATTGGCAAGTGTGTGAGCATCTACACTCTGTGCCTTTATCCATATATCTTTTTGCCGGGTTGTTTGAGTCACGGTACTTGATAACGTCAAAATACCATCGGATTTGTACCGCTCGCTCAGGTATTGAATCTGCTCTCTTGATAACTGGCTGCCGGAAATTGTCAAAGTATCCGGCGCGAGTTCAAGGTTTATAAGGTGCGTATCCCCGGATACTGTGATCGGCACATTTTTTGTAAGATACGCTTTTTTTCCAGCCCTGATGTAATGCGTGCATTGCAAGAGGTTGAGATGTACCGGAGAAACACCACTGGGATTCCCGTCTACAGCTATCTCGGCATCCGCAGGATTGGTTGCAACGGTTACAGTCACAAAGCTGCCCTGTGTGCCGATCAACTGTTTTTGAATGAGGTGGACAAGGTTGGGAGGCCAGAGGTTGGCATCGAGATCCGGTGTGCCGGATATGCAGAGGTATGCGTCTACAGCCTTGCGGGCATTTGTGGCTTTGTACAGTGCAAGATAATCCATTGCACTATACAGGTGCGCCTCTCTGAGGATACTCAATGATTCATTCGAATTGAGGTGTGCGTTAAGCCTTTCAATTGATTTATCAAGAATAGCCAGTGATTCATCAAACCGCAGGAATTCGTATGCCTCTTTGCCCTTTGCTAACGCATCCGTCTCATCGGATGTTTCATCCGGCTGCTCGGCCGGCTCATATCTGACGAAGGAAACAGTACGAAGCTGCTTACCGGTACTATCCGCCAATTCAAGAAGTAAATTGTCGTGCGGAGGCTCGATAATAACCAGCACACGCCGGCCGTTCTGCGCATACACAGAGACACTCAAAAGCATCGCGATAATACAGAGGAATGGGGTTTTCATATAAAAACGGAAACCACAGATAAATCGTATTGTCAATGAATATACGAATTATAATACTTCAACCCAAAGAAGTCGATTGTAAAAAAAGGGGGTTTATGCAAAAAGCGATGGGGTACTCACCCGGCAGGAAAGGGTCGCACGTCAGACTAAGGTATTCTTCGAAAATCCGGCAGCGAGGGTAAATTTATGAAGATAGATGAAATAGTTATGGTTTGAATACAGCCGTTTGCGGCGTCCAGAAATTTACCTGCTGGACATGCACCGATTTGGTCAACAAATTTCTGATTTCCTGTTTTTCTCCGCTGTCGGTAATGGGTTCAATATCCGATGTATCGGAGCCATGATTATCCTTGCCATTCTTCCAATGAACAATATAGCCGGCAACAAATGCGAAACCGCAGCCCCCGGGTCCGCAGCATGAGGTATCTACTATACTGTACCCCGTGGAGTAGCATACCTGCCTGCCATTGTAGTCGATTTGCCCTTCCTTTTCGGTCGAATAATGACCGGAAATAGCTTCGATCTCCTCGCCCAGTTTCGGATGTGTGTATTTATATACTTCCATGAGCAATCCTCTTGTAAGAGTATAAGCATTACCGGCTTCAACCGAAAGCCCTGCAGCAGAGGGACTTGATTCAAACCATTTTTTCCCCTGCTACCCGCTGCTTTTTTTCAGCTTACGGGAAAACCCTGCCCTCTTCGGAGGGGATTCATAATGCTTTCTTGTTCCTCGAATTTACACGCCTTCTTTGCCGACTATGGCTATGCTGACAACGTTCATGAAAGGAAAACCTCCGAGGTTATGCGTAAGTCCGAGTTTTGGATCCTTGAGCTGCCGCTGGTCCGCCCTTCCATGAAGCTGCAAATACATTTCGTAAAGCATGCGCAGACCCGAAGCTCCAATCGGATGTCCGAAACATTTCAGCCCGCCGTCAACCTGTGCGGGAACGCCTCCGCCTTTCAGATCGAAAAATCCGTCGAGCACGTCTTTGGGCGCACCGCCCCGCGGCGATATGCCGAGGTCTTCATACGTGATAAGCTCTGTGATGGAAAAACAATCATGCAGTTCCATCATGCTGATCTCTTTTCTGGGATCCTTTATTCCTGCTTCCTTGTACGCAACAACGCTCGCCTTGGATGTACTGACAAAATAGGTGCTGTCCCATTCATTGAACTGCACCTCTTCACCGTTGCTCAGTGCGAGCTGCAGGGCTTTTACGGTCACGAGATCTTTTTTGCCGAGTTTTTTCGCAATCTCCGGCGTTGTAACGATTGCAGCGGCAGCACCGTCACTTACACCGCAGCAGTCATACAGTCCGAGCGGATGTGCTACCATGGGTGAGGATATGGCCTGGTCTTCGGTTATCGGAGTTCGGAGATGTGCCTTTGGATTCAGCGCGCCGTTCGCATGGCTCTTCACGGAAACATGCGCGAGCACACGTTTTAAGTCGTCGATAGAATACTTGTACTTGGCGGCGTATGCCGTTGCAAGCTGGGCAAAGGCGCCCGGCGCAGTAAGGTTCGGCATCCATAACCAGTTGAGCGACCCGCTGTTTGACCCTGAGTTCGGAAGCCCTCCGTATCCTATGTCTTTCAATTTTTCCACACCAAGCGCGAGTGCGATATCGCAGGCACCCGATGCGACTGCATAAACCGCTCCCCTGAATGCCTCGGTCCCGCTTGCGCAGAAGTTTTCAACCCGTGTTGCAGGGATATTCGGGAGCCGCAGGGTGAGTGAAAGCGGGAGTGCGCTTTTGCCGATGTGTATTTCCTCGAAACAATCGCTGAGCCATGCTGCCTGGATCTGGTTCTTCTCTATGCCTGCATCTGCAATGGCCTCTTCAAACGCCTCTACCATGAGGTCTTCGGCTCCGGCATCCCACCGCTCGCCGAACTTGGTACAACCCATTCCTATTATTGCCACTTTATCTTTAATGCCTGTTGACATGTTTTTCTCCTTTAACTTACTTTAGGATTGCTTTCCAGAAATAGCCGGTAAACCCGCGGTCCTTGTCATAGTATTTTTTTCTGAATGAAAGTTTCATGGTCTGACCGACCTGGACATTCTCGAGATCGCAGTCCGTAAAATCAAGCAGTGTTCTGCCGCCGCCGTCGAATTGCACCATGCCGTACAGAACAGGCGGCTCTACGGATACTGCAAGATAGTCCCCGGTAAAGGACATAACTTTTGCCTCCTTATCCGAAAACTCATAATCCTCCTGTGTATGGAATGCGTTGCATTTTGGATTTACGCAAACGTTTGTTTTGGGGTATTGCACGGTACCGCATTTTTTACATTTCCCGCCCACAAAACCCAGTATCATCTTTTTGTTGCGCCAGAGGGTCGTGAGTGCGGTCTGCGTTGCGGCTTCTGCCCGTATGCCGGTTTCCGCATTTATAAGATCATTGAACTTCAGGAACTTCGCGTAACTCGCCTCTTCTTTTCTGTTCTCGAGCGATCCTTTTACGCCTCTTCTTGGAGCTAACTTCGTTATATGCTCCGTGACCTCGAACAAGAGCGCATCGCTGCCCTGCCCGAAGCTTGCGACAACGATTTTGTCTCCGGGTTTCGACTGTTCAAGCGCAGCCGTCAGCATGAGCAGCGGATGTGCTGCACCTGTTTCACCGGTGACCTCATGCATATTATCCACGACTTGTTCCTTTGATGCCCCTATTTTTTTTGCTATACCTTTGTGTTCCCGGGATATAAAACACGGATAGACAACCTTTGCGACATCCTTGATCGTTATCCCGTACTTTTTAAAAAGCCCGTTGACGGCCTGCGGGATGATCTTTGCGTAACCTTCGTCCCGGATCCATCTTTCTTCCCATGTATAATCGAATTTCTGTGATTCACCCCTATAGTGGTCCACAAAGTCGAGTGACAGGGAGAACGAGCCTTTATACTCCGCTATGACATTCTCGTTGCCGAGAAGAAGGGATGCCGAACCGTCTCCGAACCACATTTCATAAAAACTTGCAGACTTTGTTCTCCGGTGATCCGAGGCGGCCACCAGGACGTTCTTTTTTTCACCGCTCTTCAGGGCTTCCACTGCGGAAATCAACGCCGTCGTACCGGATTTTAAAGAAGATGCAAAATCCGCGGTAACGATATCCTCCCGCAGATTGAGTGCCGTTGCAACGATGCCCGAATTCTGGCGGTCTGCAAACGGGGGAGTTGTGGTTGCGAGGAAAATCCCGTCAATCTTTGATTTATCAAACCCGGAAATACAGTCCCTGGCAGATGCTACTGCCATGGTAAGACTGTCCTCGTCCCAGTTGCACATTGAACGCTCTCCGTTGGCAACCATCATCAACGCAGGTATGTACCATCCCATTTCCTGAATGACCGACATCCTGTTCAACCTTCGCCTTGGCACGTAACCGCCGTACGAAACTATACCAACCATTGTTTGCCTCCTTATCCTGGAATAGAGCTTATTTTTTAGAATATCGTTTGCATTTAAGCTTTCTTTGATTAGAATGTCAACTAATTTAACGGTACAAAGCGTACCTAAAGTATGGTATTAGTTGACACTGAATTCTACGGATGTATATTGTATACAATAAAAAAACTGAAAGGAGAAAACATATGGGCAAACTCAAAGACAAATTAGCAAAGCTTATCCCATCATGGAGAGAAGATGTTACCAAACTGACAAAAGAGCACGGAAAGGTAAAGTATGATGAGGTTATTATAGATCAGGTTACCGGAGGAATGAGGGACATCAAATCAATGGTCTGCGAAACATCGTATCTCGATCCGCAGGAAGGTATCCGTTTTCGCAATTATACCATACCCGAAGTGCGCGAAAAACTGCCGAAGCCGGATGCCAACAGCGAAGCATATCCTACTGGCCTATGGTACCTTCTGCTAACCGGAGAGATACCGACAAAAGATGATGTTATGGACATAGAGAATGAATTTAAAGCACGGTCGGCGGTTCCGCAGTACGTTTTCGACGTTATCAGAGCAATGCCTGCTGACACCCATCCCATGACCCAGTTTTCAACTGCAATACTCGTCATGCAGAGAGAATCTCTTTTTGCTAAAAGATACAGTAAGGGTATGAAAAAAACAGAATACTGGGAGCCTATGCTTGAAGACTCCATGAATCTGCTGGCAAAGCTGCCGACAATAGCCGCATACATTTACCGGCACATCTATAAAGGCGACACCTTTATAAAGGCCGACCCTGCCCTTGACTGGGGAGCGAATTTTGCTCACATGATGGGCGTGGACAATCCGGAGTACAAAAACCTCATGAGGCTGTATCTGATACTGCACAGCGATCACGAGAGCGGCAATGTCAGTGCTCATACGGGACACTTGATTGCAACGGCGCTTTCAGATGCCTATTACTCGATATCCGGAGCAATGGACGGACTTGCAGGCCCGCTCCACGGACTTGCAAACCAGGAATGCCTGAAATGGATCGTGGACCTTATGAAGCTTTACAATGGCGTACCTACAAAAGAGCAGATAGAGAAATTTGCAAATGACACACTAAACAGCGGCAAGGTCATCCCCGGATATGGTCATGCAGTTTTAAGAAAAACAGATCCGAGATACACTGCCCAGCGTGAGTTTGCGCTGAAATACCTGCCTGAAGATCCTATATTTAAGACCGTGAGCAATGTGTTTGAAGTAGTTCCAAACGTATTATTGAAAGCGGGTAAGGCAAAGAACCCATGGCCAAACGTTGATGCACATTCCGGAGCCCTGCAGTGTCATTACGGAGTAACGGAAGAAGACTTCTACACCGTGCTTTTCGGTGTTTCCAGAGCAATGGGTATATCAGCCCAGATTGTATGGGACAGAACAGTCGGTGCTCCGCTCGAAAGACCGAAGTCCGTGACTGTTCAGATGCTCAAAGACGCGGTCGCAGCAGCAAACAAATAAATCCCGTTAGAAAGGACGTGGCTTTAAACCATGCCCTTTTTTTCTCTATAAGGATCTTAAAAAATAATCAGGAAAAAGGGCAACCCTCAGCGGTTGCCCTTTTTTGTTGGCCCTTAACCACGCCCAGGTGGCGCAGCACGGCAGCATTTCTCGCCTGACCGTACATTTTATCAGACAGTTCCAGCAACAACCGAACGCCAAAACGGGGTATATTCCATTTTTTCTTACTTTCCTTACCATAGTACTTAATAGAGACACTGTTTCTTTGTTTATCCCCTTCTTCATCGGGCTGCATTGAATTTTTATATTGACTTGCTATTATATTATTGATAATGACTTTCAATAATGAGCGAGAACCGATGAAAAACAAATACGTTAAAAGCATGATTACCGAACCCCATCATGATTCAGGCGGCGGATATGTTCCTCCCAGGAGAGGGAGCATTACCGTTGCTCTTGCAGGTAATCCAAATGTAGGGAAAAGCACCATATTTAATATACTTACCGGACTGAACCAGCATGTCGGAAACTGGCCGGGGAAGACGGTAGAAAAAAAAGAGGGCTATACCGAGTATGAAGGAAACACCTATAAGATAGTAGACCTGCCGGGCACATATAGCCTGTCTTCAGGCTCCATAGAAGAAACCATCGCAGCGTCCTACATTGTTGAACAAAGACCGGATGTTGTGGTCTCCATCATAGACGCATCCAATCTCGACAGGAACCTCTACCTGCTTACCCAGATTCTCGAAACGGGCACGAGGGTTATCATAGCACTGAATATGCTTGACCTCGCCGCATCAAAAGGGGTTGAGATTGATGTCAAAAGGCTTGAAACGCTGATAGGCATACCGATCGTACCCATTGTTGCCGTCAAGAATAAGGGTATTAAAGAGTTGCTGTCGGCGATCGGCGAACTCGTCGATAACAAGAGGATCTTCCAGCCTGCACCGCTTCATTACTCGAAAAACATCGAAGACCTCATCCAAGCTATCTCCGGCAGATTAAACAGCTATGCAATTCCCTTCAGCAATACGCGATGGGTTGCAATTAAAATACTTGAGGGGGACGACCATGTCGCGGAAGTGCTCAAAGGTATTATCCGTGCAGACGATTATCAATTTATTCAGGATGTTCAGAAACGTGCAGAAAGCCTGATCGTGGAGGTTGCGGATGCCCGCTACGACTGGATCCACAGGATTACCTCCAGCGCGGTCACTCCCTTGAAGCTCAACGTTATAACCTTTACGGACAAACTGGATCATCTTCTGACAAACCAATTCCTCGGTCTCACCATTATTGTTCTCATCCTTGGATTTATATTCTGGGCGACCTTCGGTCTGAGTACCCCGCTCATGTCGCTGCTCAGCCAGTCTTTCAGTATGCTCGATGGCATCTCTGCACGATTGCTTGGCAATGCTCCGGAATGGGTAAAAGGGCTGCTCATCAACGGCGTGCTCGGCGGCGTCGGTACGGTTGTGTCGTTCTTCCCTCTTATCTTTATTTTTTTCGTGTTCCTCGGGATTCTCGAAGACACGGGATTACTCGCGCGGTCTACCTTTATCATGGACAGGGTTATGCATGTCCTCGGACTCCATGGAAAAAGTTTTATATGCCTGCTGGTAGGCTACGGGTGCAATGTCCCCGGTGTTATGTGTTCACGGGTAATGGACAATGAAACCGACAGAAAATTGTCCGTACTCATAAATCCTTTTATACCCTGTTCTGCACGTTTTGTTGTGACCAGCCTTTTTGTCAGCGTTTTTTTCCCTCACCACGCCTCACTCGTCATGATATCCGTGATAGGTATCAGCTTTGCCGTTGTCGTTGTCAGCGGATTGCTCCTGCGCAAGACTGTGCTCAAGGGAGAGAGATCGCCGCTCATTATAGAGCTTCCCCTTTACAGGAAGCCGAACGCAAGAACAGTCGGTCTTTATGCATGGAATAAAACGGTGAGTTTTTTCAAGAGAGCGGGCACCTATATCATATCCTTCACTATCATTATATGGTTTTTGTCCCACTATCCGGGTACAACCATAGACCAAAGCGTACTCGGTATCGTTGGAAAATTTATAGCACCCGCGGGCAACATCCTGGGGTTCGACTGGAGAATACTGGTTGCGCTGATAACGGGCTTTACCGCAAAGGAAACGTCCATAGCGACACTCAGCGTGCTCTACAATGCTACCAATGAGAAAACCCTCGGGATCGCACTCAAGCAGTCGATCAGCCCCCTTGTGGCATACGTTTTTATCATTTTCCAGACCCTCTACATACCGTGCCTTGCGACCGTCGTAACCATGAAAAAGGAACTGCACGATAACAAACTGCTCATCATCGGCATTGTCTATCCGCTGCTGGTTGCATTTTTAATCAGCTTCGTGATCTATAAAGTTGGGCATCTCTTCTAAATTGTACGGGTAATCCTTCCTCGTGATAAACACATCATCTTCTGCAATCATTTGATTTTATCGCAGGATCCATGTACTTTATAAAAAAGACGGTGCTGTCAAAATCTGAGGGAGTAAAGTACGCTGTTGACGTATGGTAGATAAATTATCCGGCAATAGAATTCTGTTTGTTACGGGGAAGGGCGGTGTGGGTAAAAGCATACTGTCCGCGGCACTCGGTATAGCGTACCACCGGGCAGGCCACAGGCCGCTGCTCGTAGAATTTTTCCCGGACAAACGGATTGAGCACATCGTAAACATAAAAGCGGAACCGTACATGGAGACCGAGATCCAGAAGAATTTCACCTATATCAATATTTCATCCGAGGCAGCCCTTGCGGAGTACGTCAAGCGTCAGTTGATCCTCGACGTAATTTCGAAATTCGTATTGAATACAAAATTTTACCGTCATTTTTCAAGCACTGCCCCGGGATTGAAAGAGCTTGTCGCAGTCGGCAAGCTGTACGATCTGGAAAAAAAACGGGACGACGAGGGCAGGTATCTATACGATCCCATTATCGTAGATTCTCCCCAGCTCGGCAAATTCATTCCATTCGTGAAAACGCCGCAAAGCGTGATGAACATGTTCAGGATTGGACCGGTCAAAAAAGAGGCGGAAAAGGTAAACAATCTGATCCTGTCGGACAAGTGTTCCGTTATCATAATCAGTACGCCCGAAGACATGGCCATCACAGAGGCACTCGAGGCAAAGGTAGAACTCTCCGGTATGGAACACCCCGCGATCAAAACAATTATCATAAACATGGCTGTCTCAAGCAAGATCGATACTACGGATATACGGTACTACGAGAAAAGACTGAATGAAGTTTTGGACGATCGCTCTCTTTTTCCCGCGACGCTGGATACCGTCCAAAAGTTTATAACCTACGTTAAGATGGAAAAGAGGGCTGTACAAGAACTGAACGATCACATAAACGACGTCCCGGTATTGACACTGCCGTTGATTCCAGCAGGTGAAGACGAGCTTTCCATAGCCGAGGCACTATCGCCGCATTTAGAACCCCTGATAACCGAGGCACGGTGAAGAACCAACCCGAAGTCATCGTATGCGTGGGCACGGGCGGTGTCGGCAAGACAACGATATCCGCGGCCATCGGCATGGCAGCGGCATTCAGGGGGAAAAAGACACTCGTTATGACCATAGACCCGGCAAAACGGCTTGCCCAGTCCATGGGTATGCGGGAACTCAAGAACAGCCCTACGCCGGTACCGATGAAAGCGCTAAACAACTGCGCGCAACCGGTAAAGGGAAGCCTTGACGCCATGATCCTTGAAACAAGGACAACCTTCAACAACCTTATAAAGAAGTATTCATCCTCACCGGAGAAAGCCGATGCGATATTGAACAACAGCTACTACCACTATGTTTCGGGCGAGCTTGCCGGCTCGGAAGATTACATGGCAATGGAAAAATTGTACGAGATAAAAAAAGAGTACGATTATGACCTGATCGTCGTCGATACGCCTCCGGCACGCCATGCAATCAATTTTTTAACGGCACCCAACAGGCTTATTCAGCTGATAAGCTCCGGTGTCCTGAAATGGCTTATCCGGCCTTCGACGAGTGTAAGTATGATCGGACTGAACATTCTGAACAGAGCACCCCAAAAGATTGTAAAACTATTAAAAAGCTACGTTGGACTGGAAATAGTGGAAGACCTGACGGAATTCTTCAGTGAGTTCAGCGACCTGTATTCCGGTTTCAAATCCAGGGCAAAAGAAGTAAACACCCTGCTGTCATCGGCAAAGGTTCAATTCTACATGGTTACCGTACCGACACAGGACGCCATAGACGAGGCGATATACTTCTACAGTATCATGAAGGGTTATGATATAAATTTCGCCGGGTTCATTGTAAACAAAATTCATATCGCCTTCTACGATGATGCGTTGAGGACGAAGATCGCCAGAATAACCAGGGCACTGGACGCCGGCGACCCTCTGAGAACAACACTGGAACAGACGCTTACTCTCGACAGCATTGCCCTGCGCGACAAGCATTTAATCGCCCATCTCAAAGCAAAGATTAAATCGCAAAAGATCGATTACTATCTCCCGTCTTTAATTATGGACAGGGAGTTAACGAACCTGTGTTCGCTGGCAGAGCTTGCTCAAACTCTCGACGGGATCGTTGGATGAGTAGCAGGTCAGACATAGCGAGGAGTGCCGGGGTCGTCAGCATCATGACCCTCGCGAGCAGGATACTCGGGCTGATCCGGGATATAAGCTTTGCATACTTTTTCGGCGCGGTTACCTCTGCAGACGCATTCTTTGTCGCTTTCAGAATACCCAATCTTTTGCGCAGGCTCGTTGCCGAAGGTGCCATGAGCAGCGCTTTCATTCCGGTCTTTACGGCATACCATATGAAGTACGGAGACGAAGAGGCAAAAAAGGTTTCGGACATAACCTTCACGTATCTCCTGATAACGCTGCTGATCCTGTCCGTGCTCGGCGTCATCTTTTCCAAGGAGCTTATTTACCTTTTTGCTCCCGGTTTTGAACTGCATCCCGAAAAATTCAGATTAACCGTAACCCTGAACAGGATCATGTTCCCCTTTATCCTGTTCGTAAGCATCGTCGCCCTGTGCATGGGTCTTTTGAACTCGCTCAAGCACTTCTTCATCCCCGCGTTATCCCCTATCATACTCAATCTATCCATCATAACGTTCATCCTGATAGCCAACCACGGCCGCCACGCAATACTCATCGTGGCGTCAGGGGTGCTCGTCGGTGCGGCGCTGGAGCTTGTTCCCCAGATCATCCTTATGCGCAAAAAGGGTTTCTTGTTCTCGCTGAACTTCGATTACCGGCACCCGGCTTTACGGGAGTCCCTCTTCCTTTTCCTTCCGATGATGTTCGGCGCTGCCGTATACCAGCTCAATGTTTTTGTGAGCAATGTCCTTGCCTCATTCCTCAAAACAGGCAGCATATCGTACCTTTACTATGCATCGCGGCTCTTTGAATTCCCTCAGGGCATTTTTGCTGTGTCCATTGCAATCGCCGCACTGCCCGCCATGTCCAGGGATACGGCAACAGCGGGCGTTTCGAAATTAAAAGACTCTCTCCTGTTCTCCTTAAATCTCCTGAACTTCGTCACGGTACCGGCAACTGTCGGGCTCATCATCCTTGCGCGGCCGATCATCGACGTCCTTTTTCACCGGGGATCTTTCAGCCTGTCCGACACCATGGCGGTTTCTTCCGCACTTGTATTTTACGCAGTAGGCCTGTGGTCTGTCGCGTTTTCGCGCGTCATTACGCAGGCATTCTATGCGCTCAAGGATGCAAAAACACCCGTGATCATAGCATTTTTTACGGTCATCATAAACCTGCTCCTCAGTGTCTGGCTGATGAATACGATGGAGTACCGGGGCCTCGCACTGGCAACAAGTATATCCGCTTATTTCAATGCCTTTTACCTGCTGTATGCTCTGAGAAAGAAGATCGGGAAGATAGGGCTGAAAGCAATCAGCGTATCCTTTGCAAAGGCCTTTACGGCATCCGGGATCATGGGTGTGATCATAACCCTTGTGTTTAAGAACATCATGCTCCTCCACAAACACTATTCCGGCTTAAACCTCGCGTTTCTGCTTTTGCTTGCCATCCTGCTCGGTATTGCTTCTTACGGCGCTGTTTCCTACCTTCTCAGGACACAGGAATTGAAGGACGGGCTCGCAATCATTAAACGGAAACTTGTTAACCCACACTGAAAATCAGAACAGCATGAACGGCGACACCACCTGCGGCGAAACCGGCAGCCTCTTTACCTCGGCGGGCGTCAGGAGGAGCCTTTTGATATCTGCATCGGTATGAAACAGTACCGCGTCCTTGAACTCCCATCTCTGAACAAGCGCGTCCCCGTTGTACAGCTCCACCGTACGCGGCAGCGTCATGGTTGTTTGAGTAGCGCTGTCAACTTCGACTGATACCGGCGTACCGTTATTGTCGTTAGCGTTTTTGATTTTTGCGGTATTGTAGGCCAGCTGTGCACCGGTCAAATAGCTCTTTACCACAGACAGAATCTGGCTGCTGCCGTATGTCATCCTGTACATAAGGGGAACCGTATCTTCGTTGTCTATAAATAATTGATTGTTGTCATCCCCGATGATATATGCGGCCCTGTCGTTTGCAAGCCCATAAGCGACCTTTGTTTGATTCAATCCTATTTCGTTGAATATTTTTTGCGGATTATCCGACAAATACAATTCCACCAGAACCGTGAAAAGCTTGTTCTGTGAAAATAGCGGGAGGGGAGATGACATCCTTACCTTATTCACGAGCGTTGTCTGGTGAAGCCCTTCATTGAGAACAGTGACCCGCGCCCTGGGAAACTGGTAATCCTGCCTGACATAGCCGTTGGACTTTATTATGACCCTGCACGGTACAGGAGTATTGACGTAATCTTTTCCGAGATTAAAGAACGCAGTGCCGTTCAGCACGAGCACATCCAGGCCCTTCTGTGCCTTCATCAGTGATGCCATTTTCGATGAAGGGATAATAAAACCGCTCAAGAGCATGACGGCCAGGAGGCCGAAAAGTACCTTTTTCATTTGAAGTATCCTTTCATGTAATCCAGCAATCTGTCTTTTATTTCCGTTCTTTTCATTGCAAACGCTATATTCGCGAGTAAAAAACCGAGCTTGTCCCCGCCGTCATACCGGTCTCCTTCAAACTGATACCCTATCATCCCTTTTTGTTTTAACAGTTCCCTTAACCCGTCGGTAAGCTGGAGCTCGCCGCCTGCTCCCGAAGGTATGTTTTCCAGTATATCGAAGATCTCGGGTGTGAGTATATACCTTCCTATGATCGCAAGATTGGACGGCGCTTTATCCGGTGCGGGTTTTTCAACGACATCGTCCAGCATGTAGACCCTGTTGTCCGTTTGCCTGCCCTTGATGATGCCGTAGCGGGAGGTATCTTCCCTTAAAACCTGCTGCACAGCTATAACAGGCTTTTTGAATTTTTCATACACATCGACCATCTGTAAAAGGCACGGCCTTGGGGAGTCTATGATATCATCCCCGAGTATAACCGCAAACGGTTCATCGCCGATAAGGTGCTTCGCCTGTAAAACAGCATGACCGAGTCCCAGCGGCTTTTTCTGCCGTATGGACACAATCTTTATCATATCCGACAGGCCCTCGATAAGCCCGAGCAGGCCGTTGCTGCCTTTCTTGCGCAGGGTATCTTCAAGCTCGTAGTTTATATCGAAGTGATCTTCTATTGCCTCTTTCCCATGGTTTACTATGAGGATTACCAGCTCTATGCCGGACGCCTTTGCTTCTTCTACGATATACTGGATCATGGGTTTGTCCACTATCGGCAAAAGCTCTTTGGGAACTGCCTTCGTAACCGGTAAAAATCTCGTCCCGTATCCTGCTGCAGGTATTACTGCTTTTTTGATCTTCACGCAATGCCCTACCTTTTATTTATCGTTCAACTTCTCTTCCAGAAAAACTTTATCCAACAGGTAATCCGTCTTTAGGTGTTTTAATGATGCAAATATCGAGTCCTTTATCAGCGGATGCCCCTTTTCAAGTTCGGTTATTATCTTCCTTATTTTCTGCCTGTTTGTCAACTCAGGCTTCATGGAAACAGGACATTGCGGATCGATTAGAGGCGCCTGAAGGTTTGAGGCGTAGTCGCGTGCTGCCCCGGATTTGACATAGATCAGGGGCCGTATCACCGTAATCTTATACTTGTCCGAAAAACTGACGGCCGGCATTGCCTTTATCCGGCCGTTGAAAAAGATATTCATGAGCAGGGTCTCAATGAGATCGTCCATGTTGTGCCCGAGCGCGAGCTTGTTGCATCCGAGTTTTGACGCCTTGTTGTACAGCAGTCCCCTCCTCAGTCTCGAGCATATCGAGCATAACAGTTTTTCTCCCTTGTTATGCGCAAGCGCAATCCGGAGTATCTGCGTGTGCTCTATCCGGTAATCGTAGCCCTGCTGGCTGAGGTATGATTCCACAAGATCGCTTTTCATGCCCGGTGCACCGGTATCAATATGGACCGCAACCATGCTGAATTCGATCGGTGCTTTGTGCCGCAAACGCTCAAGCGTGTCCAGCAACGTATAGCTGTCCTTACCTCCGGATACCGCGACGAGAATACGGTCTCCGTTCTTGATAAGGTTAAAATCCCCTATGGCTTTCCCAACAAGCCTTGTTATATGGTCCTTATTGTCTTCCATACTGAGGGATATACTATCATCCAACCGCCCCTGCAACTATTGCATTTTTGGGGCTACCTGGCTTAGCCTTAAGACGCAAACGTATGCTGAATACACTCAGAAAAATATTTGCCTCTCTGCGCTATAGAAATTTCCGGTTGTTCTGGATTGGCCAGGCCATATCCCTGATAGGGACGTGGATGCAGAGCATAGGGCAGGCATGGCTCATATTAAAACTTACCGACTCCCCTTTCCTGCTCGGGTTGATAGGCGCTGCTCAATACACGCCCATTCTTGTCTTGTCTGTGTTTGCAGGCAGCATCGTGGACCGGTTCCCCAAGCGGTATCTTATCATCCTCACCCAGACCATCATGGCTCTCCTTGCATTCGCACTCTGGGTCCTTACAGCAAAGGGTATTGTCAATTACTGGCACGTCTTCATACTGGCATCCCTGCTGGGCCTGGCAACGAGCCTTGATGTACCGGCACGGCAGGCGTTCATGATCAACCTGGTCGGCAGGGACACGCTTATGAACGCCATTGCACTGAATTCAACAACCTTCAACGTAGCACGGCTCATAGGCCCGGCTATCGCTGGCCTGCTTATAGCAAAGGTAGGCATTGCAACGACGTTTCTGTTGAACGGAATAAGCTTTCTACCGGTCATCGCAGGTCTTATTATGATAGATATAGACGGCTTGCCCGGAAGATCCGGCAAGAAAAATGTCATGGAAGACATAAAGGAAGGTCTCCTCTATATAAAAAACAACGCGGTTGTTTTCAATGTTCTCATGCTGATGCTGCTGGTGTCGCTCTTCGCAATCAACTTCAATGTAGTCGTACCGGTATACGCAAAATACGTCTTCCACAGTAACCCGGAAATCTTTGGTTTTCTCATGTCATCACTTGGTGTAGGTTCCATTCTCGGTGCCATACTCGTGGCACTGCGGAGCGGCCGTAGTCCGAATCTTGTTTTTTTGATACTGGGTGCGGTGATGTTGTCCGGGTTCCAGATGGTCATGGCATTTGTTACCGGACTGTATCCTGCCATGTTCGTGATGTTTTTAATAGGGTTCGGATCGATTATTTTTACCGCACTTTCAAACACCACCCTGCAGCTCAAAACGCCCGACGAGTTAAAGGGCAGGGTAATGAGCGTGTACTCTCTTGTGTTCATGGGCGTTACACCCATCGGCAATCTGTTCATCGGCGGCATTGCCGACGAGATCGGAGTAAGGACGTCCATCTTTATCGGCGGATTGCTGGGCTTGGTACCCGCACTGTATTATTTAAGAAAATTTTATGTAAACCTCGTTAGAAAGTCCGGGGGTTTCTGACGGTATAAAATAAATTTGCCAGGGGGATAAAATGGATATGATACTTATTCACGGACTTTCCGGAACTATGACGGATATGGAGTTTATAGCAGGTACCATAGCAATCGAGGGTCACCGGGTTTTCAACGTCTCATTGCCGGGGCACGGAACAAAACCCGAAGCGCTGCTGTCGGTATCCATGCAGGACTGGATCGATACGGTAGAGGAACAGATCCATGCCTGCTCCATGGACGTTTTTATCGTAGGCCAGTCCATGGGAGCCCTGCTTGCGCTCTATAGTTCCGTAAAGCATCCGGAAAAGGTAAAAGGGATTGCGCTGCTGTCACCCGCCATACGGCTCTCCGGCAGGGTTAACAGGCTCTTTATGACCCTGCTTTACCAGTATTCCAGGGTCTTACCCTTTCCCGTTCTGTATTACACAAAAGTAAACGGGGCAGACATTGCTGATCCCGCGGCAAAAAAAGGCTACAGTGCTTACAACAAAATTCCACTGAAGGCACTTGCAGAGTTTGAGCATTTGCGAAGGCTGGTGCGGGACATGCTCGGTAGTGTTACCGTGCCGGCATTGATGGTGTATTCGACAAACGATCATACCATAGCAGACAATGCTGTAGAAATAATTGACAGGGAAATAAGGTCTACTATAAAGAAAACAACAGTGCTTACCGGCTCTTTTCATGTTCTATCAGTAGACAGGGATAAGGAAAGGGTCATTGCTGCGATACTCGGATTTCAAAGATTGATTAAAACGGGGGTTACATGATAAAACACATACTTGTTTCTGTTGATGGTTCTGAAAACAGCGATACAGCTTTGACATTCGGTATTTATCTTGCCAAGAAACTGAATGCAACACTGCACATCCAGCATGTTATAGATGTAGTGTTCCTTGAAAACCCGTTCCTTCATGATCTGTCCGGGGCAATGGGGTTCGAACCCTTTATGGATTTTTCGGGCAAGTTGAGCGACAGCCTGCGGCAGCGGGGAACTCAGATACTTGCAGATGCAGGCGCTGTTTGCAAAAAGGCAGGCATCGAGTGCAAGCAGTATCTCGACACCGGTATCGTAACAAAAGAGATCTGCGAGCGTGAAAAACTCGTCGATCTCGTGGTCATAGGACAAAAAGGCGTCAACTCGCAGTTCGACAGGAAGATCCTCGGGTCGACGACAGAAGGCCTGACCAGAAGATTGACCAAGCCCCTGCTCATCAGTCCGGGGAGGTTTCAGGAGTTCAACCGCGTCCTGCTTGCCTACGATGACAGTAACGGGTCTAAAAAGGCCATGGAATTTACAGTCGGCTTTTGCAAGGACATGAATTTGCCCTTAAGCGTCGTTACGGTAAACAAGGACGAATCGGTTTCCTTGACAATCCTGAACAGCGTAAAGTCTTATATAGAGCCGTACGGTATTGTCTTTGACACTCAGAAAAAAAGCGGCAATGCGGAAAATGTTTTGAAATCGATGATGGACAACGATCCTTACGATCTCTTGATCATGGGTGCGCACGGACATTCGAGGATCGTAGAGCTGGTATTGGGCAGCACGGCGGAGTATGTGATACGGAACATGAACAAACCGGTGATCGTAACAAAAGGCTAAAGGAGGCATGATGAAAGTAGGCATAAACGGATACGGAAGGATCGGCAGGATTGTACACAGAATATCGCTCCAGCGCAAGGACATAGAGATCGCGGCAATCAACGATATCACGGACGCAAAAACACTGGCGCATCTCCTCAAGTACGATTCTGTCCATGGTACGCTGAACGCCTCTGTCCAGGCAGAGGAGAACGCCCTGACGGTGGATGGGAAAAAGACCGCAATCTCTTCCTTTAGAAATCCGGGGGACATTCCGTGGAAGGATCTCGGCATTGATGTTGTCGTGGAGAGCTCGGGATTGTTTACGGACCGGGAGAAAGCACAGCTCCATTTCAAAGGCGGTGCAAAGAAGGTCATCATTTCGGCACCTGCAAAGGACCCCGATATAACCATTGTTTTGGGTGTCAACCATAAGTCTTATGATGCCAAAAAGCACAACATTATTTCCAACGCATCCTGTACAACCAACGGGCTTGCACCCATAGTGAAAGTGCTCAACGACAACCTCGGCATTGAAAACGCCTTTATGACAACCGTGCATTCTTACACCAACGATCAGAGGATACTCGATCTGCCGCACAAGGACCTGAGAAGGGCACGCGCAGCGGCCATATCCATGATACCGACAACGACAGGTGCTGCAAAAGCCCTGCATCTGGTTATCCCCGAGGTTAAGGGAAAACTCGACGGTATTTCCATCCGGGTACCGACCTTTGACGTTTCTATCGTCGATCTATCTGCCACGGTCAAAAAATCGACCTCCGTTGAAGAAGTAAATGCGTTGTTTAAAAAGGCAGCAGACGGTGAATTGAAAGGCATACTCGGATATTCGGACCAGCCCCTTGTTTCCATAGATTACCGGGGAACGCACTTTTCTACTGTACTCGATTCCCTGTTAACAAAGGTAATCAACGGGACATTGGTCAAGGTCTTTTCATGGTACGACAATGAGTGGGGATTCTCGACAAGAATGGTTGATTTGATCCAATTCGTCGGCAGCGGGGTGCAGCAATGGTGAATTATAAAGATTTAACCTACATCGATAATGTCGATGTAAAGAATAAACGCCTGTTTATACGGGTTGACTTCAATGTCCCGTTGACGATGGACGGCGCCATATCCGACGACATAAGGATACGGAGTGTCTTGCCGACCATTAACTATGCGCTCGATGAAGGCGCATCCATTATTCTGGCATCACACATGTCAAGGCCAAAAGGGGTGAAGGACCCGAAATTTTCCCTCCAAATCGTTGCGAAGAGGCTCTCCCGTCTCCTCGACAAAGAAGTCCTGTTTGCCAATGAGTGTACGGGACAATCCGTAGACGAGTACAAGAAACACCTCGGCAAGGAAGAGATCCTCCTGCTCGAAAACCTCAGGTTTAATCCGGGAGAGGAAAAGAACGATGAAGCGTTCGCAAAGCTTCTGGCTCAGGACATAGACGTGTACATCAATGACGCCTTTGCAGTCGCTCACCGCAACCATGCAAGCGTGTCCGCCATAACGAAGTATGTTCCCAGGTGTGCCGCTGGTTTTCTCATGAAAAAAGAACTGAATTATTTCACCAAGGCAACGGACAATCCTTTGAGACCCTTTGTCGCAATCATCGGCGGTGCAAAGGTTTCGAGCAAGCTTGGTGCAATGTCAAATCTCCTCGATAAGGTTGATAAGCTTATCATCGGCGGAGGAATGGCATTCACGTTCCTCAAGGCGCTTGGCTACGAGGTGGGCAAGTCCATTGTAGAGAATGATATGCTCAGGACCGCTCTTGATATACTCCAGAAGGCAAGAGAAAAAGGGGTCAAGGTTTACCTGCCCGTGGACTGTGTTGTTGCGGACAAGTATGATGCAAAAGCGGATTCGAAGATAGTTACGATCCAGGAGATCCCCCACGAATGGATGGCCATGGACATAGGGCCTTCAACGAACCTCTTATTCTCTCTGGCAATTCAGGGTGCAAAAACGATTATCTGGAACGGGCCAATGGGGGTATATGAAATGGCAAGTTTCTCAAGGGGCACACTGTCCATGGTCTCCCATGTTTCCAATTCTTACGCCCTGACCATAGTAGGCGGAGGAGATACCGATGTAGCTGTACACGAGGCCGGAGAGAGTGCCAATATCTCCTATATCTCCACAGGCGGCGGTGCGTTTCTCGAACTGCTCGAGGGCAAAGAACTGCCCGCACTCAAGGCACTCGAAGACTGTTTGCACAAGGACTGACGGTGAAACCAAAATATATCATCGCAGGCAACTGGAAGCTGAACAAGGGGCCTGCAGAAGCAAAGGCATTTTCCGGAGAGTTATCAAAGCACCTTGCCAGGACCTCCCTGAAAAATACCGATATTATCATTGCACCGCCGTTCGTTTCTTTGCCGGCCTTAATGGCAAACGGTTTTTCTATCGGTGCCCAGGATGTGTACTGGGAAGATAAGGGTGCGTTTACCGGAGAGGTATCCGCTGCCATGCTGAAAGAGCTTCACGTGGAATACTGTATTGTCGGTCATTCGGAACGAAGGCAGTTTTTCCATGAAACCGACAGAACGGTAAACCTCAAAGTCTCGGCACTTTTAAAAAAGAATATACGCCCTATCATTTGTATCGGCGAACGGCTGGAGGATCGAAAGGCCGGCATTATGTATAGTGTCGTGCGGTTCCAGCTTGCCGCAGCACTGTTCGATGTCGAGATCCATGATCCCGGGGATCTTGTCGTTGCGTATGAACCGGTATGGGCGATAGGTACGGGTAATGTCGCTACCCCTCAGCAGGCGGAAGATATGCATGAAGTCATTCGACAGTCGCTCGAAAAACACTTCGGTATCGATGCCGGCAGCAGGGTTAGGATCCTGTACGGCGGGAGTGTGAACGAGGAGAATATAGAAGGACTCATTGACAAGGAGCAGATCAATGGGGCATTGATAGGCGGGGTAAGCCTTGACCTTGATAAATTTTTAAGTATAATTAATCATATAGAGAAAAGGGAGAGATAAGATGTATACGTTAGTACTTCTGGTACATATCATGGTTGCCGTAGCGATTGTTATGGTGGTTTTGTTACAGGTGGGCAAAGGTTCGGGTATGGGAGCCGCGTTCGGGGGATCCAGTGAAAGTTTCTTCGGTTCCTCGGGCCCGAGCAATTTTCTTGAGAAAGCTACCATCGTGGCGGGGATCATATTCCTTATTACATCTCTCACCCTTGCGTATCTTGGCGGAGAGAACGGGCAAAACAGACTGTTCAATCAGATTCCGGTGCCGTCATCGACCATGCCTATGCCGCCGCAAAAGGCAATGCCCGCAAGTCCTACAACGCAGCAGAAATAATCTTATGCCGAAGTGGTGGAATTGGTAGACACACCATCTTGAGGGGGTGGCGGGTAACACCGTGCGGGTTCGAGTCCCGCCTTCGGCATTCAACTTTTTAACAAGGTTCTGAAAGATATGGTAAATCTCCAGCAAACCTTTACCAGGAGCGAATTTGCGGACTATTGGATAATGTTGGATGTTATTGGCTGATGTTCGAACTTGCGCCTATATGTTGTAGCAGAAACGGTAGCAATAATTATGCATAATTATATGTTTCATCTACATACAATAATATAAGCCGCGCCATACACAAAACATCCCCCATGGTGACGCTTAAATCGATCAGCCAGGCCTTATCTGCCGCTGGTATGTGGTGTAGCCACCTGAAGCAGATCGCCCTCGGGAATGGCACATGTGAAATGCTACAGCTGGGATATTTATCCCCTGCTGTATTTGAGAGATCATTCTACGAACAAAGTTTTGTGTTATGAGCCAACTGGTGTACAATATTTACATCAGATCTCAGAGGAGAGAAAAGTAATGGGTAGTTGGTTCGTCTATATTCTTGAGTGCGGTGACGGGTCTTACTATTCTGGGATAACATGTGACCTGGACAGAAGGGTCGCCGAACATAAAAGTGGTAAAGGTGCCAGGTATACTAAAATGAAAGGCGTTAAAGACCTGCTCTGGAGTATGAGCTGCGCCAATAGAAGCGTAGCTTCAAAACTGGAGATAAAGATTAAATCTTTATCAAAACCTGAAAAGAGACTCCTGATCCTCAAACACGATTGACCTGCCCGGAGTTTATAGGGGCACTTTGAGATAGAGTTTCTCAGGGCATAGCAGGGCATAGGGGTCAGCCCTTGACATTGGACATTGAGGATTCTATCCTCTCTATTTTCTTTCTCAGCTCCAGGTCGGTTTGCAATCTCTCGAGCATCCTTTGAAAGGTCTTCGATACCGCAGAGTAGCTTACACCTCCGAACAACTCCCCGATCTCGTTGTTCGTTGCGCTGGTGTGCCGCTTGATCAGATATATTGTAATATTTTTGATGTCCCCTCTCTGCCGCTTGACCACCGCTTCCCTTGATACCTTGAAATACCGGCATACTCCTTCGATAATTTCTTCCATCCCCGTAATGTTTTTCATCGCCTTCCGTTGCGATACCTCTGCCCTTTCGCTATATCCCACCTTTATCGTCTCGAGTACACCTTTGATAAACCGCTCACCGCCAAGTATGATGCCTCCGTAAGCATTATCTAAAGGATTTTTCAGTGCTTCCCCTATCCCATTCTCTACATAAACCCGGTACTCCTTCTGAGCCTCTTTTCTCTGCCTGGACAGCATCCCCAATATCAAATCTGTTGTTACCATCTTTTCAGGTTTCCCGGTTATATAGGAATTGTAACTGCTGTAGGTATACGCCTCTGGCTTCTCGACCATCTTGGCACGGACCGGGTTCAAATGTATGTACCGGCTCAACTCCACCAGATAACTTTCTTTATCCACAAGGATCGATTTGTATCGTCCCTGAAACAAATGTCCATTCCTTCCCCGTTTGATATTGATATACGTTGTATAGGAGCCGCTGATGTAATGCATCACTTTGCTGATGTTTGCTTCCGGGGTCTCTATGATCAGGTGATAATGGTTGCCCATCAAGACATAACAGTGGACAAGGCAGTGGTATTTCTCTATTGCTCCGGCTATATAGGCTTTGAATTTGTGATAATCCGTCTCAGTGAAGAATATTTTTCTCCGTTCATTTCCTCGTGCATGTACGTGATAGAGGGCTCCTTTATATGCAAACCTCAGCGGTCTGGCCATCGGTCAGCTCCTTGTTAATTTTTCTTCCAGCCTACAATGCCAAATGTCCAATGTCAAGGGCTGACCCCTACTC
>JAJYUJ010000013.1 GCA_021792615.1 bacterium
GGAGACAAATCTCACAGTGCTTTTTCAACAACATTGCAGAGATTGAGATTGCTGACCGGTAATGATACGTGCCTCCAGCTTAAGGAAGGCCGGTTGTCCCTCGATCCCCGATACTGCTGGGTCGACGCATGGGCTTTTGAGCATCTCATGGACAGAGGCGATGCTTTGTGGAGCAGCAACCGCGATGAGGCGGCGGTCATAACCGCACGGGCTGCCGTTATGTACAAGGGCAGTTTTTTACCCAACGACACCGACCAATGGTGGACTACGTCTATGCGCGAGCGCATCAAAAGTAAGTTCATCCGTTCCATCAGCAGCCTGGGAAACTATTTGGAAGAGAATGGAAAATGGAGAGAGGCCCTGGAGTATTATCAGAAAGGGTTGGAAGCGGATAATCTGTCGGAGGAGTTCTACCAATCCCTTATGTTGTGCTACCAATCAATGGGAAGAACCGGAGAGGCTTTGGCAGTGTACAACAGGTGTAAAAAAACACTTTTAACCATACTCAATATAGCTCCTTCATCCAAAACCGAAGCCCTTTATCAAAAGATAAAGGCTTCTCCGACAAGGTAGACGCGGGTTTATCGCCCATTGCATTAACTTCCTTTTTATTTCAAACGAATTTTTTGGGTTAACCGATTTGAACCATAGAAACGGTTTACTAACAATTTCTCCATTTGTGACCAATCTGTGACTTTTCGTGTGGTAAAATTCAGCCATTATGGAAAACAAAGACCTTATGAAAACTTATATTATCCGTATTTACCGGCACAATATAGCGGATTCCAGATTTATTGTGGGGACCGTAGAAAAAGTCGGTGTTCATGGAAAAATGGCTTTTTCCAACAGAGACGAACTCTGGGAAATCATGAATTCCAGCAGCATAAAGCCGGAAAAACACGACAACCAAAAGAACAGGTCACCGGCAATAAAATCCGTTATTCAAGAAATTTCTACAAAACAAAAAGGAGGAAAACAATGAAAACAAAACACTTAAAAAAAACAAGTTTGTTCAGCATGTTTATGCTGATAGCGCTCCTGGCAGGGGCAGGGTGTCAGGGAAGTAAAGGCGGCGGTGCTTCGCAATCAACAACGGTATCTTCTGCAACAACATCCGGCGGACTCGCGACGATAAATACCGGCAATCTGGTAATAGCCTTTATCCCGTCTACTTCCGGGGTAAGCGCGGTGCCTATAAAGCAGAGCGGGTCTTCGTTTACCACTGCATCGTACAAAGGATACTCTCTGAAACCCCAGTCACTGCCGGCTCCGGTAACCATAACCATATCGTTTATGGTGAATAGCTGCGCTGCAGACGCTCAAAACCTGAAGGTCGTGTGCGTAGGTTACAACAGCTCAAAAGTCGCGGTCATCAATGTTGCAGGATACATCAGCAGCGGTTCTGCCCCCACGGTAACGGAATATGATCTGGGCAATTCGGTAACCTCCGGTTTCAGCGGCGGGAGCTGCCTTGACTGCGGCGTCATCATAGACCCGCTCGATCACGGATTCATCGTATCATCGGGAGACGGATACCGGGTCGTCAATTATTCCGGGTCTGTGATAAAATCATTCCTGTCCAATGCGTCTGCGACACCCCCGGTTGACCTTGCAACGGAAAATTTCGGATATGACCCTGTCCACGACATGATATACTCACCTGAATACGCTGACGGCGGATCCATAACATCGACGGATGAGTATCTATGGGTAATAGATGTCACCAAAGACAAGCTCTATCAATGGTCACACAGGATGGTGGATACAGCGACGGACCCGGCCTTAGGCATACCCGAGCTGAACAGCACAGGCATTGGCTCCATGACCGCAGATGCTGTTGCAATGGATCCAGAAACCGGAATCATGGCCATAGGACATGAATGGACGCCGCTTTTGCTTGCTCTCAATATGAGCGCAGCAACGTTCAACGCATCTGCCGGGACGTTTGACGCTCCGTATGCAGTCATCCCCCTGCAAAACGTTTATTCTCCGAGTGGTTTGCTTACCACGGGCATGGTGATAGAGCCGTCGAGCCACATCATGTTCCTTGAGGGCGAATTCGGGGACGAAATCGGGGCGGCACAGATGCCGGCGACCTCGCCATCCGGGAGTTTCACGGTCACATCCTACACATCCGCCCAAATGCCGACACCGACAACATGGTGTCCTGCCGTATCAACATGGAGCAATGTTGGTGATCCGCACGGGCTTTCCGCTTTCACAGCAGTCATCAATAAAGAGCCCATGGGACTTCTCATCGACGGTAGTAGATCGTGCCTTGCCATCGTAGACCTGAACAAGCTCCTTGCAGCACCGAAACAGGCGGGAACCAACACGGTTTCTTCAACCTATGATCTGGTGGCTAACGGGGTAATTAGTTTTATAGGAATATAACCTATTGCAGCATGGAGAAAACTTTAGGCTAATCGCACCAAAATGCGGGCAAGGATGCATTCCTTGCCCGCTTGTTTTTTGATCTACCGGAACTTTTCTGTTTTCGGGATGTTTAATAATATAAATATAAACAAAAGGAGACAGGAACATGAAAAAAAGAATTATAGGGTTCACAGGGTTGTTAATCGTGTTGCTGACAGTGGTTTTTTGCGCAGCCCCGGCAGTGAATACTGCACAGGCATCAGGTCCACACCCCCGGATTGTTAAGGCCATAGATATGCTCAGGAACACGAGGTCAGTCCTTGAACAGGCACCATCCGTGTTCGGCGGGCACAAGGCAATAGCCCTAAAACGCGTCAATGAAGCAATACATCAACTGCGCCTGGCCATGAAGTATGCGCGTTAACGCATAAAACGGTTCAAACAGACTACGTTCAACGTTGGGTTACTGGTTTCATTTGAATGGATGTTCGCCGCAATCCCCGCTGTTTACAGCTTGGTACTTCAATTTCCGGGGCGGGGCTTTGCCCCGCCTTTTTTTACACACTCTTCCCGTCATTCTTTTCACAAAACATTCCAATCTGTGACCGATCTGTGACTTTTCGCGTGGTATACGATGAGCCATCTAAAAAAGATAAAAGGAGAAAAAGTATGAAAAGAATCAGCATGACCGTAGTAGCATTCCTGATAATACTTGCATGTGCAGTAACTTCACAAGCGGGTTATGTGGGAAGCTCAAGCCAAACATGGCAAGGTGGAGGGCCTGTATGGTCTGTCGCCCCCAAGCTTATAGTTTTCTTTCCCAACAGCAGTGATCCAGGCTTAAATAATTTTGGCCCTGGTGTTGGTATCGGAGTTGACGGGCGTTATAATTTTATCAAGTATTTTGCCTTAGCGGGAGAACTTGATTATATTGGAGCCTCAAGCGCTACTATAGGTGGTTCGACTGAAAATTTCAGTAACTTTGCAATCAAGGTCGATGCCCTCGGTACAATACCATTAAATAGAATAACGCCATTCTTTGGACTTGGTCTGGTATACAATAACCCAAGCGTATCCGTTAGTGGCGGAGGCTACTCAAAGTCTTTGAGCGGAAGCGGTATTGGGTTGGAACTTGTAGGAGGAGCAGACTTCGTCGTAACAAAAAACGGTGCAGTTACCGCTCAAATCTCGATCCCGATCAGTCAGGGTGCCACGTTCAATGGCAGCAGCACAACTGTAGATGTTGGTGTTTACGAACTTATGGCAGGGTATAGGTTTCTTTTTTAGCCCTACTTCTTAGTCTCTTGTTCATTATGAAAAGGTGTGCGCTCTGCACACCTTTTTCTTTGGTTACACCTCTAACGCCCTGTCGGCAGCCCCCCAATCTGTGACCGTTCTGTGACTTTTCGCGTGGTATAGTTTCAGTATAATAAGGAGTAACAAATGAAAACAATGATCCACAGAACAATGTTCGTCTCGATGTTCGCCCTGCTTGGAATAGCAGGATGCAGCAGTGGTTCAAAAGGCGGCGGAGCCCCTGCTCTACCCGTTATCCACAGTTTAAGTATCCAGGGATTACCTGCACATCCCGGAAATACGGTCACTGCAACAGTGAATGCAAGCAGTCCGGCCAGCCTGGCACTGACCTATACATGGACGGTTTCCGGCACATGGTCGGTCGGCAGTGGAGCAAACACATCAACAGCAATACTCACAGCACCCAATGCGTACAGTGCAGGCGGTTCGGTCACGGTGATAGTGTCCGACACCAGGGGCGGCTTTGTCACCGGCACATCGTCATTAAGCACACAAGGAAACAGTGCACCAGTCATACATAATCTTGCGGTATCTGCCAACCCCGTATTCACAGGTTCCACAATAACCGCAACCGCCGGTGCGTCCGACCCTGACGGAGACACGCCTGCATATACATGGGCGGCGAGTACAGGATGGGCTGTCACCGGCTATGGTGCAACGGCAACCGTAACAGCACCTTCCGTACACAGTGCCGCAGGTAATATTACGGTAACCGTCAGCGACGGATACGGAGCTTCCGCAAGCAGTTCGATTGCAATCGACACAACCTCGGACAGCGCACCCGTGATAACATCTATGACCATATCCCCGCAGCCGGTTACCACAACCGCAAGCCTTGTATCCAGTGCCTACGACCCTGACGGAGACAGCCTGCTGACCTATACATGGAACATAGGCGGAACGAACATAACAACGGGTAGCAGCGCAATATGGCAATCACCCGGCATATCCGGCAATTATAATGCCGTGGTCAGTGTGAGCGATGTATACGGGTCAACGGCAACACAGGGCAGCTCCATCAGTGTAACCAGCCAGAGCCCGTGGCCAAAGTTCAGGAACAACCTCCAATCCACAGGGCTGAGCGGGATCAGTGCAACCCCTACAACAGGTGCACTGGAGTGGAGCTTCACGACAGGTAGCTCGGTAGATCCCTCACCCGCTATAGGTGCTGATGGAGCGATCTACGTAGGCAATGGCAATGGTTATCTATACGCGTTAAACGTTACCAATGGCACTCTGCTATGGAACTATTCTGTCGGGGGGTACCTGTATTCCTCACCGGCAATTGGTGCCGATGGCACGATCTATGTTGGGATGGGGTATGATCTCTATGCGATCAATCCCAATGGTACCAAAAAATGGAATTACGCAACCGGCAATATGGTCGATTCCTCTCCGGTAATTGGCGCTGACGGTACCATATATGTAGGGTCATGGGATGCTCACCTTTATGCAATCAATCCGGATGGCGGCATGAAGTGGAGCTACACCACCGGTGGAAGGGTAAATTCCTCACCTGCAATAGCACCTGATGGGACAATATATGTAGGCTCACAGGACGATCATCTTTATGCAATCAATCCGGATGGCGGCATGAAGTGGAGCTATACAACCGGGAACTTGATAGATTTCTCTTCTCCTGCAATAGGTGCCGACGGAACCATCTACATAGGCGCGTTTGATAGAAAGCTCTACGCTATCAATCCCGACGGTACATTCAAATGGAGCTACACTACCCCGGGCGATATCGAATCTTCTCCGGCAATAGGCGCTGACGGCACAATTTATGTAGGGTTTGGCTATGTCGGGCCCGGCGGCCTCTGTGCTATCGATCCAAACGGTGGATTCAAGTGGAGCTATACAACCAGCCAATGGATAAGCGACGCCCCTGCCATTGGATCGGATGGCACAATCTATGTTGGATCAGTAAATGATTACCTTTATGCGATTAATCCGAACGGCGGACTCAATTGGAGCTACACAACGGGTAATCCAATTTATTCGTCTCCAGCGATCGGGGCAGATGGCACAATCTACATAGGGTCAGACGACGGACACCTCTACGCGTTTCACTGATTTTTGAGGGGCTGGTGAGAACCAGCCACTTACTTAAAAATCTTTTTTACAAAAACAAACGGCAGGACAAGTAAGGCCATCGATCACTATACCGTATCATAGTTCATCTTTCAACTTTCATTGACAATTCATCAAAATAAATCAAAAATAGATGCCGGGTAAGCAAACCCCGTTAGAAAGGACATGGCTTTAAACCACGCCCCTTCTCTAAGGAATAAAGAAATTATCATAGCATCCCCGCCATTTATGGCGGGGCTTTCTAACGGGGCAAACTATGCCTGAAATAAAAGGAGGCACTATGTTAGATATTTACATGGATTCGAAAAAAACCGCACTGATGAACGAGACACGGGACTTCGTGAAATCCGTTCCCAAAAAGCTCCTCATGGATATGGACGACAATAAGGTCGTTTATCCGACAGACTATGTCCGCGACGCAGCAAAGAGACATTTGCTGGGACTACGCTTTTCACCGGAGTTCGGCGGCAGGGGACTTAAGTGGGAGGATGAAATAATAGCCCTTGAAGAGGTCGGTGTACTCGGAACATCGCTTGCCTGTCTGTACTCGCTCGTGAGCATCGTGGGCGAGGCTATTCAAACATTCGGGAGCGATGCCCAGCGTAAAAAATATCTGAAACCGCTCCTTGAAGGCAAGATTTTTTGTGCCGAGGCGCTGACGGAGCCGCGCGGAGGTTCTGATTTCTTCGGCGCGACGACAACAGCAAAAAAAGAAGGAGACCACTACATCCTCAACGGACAAAAGAGGTTTGTTGTGGGTGCGGAAGGTGCCGATATATTCCTGGTATACGCAAAGACCGACGAGAAGGCAAAACCGCAGACTTCCCTGAGTGTATTTGTGGTCGAGAGAGACATGGGTGTTGAGGTTAAGCATGTGTACGGATTGCTCGGGACCAGAGGAGGCGGCGCTGGAAGGATTGTGTTCAAGAATGTCAAGGTTCCTGCTGAGAATGTCATAGGTGCCGAAGGCGCAGGAGGTCTTATCTTCAATCAGATGATGATCCCGGAAAGGATGACATCCGCGGCCGGAGCACTCGGAGGCGCACGGGAACTGCTAAAGATCGCCGCCCGCTATTCCGACAGGCGGAAGGCATTCGGTCAGAAAATCCGTTCATTTCAGGCTGTCAGTTTCAAGGTTGCAGATAGTATCATGGATCTGGACTCCGCAGCTGCCCTTGTCCATGCAGCTGCGCGGTCTGTAGACGAGTACGGGAGCACGGGTATGACACGGAGGATCGTTTCAGAGGCAAAACGCGCTGCTACGGAGATGGCATGGAGGGTCACGAACAATGTCATGCAGATCCTCGGCGGTATCGGTTATACGAACATCTACCCGGTTGAGCGCGCACTCAGGGACGCACGGCTCGCCATGATATGGACAGGAACAAGCGAGATCATGAACCTCATAATCCAGCACGAGTACTATAAAGAGGTACTCGGCGAAAAGACAGCCATCAGGAACCTCGAAGCAGATGCGCCGGAATCGGATAAAGAAGAAGAAAAGATATACGAATAAATATAATGAATGATCAACGGAAGCTGTCATTGCGAGGGCAGTAGCCCGAAGCAATCTTTTTTGTCATTCCACACTTTATGCGGATTCCAGAGAAAATAATAAAAAAACCGGATTCCCACTTTCGTGGGAATGACAAAACAGAACAAGGATTTTTACTGGAGTTTACCCCCGTACTGCGATACGGTACTGGAAATGATAATTGAGAAGGAGGCAATATGAAAAGAATGGCTTACTTAGTTATAACGGCTTTATTGTTCAGTATACTGACAACAGGGTGCACCAGTTCGTCATCCGGAGTGAAATCATATAAACTCGGAACATTCAATGTTCAGGTCGGCGGTACAACCCTGTCTGTTACAGACCAATTCGGCAGGACTATCCTGCCGGGCTATAATAACACTTTTATGTTTGGCAGCGGCACGCCGTCCGTAAAAGAAACATTCGGCTCTTTTGCCATTACAGAGACAGCAACATGGATAAAGCCTGTATCGTTTACTGTACTCTCCTCAAATAACGGATATATGAGCATTGCGGTAAATACACCCCTCGGCAATTCCTATGCTCAGGGCTATATAAGTATAACCCCTATCAGCACTACCCTGCTCGGCATATCCATTACGGCACCTGCCGGTACAACAGCAACCGGTCAGCCCATCAACAGGACAATGCTGAATATGGCATGCAGCAGTAATGATCATTTTTACGGGCTTGGCGAGCAGTACAACAGCTTTGATCAAAAGGGCAATATCGTTGGTATATGGACACAGGATCACGGATTCTTGCAGGACACTCTCATTGCATCGAGTTTTCAGGCAGCACTGCACCCGACATACTTCCCCGAGCCGTTTATGCTGACGAGCAAGCCCGCAGGGCTGCTTATCAGTTCGGCAGCGTACAGCAAGTTCGACCTTTGTGCTTCAAACGCAAAGCAGGCAAGCATAGAGCTGTGGGACACCACGATGCATATTATTCTTATCTCTGATTCTGATCCGATCCATATTATCCAGGACTTCACGGGCATTGTGGGCAGACAGCCCCTTTCTCCGCCCTGGGTCATAGGCCCGTGGATTTCGGTCGAGGGCGGCAGTCTTTCTTTAACGACCACTGCAGACCAGTTGCGTACGAACGGCATACCCTCCTCCGCAATATGGTATCAGGATTGGGTCGGGGGAAACGCTGATGGACCCAGGTACGACCTCCCCTACCACTGGACACCGGATTATACCCTGTATCCCGATATGGCAGGGGTGAATATGACCCTCAATACCATGGGGTTCAAGGCTCTCGCATACTTTAACAGTTTTGTGGATGAAGCCCTGGACCAATGGACACAGGCGACAACAAACGGCTATCTGATAACCGGCAGCGCAGGCCAGCCGTACACGTTTACCGGCGCTCACGGCACTCCCGAGAGCATGGTGGATCTGACCGACCCTGCTGCAAACACATGGGTCGAAGGCTACATGCAGAGCGCCACGACACTCGGGTTCAGCGGATGGATGGCTGATTTCGGCGAATATCTTCCGTTTGATTCATACATGCAAGCCGGTGCAGCGCCCATGCTTCATAATGAATACCCGGTGCTCTGGGCAAAATTGAATTATCAGGCCATGTCCACGGAAATACCCTCCGGCGATTTTGCATTTTTCATGCGATCGGGCTATCTCGGTTCACAGCCGTACCAGCCGGTTGTATGGGGAGGGGATCAGAATACGGACTTCGATCCGACCTTCGGCCTGCCGACGGTAGTACCCGCTGCGATCAACATGGGCATATCCGGTGTGCCGATATTCACACACGACATAGCCGGCTTTTCAAGCGTAGCAAATCCGCCGTCAACGCAGGAACTCTACTTCAGATGGACAGAGCTCGGATGCTTCACCCCGGTCATGCGAACGCACAACGGTCTGGATTACTTTACAAACTGGAACTGGAATTCCAACACCGCTACGATCCAGATGTTCAAAACCTATGCAACCCTTCATGTCGAACTGTTTCCGTATATCTATACCTACCTTACCCGGGCGCACGATAGCGGTACACCCATTATGCAGGCATTGTGGCTGAAGTATTACACTGATCCGAAAACGGCAACAATTGATGACGAGTATCTGTTCGGCGACAATATGCTGGTAGCACCGGTCATCACGCAGGGTGCAACGAGCAGAACCTTGTACCTGCCCCAAGGCAACTGGTATCCGTTCAACGGCGGGAATGCTGTTGCAGGAGGTGTGAGCGTAACCGTTTCTGCACCCGTGGACAGCATCCCGGTCTATGTTCCGGCAGGTTCTATAATACCTATGCTCACCCAGGCGCCGGACACGCTGATAACCGGCACAACCGTAACAACCGGTACAACCCTTGCGGATGTCATTACTGCACAGACCATCCGTGTGTACCCGGGTGCAAGCGGGAGTTTTACCGTGTACGATGGCTCTTCTTTCTCGCTCACGTCATCAATAACGGGATTAAATCCGGCAAACGGGCTTGCATTGACTGATGGAAGCGGCCAGGCGCTCCAGCCGTGTGCTGCCACAGACAGCAGCGTGTTGCATGTGGTATGATAAGCGGTACAACATTTGAGGTAAACAGCACCGGTATTTTCACCTTACAGGGCACACCGGCAAACCCGGCCACTGCATATCGAATAGAGGTGTTTTAGGTTATTCTAAACGCGGGGGTTAGACAGTGTCGTTTGTTTCAGCGCGGTAGCTTTTGTTTTTTTTAACCCTGCCATCTTTATCATATTGGCAAGGTTCTCAATCTTGAAAGGCTTTTCAATATAAAACATCGCACCTGAAGTAAATGCCATCTTGATAACATCCTCAGTACCATAAGCGGTCATCATAATGATAGCAACATCAGGCCACCTGTTTTTTATAACCTCTGCTAGCTTTATACCGCTCATGGCGGGTAATTTCATATCCGTAATGACGATATTGACGGGCGAGTTCTCGAGCTCTTTCAATGCATCTTCACTGCTTTTAACAGCCGTTATCTGTAATTGATCGTCCATTCCCTGAAGAGTCCTTGCAACATTTAATGCAAACTGAACCTCGTCATCAACTATGATTACTTTTTTCATTTCAATCCTCCTCTCTGCATTTTATTGAGTACCCTTCCTTTTGAAATTAATCGCAATATATGTGCCAGTTTCGTTCGTAATTAACAGCTTGAAATTGTTATACTATTGTAATGGCTATTATCCCGTTAACATATGTTGTACTCTCTATGTGTAAAAACTGCATTCATACTCTGCTCCCTATCAGAAAAAGAAGACACATTGCGTGATCAACATCACACCGGCAAACTCGTCTCACCTATTCACGCGGTTCATGAGAAAAAGATTTATTTTACTGCCATAGTGTAGTATGCATTCGATAGGTAGGCTGGCTCGTTTACCTGATAGCGTTCTTTATCGTGCTGAGGTTCATATACCTTTAACCCTCAATGATGAAAGGAGAACAAAGTGCAATCAAAAATAATCGGCACAGGTGCCTTCGTTCCCGGCGGTGTTTTGACAAACAAGACGCTGGAAAAAATGGTCGTCACGTCCGATGAATGGATTGTTTCACGAACGGGTATCAAAGAGCGCAGACGGACCACGATAAGCGAGGCTTCGTCGGACCTCGCGTATACCGCGGCACAACGTGCATTGAAGAACGCCGGGGTCAAACCCGGCAAGATCGATCTGGTCATTACTGCAACTGCAACTCCGGACATGCTCCTGCCTTCTACGGCATGCCTCGTTCAGGGAAGGCTGGGTATGAGGAATGTTCCTGCATTCGACCTGAATGCCGTATGCAGTGGATTTATTTATGGTCTGGCCGCTGCCGATACATTCATACGTTCAGGCGCTTATAAAACCGTACTGCTTATAGGGGTTGACACGATCACAAAGTTCACGAATTACAAGGACCGCTCAACCTGTATAATCTTCGGGGACGGTGCAGGAGCCGTCGTGCTCCAAGCTGCCAGGGGAAAGAAAGGTATCCTTGGTTCGAGGTTATACGCCGATGGTACCAAATGGGATTACATCCATGTTCCCGGAGGCGGCTCAAGAATTCCATCGTATGCTGCTGCCCCAAAGGATTATTTTATGATCATGAAGGGACATGACACCTTCAGGGTTGCCGTCAGGGGGCTTGAGCAGGCCATTATTGCCCTGCTCAGGCAAGCCCGCATTTCCATGCGGGATATCGACATCATCATACCGCATCAGGCGAACATAAGGATTATAGAGGCACTCGCAATGAAACTGCATTATCCCATGGAAAAGATATTCGTTAATATCGATAAATACGGCAACACCTCGGCGGCATCCATACCCATTGCATTGCATGAGGCGGTTGCAGCAAAAAGAATACACAATAACGATCTTATCCTTTTTGCGGCATTCGGCAGCGGTCTAACCTGGGGTGCAAGCCTGGTCAAATGGTGATACCCTTATCCCCGGCTGTTTTATTCCGGACAAACAAAATTCTTGAAGAACCACGCTGTAAACGGCATGGATTCTTCGTCGGTATGGAATAGATCAATCGTATAGTTCGCCTTGACCACGCTATAAATAGCGTGGATTGCGGCGAACACCCGTTCGTGCAAAGGGGCGGGCCTGCGCCCGCCCCCTTCTGAAAACCCTTTTTCCTTACCGGTGAACTTAAAGCAATATCTGGAATTGCACGGTAGCAGCGTCCAGCCCCTGAGCGTTTGTACCGTTTATCTTGCCGTTTTCGCTGTCGACAAGATACTCCGCTTTTATATTTGCCTCGTGTTCCTTAAGCCAGTAATTGACACCGAAGTGATACCGGGCAAAATCGAGGTATGTCCCGTTTGCCGGTGTCTGCGAGCTTGTAAAACTGTCGATCTTGATAACAGGTTCGAGCCTTCCCCAGCCGACGACCCACGGCAGCAAATATCCTATCTCAGCATACCAGGCGGCACCGTCGTTATAATTGAGCTTGTCATAGTTGTAATTCAAGTAAGCTGCCTGTACCGTCAGGACACCGCTGGCGATGGATGGCCATGCGATTGGATAATCCAAAAACACATCGACATCGTAGGCGCTGTAATTGCCAACCTTGGTGAAATTGACGTTGCTTGGATCGTCTGATATCGAATCCGGCTGTTCGTCATAACTTGCACCCACCGAAAGGATCCTCTTGGCACCAAGGTAGGTACCTGCATAGAAAAATCCGAGCACATCATCCGTGTCGAACACATTGTACTGCAGCCTGCCGGTAAACCTCTTCGTGTCGTTCGGATTCAAGACCGCGGTGCTTGTCGTTATCTTGCTGGCCTGTGCATTTTCTCCGTTTGAAACCAGTGCTATGTAATTCAAGTGTCCCTTGATCAGAAAACCGCTCAGTTCAGCACCAAAGACCCTTCCTACCACATTCTGACTGCCCTCTGCGGGATACCTTCCAAACACCGATGATATATCATAATCCACAGGCAGTAATGTGCTTGCAGCTTCCCTGCCGTTATGGGAGAACGGAAGCAGCAGCATACCCGTATCGAGCTTTACTTCATCCTTGTACAGGTGCAAAGTAATATATGCATCCTGTATAAAAAAGCTCGGATTATTATTACCCCTTTTCCCATAGTCGGGTTCATCGGTCTCGACAAAATAATTTACGTACGGCGTTACATTACCAAAAAGAATAATCCTCGCCCTCCTCACGAAGAAGTCCCCTGCCCATCCTTTCCCGTTATACGTTGCGTTTTGTTCTGCCTGGGCCTGTACCTGCAACAGGAATTTAACCGTGGTTGACGCGTCTTTACTCTCGGTAACCGTTACAGCGTATGAACTCCGTACACCGATCGCCATCACCAGAAGGGTAACGACAAAGCACGTTAAAAACCATAGACCATGTTTCATACATCCTCCTTATAGTTATTTTTCTTCACCAAAGCGTTCGAGGTCTTCCGGGGCCTTTTCCGCTGCCACCTTTTCCTTGCCCTGGACAAGTACACGAATCTTTTCAACGACGTCTGCATTCGCAAGTGTCGTAACATCACCTATATTGAACCTGTTTGAAATAGCAGAAAGCACCCGGCGCATGATCTTGCCGGAGCGTGTTTTCGGCATGTCCGGCACTATGTAAATATTTTTCGGCCTGGCAATCTTTCCGATCTCTTTTTCAATCATGGCCACGACCTTCTGCGCTATCTGTTCAGCCTGTTTCTCATAACCCGGCTTTAACGCTATATAGACGACGGGCACCCTGCCTTTGACCTCATCCACAACAGGCACAACCGCTGCCTCTGCAATCTCCGGGACCATGAGACATGCCGATTCCAGTTCCTTTGTTCCAAGGCGGTGCCCTGCTACGTTGATCACATCGTCGATCCTGCCCAGTATCCTGTAATATCCGTCTTCGGCTTGCATGGCCCCATCACCGGCAAAGTACGGCCAGTCGTGCCAATCCTTGCTGCCTTTGTTCTTGCAATACTTCTCATAATAGGTTTTCACAAACCGGTCGGGATCCCCCCATATCGTCTGGAAGATACCAGGCCATGGATTGCGGATACAGATATTCCCTGCCCTGCCCGAGCCTTTTTCGATCTCCCTGCTGTTTTCGTCGTAGATGACCGGGTAGATGCCCGGCATACCGGGTCCGGCACTGCCCGGCTTCATGGGTTTGATTGCAGGCACCGTACTGCAGAGGAAACCTCCGTTCTCCGTCTGCCACCACGTATCGACAATGGCGGCCTCCTTTTTTCCGACTTCGTAATAGTACCATCTCCAAACATCGGGTTCTATGGGCTCTCCGACGGTTGTCATGTGTTTGAAGTGATAGTTGTACTTGGCCGGTTCGTTGGGTCCTGCCTTTCTGAGCATTCGTATGGATGTCGGTGCCGTATGAAAGATATTGACGTTGAGACGCTCGGCGATCCTCCATGGCCGTCCGGCGTCGGGATATGTCGGAACACCTTCGTACATAACACTCGTTGCCGCAAGCGCGAGCGGGCCATAGACAATATAGGAATGTCCGGTAATCCACCCGATGTCGGCCATGCACCAGTACACGTCTTCGGGATGAATGTCCTGAATGTACTTCGAAGTGCCTGCTACGTAGGAAAGATATCCGCCGGTACTGTGCTGTGCACCCTTTGGCTTGCCGGTTGTGCCGCTCGTATACATGATAAACAGAGGCGCTTCGGCAGGCATGGATACGGGCTCAACCCGTGCTCCCCGGTAATCTTTCAGAAGCTCATCGATAAAGAAGTCCCTGCCCTTTACCATGGGAGACTTGGATGCGTATTGCCCCTTGTGCCTTCTCCACACGAGTACCTTGTCCACCTTCTGGCCGAGTTCCTCTGCCCTTTGTACCGCTATGTCTGCATTTGCCTTGTGATCGATGAGCGTGCCTGACCGGTAATAACCGTCTATGGTCACCAGGACCGTACTTCCGGAATCCTGGATCCTGTCGCCGCAGGCCTGTCCGCTGAAACCGCCGTACACCTCGGAATGGATGATACCGAGCCGGGCGCTCGCCAGCATCGATATCGGGAGCTCCGGCACCATGGGAAGATGGAAGGTGATCCGGTCGCCTGTTTTCAGTCCGGCAAAGTCCCTCAGCAATGCTGCAAATTCATTCACCCGGACAAAAAGCTCCTGATAGGTAATAACCGCATCCGGTTCTTCCTCTGGCTCAGGTACCCAGATGAGAGCGGCCTTGTTTTTATACTTCTGCAGATGCCGGTCGATACAGTTATAGCTCGCATTCAATTTGCCGCCGACAAACCACTTCCAGAATGGCGGATTGCTCGTATCAAGTGTTGTATGCCAGTACCTGTCCCATGAAAGCATGTCCGCGTATTCCTTGAAACATTCGGGAAAATTTTTCTCGCTGAAGCGTTCGTAGATATTCGGATCCGCCATGTTTGCTTGCGCAACAAAGGTCGTCGGCGGATAGATCAGCTCTTCTTCCTTCCAGTGAACGGCAATCTCCGCTTCGCTGAACCCCCTTCCGTTCTGCTTGATTTCGTTTGCCATAGGTTTCTGAACCTCCTTTTTGGATGTTTTATGTTGTACTGTCTTTTTATTGTTCTGTGTCCGCTTATCCGGCTTCATAGAAATTCTCTCTCAAGATTTTCCGTCCCGGTGCCTGCCGGGAACTGTACTTATTTTACAGGGCCGAGCGGCCATACTGTCTTGCCGTACACTTCATTCAAAACCTGGGCAAGGCCCGCATAAATTGCAGACAGACCGCATATAATCCCCTCATATCCTGCTATGAGATGGATGACTTTACTGCCGGTTGCATCACCTGCCGCAAGCAGGAAAAACAAAACGAACAGGGTAAAAAATACAAACTGAAGTGCTTTGTTGAGCTGCAACGTGCCGATGTACATGACGAGCGTAAAAACACCCCAGAGGATCAAATAGGCAACCATGCCTCCGCTATCCTGCCCTGAGATCCATCCCCATTTTCCGAAGAAAATAAGCGCAACAAGGGTTAGCCAGAAAAGCCCGTACGATGTGAATGCCGTGGCACCGAAGGTGTTTTTTTTCTTCCATTCTTCGATACCCGCAATGACCTGAGCAATACCCCCGTAAAAAACACCCATTGCCATGATCATGCTTCCAAGAGAGATTATCCCTGCATTCGCAAGATTCAAAAGTACCGTTGTCATGCCAAAACCCAATAAGCCCAATGGTGCGGGATTTCCTGTTGTGTCCTGAAGTGTGGTTAAAACCACCTGTTTTTCTTCTGACATAAACTACCTCCTTTTTAATTTATTGATATGAACAATGATCCCCTCGGTCCGACTAAAGGTAGAAAGAGCACGATAAATGCCAGATAAGAAAAAACTATAGAGTGTTTATTTATTAAGAAGTTGCACGAGGAGATCTTTTTTTGCGTCTACTCGAAGTGAAACTTAAAGTAACTGACGGAAAGGATACCGTTACTTTCAGTAACGTACTTTCTCTTGTAACCTATCCTCTGCTGTTGCCTCTTGCTGTTCCATGCGCTGTTGAGCAAGGTGCATGCCTTCTCTTCTTTGAAGCCCTTGCAGAAAGAGGGGCTCCCCGTAGATTGCAACCGCTCTTGTGAACGGCATGGGAATGAGAAATCTGTCCCATGATTGTAACTGGATATAATGTTTGAACCGTGCGGTAACGGGAATAAGCGGCATATTCATCTTCTGCGCAAACCATATCGGTCCTGGTTTCATGACATGATACGGCCCTTTGGGACCGTCGCCTGCGAGGCCTATTGTATACTTATTTTTCAGGAGTTCCATGGTTTCGAGTATGGCGGTTTCAGCCCCGCGCGTACTCGACCCTCTGATAGCGTCGAAGCCGAAACGCTTGATCACCGCTGTTGCTATATCGCCGTCCTTGCTCTTACTGATGATGATCGCCACTTTTCTATGCCGGTGGGTATACGGAAGCATCAACAACTCGCCATGCCAGAAAACGGCAACGGCCCCAGTTTTTGCCATGATGCCATCGAACTGCTCCTTGCCGATGAATGTCCATCTGATCGTTAAAGATACAAGATAGGTCAACACCCATATCAGCCAGCCGGCAACAACGGGAACAATGGCATCAAGGATTTTTTTCATCGTGAACAGGCGTTTCTTTTGCAAAGAGCGTGTGCTGCAGCGTATACAGTTTATGGTAATAGCCAGCGTTTCTCATCAGGACATCGTGCGGCCCCTCTTCAACGAGCTGGCCTTTCACCAGTACAGCTATCCGGTCGGCCCTCTCTGCCGTATACAGTCTATGGGCTATCAGGAATGTTGTTTTGCCTTTCATGAGGTTATCAAGCGCCTTCTGTACCTCATTTTCCGATCGCGCATCGAGGTTTGACGTTGCTTCATCGAGTATGAGAATAGACGGGTTCTTCAGCACAGCCCGTGCAATTGCAATCCTCTGCCTTTCTCCACCCGATAATTTTGCGCCCCGCTCACCAAGGTTTGTATTGTACCCGTCCGGCAGGTTGACGATAAAATCGTGTGCATAAGCTGATTTTGCCGCCTTCACAACATCGTCATAGGTAGCATCCCTCTTGCCGTAGATGATATTATTATAAACCGTATCGTCGAACAGAACGGTCTCCTGCGTAACGATGCCGATAGCACCCCGCAGGGATTTCAGCGTAATGTTTCTTATATCGGTATCATCTATCTTGATGGAACCCGATGTCACATCGTAAAATCTTGCAAGAAGGCCCACCAGCGTACTTTTACCCGCACCGCTGTCCCCGACGATTGCAAGTATCTCTCCCTTTTTTATCTTGACGGATATGTTCTTCAGGACCTCTTGTTCCTGGTATTTAAACCCTATATTGTTAAAGGATATCTGATGCTGTATGTCACCGAGCGTTTGAGTGCCCTGTTTAAGCGTTTCCGGAGGTTCGTCCAAAACGTCGAACACACGCGTCGATGCGGCAAGTCCATCCTGGATGACGCTGTTTATATTGCTTAAATTTTTTACGGGCTGATAGAGGAGCCCTATTGCCGCAAAGAACGAAAAGAACCCTTCCGGCGTGAGCGTACCGTTCATGATACGCATGCCCCCGTACCAGAAGGCGCCCACGAACCCCAGGATCATGAGGAATTCCATGGACGGTACAAAAAGGGCATTTACCTTTATGCCCCGCATCAGTGCGACATAGAGGTTCGAGGTAAATTTTTTAAACCGGTTGACCTCGTGCTCCTCCTGATTGAATGCCTTGACGATGTTCATACTCGATATGGATTCGAACAACTTGTTGTTGAGACCTGCCGCAGCATTCTGGCCCTGTATGCTCACCTTTCTCAGCTTCTTGCCGACCAATACCACGGCATAACCCGCAATAGGGTAAACGAGGAACGTAAGGACAGCGAGCTTCCAGTCCAAATAGAATGCAAGCCCTATCAGAACGATGATCGAAAAGCTGTCCCTGAGACTTCCGGCTACGGCACTGGTTACAGCCCCCTGAACAAGCCCGACATCGTTCATGATCCTGGATACGAGCGTGCCCGTATTTACCCTTGAGAAATAATCCATGGGCAGGGACTGGATATGCTCAAACAAGTCGTTGCGGATATCCATGATCACCCGCTGACCGATATTTCCCATAAAATAAGCCTGACCATAGTAGGAAAGCCCCTTGAGCAATGCGACAAAAATGAGCGTCACCGGCAGGTAATAAAACAAATCTTTTTTGGGGATCTTCGCAAGGAAGAGGAAAGGGCCCGCAATGTGCAGTGTCGTTGCCGCGGGATTTATCACAAATTTTACGAGAGGACCTGCAAGGTATGCGAGTGCGCCCGTCATCAGGGACAGGACGATCATAAGGACCATGGCGATCATGAACCTTCCCATGTACGGCCTTAAATAGCTGAGTAACCGCGAAACGATTTTTTTATTCATACGGCGTTTTCCAGTAAATTTACGATCTCGTATGCAGCGACCTCCGACGCATCACGGTCACTGAGAATATTCCTGAGTTTCAAATAGCCTTCTTTCATTGTGCTGTAAGCCCCCTTATCTTTTAAATACCTGTCCATCATATTTGCAAGTGTTTCAGGCTTCAGGCCGCTCTGAACGAGTTCCGGCACGATGTCCTCCCCGGTAGCTATGTTTATGATGCCGATACGATCGATGGAAAGCATGACCTTTGCCACCATGTGCGATAAAAAAGAAACCTTGTACACAATTACCATCGGTATACCGAGCAGTGCGGTCTCCAGTGTCGCTGTACCCGATGTTACGACGGCAAACTCGGACATACCGACCGCATTATAAGTATCATCGATTATTATTTTTACCGGTACGTCGAACGCTTGCACTATCTGAGTACATATTCCGGCCTGTGACGACAGGACAGGGACAATAAACGATAACTCTTTGTAAGCCTTATTGATCCTTGATGCAGCCTCAAGCATTATGGGCAGGTGCCTTTTTACCTCCGCTGTCCTGCTTCCGGGCAGCATCGCTATTGTCCTGGTGCCGGCAGGAATATCATATTTTTTCAAAAGCTCTTCCTTCGTTTTCGTCATCTTCACTGTTTTTACAAGAGGATGACCGACAAATTTTACATCCACCCCTGCATTTTTATAGAAAGATTCCTCAAAACCGAAAATCACCAGAATCTTTTTGAAATACCGTGCTATTTTTTTTACTCTGCCCTTTCTCCATGCCCAGACTTGCGGAGAGATATAGTAAACAAGGGGCACCTGCATTTTATAAAGCTTCTTTGCAAGACGGAGATTGAAATCCGGGAAATCGATCAGCACTGCAAGGTCTATATGCTCTTTGTGTACCAAGGCCTCTACCGTCTGAAACGCCTGCCGTATCATGCCGAGATGCTTTATGACCTCAGATATACCGACAACCGCTATCTTATCAGCGTCGTAAATGATGTTGACGCCCGCCTCCTTCATCAGCCTGCCGCCAATACCGGTAAATTCGACATCATCCGGTTTGTAAATTCCTTCTATCGCCTGTTTCGTAATTTCCTCTGTCCCCTCTTGAGCCAAAGGGCCGGGTACCGAAGCGGGACTTGGTTCAGCGGATCTTTCTTGCGTAAAGGAAGCTGGACGGCCAGACGAGCCTTGGGTCTGAGGGGTATTCTGGGCAACCCGTTCCCGTATTGCCTTCACCAGGTTTGCTCCGTGAAGATCCGCGGACGGCTCACCTGCTATGATCAATATTTTTTTCATAACCTACTGTGGTAAGATTCTTTTCTATCCTGGCGAGGATCTTGAACGCTATCCCGAGTGCCGACAGGCCGTCCCTGCCTTTGACAAGGGGTTCTCCCCCGGTCTTTACGGCATGGATAAAGCTTTTTATTTCCTCGAGCAGGCTGTCTTCCTTTGATATCTCAAGCTGCTGCGCATCCAGTTCGGGACTGGGGCCGGAATGTATCCTGACGATGTTGACCTTCGATGCACCGTAGTCTATGGAAAAATAAGCGTCGCTCTGAAACAGGCGTATCTTCCGCATCCTCTCGGTAGAGACCCTGCTTGCGGTAACGTTCGCAACGCAGCCGTTTTTGAATTTCAGCCTCGCGTTCGCAATATCAATCTTATTGGTCAATACGGGTACCCCGACGGCATCGATAGCTACGATGTCCGACGGAATCAGCGAGAGTATAATATCGAGGTCATGGATCATAAGATCCCTGACAACGTCGACATCCGTTCCCCTGACCGTAAAAGGGCTGAGCCTGTGTACCTCTATAAATACCGGCTTGCGTATCATGCCCTTGACCGTTCGTATCGCATTGTTGAAACGTTCAAGGTGCCCGATTTGAAATGCGGTGTTATTTTGTTCGGCGATGGTTACCAGTTTTCTTGCATGCAGTACCGTATCGGTAATCGGCTTCTCCAGCAGAACCGGTATGCCGCGTTTCAGAAAAAATCCCGCGACTTCATAATGGCTGACGGTCGGAACAACGATACTGACGGCATCGACGATGCCGTATAAATTTTTATAATCCGCGTAGGTGGCAACCTTGAACCTGTCGGAGGCCTTTTTTCTCTTTTCCTCGTCCGTGTCGGCTATGGCAACAAGCTCTGCGTCATCGAGATGCAGGTATTTATCGCAGTGGAAAGTTCCGAGATAGCCCGCACCGACAACGCCTATCCGTAACTTCATAACCTATACCTGCAAACACCCCGTTTTGATGTCTGAATGAATTCTATCAGGTACCGGATGTCCGGATCGGGCTGGATCTCGTCCTGGACCTTCTTTATTGCATCGGCGAGGCTGTAGTTGCTTCTGAAAAGCAGTCTGAACGCCTTTTCTATAAGCAGGATCTTTTCTTTCGTGTATCCCCTGCGCCGCAGACCGATTATGTTTATGCCGTACAGCTTTGCCCTGTCGCCGCTCGCAACGGCAAAAGGAGGGACATCCATTGTTGCCATTGCGCCTCCTCCAACCATTGCGAGCCTGCCTATCCTCGCGAACTGGTGGACCGCTATAAGCCCGCCCAGTATCGCCATGCTCTCGACCGTAACATGGCCGGCAAGGGTCGCATTGTTTGCGAACACGGTCTCATCCCCGACGATGCAATCGTGCGCCACGTGCGAACCTATCATGAAGAGATTTTTACTGCCTATCGTCGTTATTGTCCTGCCCGTAGGCGTTCCGGGATTTATGACGACGTGTTCCCGTATAATATTGTTGTCTCCGATTACGAGGCGGGTGGGTTCATTCTTGTATTTAAGGTCCTGCGGAGGCGAGCCCAGCGAGGAAAATTGAAATATTTTATTGTTCTTGCCTATCGTCGTGTGTCCGTCGATCACTGCAGACGGGCCGATGACCGTGCCATCGTCTATGCAAACGTCCGGGCCGATGACCGTATAGGGTCCTATTTCAACATCACCGAGCTTGGCAGACGGAGATATGATCGCAGTTTGATGTATGTTCATCTGTCCTCCTTCTTTACAATGGCGGTTAATATTTCTCCTTCTGCTATAACCTGATCGTCGATATATGCTTTACACACAAAGGTGGTAAAATTCTTGATGCGCCTTTTAATGGCTGATTCAAGCCTGAGACAATCGCCGGGCACTACCGGCTTCCTGAATTTGAAATTGTTTATCCCGACAAAATAGGGAATACCATTAATCCCCTGGGGCATGGATTTTGCCGCGAGTACTCCGCTTGCCTGGGCAAGCGCTTCAATAATGATAACACCGGGTAACGTCGGTTCACCCGGGAAATGCCCCTGGAACAGTGGCTCATCGATCGAAATATTCTTTATGGCTATAATCTTTTCGTTGACGATCAGTTCCTCGACCTTGTCTACAAACAAAAACGGGTACCTCTGGGGAATAAGCTCCATGATTCCTTTGCTATCTATCTTCATTTTTTCTCTTCCATAGTCTGCTCCAATCCTGCACGCTTTTTTAGTTCATTGAGCAATTTTTTCATCTCCGGCAATTCTTTGAACACCGAAACCGCCTTCAGCCAATCGAGATGATTGAATGCCGGGGTACCGGATACAACCGCATGGGGGGGCAGGTCCTTGGGTATACCCGACTGTGCTCCGATCATGACGAAATCACCTATCTTGATATGACCGATAATACCTACCTGGCCAGCGATCGTGACATTGTTTCCGATGTGCGTACTGCCGGATATGCCCGCCTGGCTTACGATGAGACAGTTTTCACCAGTACGTACGTTGTGTGCTATCTGGACAAGGTTATCTATCTTTGTACCGTTACCGATGCGGGTTATCCCGAGTGATGCCCTGTCGATCGTCGTATTGGCACCTATTTCGACATCGTCCCCTATCTCCACATGCCCTATCTGCTGTATCTTGACATTCCTTAAGCCGTCTTTTGCGAAGCCAAAACCATCGGAGCCGATAACAGAACCTGCGTGAATGATGCACCGCCTGCCGATAACGGTGTGGTGATACACGGAGACATTCGGGTAGAGAATGGTATCGTCGTGGATAATACTGCCATGGCCGACGTAGGTATGGGGGTATATGCGCACCCGGTTCCCTATCTGGACATCGCTTTCCACATAACAGAATGGTGCAAGGTGAGTATCCTTCCCTACCTGTGTATTCCTGCCGACATAAGCCCTGCCGTCTATGCCCCAATCGGGGTGAGAGGGTGGATGAAACCGTGCCACAATTTTTGCAAATGCAAGGTACGGATCTTTTACGACAATCTGCGCTACGTTCAGGCCCTCAATGCTGCTCTCCGTAACAAGGGCGGAAGCCCTTGTCTGGTACACAAGCGGTTTGTACTTCGGGTTCGAAATAAAGGTGATAACACCGTTCTCCGCATCTTCAAGCGTACCGACATCGTGTATTTCGATGCTCTCATCACCTTCCACTCTGCCATTAATGAACTGGGCAAGTTCTTTCAGGGTGTACATATGTACCTCAGTCGTTCGTCTTGCTCTTCTTTTCCGATTCCTGGTTAAAAAGCTTCAATACCCTGTCCGTTAGGTCTTCGTTTTCCGGCGCGTACAGTATACCGCCCTGGGATTTCTCCAGTATTACGCTGTACTTCCCGTCTCTGCCGATCTTCGTTATTATATCCTGGAGCTGGAGCAGTATGTTCTTGGTCATATCGCCATCCTGTTTCTGAAGCTCTTTATCGTACTGCTGAACCAGTTTCAGGAATTGATCTCTTTTTTTCAGAAATTCTGCCTGCTTTTCGGCAAGGGCATCGCGCGAAAGCATGGAACTCTGGGTTTCGAGGGACTTCTGCATGTCCTCAAGCTCCTGCTTCTTTTGATTCAGCTCTTTTTTTCTGGCCGCGAACTGCTTCTCGAGAGCAACCTTTGCCTTTTTACCCTCATTTGACTGGAGAAGGATTTTTTGCAGATCGATATAACCTATCTTCGTCGGTGCATCCGCAGCAAAAACCTTCGTTCCTGTTGTCGCGAACATCATGGATACGGCAAGTATCATGATAATTTTCTTCATTTTTCCTCCTTAACTGTTAATAAAATGTTCCAATCGAAAACTCAAATACATTGGGTTGATCCGTGGGTCTGGGATTGAGTGGAAAACCCCACTCGAATCTGAACGGAGCGATGGGAGTAAACCACCGTATCCCGAAACCGTACCCCATCTGCAGAGGCGAGGCCAAGTACCCCTGATTTTCCGCATAGGCGTTCCCGGTATCAAAGAACAGAACCCCGTCAATTTTGGCTTCCTTGATCAAGGGAAAAACATATTCCATTGTTGTCGCTATCATCTTGTTACCACCATACATAAGTTGTGTTGTCGGTGCAAGCGGATCGGTGTTGGTCAGCAGTGCCGGCATCTCCGGACCGACAGTCCTGTAATTATACCCCCGGAGAGAATTAATGCCGCCGAGGAAGTACCTGCTCGTAAAGGGCAGGATACCGTTCCCCGGTACAAATCCGTATCCTATCCTTCCATTTATCATGAAAACGGTATCAAACGGCAGGGGAAAATACCTCGATGCCGATGCGTCGAATTTAAGAAACGTAAATGTCCCTCCGAACGGTCCGCCCGCAAATTCCGCCGACCCGCTCAAAAGAGAGCCCTTGGTCGTATACAAGGGATTGTCCCTCGTATCCTGTACAAAACCCAGGGTCACTGCACTGGTGGCTCCATTCTGGAGCAGATAGGAATATGCATTGCTGATACTCGAAAAATAGGCGTCATCGTAACCGTAATTCGCATAAATCCTCAACCGGTCGATAAGCCAGTAACCGAGCTGGAAGGTACCGCCGGTATCATTGGTCGTGTAACCGGGGTAGATGTTCGACATGTTGTAGAGACTCGTGGACATGGACCACCTCGTATCCAAGAAATACGGATCAAAATAAGATAAGCTGTACTGCTTGGTAATACCACCTACCTGAGCCATAAGGCTGAGCTGTGTTCCAAGACCCGCAAGGTTCTGGAGCTGGATCTGCGCCGTAACGAAAAATTGCTGGTACGAGCTGTATCCTCCCCCGAGCATAGCCATGCCTCCATGCCCTTCCTTTACCTTTACGTCAAGGTCCATCTTTTCGGTATTACCTTCAGACGTGCCCTTTGAGGTGCTTATATCCACGTTGTCAAAAAAACCTGTTGCTTTGATGAGCTCTTTGGATTCTTTTATCATGTTTTCTTTGTAAAGTTCTCCTTCCCATACCCGCATCTGCCTCCGTATGACCTTGTCCCTCGTCTTCGTATTCCCGATGATGGTAATCCTGTTTATGTAGGTAAGAAGTCCTTTATTGATCTGAAAAACTACGGCAACGGTCTTGTTCTTATCGTTGATGGCTGTTTCTGGATTGATGTTCGCGAATGCATATCCGTTATTGGTATACACATCGGTTAATCTGAAAATATCTTCCATAAGTTTCGACCTGTTGAACCATTCACCCGTTTTTGTATGTATCTTCTTCATCAGTTTATCTTTGGGGAATAAAAGATCGCCCTGTATATCGATCGAGGATATTCTATATCTGTTTCCTTCTTCAAGGTTTATGACGATGTCGATGGTTTTACCGTCGGGATTCAGGAATATGTGCGGTTGTTCTATTTTAATATTAATATACCCGCTGTCCATGTAAAACATGGTAAGCCTGGTTATGTCCCTGTCGAGTTCTGCCTCGTTGAATTTCCCGCTGCCGGTGATAAAACTGAGAAGGCCAGGAGTTGAGCTTTCCATCTTCGAATGCAGGACTTTGCTGCTGAACGCATGGTTACCGATAAAGTTTATAGCGCCGATCCTTACAACCTGTCCCTCATGAACGTGGATTTCCACATTCACCTCCATGGCGGAAACGGGTATGACCTCATAGGTTACTTTCACGTTATAATAACCTTTTGCCTTGTACATATCCACTATCTTATCGATGGAAGCGGATATCGCTGCCTTGTCAAAAAAACTTCTGGGCTTGAAGGTAAGAGCTTCTTTGAGCTTATCATTCGATATTTCCGAGTTACCCTTGAACTCTATACTCTTGATAAGCGGCCTTTCAACAACGCTGTATATAAGGTTGATACCCTTCCCGAAAGGTTCTTCGTAAACGATGATGCTGTCAAAATATCCGAGCTTGAACAATCTGAGAATATCATCATTCACCGTGAGTTCGGACAGAGGACTTCCGATGGGCTGTTTTATGTTTTCCCGTATAACCTCCGTTTGTATCCTCTGGTTGCCTTCTACGGTTATCTTCTCGACGACAGGCTGGTCTGCAAATAACATTTTGGGCACCTGTAGAATTACGACGACGGTAATAAACAATAAGAGTTTAATCGGAATTCTGGAACAATACCCCATCACTTATCCTGTATCTTCTTGACATCATCCGTGCGAACGGCTCATTATGCGTGACCATTATAATCGTTATCCCCATCGTTTTATTAAAGTGCAATAAAAGGTTCATTATTACCTCGCCGCTGTGAGAATCGAGGTTCCCTGTCGGCTCATCAGCAAGCACAATCGGCGGAGACATACTGAGCGCCCTTGCAACAGCAACCTTTTGTTGTTCTCCTCCTGAGAGTTCGGAAGGCTTGTTACCAACTTTCTCAGACAACCCCACATCATTCAATAAGTCAAGTGCATTATCTTCTGCCTTCTTTCTGTCCTGTCCCGATATGATGGCCGGGAACATGACGTTTTCGACGAGATCGAATTCCATGAGCAGATGGTGTGCCTGAAAAATGAATCCTACATTTGCGTTTCTGAATGCAGACATGGCGTTTGCTGATTTTTCGAAGACACTTTCGTTCTTAAAAAAGACATCGCCCGCTGTCGGCTTGTCAAGGCTGCCGATGATCTGCAACAGTGTCGTCTTGCCCGAACCGGAGACCCCCATGATACTGACGGTCTCTCCGCTCCGGACATCGAGATTCACACCTTTCAAGACATCGATATGCCGTTTGCTGTCGTGGAAACTTTTCTGTATGTCGGAAACTTTAAGCAACGGTTCAAAATTGTTCATATTGTCTGCATTCAATAGAATACAGAGCACGTTAAGTCAAGAATATAAACGATAGTAAAGTCCCCTGGAATTGAAAAGCCGGCATGGAACAGGTGAGCCCGAAAAATGCGATTGGAAAATATGGTGTCTATATCTCCATGACCGGGGGTTCTGCCTTATCCGCTCCATGCTTCGCAGCTTTGACACCTTTCAACACGAAGACAATTGGCAGGGTTACAAGAAAAGCGAGCGCCATAAACAAAAAAGCATGGTTCGACGCGATCATGAACGCCTGTTTTGTCACCAGCCCGTTGATCAGCGTCAGCGCCTTTTGCGTCGGCGGATAGACGACAGGGGCATGGGTGAGAGCAGCAGCATGCTTCAAAAGCATAAGGCTTGGGGTATTGTAAACACTGACATTCCTGCCGAGCACCTCGTGGTTCAATTGGACATTATTGTCCATCATGGTGGCAAGCATGGCAATGCCTACGGATCCTGCAACCTGCCGGATCAAGTTATACAATCCCGATGCATCCGTCTTGAACTTGTTCTCAATGGTCAGCAGCGATGACACATTCAGGGAAACAATGATGAATCCAAAGCCTATACCCTGAACAAATTGCGGCCAGAATATTTCCCAAAAGCCCATGTCCAGGCTAAGGCTGCCGAGCTGAATGGATGAGATTATCGCCAATACAAAACCGGCGCCAACCAGAAGTTTCGGTCCCAGTTTGTTGAACAGCTTGCCCGCAAGAGGCATCGCAAAAGCCATTGCAAGCCCCCGTGACATTATTGCAAGGCCTGCATCATACGCAGAATACCCCATGATATTCTGGAGGAACATGGGCAGAAGGAAAAGACTGCCGAACATGCCGAGACTAAATACCATGGAAAGAAATGAGTTTGCAGAAAGGTTTATATCTTTCAATACTTTTAAATTGACCGCCGGATGTTCTGATACGAGTTCTTTCACAATGAAGAGGATTATGGCAAGCGCCGAAATGACTGTTAGCGCCACGATATAATTCGAAGAAAACCAGTCTTTGTACTCCCCGTCCGTTAAGACAATCTGCATGGCACCCAGGCCGATGGTAAGAAAGGTTATACCGAACCAATCCACGCCTCCTTTGAGCTTCTGAATAAAGGGAGGGTCCTCGATAAACATATACAGGAGAACAAGGTTGATGAGACCGATCGGCAGATTGACATAAAACACCCATGGCCATGAGTAGTTTGTGACGATCCATCCGCCCAGGTAAGGACCTATCGCAGGTCCAAGGACAATGGCAAGGCTGAATATCGCCATTGCAGTTCCCTGCTCTTCCCGTGGAAACGTTTCGGCGAGGATTGCCTGAGCGAGCGGTATCAGCGCACCACCGCCCATGCCCTGCAAGAGCCGGAACACGACGATAGACGGCAGGTCCCATGCAACGCCGCACAATAAGGAGCTCACCGTGAACAGGAGGACCGACAGCATGTAATAGTTTTTCCTCCCAAAAAGCGAACTGAAAAAACCTACCAGCGGCATCAGTACGACACCGGAGAGCATATAGCCGGTTATCACCCAGGTTATTTCTTCTATGGACGCCGACATGGACCCTTTGATATAGGGCAATGCCACGTTGACAACGCTCATATCTATACTGAAGAGCGTTGTGCTCGGGATGACCGCTAAGGTCACAAGCCATTTGTTGGTTTTCGTCATTGTTTTTTCCCGGTTACTGTTCTATCCGCACATACGGATAAACCGACAACCCCGGATACAGGGGTGTATCCACAGAAGATACACGATCCAGAACAATCTTTACCGGTACCCTCTGTACGACCTTGATAAAGTTACCGGTTGCGTTCTCGGGCGGCAACAGACTGAATGCGGAACCACTGCCCGATTGAAAGCTTGCAACATGACCTTTGAATGTCTTACCCGGATATGCATCAACTTTAATGATAACCGGCGCTCCGATCTTTATCTTGTTCAGATCTGTTTCTTTGAAATTGGCTACAATCCATACATTGTCGAGGTCCACGACACTCAGATAGGGAATGCCGGGCATAACATACGTACCGGGGTTTACGTTCTTTTTGGTAACATAGCCGGCACATGGGGCATAAACCGTTGTCCTTTGCAGATTGATGAGAGCCAATTTATATCCGGACTCGAGTGCCTTCGTGACCAGTGCCTTCGTTTTTAGCCCCTCTTTTAAATTTTGAACGCTGGTTTGCAGTTGCATGATATTTGCCTGATCTACCTTCACCTTTGCAGAACTCACCTCGAACTTTGTTTGCATTTCATCGTAAGAAAGCCTGGAAACTGCATTATCTTTCCACAGGTTTGCATATCGCCGTGCGTTTTCTTCATTCAGGGTATTCATCGCGGTATCGGCCTTCAACTCATACCGGGCTTTCAAAAGCATTTGCTTTTGCATGGCTATGGACAAGGCTAATTGTTTGAGTTCGTTAGTGTTTGCCTCATACTGTGCCTGTGCCTTGTTTGTGTTTTCGGCATAATCGGAGGTATCGATGGTAAATAACGGATCCCCCTGCTTCACGTATTGATTGTCGTGAATGAATACCTTGAGCACCTGGCCTTTTACCTGCGGTGCAACCGGAACAATAGCACTGCTTCCCTCTACAAAGGCATCATCCGTATCCACATGGGTAAACATAAACCGAATATGAGGAATCTCTGCTATCGATACTATGAGAATAACTATCGCTGAGACAATCAATATTATTTTTCTTTTTGACCTGTTGTGCGGCTTCTTCAAAGGTTCTTTTGAATTGCTTTCCGTGTTTTTATTTTCCATAATCGTTCCTCCCTAAACTTCTTTCAAGTTTTGCCAGGCTTATTTCATAACCATACAGTGCATTGTAATAATTAAGTTCAGCCTGTGTAAGATATGTTTGTGCATCCAAAACCTCCGTGGATGTGACCAGTTGCTGCCCGTATTGAAGGTTTGTTATCCGGTAGTTTTCTTTTGCCTGTGCGAGTGCCGTTTCCGAAGTGCTGATGTCCTGCGCTGCTGTGTCCAGCTCTATAAGATTACTCCGGACCTGAAGTTTTACCGCGTTCATAAACGCATGGAGCTGGTTTATTATTGCTGACTTGGTATAATCCGCCTGTTGTGCATTATCGTTCGTCTTGAGCCAGTTGAATATCGTCCATTTTATACCGATGCCGACCATCTGATTGTATTGATTCTGGTACTCATTGCGTGCCGCAAAGCCGTCTTGCCCTGCCTGGGTATATGCAGCGAATGCAAAGATGTGCGGGTAATATTCGCTCTCCGCAAGCTTTACGTGCGTAGCTGCCTGCTGTACCCGAATACCCAATGCCTTGAGTTCGGGTCTGTTCTGCAGCGCTTCATCCGTCAATGAAGCAGGATCGTAGCTTGCTGCAGTCACGGATGTAATATCTTCCAACTGTACGTTCCTGGCAAGATCCCTGTTTAATAGTGTATTGAAGTTTGCTCTTGCAATATTCAGATTTGCTTCTGCCTGAGACTTGAATTGAACTGCATCTGCCAGTGCAACCTGCGATTTGAGCTGGTCATTGTACGCTACAATGCCCCGGTCATAAAAATGCCGTGCCTCATGTACATGTGATGTCAGTTGTTCTACCCGCTCATCGGCAACCTGTACTTGTTTCTGAGCGCGAAGAACATTAAAATACGCAATCTTCACCTCTTCCCCGATATCGAGAATAGCCTCCTCACGCTGGACCATGGTTACGTCGATACCCAGATCGGCAAGTTTTCGCTGATTGAAGAGTGCGAAGCCGGTAAAGATCGGCTGTTTCAACTCGATCTCCCAGTTTATCAATGCGGTTCCGTTCATATACATGCGGGGCGGAAGGTAAACGTAATCGCCATTTGGTTTCCCGCCGTTCAAAACCGGCAATGGCCGGTGCGGTATTTGCAGGTACGGTTGATTCTTTAGTCCCACGGCGCTGTATTCAAAGGAAAGCTCCGGAAGCATACTCGCGGTTGCACTCCGCCTCTGCGCCTGTGCGGCTTTGATCTGATCCACGGTGCCCTGGATAAGATAATTATTGTGAATCGCCTCCTGAATGGCCGAATCAAGCGAATACAGGTCGTCCGCCCTTATCTGCATGGAGAATGCCGTGAGCGCAACAACGATAAGGAAAACCGATAGAGCATATGTTTTTATCTGCATAAATCTACCCTCATCTTTGCCGTTCTATCTTTTCTGTACTTCATTTTTTCCTCCATAATATGTAATCGTTTACTTACATATTACTGCACAATTTTTCCATGTCAAGTGTTTTCATAAAATTTACTTAGACATCATGCGCTGCATCAAAAAGAACATTCTTTTGCAGAAGCCGTGCATATCGAATCTGTCTTCGTTCAGAATGAGCTCTATGTTCAGAGTAATGGGAATGCCCATGTAGATAGTTGCAATATCATCCACAGCGAGCTTCTTGTTCCATAGACCCTCGGTCATCCCGTCCCGTATAATCTTGCTGATCAGGGATTTCTGTTCGGAGAGTATTTCGTGTAAATTTTCCTTCAGTTCCTTATCGTTCATGTGAGCTGCTTCTGAGAAGAGAAGTATGGTGATACCTTTGTTTTCAATCAGATATTTCACATGCCTGCAAAGGAAGGCTGATAATCTTTTCTCCGATCCGTCGGCATCCAGGGTAATCTTCCTCAGTTCGCCGATAAGACCGATTTTTACGTCCTGCATGATGCCGAGCATGATGTCCCGTTTTGACTTGAAATGGCGGAATATCGCACCTTCTGTAATGCCGACCCTTTTCGCCAGGTTCCTCGTTGACAGTTGATCCAGCCCGTCCGTGAAGATAATGTCCAGTACTGCCTTTTTAATCTGTTCCTGCCTGATTTCGGTTGTTTGTCTTTCCATAGCATTACATATAATCACTTACTTACATGCTGTCAAGCATTTTCTTCGTTTAAATTTCTTCCCAAAACAGAGGATAATTCGCGCATTGCCAGACGGGCGATATCCTGAGAAAATCTGTTTTTTGGCCTATTCTTATTGTTTTATATCCCAAAATTGCGGCATGCCGTCGGCACCCATGGGCTGATGGCCACTGAGATGGCAATTATAGCATGATGCGTTAGACAGAGTGCGGTTCGTCGTTGTGTCCGAGAAGCCGTGGCAGTAGGCACATACCGGCAGGGCGGCATGTGCCGGATCGATCCGTGCCTGTGTGGCACCGATGATGTTTATATGACTCTGGTGAAGCCCATTGCTGACTGATGGATCAAACACATGACAGTCCGTGCACTCTGCGATATGCCCGTGACGCGGCCCGTCCCAATTATGGCATCCGCCGCACCCTGCGCTTAAATGGCGTATCGCAAGATCCGGATTATCCTGTGTGATCCTGAATCCTGAAAGATAAATGCCGGTGTGTGCAGTTTGAACAGAGGTCAACAGTGTGTAGGGGTCGAGCGTTCCATAGTAGGTCGGTGTCGTGCCTGTGCTGGATGAAAAACCGGCACTCTGAACATCCCCCTCGAGCCATGTATGACAGTTGCCTGCACAGTTTATACCTCCGCTATATAAATACCTTAATGCCTGTGCCGGGTATTCACTGTTGCTGTGATTCTCGATATTGTTGTAGATAGGATGGCATTGGGCGCAATCGTTGGTGTTCAGATCAAAAGGATGTCTTCCCCTGAGCGGCCACTCGATTATAAACAAATAAAGCGGAGGCGGGCTATAGGGTTGTATCATGACCAGACCGCTGCTGCCTGTCTGCATCCATTCTTTAATTCCGAGTGCTTCGTTGGAACGTGACATGCTTATCAGATAGGGATCGTGGCAATCATAGCAGCTTACCGCATTTGATTGCACGGTTTTTGTTGTCTGACATCCTATGTTTGCTACTGTCACGACGGCAAGCATGGCCAATAACAAAATCCGGTAACCTTGATAGAATTTTATGTTTTTTGTAAAGGTATATCCAGCCATTTATTTACTATTCCCTGTATCTACGGCAGATTTCCGTCCGACGTCATTTCATTCGACATAGGTTTATAAAAGCTGAATTCCTGGTTTCTGTAGCCCAGATTCGGACCCGGGTCACCCATGTACTCCATGCCGAGGGTACTGATAATACCGATATAAAACGGCCCCTTCAGAAACATGTATATTTGATCGATCAACCCGAGTATGGTTTCGCTGTTTTTCAGCACTGTGGTTCTCTGGGCAAGATCAAGCTCGTACAACGGCTTGCCGAATTCCTTCTGCGCCTCGGCATTGAACAGCGGAAGCACGAGTGGCAGTTCCTGAACAACGCCATAAAACTTGTCATAAGCGAAATCCATGGTCCCCACATCGACTGCGCCCGGAGCACCGCTGGGATCCGAGGTCCTTCCGGGAAGTACAGTGTCACATAAAGCGTACACGGTCTTCTCGTCCGCTGTCTGCGGGACCATGTACGGGGTCGACTGGAGACCCGTCTCCGGAACTGTGCCGCAGCTGATCTGGTCCATCAGACCGAACATGGATAGAACAACAGATGCCTGTGCTATCCACTTGAAAAATTCCCGTCTGTTCAATTCCCGCTGTATCGCATCGTCAATAAGTTTTGTAATATCCATATATCCCTACCAGTTCGCCACGATATACTGTGCAATACGCTCTGCGTTTGCCGCTATGGTCGTCGAAGGGTTAACGCCTGTACCACAGGGAATAGAGCTTGAATCCGAAACAAACAATCCCGGATAGTTCCGTATCTGCCCGTTCCCATCTGCAACAGAGCGTGCCGGATCGTCTCCCATCCTGCACGTGCCGAGCATGTGATCTATGGAATACATATAACCGGTTGGCATGGTCTGGAGCAGGAATGCATTGTTTGCCGTGGCAAGCGCCTGGATCGGGGCGATCTTACCGCTGATGTAATTCGAGAGGTTCTTCGTCAACGGGAAATGCACGGAAGGAAGATTGTTGTTGTTCAGGTATACATAGCCTTCACCGGTCACCGGCCCCATGATGTTTGCGATGATCAATTTCGAGGGATACACGGAGTGCGCCCATTGCTTGAAGTCGAGTCCCCAGCCAAGTTCACCCTCCCTGTGGATATTCAGGGTAAATATCGATGCCGGCGATGTGCCTGCCTCAATGGTAATGCCGTAATCTTTCCAGTAGGCATAGGTCATTACCCCGGCACTATCCATGCCCTTATAGCATTCTATAGAGGGAAGGCCGTCCGGCAGCTCAATGCCGAAGCGTACGCCTCCGTTGTTGTTAAAATTCTGGCCAACCTGGTCTGATAACTGTGGAAGGGATTGCTTTGATCGCAGCAGCAGCTCCGGTGAATAGATCGCGCCTGCCGCAAGGATGACGATGGTCCCCTGTACCGTGGACAGCGTGTCATCAGGTCCGACATACTGTACCGTGTAACCTGCACTCGCCGGAGAAACCTGCATTGCCCTGCATCCTGTCCTGAATTCTACACCAGCTGCCTGCGCCTGCGGTATATAATTATGCATCAGCGATTGTTTTGCCCCGTAGATGCAGCCTGCCTCGCAGTAACCGCATTGTCTGCAATTCACATAGGGAAACCGTGCACGGTCGCAGGTCAGGCCGACATTGTCCAGCAGCTTCGCAAACATACCGCCGGTCTTTGATACCTCATCCCATGTCGCCTGACGAATTTGCATCATGCTCTCGACCATATCGTAATAGGGATCAAGCACCTGTCTTGTTATTGCATCGGGCCACACCTTGTAGCCGTTGTAATCTGTAAACTGAAACGTTTCCGAAGGCGATCTGTTCATGAGCCCCGAGAACACGACAGAGCCTCCTCCCAGCACCATGCCGGATCGAAAGAACGTTGCATAATCATCGGATGTGGTTATGCTGAGGAGATTGGATAGATATTTGAGGTCCCACGATTGTTTGAAGTCCTGTTCCGTGTAAACTCTGCCCTGTTCAAGCACAAGCACCTTTTTGTTTGCCTGGGCTAGCCGGAGAGCCGGGATAGATCCGCCAAACCCGGAACCAACAATGACAACATCAAACGTATTTGCCATACGTTAAAAATTATATTTTTGTTATAACCTTGTCAAATAAATTTATTATCTAACCTTCCTTTTTTGAGGTCGTAGTTTGCACGACGACCATTTTTCTCTATACCGTGCTATCAAAACGGACGGTTAACCGGCCATCAACTTTTCCTGGCACGGGATGCATACCTTTAATCCATCGTAGATGCGTCCGTATTTCTCAACCACCATATCCCCGCATTGCTCACATACAAATGATGCAAACGATTCTTTACCTTTTTCAACTTCATATTCGAAAATTGGGCTTATCGTCATAAGTTGCTCATCCGCCTCATCCATTACCATTTCTATTAACGGTTCCACTACTTTAGCCGGTACTTTTGAAGCAGGAACACCTTTCTCCCGATAGTCTTTAAAGAATTCCGTTTTCTTTGTCGCTACCTGCACCTCTGCCTTCGGGACTACCCGTACAGCCCTTTTATTGGCCACATCTATAAGGGTCAGTCCGAACTTTCCATAGCCGAGCTGATGAATATTCCCTTTACCGAACGTACAGCCGGTTATTACCTGTATTCCATCTGCAAAGCAGTGAGAGCAATGGGAATCTCCGAGTTCAACAAGGGCTATAAGCTGGCCGTCTGTTGCACGTTCTACTCCCAATGCGTTCATTGCTGCTGCACCTACCCTAAGTCCGAGTGGCATTGCAGGACACTTGTGTCCATGAAGCTTAAAACCTGTTTCAAGATATTCTCTTGGTTTGATCATAATCATATCCTCCCTTTATTTTTTAATTTTAGTTCCTTTAATTTAAGCGTCTATCTTCGCATCGTTAAAAACTCTTTTCCCTTTTATAGGTTATGCTCCCTTGAGGGAAAGAATAATTGGGATTATCGTAATTTTCATTTTACGAGCAGCCCCAACATCATTTTCCCCGCAATGCCTAGCAGCACAATACCGATGATAAGCTTCACCTGTTTTCTTTTGAGTTTAGCCGTCATGAGCCATGCACCCAAAACAGCTCCAAGGGCAGAGGCAATTGCAGTGAACCCAAACAATTTAATATCAATACTACCAAGCGTTGCATGTCCTAAAAATCCTGATAAAGAAGAAAAGATAACAATAAATGCGGTGGTCGCAGATGCCTTTTTGGGGTTAATTCCCATCCATACAAGTACAGGAATAATGATATTCCCTCCGCCTACACCAAGCAGGCCGCCAAGATATCCTGCAACCGCTCCTATAGAGATGCCGTAGAAAAGCTGTTTATTCCTTGAACTTTCAATGTCCCTTTCTTCCGGTTCATAAAAAAGCATCATGAAACCTGCAAACAGAAGGAACCCGACAAACAACCATTTCAGTATGTGATCGTTGAGCCCTTGGCTTACATAAGCCCCAACAGGCGACAGTGCTGTTGCGACAATGAGTATTGGTATTGCCACTTTCCAAAGTACCAGTTTTGCTTTTATATAGCTGTACGAAGCAAAAGACATTGCAATAGAATTCAACAACAGTGCAACTGCCATTGCTACATGAATATCTATATGCAGGGCAATAAACACAGGTATTAATATAAAAGCAGCTCCCACGCCTGCAATGGTAAGTAAGGCTGTACATGCAAAGGTTATTAGACCTGCTACAAGAGCTGTCGTCATTTCAATATACCTATTTTAAAACATTACCTGTAATTGAATTCTGGCTATGTCCGTATTGTTTGCCTCAAGCTTGCCGAACCGTTCAAAGGTGTAATCCGCCATAAGCTTGAACTTGTTTCCAGCAATGTAATAGTTCAACCCTGCTGTAAGCCACTTTGCATTCTTTGATGATTCTGCATACGTATCGGGATTGAATGTCTGATACTCTACTATGGGCTGAATGTAACGCGTTACAAAGTAAGCTGCCTGCAGATAATATCCATCGGATGTTACGGATTTTATCTTAGCCTCGGCACTCGTAAGGATCGCCCTTATATACTCACCGATAAATGTAAATCCATTATAGGTGATCTCTCCGTCAATATTGTACCGGAAATCCGTGCCGGTAAATGGCAGGCTGCTGTTGATTATATTACTCAGATTGGTTAAGCCATATGCCTTGCGGTATGAGACAGAGGTCCCGATACCGATTCCAGGGACACCATTCGCAGCATTTTCTTTCAGTGGCGTACCGACAACCCTCGCGACAGTAAGAAAGTTGCTATTTGTATTATGCGAAGGTATAGTGTTGGCACCGGTGCCGTTATACAAACCAACGGCATACTCAAAATACGTATTCAGCACATCTCCCTTTGCCTCGATACCAATGTCCCGCGCAAGCGTTTGTGATGACGGAACAAGGTTGTTCGATATGAGCGAACGCTCTATTGTATCGATTTGCCAATCCGGCGTAAGCCTTTCCCTTCCGAATGGCGGTACCATCTGACCTGCAACAATTTGTGCAAACGTAAACCTGTCATACACGACATAGGCATCCTGAAGCTGCGGAGACGGCAGGTCACTCCTGCCGACGAACTGAAACCGGTAGGTTACGTGATCCGCTGCCGTGCCGGTTAAGATCACCTTTGCCCGTCTAATTTGAAACCCGTCACCGGTAAATGTTTTTGCTGCAGGGCCTATGTTCCCGTACGTTCCCCGCACCTGAATATATGCTGAAACGTCGGGTATTAGGCTTTTCGGTATTGCCTGCTGGTCCGCTGCTGCTGCGGATACAAAAGCACCGAGTATCAACAAAATACCTATATGTGCCTTCAAAGGCATAGTATCTCCTTCCCTGTTCTCGAGTGAACCCGGAATAGTTTATTTAAGTGGCAAATGGATAATTGTCTCTTCTTTTGTACGTTCCGAACAAGGTATACAAACAACCCTGTTGTCCTTGTGCCTGAGATACCGTTCAAAAACGTACTCGCCGCAAACTTCGCATTTTGCTTTATTGAACGAGCTTTTTACCGGTTCATAGTTGAAATCGGGCAACATCTTCACATTGAATAATTCTTCATTTGTTGCATCAAGTACAACTTGTATCACATCATCAAGCACCTTTTCCGGTATATCAGAAGGTTCAATCCCCTGCTTGCGATAATTGAAAAACTCATGGGTTGACAGTTTGTCACTGAATTCGTTTTTCAATGCGATCCTGACCGCGCCTTTCCCGGGATACCAGAAAAGAGCTGCAATCTTCCCATAATTAAGCCTCTCTATCATGCCTTTCCCGAAAGTAGCACCGGTTGCTGACATGATCCCGTCCAGCATACATCCCTGCGGATGGCCGATACCCATCTCGGAAAACACATGCATTTCATGATTCTTGCTTCTTGGTGCCCCGAGTTTCTCCAGCGCCAGGGAGCCCATCCTGTAGCCTATGGGCATAAATGGACAATTGTGCCCGTGAAACTCGAATGCCCAGTTTGGTATGTTAAACATTCTTATGTTCCTCCTTGTTACTTTAAGCAATCTTTTACTTTCATACGGTCAAGACTACCTTCCGTCGCAGTACAGTTTTATATTCCTATATCACGATATAGTGATATAATATCCATAATCAGAAACGTGTCAAGCAAACCCAGTTGGAAAGTTTTTTTAACCAGAACAATGCGATTGAAAAACAGAGGGTCGAAGAATATCGTGAGAGCAGGATAACCGGTTTGACCGGCGATCTGGCATTGATACCGAAGCAGCATTTCATTCTATCGCTGCATGAAATGCAAGATGATGAAAATGAAAGAAATAACCGCTGTTTCTACTTCACGAACGTGATACCGTAATGATACGGTTTTAAGTCATACCGGGACGGATTATGAAACCCGGCACTCTCCGCCCATCGCATACAATCTTCCGGTTTCGGGCGAATAGCTAATGAAGGACCTCTTGGCGTTGAAGGATCATGATTCCAATGGATAATCCCTGCTATGCCACCTTTCTTCAATATCCTCCATGCCTCGGCCAGCAGTACTGCCGGATTATCGAGGTGGAGGATATTGAAAAGCATGACATAATCCATACTTTCATCCGGTAAACCCGAGCCGTCAGCCATAAAATCCCGCAAAACGGGATTGATATTATTGAGATGCTGCTTCCTTGCCTTGTCTTCGACCATGCTGATTAAATCAGGCTCGATGTCTATCGCGAAGATCGTTCCCTGGATTATTTGGGCTGCAGGAAAAGTAAATGTCCCATAACCACAACCGAATTCCGCGACATTCCCTGTTCGAGAAGTCATCCCCAGCGTAGAAAGGACACTGCGGGGATCAAAAAACTTTTCCCACATATCCTGCCCCGGCATTCCGCTTTCACGTATTTTCATTTTATTGAATCGATCCTCTTGAATTCAGAACATGCATCAATCAAAACGTGAACACTTTATCGGCCTCGACAGACCATTGGGCAAGCTCTGCCATAGTGCTGATCTCTGCCCCGTCGACAAGCTGAAGATTTGCAATACCCCGGGCATTTGCGCACGTTCCGCATGCTTTGAACTTTCCACCTTTGCTTATGACAGATTTTACCATGCGCTCTATGTTGTAATAGCCCTGTGCAGTTATCTGATCTGCCAGTGCACAATATACCGAGTCTGCCATTAAAAACACATTCACCTGTACTTCGGGATGGTCTTTTTGAAAAGCCATCGCAAGCCGCAATGCATTGTAAGATTTCTCGTTTCCGTACGGAGCATCATTGAGAACAATCAAAACTTTCATTTTTCCTCCCTGTTATTTTAAATTCTTTTCAGTCCATCATCGTTCTTGAATTGTCACGACATCTTTTCTTAAAAAAATATATAGCATACATCACGAACATGCAATAAAAGTTTGTTCATTCGTTTGACACTTTTCGTATCCGCACCCTATGCTATGGTTATGGCGTGGGAGGTCTTTACAGAAAAAGCTCAAGAGTATGATAACTGGTTCGACCGGCATTTCGGCGCCGGTGCATTTGCCCTTGAACTGAAATCCATAAAAAATATTCTAAAAAAGATCCCTGACGATTCCCTGGAAATTGGAGTCGGCACGGGCAGGTTCGCACGTTCGCTTGGCATACGATTCGGCATAGATCCTTCTGCCGCGGTACTGGAATATGCAAAAAAAAGAGGCATACGGGCCGCACGGGCGGCAGCCGAGTCACTTCCTTTTCCTGCATCCGATTTTTCCGCTGTGTTTATGATAGTGACCGTATGTTTTCTCGATAACCCTCTTCAGGCGTTTGCAGAAGCAAACAGGGTCCTCAGGCCGGATGGTGTGCTTGTCCTCGGACTAATCCTGAGAGATTCAAGATGGGGCGAGTTCTATGAGCGCAAAAAGGCGTCCGGAAATGCATTCTATAAGCACGCGCACTTCTGGGGAAAAGATGAATTGTTCAATGCCCTCGATAAAACGGGCTTTAAGGTCACAGATTCGATATCAACCCTGTTTGATCCCCCCGGCTCGCTGATGATTATAAATCAAAAGATACAAACAGGTATTCATCCCGAAGCAGGGTTCCATTCTATCGTTGCAAGAAAAGTTTAGATGGATAGTGCGGGGATCGAGAACCTTGTTTTCCTATCTCCCGGGCCGGCATCCCGCTCTCACGAATCTTCATTTTTACCAAAAACTCTTTATTCCATCTCCGTATTATGAATCACTCTTATAGCTTAACCGGCACCTTGTAAATCTTTGTTCCTGCATTCAACACATGCCGGAAGATACTGCCTCTCGTCGTAAGGGGAGCAAGCCACCACTTCTCGAAGAGTACCCTGCCGATATGCCATCTCATCCCTGCTTTACGGAGCAAAACCTGCGGGTGAGGCTCTGCCATAAAGTTTCCGTATGCGAGCCCTGCGACACCTTGACCTGCTTCAATGATACAATACCCTGTGCCTGAAAACTGTGCTGCAGGTTTCCCGTGATTTATTGCAGCAACAATCTGACCCGCAACAATCTCGCCCTCTGCATGTGCAAAAACGCCTGCCTTGGGCAGCGCCATGGATACTTCGGGGTTCCATCTGCCCGGGATGCTGAGAGAAGTTATATCGCCTACGGCAAAAACACCTTCATAGTTAGCCTTAAGCGTAGCGCTGTCAACCGGTATCCAGCCCGCCTCGTTTGTAATCCCTGCGTTCACTGCCACTGCTGGCGCACGGTGCGGCGGGATCGCAATAAGCATATCGTAATGGACAGGTGTTTTGCCTTCAAAACGAAGTTCCTTGTTTTCAGCATCAACGGATGCGAGTTTGTGGAAAGGATAAAACTTTATCCCCCTTGACTCAGTCATTTGCTTGAGTACCCCGCCTAATTGAGGACCTGCAACAGGCATGGGCTGGGATTCTGGTGTAAACAGGTGAATATATACTTTCTGGCTTTGCGATCGCCGCTGGAGAAACGATGAAATGAGCATCGCTGCCTCGTGGGGTGCACCGGGACATTTATACGGCATGGAGCTTACAACAAGCGCTATATCCCCGCCTTTAAAGTTTTTGAGCGCCTCATGCAGCTTGCGGGCTCCATCCAAGGTGTAGAACGTATGTGCGTTGTCCATTAAGCCGGGAATAAGCTCGGATCTCAGATCCGCACCAATCGCTATGACAAGATAATCATAATTGAACGGCCTTTGTTTTGTCTTAACAACCTTTTTTGCACAATCAATATCGGTCGCTTCATCAATAACTATTTCAATGCCCTGACGAACAAGAGAACGGATATCTCTTGTGATCTGCCCTGACGTCCTGTAACCGGTCATCACCCACGGGAACGATGGGGCAAAGGTATGATCTCGATTCTTCTCTATAAGAACAATCCTGTGTTCCTGCCCAAGTTGAAGCCTCATTGAATTGGCAGCGATTAACCCGCCAACCCCTCCTCCAAGGACTACGATGGTCTGTCCCATTATCATTTCTCCTTTTGCGCCTGATCCATCAGCAAATGCCCTCTTTTCATATGATGTTCCAATAGGACCTCTCTCATCAGATTACAGGCACGTGCAATTTTTGGGCTTGTAATTCGATAATAGACATTCAGTCCTTCCCGCCTCGCATTGAGGACCCCCGCCTTACGCATGACGGCAAGATGCTGCGAGACGTTTGCCTTCGGTATACCCATTTGCTTCACGATATCGCCTGCAGCGGCTTCCTTATCTTTCAGTATGTGCACTATCTCCAGACGCTTTGCATGAGCAAGCGCCTTGCAAACATCCGCATGGAGCTGGAATATCCGTTTATTCATTTTGGCTTATTTTCATCCTCATGATGTTTCGTAGTTTAGAAATATCGAAACTAACATAATGCCGGAGAATGAATATGTCAAATCTCCCGGCATATTTTTGGCGGTATTTCATTATACATGATTTCGCGTCCGGTAGAGTATCGGCAGCTCAAAACAAAACCAGTGATATAACTGCTCCTGTCAAGACCACATAAAGGATGTTTACTTTTTTTATCAGTGCAGCCAGTACGACTACACCCAACAAAACTTTCGTAACATCCCATGGAACTGCCAGTGCAAATTTTATGGTAACAAAGAGCAAGAGGCCTACAAAGGAGGCAAGTATTCCTTTGGTTGACTTTAAAAACAATACCGATGCTTTTAATCTATCGAAAACAGGTGTCACCAAAACAAGTATCAAAAACGAAGGCGTAAATACGGCAACAGTCGCAACCACTGACCCGATTATCCCATAGACGATAAAGCCGACAAAGGTCGCCGTTATAACAATCGGTCCCGGTGTTATCTGCCCCAATGCGATGCCGTCCATGAATGTTTTGTAACCCATCCATCCTTTGACAGAAACGACTTCATGGAGCATTAATGGTATGGATGCAAAACCGCCCCCGAACGCAAAGGTGTCTATCTTGATCATCAATGACGCAAGGTTGAAGAGCCTGGTGTTTGTATAATAAAGCGCTATGAGCATGGCAACCGGAAGTATAAAAAGAAAGCCAATCTTCTTATATATCCCCTTCATGCTGTCTTTCTGATTTGGAATGAATGATGGCGCGGATTTATCCGCTCCGAAAAAGACGATGCCGGCGAAAGCAGCACCGATAATGACAAGGAAAGGGCTCACATCAAACCAGAAGAATATGGCAGCCATCATAGCTATAACGAGCTCTTTATAATCTTTTATTGAGCCTTTCCCGAAGGAATAGGTTGCGTTGGCTACAATGGCAACAACGATCACCGCAAGCCCTCTGAATAATCCACTTACCTGATTCAGGCTGTTATATTTCACATAAAGGAATGAAAGGGTCAGCATGAGGACGAATGCAGGCAAACCAAATCCAATGTAAGTGGACAATGCACCTCTTATACCCCGTGCCCTGAGACCCACATACGCCGCTGTCTGCATGGCAGTCGCCCCGGGGATGGTCTGGCACAGTACAACTCCGTCCTTAAAAGTCTCCTCATCAAGCCAATTGTTCTTCTTTACCGACAGCTCTTTTATATACGCAACCATTGCAGGGCCCCCGAAGGCCGTCAGACCGAGCCTGAAGAATGACAAAAACAGACTCCACAAAGAGGGTTTTCCCCGGTAAGATTTGTTCATATTTGTATTATATATTTAACCTAAAAAGGAATAGGAAGGTCTGTTTGCTCACTCCCCTTCCTATTCATATTTTTTCGGTTAACTTTGTCCGCCTTTGAGCAAGACTTCGAGATCCGCTATGCGTTTCTCCAATTCTGTTTTTTCTTCTTTGAGCCATTCGAGTGTTTTCTGCAAACGATCCCGCGACGGGAACAGTTCGTCTCTGAACCTGCGGCTGAACCCATATCCGTGTTCATACCCATGCCCTTCTTCTCCACAGCAGCCCGCACCTGCGCGATGATGATGTTCATTCTCCCGCATGCCTCTGCCCCGACCTTCATGGCAGCAACCTTCATGTCCGTTCATATCATTCACCTCCCTTTACCCAACATTGATACTATGAAACTTACATCTATTTTAATCATATGCTCATTAAAGGTCAAGGACAACAATGACTATCCCGGCAGAGAGTTACGGTATTTTCATAAAAAATGTTTTGCAGGTTCCGAAAGCAGCCGTTCGATTAGCTTTTTGCTGAGGCAGTCCTCCTCATTTCGTGAGGTTCTGATTTCAAACACGTCCTTGTATCTTCCCAGAAAACTATTTCTGAAGGAATGTACCAAATTTGCTCAGAAATTGTCGTATGTCCTGCAAGCGTGACTGCATGATTTTATAAATTTCAGTATCGTCGATGTCCCAGTAAATATGGACCAATCGGTTTCGAAATTTTGCCATTTGTATCAGTAATTGAGTAAAGTCATTATCAAAGGCACCATTTTCTGACATAACTTTAAAGGTATCAGCATAGTCTTCCGGGGTTCTAAAGCCGTTTATGGCGATAATATGATTACACAGATCAACCGCTCCTTCAATCGTTACAATAAAGTTGTATTTTGCGCTGCTTAATTTATGCGGATCTGATAGAAATTCTGCTTGAGAAAGTTTTTTCAGATCCTCCAGATTTTCCAATGCCTCGAGTATTTCGGAAGTAATTTTTCTAATCTTATCCTGATTAAACTTCAAGTCCGAGAGTCTCCTTCAGATAAAGTTTTCTAAAAGGGGCGAAGTCAAAGTATTTATTCAGTGTATTTTCAACAAAATCTATCCGAATATTTTCATCCGCCACAAAAATGGGTATACCATCTTTAATGGCATTATAAGCAAAAGACAATGGTGCATTATTCAAGAACTTGACATCCACAGGATAAGGTATGTCAGTACTGAAAAGTGCTTCTAACCGGAGTTCCATTTGAAGATACGACCCCGATATTTCATTCATATAGAGTGCAATATCAATATCTCTAAATTTTGACGCATTTTTGAAAGAACCATGCAGATAAACAAACGCAATCCCTCCGAGGTTGTCTATTACTCTCTTAAGTTTATTTATGATTATTTCCTTTTTTCCCGGTGCTATTTGATAATATTTTATTTCCATACAGATATATTACCATGTTCACCTATCAATGGCAACAGGGCATAGATATAAGCCATGAACAATTTGTAACATTGAGAAACGGGAAAGTTTTTTCGGATGGGAACACATGGTTGTGAAAAATAGGAAGATCAACAGACCTCTATGGCACTGAGATCAAAAAGATAAAATGCTGGATTCCGCATCAAGTGTGGAATGATAGGAAAAAGAAGAGTCTCCCATGTATGCGAGTAATGGTACGAACCGATATTTTTTGCATGCTAAACAGTCCCTTTTTTGAAGAGCCGGTATTCTGACTTTCTTGCGAACCAGACCAGCACGAGCATGACCGGCACTTCGATAAGCGGACCGATGACCGTTGCAAGGGCAACGGTGGGGTTGAATGCGGTTATGGCTATTGCAATAGCTATCTCAAAGTCCCTGCCTGTAGAGTTGAATGCAACTGCAACAGAATCTTCGTAATTTAACTTTAGCCTCCAGCTCACGAGATAAACCACGACAAACATCGTCCAGAAAAATAGGACCATAGGTACTGCCATCTGAACTATGAAAAAAGGCTTCTTCAGGATCAGATCTCCTTTCAGGGCAAACATAACGATAAGGGTAAAAAGAAGCCCGACGATGGACAAGGTATCCAGATAAAATTTCAGTTTATTGAACCACGCTTCTCCAAACCTCTTTACACCCAATACTCTCGTCAGCATACCTGCGACAAGCGGGACACCGAGATACAGCAGCACGCTCTCCCCAACAACCCAGACATCAAAATGGACATTGCCGAGCAAAAGTTTTGCGTAGACCGGGATCAGCAGCATTTGAATGATGGAATTCACGGCTACGAGTATTATTGCAAGCGGAGCATTGCCCTGTGCAAGGTAGGTAAACACGATCACCATTGCTATACACGGCGCAAGCCCATAGAGAACAAGCCCCGTGTACAGGTCAGGCTCACTGCCCAAAAAAATCCTTGCAAGCAAAAGCATAAAGAATGGGGCTATCGCATAGTTGAAAAACAGTACGATGAGAAGCTGTTTTGGCGATCGTGCAGCCTTGCCGAGGTCTTCAAACTTAATGTTTGCCATCGCTGGATATATCATCATGAAAAGACCGATAACGACCCCGAGTGCAAGGGTATTGGGAAGGTTAAACGCGTATATTCCGTGGAATATGGCTTTGATAGCGTCGATCGGTGGCGTCAGCACAAAATTGGAAATTCCGTATAACCTGCCGATACCGATGCCGATTGCCATGCTTACGATAACAAAGACCGGCAGCAGCCTGAAGTCGTGCAATTTTTCAAGAAGCCTCCTCGTCATTTCATATTTCCTTTGCTTTATCCCTTTTCTGTCATTCCGTGCTTGACTTAGCCTGCCCCGCACCTGATGCGGGGGAATCCAGTTTTTTTCTGGATTCCAATAGTATCTTACCCTTGTTTTTTACTCTATTCGGATTACGCCGTATATCTTCAATAAGCTTCGTTACCTGTTTCTTTATCTCATCCCTCGCACGACGAAAGGCATTGAGGACATCTTCTTCACTCCCGGTGGCTGTTTTTGGGTCATCGATAGACCAGTGGATGCGCCTTATCCGCGGCGGTGTCATGGGACACATTGCCTCTGCACTACTGCAAAGTGTAATTATCATATCCATCGTATTTAAAAGGTTTTCGTCTATGCCTTTTGATCTCTGGTTCGAAATGTCTCTGCCTGTCTCTTTCATCACCTGAACTGTTTTCGGATGCACTTCGGATGGCATCACACCGGCACTGCAAGGCTCTATCAATCCTTTACCCGATGCCCTTGCAATGCCTTCTGCCATCTGACTCCTGCATGAATTACCCGTGCACAGGAACATTATCTTCAGCATGGTTTACGCCCTCTCACAGCAAGGCAACGGCCTTTTTCAGAAGATCGAACCCTTTGATCTCATCCTGCATCAGAGGGAATTGCAGCACCGGCAGATTAAACTTTTGTTTTATCTCTTTGAGGTACTTTATCTGCATCTGTCGCCGGTTCCTGAAAAAGTCGTTGATACATACCCTGTCCGTCAATATCAGGTTTGCGGCGATAAGCTGTGTATCTATGCCTGCATTCCGGAGGTCAACCATTGCCCTGTATGACTCCAGCAGAGGCGTTGATTCCGGGTAAAGGACAAAAGTAAAGACCGTCCGGTCTCTGTCCCTGAGCCTCTGTATGATTTTCTTAAACCTGTTCCGGGCAACGTCTTTAACAGCGGCATTGTTTCCGGTGCCGGCCATCATCTCAACCTGTTTCGCATATTCAAACGGCAGTTCAAGAAGCCGGAGCGTGTGACCTGTCGGGGCAGTATCGAAGACGACTGTCTGGTATTGATTGCTCTCGATGAACTGTATGAATTTGTCAAACGCAGCCATCTCCTCGGTGCACGGGGAGTTCAATTCTTCATCCATGGCTGCAAGCATATCACCGGAATACTTTCCCCTTGCCTCGCTCAGCACTTTTTCTTTGTATTCTTTAAATGCTGCCTTCTGATCAATCATGACAGCATATAAGGTATCGGTAACCTTTGCCGGCTCAGCGCCAACCGTTACATTCAATACCTCGCCGATATGTGCCGCAGGATCAGTGGTAACAAGAAGTGTTTTAAAACCCTTTTGCGCATTGAACAGCGCCGCTATACAAGAGATCGTCGTCTTCCCGACGCCGCCCTTGCCCGTAAAAAACAGGGACTTCGTCATCCCGTCCGTAAAGAAGGTTGCTCCACTTTTTGCGGGCCGGTGTGTGTTCCCCGGCAGCCATAGTTTTTCGATATCCGGCTTCTCCAGGAGGACATCGCCGGTTGCAACATGTTTTTTGCCTGATTGGAATGACGGCTTCCTGTTATGAAACAGCTCGTCGGCTACCGATTGAAGGGATTTTAATCCTTTTACCTCATTGTCCCGTAAGAGCATGTATTGTTTCGGCTTATGGATGATGCTCTCAGCCTTACGGACTATATCCTGCTGGGCATCATATTTCTTTCTAAAAAATTCGATACCGCACACCTCTTCCGGCAGAATGCCGTTTATGATAAGCTCGCCGGAATTGATCCCGATCGTTTCAAGTTCCCTGGATGCACGCTGCGTTTCATAAAGGGAGAGCTCTTCAGGCCGCATGACGAATATAAATGTCGTCTTCACGGTATCTTTCAAGTGTGCGGTTGCCCTGTCATACTTATCCTTTGAGTCCTGAATGGTCTGCACAGGACCAAGGCACGTCTGGCCGCTGCCGCTTGCAGCCTCTTGAATGTGTTTGGACCAGTCAACCGGAAGCTGAAGCAGCCGTATGGTATGTCCGGTCGGTGCGGTATCGAATACGATGATATCGTACCCATCCCCTTCCATAAAATCTATAAACCGGTCGAATGCAGCCATCTCGGTCGTACAGGGGCCGCTGAGGTTTTCCTCGAGGGACGCTATGACATCCTCCGGCATTATATCACGATACGGACCAATGATCCTTTCCTTATATTCTTTGGCTGCTTTGTCCGGCTCTATCTCCATTGCCCATAGATTTTGTATGCCCTTGATCGGGGTAATCTTATGTCCTAGCTCCTGTTCAAAAACATCCGCAAGGTTAGAAGCCGGGTCTGTCGTCACTATCAATGTTTTGTTGCCGTTCATAGCGTAATGAACGGCGCTTGCCGATGCCATGGTGGTTTTACCCACACCGCCCTTACCTGAAAAAAACAAATATCTCGTCATTGCCTGTTCTACTTTTCTGATAAAATTTCCTGTTTTCAAACGCAGGAAGAACTTCGATCTTTACATGATTATTCATCGCACTCGTCGCAGGATCCATCATCACAGGATCCTTCATCGCAGCTACCTTCTCCGCACGAATGTTCCTCCATGCCTGTTAATACGAATCCGCGTTGTTCGGAGAAATCCATTGATGCCGCTGCAAGCGTCGCATCCGCAGCTTTTTCAATGAAAACCCTCAAGCCGCTTTTCTCGATGGTTATATCCCCATCCTCGGCTTGTTCCACCATGTCCAGAGCAAGAGACGGGCCGCAGCATCCTGTGCCTGCGGTGAATATCCTGATCCCGTAGCTTTCATTTCCCTGCTCCTTGAGAATCTTTTTGAATCTCTCCAATGCCTTGTCCGTTAAAGTAACCATCCATCCTCCTCGTTAGCCCCGTTAGAAAGGTCTGCCCTTTTTGACGGGAATGATATTGCAAATTTTTAAGCCCTTAAAGAAAACTCGTGCGCTCAAGCCATATCTAAACCATCAGACGAATCAGCCTACGGCTGGTTTCGAACCGGGTTTATCGTACTGATAGTGTCATGGGCTTTTGCCGTAACGGCTCAATATCCAGAGCACTGCACAGTTCCTCGTATGATGGATATGCTCCGGTTTTAATGACAGAGCCGTCCACGATAATTACCGGTAACACCTTTTTGCCGTTTTTATGCAGCAGATCTGCCACGGTTTTGTTCGTCATAAAATCTTTTGCCTGCTGGGAAAGGTTGAACCTTTCTACCTCTACACCCTGTTTTTTCAATGCGAGGACGGCATCGTTTACCTTTACCAGCACCGGATCGACCACCGGGCCGCACAACCCGGTGGAACAACACATTGCCGGATCGTAGATCGCTATTTTTTTACCCGGCATGGTTACTCCTTTCCCTGATCCTCCTGCCTAATTCTATCGTATTGCAAAACGTTATGCCTCTTTTGTTTACCTTTATCAATTTCTTTTCATCATTTTGTATAAAGGGATCGTTTTTCGGCAATGACGAAAGAATGCGGATGAAGTCGAGATTATGCTTGTTCGCCTTGTCCCGGCTAAGCCCGTAGAAAGACCATGTTCCTCTTTTCTCCACCTCGATAAGCCCTGCATTTCTGAGAATACCAAGGTGCTTTGATACCGTTGATTGTCCCATGCCAAGTATCTCCATAAGCTGACACACGCACAGTTCATTTCGCATGAGAAGGATCACTATCCTCACCCTTGTTTCATCCGACAATGCTTTCGATGTTTTAATAATATCTTTCAGCATATTTGTATTCCTTTATCACGATATAGTGATATATTATCTATCGCAGCAGCTGCTGTCAAGTAAATTCTTATGCTTCCTGCCGTATTTTCTCCCTTTTTGGCGGACGATCTGACATCTTTGAGCAAAGAGCCGCATAAAGACCGGACCTGAAGCTCTCGCAGCTAACCGCAAGGAAGATTATTCAACCCTCCTTCCTTAACCTAAACAATAACGCACCTTGCAATTTTGATCGTAGTGTCCGGACATTATTGAGATACAGCTACATTATTGTACCGGTTTTTTACGGGAGAGGCACAAAGTCCGGCCTTTTACTGCATTAACGCCGGATGGCATACTCTATGCTTTCTTAAGCTCTGAATAACTGCATACGCAGATTGCAGTTTAAACAGGATCTTTTTCCTCATGATCGAAATAGGGAAAAACACAAGGAGGACAGTATGAAGATGATAGTTGCCATCATCAAGCCTTTTACGCTTGATAAGGTAAAGGGTGCACTTTCAGAAGAAGGCATAACCGGAATGACCGTTTCCGAGGTAAAGGGATTTGGCAGGCAAAAAGGCCACACTGAATTTTACCGGGGAGCTGAGTATAAAACTGATTTTATACCGAAGCTAAAACTCGAGATTGCCGTATCCGACGAGCAGGTACAGAAAATAGTTAAAATCATAACATCCACTGCAAGGACCGGCAGCATCGGAGACGGTAAAATATTCGTGTATGGACTTGAAGAGGTATTGAGGATAAGGACCGGAGAACTGGGAAACGATGCCGTATAGGTAATACAGTTTCTTTGCATGCTGAGTACTTCCTTTTTTATTTTATAGAAGAGTATCTTCTCTTTCGAGAGGGAAAGACATCGGGCCCCCTGCCTCAGTGTATTCCCCAAAGGCGGGGCAGGAATGACGAAGGACCGGCATAGACAGATTCTCATAACCGCCGCAAAAGGCGGCGGTTTCATGTTCGGCTGAAAGCCGTCATTCCCGTGAAAACGGGAATCCAGTCCTTTATTAAAGGACTATTGTATAAAAATAACGATTCGCCGGGTATCCGGCCTGGCAAACATTATTGTAACAAAACAACGACATTATCCGACAATCCACTTTTTCTTTCAATGCCTCAAAATTACCGGCATCTCCAGCAAACCGGCATCAGAAGCCAATGGCAGGGGTGCCGGTGCATACTGGCACATGTTGTGCTATTACTACTTTCAGGAGGAATAAAACATGAAACCAATTAAACTTGTAAATATTATTGTATTCGTTGCAATGCTGGGAACAGCATCAAATAGCTTTGCATGGGAAACCACCGAGTACTGGACACCCTGCGTAGAAGACGTACATCCATACGGGGTCCCGGAACTAATGATAGGAAACTTTTTCAGCGTTGAAAAAAGCGCGATAAACGGAAGCACTTCCTTTCCATCGGATCTGGCTTTTGAGATCGGTGTACTTCCTTATGACAAGGTACAGATGGAGGTAGGTATAGATGCGATGTATCCGTCCGCCGATCCCTATATGTTCAACACAAAAATTGGAACACCGGAAGGCTCCCTGTTCAAAGGTTCGCCAGGTTTTTCCGTCGGTATTTTTGACGTCGGCACAAACCAGTCCACAACGGGATACGATATCGGAGATGTGGTCATAGGTAAAACCATTCCTTACCTTGGAAGGCTCCATGCCGGCTACTATTACGGCAATCACGCCGTACTGTTGAACAGCAACGGTCAGTCGGACAATCAGGGATGGATGGTTGCATTCGACAGAACGATCTGGGATCCCGGTAAGGCCTGGCTTGACTCCATGGTACTCGCTGCCGACTATGCATCGGGTAAGAACTACATCGGCGGAGGAGGATTCGGAATTTATTTCAATTGGACCAAAAACATAAGTCTGCTCACGGGTCCTGTATGGTTCAACGACACCGGCATAAACGGGACATGGAAATGGACCACGCAGGTCTACATTAACCTGTAAAAAGATAAAAGGATGTAGTCATGGACGAACAAAAAACAAACATAGGAACAGTGAACCCCGCCAGAAAGGATGTTTCGAACGGGGTGAAATCCACCCTCGGATTGACGGGTGTAACGGTCAATGCAATGGCATTGATAGCACCGGGGGCGTTTCTCTGGATAACGTATCAAATGCAGGCAGCTGCTACCTCACCAAGCGGGGCCTCGGTAGCTTCTGATATATGGCCGGGCATCATTTTTGCATTGATCCTTGCGTTTCTGACAGCACTTTCTTACGCAGAGCTCGCAAAAATATATCCCGAGGCCGGTTTTGGAAGCTCCTATTACTTCGCAGAAAAGGCCTTTCTGGATCAGGAAAATAAAACCCATCATAAATGGGCACGTATTGCCAAATTGCTGACAGGATGGGCCGCGCACCTGTTCTACTGGGTATATCCCGGTGTCATGGTTGCAATGATGGCCATCCTGATAGGATATATCTATACTCAATTTACCGGTCATACCCTGAACAACACGGAGCTGACGATCATAGCTATAGCTTTTGCCGCAGCGACCGGATACATAGCATACCGGGGTGTAACCGGATCGACCCTTACGGCACTGGTCATCAACATCATTCAGTTGATCTCGTTGATCGGCTTCAGCGTTGCGGCCATTATCTACAGGCTTCATAACCCGGCACATGCAACGACATGGGCATTCACCAGTGCATGGGACGTTGTCAGGATCCACTCGTTCCAGGGCGTATTGATACAGTCCACACTGGCAATACTCATCCTGGTTGGGTTCGAAAGTTCCACGGCGTTTGCAGCAGAGGCAAAAAACCCGAAACGGGACATCCCGAAGGCTGTTATTATTTCTCTCGTGATCCAGGGATTGTTTGCCTACCTTTTCGAATACTTCTCCGCAAACTATATGGTCAGTGAGAAACTTATCAATACGGCCGTCAATAGAGGCGTTACCACCACGCTGACCGGGCTTGCAGCCGCAGGTGCGTCGAGTGCACCGATGGGTGACATGGCAATTCTTATAGGCAACAGCCTTCTCGGCGGCATAGGATTCGGGTTGATGATTTCCATAGCTGTTACCGTTGCACTTGCGATACTCGGAACAACCCTGAGTGCCATGAATACAGCTGTACGGGTCAGTTATGCAATGGCCCAGGACAAAGAGATGCCGGCACTGCTGAATTCCCTGCACGGCCGTTTCGCAACACCGCACAGGGCGATATGGGTGCTTGTCGTTGCGTCCTCGCTCATAGCCGCAGTTGGTGTGCGCTCTGTCGTCGGTCTGACCGGCATAACCCTGGCCTCCAACCTGGGGACCTTCGTTCTCTATGGCCTGACCTGTGTTTGGACGATCATTGCCTTTTCCAGACGGAAGGAACATAGTGTTATAAAGCACACGCTTATTCCGGTGCTCGGGCTCATAGCCAACATAGCTATGCTGGGTGCAATTCTGTATCTCTACATCATCGGCAACAGCGATGCCAAAAGTGAGGCATATATCTGTTTCGGAATCGCGGGTCTATGGGCAGCCGGGAGTGCCCTGTATGTAGCAGTGAACAGCAAACGTTCAGGACGTCCCATAATAGGAGTTCAGTATAAACAGTTATGACTCAGTACAAACCGGAAATAGATTTTTTTCAACTGACGGATAAAGGTCCGGTACGCGAAAACAACGAGGATGCATTGGGCTCCTCTGCGTACGAGGACGGGGTTTTGATGATTGTGGCAGACGGGCTGGGTGCTCATAACGCAGGTGAGGTTGCGAGCACCCTTGCCATAGAAGTGATGGAAAGGGAGATGTCCCTTGCGGCCAGCCCCGTGTTATCCATGAAAAATCTCAGGCATGCCGTCCAGCAGGCAAACCTTGATGTCTACCAGAAGGCCATAACAGTCCCTGAATTATACCACATGGGGACAGCGGTGATAGCGAGTGTGATAACGGGCAACACACTCTTCACCGCACATATAGGTGATTGCAGGCTCTACATGCTGCGCGATGGTGTATTTACGCAGCTTACCAAAGACCATACCTGGGTCGGGGAAAGGGTGCAATGCGGCATCCTCACACCAGAAGAGGCACGGACACATCCGAACCGCCACATGCTCACCCGCTATCTTGGCTATGAGCTGCTTGCATCCATAGATTTTTTAAAGATAGACATTCGGTCAGGGGATGTACTGGTACAATGCAGCGACGGTGCTTATGAGGCGCTTCTCGATCCGGAACTGGCTGCACTTGCCGGATCGAACACGCCGGAAGCTGCTTGCAAGGCGATAGTTCAAAAATCCCGTGAAGCCGGAGCAGAGGACAATATCAGCCTACAGGTAGCATCGGTTATCGCCCCGGGGACCGCTATCGATCAGCCGTCGTGGTGGAAATTCTGGTGGCGATAAATCTCTCCCCCGTCAGAAAGCTCCTCTGGTATGACGGTGATACTATGATACTGCGCGAATTCCTTAGAGAAATGGCATGGTATCACGTAATTTCTCGGCCACAGGTCTTGCGCCCGGGGCGCATCCACATTTGGAGGATATCTGCCTTTGTCCGGCCTTCCGACAGGGTTTACTTTCGGTGTCATACGTTTGACAAGCAGGGTACTTTCGGTTAGTTAAAAGCCTCATATATGAGCGAACTTACCCCCGGACAAATGCTTGATCAATACGAGCTCCTCGAGAGTGTAGCCAATAGCGGGATGGCGACGATATTCCGTGCACGCGACACCGAAGACGGGAAAATAGTCGCGGTGAAGGTGCCGCACCTGCGGTATGCAAGCGATATCGTATTCCATCAAAGATTTCTCCGCGAGGAACACATAGGCTTGAGTCTTGACCATCCGGGCATCATAAAGGTTCTGAACACGAAGGAAAAAAGCAGGCTTTACCTTGTCATGGAATATGTGGAGGGTGAACTCCTGAGCAAGCGGCTCCAGCGTGAACGCCGGTTGCCGGTCTCAACTGCCGTTGATTTTGCAATCCAGCTTTCCGACATACTCATCTATCTCCACGATCGTAATGTGGTACACAGGGACCTGAAACCCGATAACATCGTGATCATGCCGGATGGTAAATTAAAATTGATAGACTTCGGTATCGCACTTGATACTGCCCTGAGAAAGATCACGTGGACAGGGCTGTCCCAGCCTGTCGGCACGCCGGACTATATGTCGCCCGAACAAATAAAAGGCAGCCGGGGCAGTACACGCACGGACATCTACAGCCTTGGTATAATCCTGTATGAAATGCTGACCGGTAACGTGCCGTTCCAGGGACAAACTGTTTACACAGCCATGCAGGCAAAGATGACGGAAAATCCCGTACCCCCGCGCCAGCTCCGTCCTGAAGTCTCTCCGCAGCTCGAAGAAATAATCCTGCACGCCATAGAAAGGGACCCAAAGGAGAGGTTTGCCGGTGCCCGCGAATTACGCGAGGCATTGCTCCACCAGGACAGGGTAACGCTCACCGGCAGGGTGTCCCGGAAACCGGACAAATCCAGAATAGCACTCTTGCTCTGGAAGCTCCGGGCGTTTGCTCTCGGTCTGTCCTCTTCTTCGGAAAAATAACCGTTGCGTTCTGGTTTACCGTGAATTCAGGCGGCGATACATGGCTTTATTGTTTCTATAGATGTTCAGAAATTCCTTATAAATCCCGTCATAGAGCGATACGTTATTTTTACCGGGACTGAACGTTTGATCGTAGCGGATCAGGGACGGTATATCATCGAAGCTTATGTAACCGAGCGAGACCGCTGCTATAAATGCAGCGCCCCGTGCGTTTGCCTGGATGGGATCGCTTACCCGCCGAATATTTCTCTGGAGCACGTCGGCAAATATCTGGCACCAGATGTCCGATTGCGCCCCCCCGCCTACGATATTGATGGTCTCGAACTTCCTGCCCGCAAATCTTTCCACGTACCCGAGGTTCCACCGGGTGTTATAGGCAACCCCTTCAAAAAAGGCACGGACAATGTCATTCATATTTGTTGTTACGGATATATTGTACAGGCCGCCCCTCAGGGTTGTGGTATCGACCGGACTCCGCTCCCCATTCAGCCATGGAGTAAAGATGACCCCGTTGCTGCCCGCAGGGACCTTTGCCGCGATCTTGTCCATGCGCTCGTAGGGCATTTCAGGCGGTAGTGCCTGATTCAGTTCGTTGTTAAAGAACAAGATGTTGTTCAGAAGAAACGGCAGACTGCCGCCGGCAATGTCCTGTTCGTCTATACACTGATACCTGCCGGGCAGGGCCGACGGCAGTGAAGCAATGCTGTGGAACATATCGGTTTTTTTAAACGGTACGATGCACTCTATCCACGAGGATGTTCCTATGTACAGGTGTCCTTCGAAATCCCTGACAGCCCCCGAGCCGACCAGCGCTGACTGATGATCCGGAGAGCCGCAGACCACCTTGACACCGGTACTCAATCCGAGTGCTTCCGCAGCTTCTTTGCTCAGCGTGCCCACAACATCGGTAGCGCGGATAAGACCGGGCAGTTTTTCTCTGTCTATCTTCAGCCGTTTTATAAGAGCGTCATCGTAGTGAATATCGTTGACGTCCCTGATGTCGGTTATCCAGAAAAGCATAATCGAATCGTACGATGCATAAAACTTTCCCGTGAGCCGCAAATTCAGGTAATCCTTGCTCCCGAGAAACTTGTAGGTTTTTTCGTACACCTCCGGATACTGGTGTTGAACAAGCAGCACATGGGCTATATCGTCTTTACCCGAAAGCTGCGGGCCGCCTGCCGTTTTGTGGATCCACTTAAGGATCTTGCGCAGGCCGTATCCTTCAATGTTGATCGTACCGGTCATTGCCTCTTTGATGTACGGTGCACCACGCGAATCCATCCAGGTGATTGCCCGCATCAACGCCCTGCCCTGCTTATCAACGGGTACGGTTGTCGAGAACGTACTGGATACTACCACGGAAATGATATCCTCCGGCTTTACCTTTCCCCGCGCCAGGAGCTTTTTCGCGGCATTGACAATGCCGTTCCACCAGTCCTCTGTGTCCTGCTCTGCTCCTCCCCCCGGGGAAAAATAGAGGGGGGTAGGCTCGAATGCGGAATCGACCACCTCACCGTGGATGGATATAATCGCTACCTTGCACCCGGATGTTCCGTGATCGATGGCAAGGATATACGGTATGCTCATTGTCGTTTACCCATACAGGTAATCTACATGTCCACCGTTGAGACATTTCCGTTTTCGTCCACCTTCTCGATGAGAAACCCGCTGAAACTTCCGGCGCTCGCCTTTGCTTTTTCCATGTCCATAACCTGCGGCAGCAGGCCGAGAAAGTCCGCGGGATTAACCGCAGCCTCCGGCGGTAAAATCCCTCTCTCCGTTATCTTGCCCTGATGCATCAGTATTGCAGCCATTGCAACCGGGATGCCCGTGCCCTCACCGAGTGCCTGGCTCTGCGATGCCATGTGGAACCGGTATTCCCTGTATTTCCCGTCATGTTTGCCCTTCACGACAACGGACACACACCCCCGCTGCCGGCCGAAGTGTGTTTCCTTGAGAATGCGCTCCCGTTGCTTGATAATGTATGCCACTGCAAAATCATACGGAACCACCGTCTTTCCTTTCACCCCGATTGGTTCCTTGCTTGCAAGCCCGAGCCTGCACATCTCACCGATAAGGTTGTAGTATTCATTGGGTACGACAGAACCTTTGTTCGTAACCCGGTTGAGTTTTATGTATTTCGGTATGGTCACCTGTTCAGGATGGGGATACGGAAAAATCGGCACCTCTCCCAGCACAGGGAATGTAAACGTTTGGCGGAGCTTCATGCCGCTCTCTTCGAAATATTTGACATACTGCAGCCTGCCGTCGAGATACATGGGAATATCGATCGTCATGCAATGAAAACGGTGGCCGATAACGCCTTCTCCCTCGACAGGCTCTCCTCCGTGCGCATGAAATATGTCGACGGAATCCGTTTCAGACAAAAACTGTCCAGACACGAGTTTTGCAATGATGTTTGTTACACCCGGAGAGCTGCCCATACCGATTAAAGCCGTAATACCCGCTTTCTTTGCCCTGTCGGTCATTTCAAGGATATCGAGTGTTACATCGACATCATCGCAGACATCCACATAATTGATGCGGGCCTTCATGACAGCGCTCAGTATGGGTTTGACCGTATTATAGAACGGCCCCACGCAGTTTACGACAATGTCGCTTCCCCTGATGGCTTTTTCAACGCTTGCTTTATTGAGTGCGTCGAATTTTACTGCCGTCACTTGCTTCCCTCTGAGCTTTGCCGCCATTCCCTTTGCTTTCTTCAGGTTATAATCGGCTATGACAACCTCTGAAAACTCGGGATGTCTGACAAGCGTTTTTACCGCAACGCTTCCCACTGCGCCGCAGCCGCCGAGTACCGTTACCTTAGGACCGTGTGATTTCATCAAAGAATCCTCCTTTATTTACTACAGAATGTACCCCGTTAGATAATCCCCGGCAGCGCATACGCATAATCTTGTCGGCGTACGTTGTTCAATCCTTCGGTTGCATACACGGGTTTTCCAACAGGGTAAATTTTTATGCGCTAAACGTATAATGTATTTCTGTTACGGGATCGCCATTACTCTGGCATTTTACAATCTCGGACCGTAAACCCTTCAGCTTGAGTGCAATTAAAAAAAACTGTTCTACCCATCCCTGCACGTTCTTGACATGTGCCATATCTATATCCGGAAAATCTTTTATCAGATACGTCGCCTCCGTATCGGTCAACGGATTGATCTCTACCTCACCTGTATCGTAATAACTGTTCCATGCAACCATTACTCTCGACACCATGCTCTGAACATTGCTGAAATTCAAAAACATCTTGAACATTGTCGAAAGATCATGCTGTGCAGAAAGCCTGCCCTGCTCGATGCAGGTGGAGAGATCCCCTTTGCCAACAACCTTGTCCGGAGCGCGCAGCAGATCCGTGTACAACTGATAGGGATACCATTCTGTGACCAGTATATGCTCCTGCATATACTTTGCGGATTCTGCCGGCAAGGCGCTAATCACGTTATTTAAGACATTTTTGTAATTCTTTTTTATGAACTTCACCTGTCCAAGTACCGCTACACCTTTTACCTTAGGCATATACCCTCCTTTCTTCAGAAAGAATTTTACTACGTCTGTTCGACAAGTCAATACATTAAACTCAGAAATACAATAAAGAATGATTACAATTATTATTTCCGGGATAAAACGCCGATATAATCAAGGTCACGGTATCTGCCGTTATAATCCATGCCATACCCAACAAAGAACATGCTGCCCGGCACTTCGAATCCGCTATGGTCCAGCCTGACAGGACACGTATGATTGCCCGGCTTATCCAAAAGGACAATCGTGATAACATCTTTCGGTAAAAGAGCTTGCACAGAGCACAGGGTATGTCCGGAATCACAAATATCATCGATCAGAAGTGTCGGCTTGCGGTAATCTACCTTCTTGAGTTTCAACAGATCGGCATTATTCAGCCTGGGCTTATAGGTTGACGATGTACCTGCATAGGTATGTATCTTGATAGGAATCAGCGTTGTTCCCTGTCCTATTCTTGAGACGAGGGCGTCCGCAAACCTCCTGCTGCCGTCCTTGATATAGATGATGTTGCAATCGCTTGCATGAGGGAGCGCCCGTACGAGTTCATCACACCTGCTTTCTATGCGTTGATGGTCGATATAGGGAATTATAGCTTCCATGGCCCTGAATTCAGTAGTCCCTGGACAATGCAAAATCGCGAAATGCCTTTGCCGCCTTCCTGACATAGTCCAGGCTGACAAGCACATCCCGGTTGTTCCACATGTTCGGCGGCCAGAAATATACCTCAAACCACGAACGACGGAAGATGCGGTAGATCTGCTCCGGCGTAACGCCTTTCGGTGAATAGAGGGGAAGCCGGCCATTGCCGAGCATAAAATTCGTCCACACGTCCGGTGCAACCTCACCATCCGCTTTTGCCCGTTCGAAGAGTTCAGAACCGGGGAATGGCATCATCCTGCTGAACGATGGGTAGTTCGCACCGAGCTTTCGCGCAAACCGCACTGTTTCTTTCATCTCGTCCGGAGTCTCTGTCGGATGCCCGAAGATGAAACAAGCCTGCGTCTTTATCCCATGGCGCTTGCACAGGGAAACAGCGTTTCTTATCTGATCGTTGGTAACTCTCTTCCTGTCAAGATAGCGAATGCGTTCTACTCCCGATTCGACACCGAAACCTATTTTGCGGCACCCGGCTTCTTTCATGAGTAGCAAGAGTTCCTCGTCGATCCGGTCCGCCCGGGATCCGCATCCCCACTCGAAGACAAGCCCGCGTTTAAGAATACCCTCACAGAGATCCGTTACCCGGCTGCTGTTGAGTGTGAAGACTTCATCAACAAACTCAATCCACTCCATCCCGAGTCCGTGAACCAGCCATTCCAGCTGATCCAGCGTATTCTCGACGCTGAGACTCCTGACGCGTATGCGATCTACTTTACTGCAGTAAATACAATCGTACGGGCACCCCCTGGAGGAGATGAATGACATTGTCCGGTGATGCGTACTGGGTGAATAGTATCTTTCTACAGGCAGCAGATCCATGGCCGGCCAGGGCAGGGCATCCAGGTCATCCACGATCTTTCTTGCTCCAACCGAGATCTCCCCGTGCTTATGCACGATCAGGTTTGGCATCTGCGAAGGCTCTCTGCCTCCCAGAATGGCGGTACAGAAATCCAGAAACTCGTACTCGCTTTCGCCGATAAACCCGTAGGGCACGTTGAGATCCCTTACGCTCCCGGGATCCGCATTGATGTGCGCCCCGCCGGCAACGACTACGGTTTCCGGATAGGAAGCCTCGATTGCACGAATAAGCTGATACGCTGAACGCAGGGTAAGAGACATTATCGAGAGTCCTATGATCCTTGGCCTGATGTCTCCGATAGCACGGATAACATCGCTGCCCGTCATGCCGAGGGCCGAACTGTCCAAAATTGCGACCGAGACACCGTGCGATCGCAGCATGCCAGCCAGCTGTGCAAGACCGAGGTATGGATAGCGGGTTGGTATATCCGGCGGATTCAGCAAGAGACAGTCAACATGACCGGACGGTATGGCTGGCTGCCCTTTCCCTAAAATGAAAGTTTGCTGTAGAGTGTCTTTCATGTACCCTTTCGCATGACTCTATTCTTCAGGCATGCCTTTGCGCCATAAGGTTCAATGCTCTGCTTGAAACAGCTTGAAAGCAAAGCTCAGAATTCAACCGCATAAACTGGGGATGTCGTAACCGTCAATGCATAGCCCGTGCCTGCGGCCGGCGGTTTGAAGGTCGTACCCGAAATATCATAAAATGTAAGTCCGGTAATGGAAAGGAGTGCTGTCTGTGGTGCACTACCATGTTCGTTGAAAAACACCCATATCTTCTGCAGGCTGGCGCTTGAGGTGAAATATAAAACGCGTGCACCGGTAAGATGGAACTGCGCGGCTACATCCCGGTTAAAGTATGAACCATCGAGCAGGGTATGCATCGTTTGCAGGACATAAAAAGACTGCTTTGGCTGAGGTGGCGTGGAAATCGATGGAGAGGTTATGTAGTTAAAAAGCCCGAAATGGCACTCCTGAACAGGTGCGGAACAGCCTGTACCGTCAATAAAATCGTACCAGTATATTCCATTGATATTCTGCTCCAAACCTTCGAGGTACATGCGTACAAGCCACCGCGCCTGCGTTGATTCGTCCACCGGTGGATAGGTAGGCCAGCCCACCTCGGTAATCCACAAAGGTTTTGTGAGCGCATGCTTGTTGAGAACGGTCTTCATATTATCACACATCTGATCAAACGAAAGCTGTGATGATGAACTATAATCGGGTGCAACCGAAGGGGGGTAGTTCATGTAAGGATGAAATGCAACGGCATCCATAAAATGGCCGAGGTCCGGATAGAGGGATAAGACCTGATCGAGGAATGAATCGCCCGTAGGATCGGCCGGGAAAAAAGACTTCATGAGAACACCTCCAAAGGCAACAAGGGCATTGGGGTCTGCCGATTTTATGGCAGGATAGACAGCCTCTAAAAGAGCTCCGTAAGCCTTTGGATCTGCACCCGGAGGCCAGAACTGGGCGGTGTTTTCTTCATTCCACAGCTCGTATCGCTGGATTTTACCCTTATAGTGCAGGGCAACTTGATACGCAAAATCAGTAAAACGGGCGACTGCAGCGGGAGTGTCCGGCGGCGAGCATGTACCCTGAGTAAACGAGGTCGAACAATCGAGTATTGCCGTAATTTGCATACCGTTATTCAACACGGCATTCACAAGGCTGTCGTATCCGGTAAAATCAAACCCGCCCTGCGGAGGTTCTATATCGGCCCACGTAAAATCCGTCCTTACATAAACCACACCGGCTGATTTCAATTGCTGCAACTGGTAGGTGCACGCGGACATGGCTGTCGCATTCGTGGGGTCCTTGCACATGTCGAGATGCGTGGATATGCCGGGGAGTTGGGAAAAAGGCTGCGGGTTATTTGACGGATTTTTTTGTGCGGTCGTAGCACAACCGGAGATAAACGATAACATGACAACCACGAAAGATATGGTAACTTTCATAACAGATTTTATGGCACATTCTTCTCTAAAAGTCAAAAAACATAAGGGAAGAAATGATGAGGAAATATTCAGATTTGCTCAGCAAGAGAAAGCCGTCATTTTAACCGGTGATTTTGGTTTTGGAAATACTTTGAAATATCCAACCGGTTCTCATTATCGTCTCATTGCGTCTCATTTTTATCAATTTGCGTCTCATGAGACGCAGAAGTGTTCGGAATATATAAGGTTTATTTCCACCCTTTCCCGCCCTATTCTGGTCATAAAACCGTGTGATGTGATGATTTAAAACTGCATCTTATTTTCTGTGGATTGTGCAATCTGCAGCCGCGGCCCCAGTTTCTTTCCCTTCGATCGCACACCACTTAATTCATTTTATCAATGTCCAATGTCAAGGTCTGCCCCCTAGTCTTCTCTAGTCTTCTTTGAAATCCTTGAATGTCTTCTCTATTTCGGCCTTAAAGGCCGGGAGGTCATTTTTTACTGTCTCCCAGACAATGAAAAAACTTACGCCGAAGTACCCGTGGATCAGCTTGTCCCTCATACCTGCAGCAGCCCGCCAGTTTACAGCCGGATACTTATCCTTAACGGCATCAGGGGTATTCTTGACCGCTTCTCCTATAATCTCCAGATTCCTCACAACCGCATCTTTTGTCTTTTCATCCGCTATAAACTGCTCGTAGGATATCTTGTTGGTGTAGGTTTCGATTTTACCGATCGATTCAAGTATATCGCTTATAAAGAGGTTACTATCTCTTTTAGACATAAATAATATCCTCCATTACATGGGGCTTGACCAACGGCTTCAAAGCATCATCAGTCACAAGCTCAACCTTGATCTTTAATTTCTCTGTCAGATAATCTTCGAGTTCGATAAATTTGAAAAATCCTATCGGCCTCTCAAAATCTACAAGCAGGTCTATATCACTATGCATTGTCTGCTCGCCCCTTGAATATGAACCAAATAGCCCAATCTTTCTCACCCCGTATTTCTCATTGAGTTTCGGAAACTCAGACTTGATGATATGTAATATTTCGTCCTTTGTTTTCATAACCTTAACCTCCTTTTTTGTAGACAACAAATCATTTAATTTAGCTAATTTAGTTTATTTTTCTTATTAAGCCTCTTGAGTCGTTCAAAACATTTATTTGAACTTCAATCAATTCTGGCAATAACCTCACGAGAGGCAATCTCTGAGGTATCGGGGGCAGCCCTTGAAATGTGAAATGATGTTCGAAGTTTACTTCGGAATAAGGGCGTGTGTTCCTGCCAATTAAACAAATAGCCATTGGTTACTTTTAACCCATTCTATCACTTCTGTTACTTCTATAATAGGTTGATCATCCATAAAATTCATATATCAAACCCCGGCAGAAAGAACAAGACTGTTTAATCAGAATAATGGCGGGAGGTTTTACACACTCCTGCGCCACTCTTGTTAGAGGGGATGCAGAAAGAAACTCCCCGACCGCTTACATAAGGGGGATGACGCGGCAGTGCATGGAACCATGGGGCAGTCTTTGAAACGTGAAATGATACCATTGAGTTCCTTCTGCAATCCTTTATCTTCATACATTTGCTTTTCCAGACTGCCGGCGGCCTTGCTCACCGACAAATAGCTTAATCCATAAGAAAGCGGGTCAGGCCTTGCTTCTTATATTCAGGGAAAAGACGCTATGTGTAGGCTGAAATTGCGATCGGTTGCTGATGGCAAAAAGATAAAACACTGGATTCCGCATCAAGTGCAAAATGACAGAAAAGTGGCAATATCTTGGTATCGTTCGATGACTCTTTGAAATCTAAAAGGCGGCATCCGGATTTGAACCGGAGATAACGGTTTTGCAGGTCTAAAATGGGCAAAAACGTAAGGTCTTAAATTATATGGCAAATCCTACGCAACCCTTTTATTTATCAGCACTAACAGACTGTTATGACTTGTTACATGTTGTTATCAATTTACACCATTTTTATATAGGGGGTGATCACAAAAGCGATCACAGTTAATTATGCTTAATTATATATAACGAGCAATATCAGCTTTGGTTGGCTGGAGGTTCACTTGTGGATTTATGAGACTGCTTAATCAACCTAAAATTCAAGATCAATAAGAGTACCATGCCATAAAATTGAGCAGAATAAAATGTCATTCTATAAAAGAAACTCACGGGATTACCCGGAATAAAAAAATGGGTTATGTCAATGACTTTATGAAAGTAAACAGAATCGGGATCAATGGATATAAGAAATAATGCTGTTAAAAAGATTAACATCTCATAAAGAGTGTTTTTCTTTATTAGTTCTTTTATCATTACAATCAATGGCAATAACAACAATGTTAGATAGTGACTCCAACAGATAGGCGATAAAAGCAAGGCCAAGATAATAAAAAATGAAAATCCCAGATCATTGGTATACTTTTTTATGTGAAGTGCGAGGTAAAGCACGATTACTATTACTGTAACATAGAGAAATAGGTTTTTGAGAAAATAGTTTTCCGATGCTGCAAAAACTCCGATGTTATAGTATGCTTTTACAGATAGGAAAAGTTTAGCGTAAAAACCATTTATGGAAAGATTACCGATATCGCTTCCCCAATATTTTGAATCCTCTGGCAGAATATTAAATATAAAACGAAAGAAATCATATTTTGTGACAATAAATGTGAGAATAAGAATACTGCCGACACCTATAACAGAGTATAATAATGATTTATACTTTTTATTGACAAGAAAATATAATATTAAAAGTCCGGGGTAAAATTTGAGCATTGTTGCCAGAGCAATAAAAATACCAGACATTTTTTCTTTACCGTATTTTAGGAAATACCACCCAGCAATAACAAATAAAGTAACAAGAATAGATATTTGACCTACAGAAATGTTTCTCTGAAAAGGCGGCCATGCCAATACAAACAAAACCACTAAGGGGTAATACAATAATGGTATATTTTCAGATTTAATCAACAATAAAACAAAAAAAAGCATACATAATACGCTTATTAAGCTCCATAATAATATGGCGTTATGAAAAGTCAAAAACCATAAAGGGAACAGCACTATGGCAGTAAACGGGGGATGGGCGTTGAGTCCTTTGATATATTTGAGCCGTGGGTCTAATTTTTCTCCATTATTTGAAAGGATGTTTAAGTAAATATCCATATAATGCTGCGGATAAAGAGATTTTCCTGCAAGTAGTTGTCTACCAGCTATATAGTCCTGTGCAAAGTCAACAGGTGCTGTTGTACCTTCAAAAAAAGAATTCTGAAGCTCTGGCAGTCTAATAAAGAAATAGGTAATAATAATTACAGCAAGAAAGATATACAATCCAATTTTATTTATTTTAATATTCATAATAGAAGACTTATTGTTCCACTATTATTCTTATAACATGTTTACAGGCGATATATCAAAAGTAGGTGCCATAATTATGGATTACTATAAAGATTATATTAAGGCTTTAATTAAAACCAATGATATTCCTAATGGATATAATGAAAAGATGGTTATGGTTCCATAATGACCATAGAATTTGCTTATAAGGCAATTCAAGGTTAAGACAAATTCAATAACGGAATTCCTCTTAGCATATTTTATGTACCGAAAACCCCGCAGGACTATTCTCGTCTATGACATTAAAATTCAGAATATATCCTTATCGTAAATGAATCGAACAATATCAAAAAA
>JAJYUJ010000014.1 GCA_021792615.1 bacterium
TTTTATGACATGAGCGACAAAAACGGAATTTCTGGCAAAATCAATCAAAAGGTGGCATATAACTGATGGAAGTTTTTCACCTTAAAAGTGGGCTGAAAGCTGTCCAAAAAAACCCGACCCTTATAAAATACGATATTGCGCTTCAGCATCTTCAGGCGTTTGAAGAGTCCAATAAGAATTATGCAGATGTCTACAATATGCTCGGGGTCATTTATCACCTCGGCGGCAAAATAAAGGACGCAATCAGGGTGTTTGAAAAGGCATTGAAATTAAACCCCGGTTATATGGAAGCTGCTACGAACCTTGCAATCACGTACAATGACATTGGCCAGTATGAAAAGGCGAGAAATGTCTTAAATAAAGTTAAAGGGTCCTCGCATTCGAAAAGTTTAAAGGAGATGGAGGACAGGCTTATCAAATCCAAGCTGTCAAACATGCATGCGCAGATAGCCGACCTTTACGTAGAAATAAGCGACTATGATGCTGCAATTGAAGAGTATCATAAGGCATTGGCGCTTCAGCCGACCTTTGTCGACATAAAAACAAAGCTCGCCGTTGCGCTGCGGGAAAAGGGGATGACGGCACAGGCCATAAAGGAGCTCGAAGAGGCAAAATTCATCAATGCCGAATATATCCCCGCGCGGGTCAATCTCGGCATTCTCTACTACCTGATGAGGAGGCTGGACGATGCCGTAATTGAATGGGAGAGTGTACTGAAACACGAGCCAAAAAACGGTGTCGCAATAATGTACCTCAATGCAGTAAGGAAAGAAAAACAGAAACCATTGTAATGTACCTGCAGAAGTTATTTTTATTTGTCTTTGCAGTAATAAGTCCCGTACTTTCCATGCCGGGTCTTTCCGGCACTCCCGGCAGGAATTTATCTCTGATACAGCAGGCCGCCTTTGCGGATGACTCCGGCAGGCTTACCGCAAAAGAACGCCTGCAAAACCCCCGTGCCGGAAAAATCCCTGATACCGCAGAGCTCCTGCTTGATACTGCATATTACCCCTCACTGATGAAAGACCTTTCTCATGCGCATGAAAGTATAGCAATGATCCTGTATTTGTTCAAGACAACGGACTACAGAATGGCACTGCCCGATCGCCTTGTACATATGCTCGTTCGGAAATATGCGCAGGGGGTTGATGTTTCCCTGCTACTGAATGTTGACCGGGGTGACACTCCGCACGGCATTGGAGACAATCTGAACGATACGAATCTGCACACGGCGAAACGTCTCGAAGATAAAGGTATACATGTTTATCTCGATTCTCCCCGCAGAACAACACATGCAAAAGTGGTCGTCATCGATAAAAAAATCGTCTATATAGGGAGTCACAACCTTACACAAAGTGCACTCAGGTATAATCATGAGGTCAGTGTAAGGATCGTTTCCCCTGACATGGCTAAAGAAATAATCAGCTACATGGAGGCCTTGAAGAATGAAAAGTAGATATATTTTGTATGTTATTATTGCAGTACTGTTTTCCGGAACGGCCTGCGCACCGAAAATGGTCGTGTATGATGGTATGCGTATGCCATCCGAAAAGGCAATAGGGATTATCAACCAGAAGGCTCAGGAACAGATGGAAACTAAAAACTATGAAGAAGCCATGCAGCTTTACTCCTCGATAGCAAGCGTAGACAGTACAAGCGACCAGGCACCCGCAGGGCTCTTGAAAGCGGGAGATATAGCCCTTACGATGAAATCGTACAATCAGGCGTCTTCTTATTACACTGCGGTTATCAACGGTTATCCCGGGACCGATTATGCGACGGATGCCGGAATAGGGCTCGGGATCACAGATCTAAGAGAATCAAGGTATGCCAACGCAGTGGATACATTGAAACCCCTTGTTTCCCAAACCAGCGGCAACAGGCAAGGCAGGGTTTATTTCCTGCTCGGAGAATCCTACTACAGGACAGGAAAGTATAGCGATTCGTTTGACGCCCTTGCGCATGCACTGGAATCACTTTCGACGCATCAGGAAAAAGAACTCTCGAAATTGCTCCTCCGGAAAGTAACAGCCGAGAAATTGACCGACACGGACATCCAGCAACTCCTGATCAACAAGTACCCGGCCTATGAGGATTCATTGCTCAGGTTAAAGCTTGCACAGGATCTGTTTGCATCCAATAATTATACAGGTGCATTAACGCAGATAGATACCATTATAGCGTCGGGCATTGCATCGCCCGATATCATGAACAAAGCCGTGTCACTAAAAACCGAGATACAGGCCATAACGCAGGTAAATATGAACAGGATCGGATGTATTCTACCGTTATCCGGAAAATTCGGTTCTTACGGCAAGCAGGTGCTAAACGGCATAGAACTTGCGCTGGGCGTTTTCAGCACAACGGCATCACCGTATAAGCTTTTCATTAAGGACTCCAAAGGTATACCCGAATTGGCCGCAAAGCAGGCCGGGGAGCTTGTCAAAGATGACCACGTAGCAGCAATCATAGGACCGCTCCTCAGCAGCACTGCGCAGGAAGCAGCCTATAAGATGCAAACCTATGCTGTTCCTATGATTTATCTGAACCAGAAATCGAGCATAACGAACACGGGTGATTATATATTTCAAAACAGCCTTACACCCCGGGATCAAACAAGAGATCTCGTGAATTATGCAATGACGAAACTGGGCATAAAGTCGTTTGCTGTACTGTATCCGGAGAACAGTTACGGGGAAGATATGATGCAGGCGTTTGTTAAACAGGTACTGGAGCACGGGGGGACCGTAACCGGCTTGGAAGGCTATTATCCGACGGAAACAGATTTTAAAGTGCAGATTAAGGAACTCGTCGGAACGTATTATCTCGATTTAAGAAAGGCGGATATAAAGAAATTACCGCCGGACCAGAAAAACAATCCTCCGCCTGTCATTGATTTTTCAGCTATCTTTATACCCGACTATTATGAACGGGTAGCCATGATCGCGCCCCAGTTGCTCTATTATGACATAAATAATGTTCAACTCCTCGGCGGAAACGGCTGGAGCGGTCGGGGACTTATCCAGATGGGCGGCAGATATGTGGATGGGGGTATTTTTACGGACGGTTTTTTTACCCAGAGCACCGATCCGGTCGTGGAAGCATTTACCCGTTCTTACAAAAATGTATTCAACCGGGAACCGAATATACTGTCCGCGCTTGGCTATGACTCGGCAAACATCCTGGTTACAGCCATGAAAAACGCAACCAACAGGACCGACATTAAAAACAATATAGCAGCAATAAAGGATTTCAACGGGGTCACCGGCATAATAACGTACAATGGCAGCAGAATTCCCGTGAAAACCCTTTACTTATTGAAGGTACATGGTAAAAGGATCATAGAATTATCATATTGAGGTAATTGAAATGAAACTAAAAGATGTCATGAATACCATGCAGGGCATGGATTTCACTGATTTTACTATCAGGACAATAGAGGGCTGGCTCGAGGAAGATGTCAGCACCCCCGTCATAAAAAGCGACCTCTATGAGAAAGGCACTGAATTGATCATCGAGATGGACATGCCGGCCATCGACGCGTCCAGCATAGAGTGTTTCATCCACAACAACATTATCTATATTCAGGGCGTTAAATTGGAGGCCGTTCCGGCGGATGTAACGAGGTATAATCAAATAGAAAGGGCCTTTGGCAACTTTACCAAAACGATTACCATACCTATCACCTGCGATACCAAAAATGTAAGGGCGTTTTTGAAAAACGGTGTATTAAAGATTATATTAAAGAAGGTTCAGGAACGCAGGCATGTAAAAACGCTTATAAAAATAGAAAAAGGATAGAAGTATGGCTGATGAAATAGAAATAAAACAAGAGACGGAACAAACACAGGACAAACTAAAGATTCCTGACGAGCTGCCGCTTGTACCTATCAGGGATATCGTGCTCTTCCCCAACATGATACTGCCGCTTTTTGTAGGAAGGGAAACATCCATAACCGCAATAGATTACGCTCTGACGAAAGAAAGACTCGTTGCTTTCTCCACGCAAAAAGACATGAACGAAGAGTCCCCTTCGCCGGAGGGTATATTCTCCGTAGGAACAGTGGGATCCATTACAAGGATGCTGAAGCTGCCCGACGGCAGGGTCAAGATACTGATACAGGGACTTACACGAATACAGATAAAGGAATATAAGCAAACACAGCCTTTTTATTCGGTGGCTGTAGAACCTATTCAGGACGCCCCGGTTACCGAAACCGTAGAGATCCAGGCGCTTATACGGACAGCTAAAGAGCAGATCGAGAAGGTTATATCCATGGGCAAGGCCATTCAGCCGGATGCCCTTATCCTCATAGAGAACATTGCCGAACCGGGTAAGATCGCAGATATCATTGTTACGAATTACGGACTCAAGACGACAGAGCTTCAATCTTTCCTTGAATTGTCGGAACCGGTTGAGCGTCTGAAGAAGGTCATAGAAATGCAGAACAAGGAAATAGAGCTTCTGACCGTGCAGGCAAAAATCCAGTCGCAGGCACGGGAAGAAATGGGCAAGGTACAGCGGGAATATTTCCTCAGAGAGCAGTTAAAGGCAATCAAGAGCGAACTTGGCGAGATCGATGAAAAAGAAAGGGACGTCAAAGAATTCAGGAACAAAATAAAAAAAGCAAACATGCCGAAAGAAGCGGAAGAGGAAGCGCAAAGTCAGTTGAACAGGCTTGAAATGATGCATCCCGATTCTGCAGAGGCATCTATTGTTCGGACATATCTTGAATGGCTGGTGGACATCCCGTGGAAAAAACAGACCAAGGAAAACAAAGACATAAAACACGCAAGGACCGTACTCGACGAAGATCACTATGACCTCGAAAAGGTAAAGGACCGGATTCTGGAATACCTTTCCGTACGCAGATTAAAAGAAAAAACAAAAGGTCCCATCCTCTGTTTTGTAGGCCCGCCCGGTGTCGGGAAAACATCCCTTGGAAAATCGATAGCAAAGGCGCTGAACCGCAAGTTCGTACGAATGTCCCTCGGCGGTATACGGGATGAGGCAGAGATACGGGGACACAGGAGAACGTACATCGGGGCTATGCCGGGAAGAATAATCCAGGGTATAAAACAGGCCGGAACGAATAATCCCGTATTTATGCTCGATGAGATAGATAAAGTAGGCGCTGATTTCAGAGGGGATCCCTCTTCAGCCTTGCTTGAAGTACTGGATCCCGAGCAAAACTACGCCTTTTCCGACAACTATTTAAGCGTACCGTACGATCTGAGCAATGTCCTTTTTATTACAACCGCAAATGTCATGGATCCGATACCGCCGGCGCTTCATGACCGTATGGAGGTTATCGTTTTATCCGGCTATACGGATGAAGAAAAACTTAGGATAGCAAAAAAGTTTGTCGTACCCAGGCAGGAGGAAGAGACAGGGGTAGGCAAGGAAAAGGTTATCTTTGACGATGATGCACTCTTATTTATTATCAACAGCTATACAAGAGAGGCCGGTCTCAGAAACCTTGAAAGAGAAATTTCGTCTGTTTTCAGAAAGGTAGCACAGAAGCTTGCAGAGGGAGAAGCGCCCCCCTTCGCGATAACGAAGGACGTCGTGAGAAAATTCCTCGGAATTCCCAAGACGCCTCCTGAAGAGCTTATGACGGCGGATGAGGTTGGGATTGCAACTGGACTTGCATGGACGCCCTATGGCGGGGATGTTCTCTATATAGAAGTTACAACCATGAAAGGAAAGGGGCGGCTTACCCTTACGGGCCAGCTCGGTGACGTTATGAAGGAATCCGCAATGGCGGCTGTCAGTTATCTGCGGACCAACGCGGCAAAACTCGGAATAGACGCTTCGGCATTCGACAAACTCGATATCCATATACACATCCCGGCCGGAGCCATTCCCAAAGACGGTCCATCGGCAGGTATCACCATGGCTGCTGCAACAGCCTCTGCTTTGACCGGTAAGAAGGTACGGAAAGATTTTGCAATGACCGGAGAGATCACGCTGAGAGGAAACGTACTGCCGATAGGCGGACTAAAAGAAAAATCGCTTGCAGCACTGAGGGCAAAAATATTCCAGATTATCATACCGAACGGGAACAGGCCGGATCTCGAGGATATGCCCGGCTATATTAAAGATAAAGTCAAGTTCATCCCGGTGAACCATATCCGGGAAGTTCTGGACCTGTTATTGATCGATAACCGGGAAAAAGGATCAAAAACAAAGGACAACCATAAAAACAGTGAAAAGCTGGGAAGAGCTAAACCTGATAAAAAGCATAAAAACCCGGGCAAGTGACAATGTTCGGGATGTTGTACTTGGCATAGGTGATGATACTGCTGTTGTAAACACACCCGCGCACGAAAAGATGCTTTATACGGTTGACAGTATCGTTGACGGCATTCATTTTCTGGGAGATTTAAACTTGTGGGAATCTGCGGGGAAAAGAGCACTCGGTGCCGCAACCAGCGATATAGCCGCAATGGGAGGAACACCGCTGTATGCAATGCTGTCCCTTTTTTTACCGCATGATTTTCCGTTAAAGCATGTCAATGCATTCATGAAGGGTTTTTTGCAGCGCCTCAAGGAGTACCGGATGTCGCTGATAGGCGGCAACATCACAACGATGCGGGGCAGATTCGCGGCAGATACCATTGTCATTGGAAAGGCACACAGGGGCAGGTTCATCAGGAGAAGCGGCGCCAGAAACGGGGACATCGTGTGTATGGCAGGTATAGCGGGGGAAGCAATGGCAGGCATGGATTTGCTGACATCGGGTAAAGCCGGATCATACCGGGCGCTTGTCAAAAAATATCTTGAGCCTGCTCCAATGCTCAAAGAAAGCATTCACATCATTCGCGAAATGTCGCCCAACTCCCTGATCGACGTATCCGACGGATTGCTCCAGGACCTTAAGCACATAGCCGATGAAAGCAATGTCGGGATCGTTCTGGATCTGGACAACATCCCTCTTACTGACGGCATCAGGTATACTGCCGGGCTTATGCATAAATCGCCGTATGATTATGTTTTGACAGGCGGAGATGACTATGTTTTAGTTTTTACAGTTCCGGAAAAAAACTATAGAGAAGTCGTTCATGGTACGACCATATACAAGATAGGAAGAGTTACAAAAACCAGAGGCATCCGGTTTTACAAGGACGGTAAAAAAATGCCGCTGAAATTCAAAAAACTTGGATATACGCATACAGGATAAACACGGTTCTAACAAAGGTACGGTTGTAAAAAATGGATTCAAATATAAAAATAAACCTTCATAATTTATCCGCAGAGGAAGCTCTCCATGAATTATTCCTTATCTACCGGAAACTGACCAGCACCAACACGTATAAAGACGTGCTTGCTATCTTCCAGGAATCTTTGAAGAAACGCGTAGATCAGTTCGAAGCCAGCATAATTGTTTTCCTTGATAAAAACAAAGCCGGCGGTACAGGAGAAGTCATAGCAAGCAGTGAAATACACGACAACAAAACAATCGTTATTGATCTCAACAAATATCCTGAAATAAAGGCAGCCGTTGAAAAAAAAGAGGCCGTCGCCATAGAAGACATAGAAAAAACAACGATTGCAAGCGATGAAATCAAATCCGTTATTCTTTCGAAAGGCATCCGCTCGTCCTTTGTACTGCCCATCTTTGATATCAATGATATCATGGGTGTTATTCTTGTCCGGTCAAAAAACCCTATAATGCTTTCCCCGTTTCTTCAACAGTACTATTTTATTCAGGCAAATATGCTTGCATCGGCGATACTGAATATATCAAGGATGAAGATCCTTGAAGATTCCATGAATAAGGCATACGAACTTTTAAAAATAAAAGAAGATTACGAGTTTCTTTTCAACCATGCCATGGACGGCATGATACTTATCGACCGGGAAGGCAGGATCCGGAATGTTAACAGGGCATTTGAAAAACTTACAGGCTATTCCAAGCAGGAAATAATCGGCGAGCATTACTCCAGAGCCATAGCCAACGAAGCGAGCATGGAGACAGCGAACAAAATCTTCTCCGGCTATCTCAAGAAACAGTTCGTCAATAAATTTGAAGTCGAAATTAGAGCTAAAAACGGGGCGTATAAAACACTTTCCTTACGGGCGACTCCCCTGGCCGGACGGCAGGACGTCTCGCTCATTTCGCTCAGAGACGTAACTGAAGAAAAACTTTTAAGCAAAGAACTGCTCAAAACCACAGACCTGCTGTTAAAAACCATCAGCAGTTCGTCTGATGCCATTATTGCCGTAGATACAACCGGCAAACTGCTTTTCTTTAATGAAGAATCCACACACCTTTTTGGTTATTCTCGTGATGAAGCGATACAATACATCCATGTAACGCAGCTTTACCCGCAGAATGTCGCAAAGGAGGTTATGAAACTCCTGCGGCAAAGCCCCACAAAGCACATTCGCAATTACCCCATTGAAGTGCGTACACGGGGCGGAGAAATCGTACCCGTCACTCTGTCCGGTGCAATCGTGTACAACGAAAAGGGTGAAGAACAGATGAGTGTCGGATATTTGAGGGATGAGAGAGAAAAGATACGGATGGAAAAATCCCTCGATGAGGCATTGTCCAAGCTGATAGAGGCGGAAAAAAACGATGCAATGACGAACCTCGCCGGTGCGGCGGCACATAATCTGAATCAGCCGCTCTCGGCCATTCAGGGCTATTCGGAACTGCTGATAAACAGGTTGAGAGATAAAGATCAAACCACCGTGGATTATGCTTCAAAGATCATACGGGAAGTCGAAAAGATGTCCGGCATCATAAAACAGATAAGCAGAATAACGAAATATGAAATAAAACCCTATGCAGGCACCGCGAAGATTGTGGATATAACCAATAAAAAATCAAACGATTAATGCAAAATAATCAACCGTTCTTCTGAGTCCCGTTTCAAAATCGACCTCGATCTTATACTGTATGTAGTTTGCCGCATTTGTTATATCCGCCTGAGAATGTTTAACATCCCCTTTCTTGGCCGGCAGATATTTCGGGTTTGCCTTCTTATCGAATATTTCTTCGAGCTTGCGGAGTACGGTGTTCAGGGTAAATCTGGTCCCGCAGGCAATGTTCAGGACCCTGCCAGCCGCTGCAGGTGGTGCGTAGCAGGCGTTTATGTTTGCATGGATGACATTTTCTATATAGGTAAAATCCCTTGACTGTTCGCCGTCTCCGTAAACAGTAGGGCTCTCCCCTTTCAACAGTGCCGTTATGAACCGGGGTACGACCGCAGCGTAGGTGGAATTGGGATCCTGCCTCGGGCCGAATATATTGAAGTAGCGCAGACTCACCGTTTCGAGGCCGTATACGCTGGTAAACACCCGGCAGTAATATTCTCCGGTAAGTTTACTGACCGCATAGGGTGAAAGGGGCGACGGGATCATGTCCTCTTTTTTCGGCAGTACCGCGGTATCCCCGTAGGCTGAAGAACTGGCCGCATAAACCACCCTTCTTACCTTATTCTCATACGATGCCTTGAGTACATTGAGGGTGCCGTTGATGTTGACTTCGTTTGTAGCTATCGGGTCGTCTATAGAGCGCGGTACCGACGGGATGGCTGCTTCATGCAAAACAAAATCAATGCCTTCGCATGCCCTCCGTACCGTATCGAGATTCCGTATGTCTCCCTCTATCAATTCAAATCTCGGGGAGTTCAGCGCCCTTGAAAGGTTCTCTCTCTTCCCGGTAAGAAAATTATCTATAACCCGGACAGCATGCCCCTGTTCGAGCAAACGGTCTGCTATATTCGATCCTATAAAACCTGCCCCGCCTGTTATGAGAAATTTATCCATGACCTTGCCCTCAGAGTTTAACGATCCGGCTGTCTTTTATGCCTTTTGTCCCGTTTTTCGTATCAAGGATCAACTTTGAATTTTTAACTATCCAGGGATAATCATACACCGAGTGATCCGTCAGTATGAGTGTGCAATCGGAAGCACTCAATGCCTTCTTTGTCAATTTGACGGATTTTAAATTCACTCCGTTCTCCTGGACGACATCTATATAAGGATCGTGATACGACACCTTGCCGCCTCTATGGAGTATCTCTTCTATGACCGGTATTGCCGAAGATTCCCTGAGGTCGTTCACATCTTTTTTATACGCCACACCGAGTATGAATATTTTGCTGTTCTTGATGCTCTTGCCTTTTTCATTCATAATGTCTGCAAGCCTGCTGACGACATAGTACGGCATTTCGTTGTTGATGTCGGTGGCAAGCTCAATAAACCGTGTCCTGTAATTGTAGAGCTTCATTCGCCATGTCAGGTATACCGGGTCTATGGGTATACAATGCCCGCCTATGCCCGGCCCCGGATAAAACGGCACAAACCCGTACGGTTTTGTCTTTGCTGCATCTATAACCTCCCATATATTTATCCCCAATTTATGACTTATGATAGCCATTTCGTTTGCAAGGCCTATGTTGATGCTCCTGAAGGTATTCTCAAGCAGCTTCACCATCTCTGCAGTATCCGCAGACGATACTTCAACGACATCCTTGACAATCTGCCTGAACAATAAAACGGCGAGTTCGCCCGAAAGTTTTGTTACACCGCCGACGACCTTCGGTATATCGGCAAGTTTATATCTTTTATTTGCGGGGTCTATCCTCTCCGGTGAAAATACCGCAAAGAAATCCGAGTCGAGCTTATAATGCTCGTCGGCTACCGTTGATACCATATACTCCCGCGTCGTGCCCGGGTATGTTGTACTTGTCAGGATGAGCAGTTTTGGTTTCGATATTTTTTCCTTTATACTCTGTACAGCGGATGTAATAAAGAACAGATCCGGTTCTTTTGACTTCCCCAGCGGGGTCGGAACACAGATCTCGATGACATCGGCATTATCGATTCCGGTGTATGAGCTTGTATACGATATCAATCCGGAGCCGTTTATATCTTTCAGCTCTTCGGAACTTATATCGGTAATGTAAGACTCGTTGTTCTTAAGGGCGGTTATCTTGTGTTCGTTCAAATCTATGCCCGTAACCTTGAACCCGTTGCGCGCGAATTCGACCGCATAGGGCAGTCCCACATAGCCCAGACCGATTATGGTGATCCTTGCTTCGTGAGAAAGTATCTTCTTTTTTAGTGCATTGAAATTTTGGTTCATGGATAATCCTTCCTGTATAGTCAGTATAATCTACTGTTAAATGTGTTCTTTCAATCCTCTGGCATTCAGGGTATTTACCACCTTCGCTATGACTTCGTCGCTGCCCTTCGACGTGACCAGTATTCTTCCGTCAGATGCTATGATGATCAAGTCATGTACATTTGCTGTCACGATAAAATTATCATCACCTACTACAATATTGTTTGTGCTGTCAACATCTATGCCGTTGCCCATTCTCTGGTTGCCCTGTTCATCCTTTTTAATCATGATGTTTGCTATCTGCTCAAAACTGCCGAGGTCTGCCCACGGTATGTCCATCTCGATAACGGACACCGTATCAAGTTTTTCTATGATGCCTTTATCAATGGATATATCCTGCAATTTGCCATACTCCTCTTTTATGGTTTTACGCTCATAGGGGCCCTTGAATGTCTTTTTGATTTTTTCAAGGGATGAATGCAGTTCCGGCATGTAGTGCTGTATCGCCTGCAGCATGGTGCTTATTCTGAAAACAAATATACCCGCGTTCCATAAATAACCTTCTGACACAAACCTCTCTGCCATATCCCTGGGCGGTTTTTCCGTGAACTTCGTAACCTTAAAGAGGCCGTCACCGTCTAATTTTTCCCCTTTTGCAATATAGCCGTAGTTTACCGACGGGGAAGTGGGTTTTACCCCAAAAACGACGAGCGTATCCGTCTTCCGGCACACCTCGGCGGCCCTTTGCAAAAGGGCGGAAAATTGTTTATCGTCCTGTATATAATGATCCGCCGGGCTTACTATTGCTATGGCATCACCGTGCCTCTCCATGATGTGAATACATGCAAGCCCTATGGCTGCAGCGGTATTCCTGCCTATAGGTTCTGTCAGAACATTCTCTAAAGGCACTTCTTTTATGGATTCATAAATCGGGGCAAAAACTTCCTCGTTTGTTACAACGATCAGGTTTGCGGTTTCGACAACAGCATTCAGCCGCAGCACTGTTTGTTTTATCAATGACTGTTCTTTGGTAATCGCAAGCACCGGTTTCGGTCTTAACAACCTCGAAAGAGGCCACAGCCTTTTACCCTGCCCCCCCGCAATGATGATACCGTATATGTTCATCCGGTTCTCCCGTAGTCATCCTGGAATCTCACCACGTCGTCCATATGCGGCGTTGAAACCTCATAGATGTACGAATCCACCAAAGCGTTTATTCTGTGTTTTGTCCCCGGCAGTATCCTGATGCTGTCACCCTCTTTTAGTTCTCTGTCCCCGGACTCCCCGTTGTCGGGAAATTCCAGTATGACCTTTCCTTTGCTGAGAAACATCGTCTCATCTTTTTTCCTGTGCATTTGCAGACTTGAACGCGTACCGGCCTTCAGGAATAAAACTTTACCGATATAGAGAGGATTATCGGCCCATACAAGCTCATACCCCCAGGGCTTTTCTATCCTGTAGGGTTTGTCTGCCGCGTTGCTTGAAGAGAGAGGTTCTGTCATATGATCCCGGAAGCGGTATCAGCCAGTATCTTATCTCCTAAATTGATTTCCTTAACGCTTTTCGTGATGATTGCAGTCGCAGTATTTCCCTGTGCCTTGATAACCAGGAGCTTACCGAGTATTTCTTTCGGCAGGTGCAGTGTCTCGCCTGTTGCAGGATCTTCCACAGGTTTCCTGTCTTTATAGATAACAAAGGTGTTACCCGCTTGTATGCCATCGTCGCTTCCCCTGTCTATGTATACAATATCATTTTCACCATAGAGGGTCCGCCGCGCCTGCTTGCCGCATATTATGTAGCCCTTAACGGGGTTCGCTGCAAGAGTGAGGTCGATCGTTTTTGTTCCGGGCTCGTAAGGAACGAGCTTGTCCAGCACCTTGATCTCTTCATAGGAGCGGGTGATCGTTGCAGTGGATACTGCTTCCTCCACCTTTGTGATCCGCAGTATTCCGAGAACCTTTATCCTATAACCGAGGAAGTCCCCGGATTCTGGATCATAGATCTTCTTATCCTTTGTATAAATGGTAAACTGGTCTCCCTTCTTCACGCCCGATTTGCTCCCGAGATTGATAAAAACTATATCGTGTTCTCCGAATATCGTCCTTCTGGGGTTAGATGCCGCAACAATCTCACCTGCGGCCGCAAGCTCATGCCGGGATATAAAACCTGCAGCCCCCATGGCTGGGTAGAGATACGTGTTTGCAGGAGCGCTTACGTACTGCATACCGTACGGTACAGCAGTCTGTATGGAAGGGGCCACCTCTTCAGTCTCCAGCTGAACCGGTTGTTCCATTCCCTTTGTTTGCTCTTCAACTCCGGTTGTTGGTGTTGTCTCTTGCCCTTCTATCTGGGGCATTTTTGAAGGTATTTGTTCTGCGATGGCAGTGGTTGAGAGCTGAGCAGCCGCCGCTTCACCCGTTACCGGTACGACAGATGTGGGTAATAAAGCTATAGGTTCACCCGGATAAATAAGATGCGGGTTGGTAATATATTTATTTTGTTCCCATAGCTTGGGCCAGATAAACGGGTTTGCATTAAATCTTGTGGAAATATTCCAGAGAGTATCACCTTGCTTTACTATATAAACAAGGGCATCTTTATTAGAATCTGACATACCGTAGACTGATATCAAAACCAATATCAATCCACAAAAGAAGCCTGTGAGTATTCTTTTCTTGTTCTTCATAACCCTCCTCGCGTTTTTGTATATACATATCAATATTATTGACCATAGTCAACTAACAGCAAAAAATTGGGGGTAGTTACGAAAAATCGTATTACAGAATAAGGAAGTTTTTTATACCACGGCGTTTTTCTTCAAGGTTGTTACAAGCAGACGAACGGTATGCACCACGTTTACCTGAAGCCGGCCTTGTTCGATCAGCATGGCCGATATGTTTGCCATACATCCCGGACAGCCTGTTGCAACGGTTGCAGCGGTTGTTGAGCGTATATCATCTGCCTTTTCCTTTGTGATAGCGGAAGAAAGTGTACGGTGCTTTATAGTGAATGCGCCACCAAGGCCGCAGCACCGATCGGGACTTTGCATCTCGGCGATCTCATATCCTGCTGCTCTTATCAGCGTTCTTGGTTTTTTTGCCACACCCATACCTCTTTTAAGGTGGCAGGGATCATGGTAGGTAGTAAGTCTGGACGAGTGCCCGGCATTTTCGAACATGTCCGGCTCCAGCACTTCCGCGATATCCTTTATCTTTGCGGCAAATTTCACGGCGTTTTCTTTGTTTTGCGGATCATCGAATAATACCGGATAGTAGTTTTTCATCATTGAGCCGCATGAACCGCACGCTGTAACAACTGTTTCTGCAGTATCGAACAGCGTCATAACTGCCTTAGCCTGTTTTGCTGCCTGCCTTCTGTCGCCCATGCTCAGTGCCGGAAGTCCGCAGCATGCCTGATCGCGGGGTATAAAGGGTGTTTTCCCGGCTGCCTCGAGCAACATTATCGTATCTTCCGCAATGTCGTGATTTACAAAATCGATAAGACACCCGAGAAAAAATCCTGTTTTAGTTTTATGGATATGCGTGTTTTTTTTCGAGATCGAAAACTTTGTGCTCTTCAGCTCCGGTAGAATCCGGTTTGAGGGTAAACGATAATACATCCCTGAGCCCGAATCTATTTTTCTCCCCATCGCCTGCTCAACCGCAAAACCGAGTTTGAAACTGATGTCCGTTTTTGAGAATACGCCTTTTATCAGGGCGGTTTCTATAAGCTTATTGCCTGCATAATCAGCGAGGCTTTCCCGGACCGAAAGAACAAGCAGATCCGTCCGGACCCCGTTGGGGCACACGGCGACGCATGCAGTACACAAAAGGCATTCTGATAGAAACCGTTTTGTCCTGCTTGAAGGTTTTACCTTATTTTCTAACAATGCCTGAATAAGGCTTATCTTCCCCCGGGGGGAAGCACCTTCTTCGTTCAGTTCATGAAATACAGGACACACCGACCTGCATTTGCCGCACTTCACACAAAGAGAATATTGATCTTGATGATTAAAGGACATCATAAGAAGCAGCCGGAAGAAACGTGCTGGGCTTGCGAAGCAAACCCAGCAACAATATCTATAGTAATTTTGGAGTAATTTTGATTTTGTTTATTACTGCAAATTATCCGTTTTTGCGCGGGTAAATTCTCTTATCTGTATCCTCCGCCCCTGCTGTTCCCTCCCTTAAACCCGCTCTTCCGGTGTCCTCCTCCGTAGTCGCCGCCCTCTCTCTTTTCCATCGGCTTTGCTTCTGCCACTCTGATGTTCCTGCCTTTGAAATCGGTACCGTTGATCTCTTCAATGGCTTTTTTTGCCTCTTCGTCATTTGTCATTTCAACAAATCCGAAGCCTTTGGAGCGATCCGAATATTTGTCCTTGATTATGGAAACACTCTGGACCGCGCCTGATTTCTCGAACAACTCTTTTACTTCGTCTTCTGTGGTGTTAAATGACAAGTTGCCTACATACAGTTTTAACATTTTTTTCTCCTTTGTTTAAAGTATGACTTTACTATTGAACGTAAACAATTTAGTTATAGAGCCTGTCCGATACTATCTAACGAGGAAAGGTTTTCTACAGAAGATGTATCTGCGATATCCTGACCAAGGTATTTTGCCTTTACGAACCGCCTGAGGATCTTCGCATTCCTCGTCTTCGGTAGTTCGGTGGCAAATTTTATAGTTTTGGGTGTTGTTGATTTACCAAGCGCCGAAGCAACAAGTTGTATCAATTCACCCCGCAACGCCTCTGATGGATCATTATTCGGTTTTAATATAACGAAGCAAACGAGTGCTTCCCCTTTTAATTCGTCCGGCACACCTATGGCTGCCGCCTCTGTTACGGCCTTATGAGATACCAGTACGGATTCGACCTCTGCCGGACCTACACGCTTACCGGCAATCTTTATTGTATCGTCAGATCTGCCGTGTAAAAACCAATAGCCTTCTTTATCGATGGATGCCCAGTCTCCGTGCACCCATACATGCTTCCATCTGTTCCAGTATGTTTCCCTGTATCTTTCAGGATCATGCCATATACCCCTCGTCATACTGGGCCACGGTTTTTTGCAGACAAGCTCGCCTACGGCATTCCGGACAGGCCGTGCATTATCATCAAAAACATCGACTGCCATACCAAGAGACGGTCCTCCAAGAGAACACGGCTTTAACGGTTTGACCGGGTGTACGGATAAAAAGCATGCACCGATTTCCGTGCCGCCGGAGAGATTGATTATGGGGCATCGCGTTTTTCCGACATTTTTATATAACCACATCCATGGTGCCGGGTTCCACGGTTCGCCCGTTGAACCGAACATACGGAGGCTTGTGAGATCATGAGCATTGGGCCATTGGTCCCCGTTGCGCATGAACGCCCTCACCGCAGTCGGAGAAATGCCGAGCGCCGTAATCCTGTGCCGTTCAATCATATCCCAGAGCCTGTCGGGCTTCGGCCAATCCGGGGCACCTTCATAGAAAAACAGGGTACCTCCCATTGCAAGCCCGCCAACAACCTCCCATGGTCCCATAATCCATCCCATGTCCGTAAACCAGAACAATATATCCTGGTCCTTCATGTCGACTTGAAATGCTATTTCTTCCGCCTGCTTTACAAGGAAGCCTCCATGCACATGTACTGCGCCCTTCGGCCTTCCTGTTGTCCCTGAAGTATATATTACCATCCACGGTGTTTCCGACGGCAGTTTTTCTGTTCTCGATATCGTTGGTTTGCCGTTCACAAAACTGTCCCACGCTATGTCCCTGCCCTCTACCCATGGTACATCGATGCCGAGCCTCTTCATCACAACTACCTTTTTTACACTCTGGCTCATTCGTACTGCGATATCGGCAGTTTTTTTCATCTCCACAATACCGCCCTTTCTGTAGAAACCGTCTGCGGTAAAAAGCAGCTTTACGGTCGCGTCGTTCAGCCTTGATGCTATTGCCTCGGGGCCATAGCCGGAAAAGATCGGAATAAAAATTGCGCCAATTTTTGCTATGGCAAGCAGTGCGATTGCCGTTTCAGGGAGCATGGGCATAAATACACCGACGGCATCGCCTTTGTTTATACCGGAATCTCTCAGACCTTCGGCAACCCGGTTAACTTCTCTGAAAAGGTCGAGATAGGTAAGCTTTCTTACCTCACCGTTCTCACCTTCCCACACGATTGCAAGCTTGTGTCTTCTGAAGGTATTGACGTGTTTATCGACGCAGTTATGGGTGATATTGATCCTGCCGCCGTTAAACCATTTCGCCCACTCGATTCCCTTCGCAGTATCAATAACCTTTTTGTATGGTGTGTACCATTCAATCCCGAGGAACTTATTTGCAGCATCCCAGAACCATTCTATATCATTCTGTGAGCGCTGAAGGAGGCTGTCGAAATTCTTGATTTTCTGTGCTCTCATGAATGCGAATACATTACTGTTTTCTACTGTTGTATCAAATCCCTTCCAGTAAAGCCTCTTTGCCAATGCAATATTCTCCTGTAACAATCATACGCCAATCTATAATATCCTAAATAGTAAAAGTCAACAAAGAACTGTATTCGCAGGCAGGCCCGGATCAACGATAACGGAGCTATACCGAATGCAAGTTCAACGCGTCGCCCGGTTTGAGAACGACGACCGATGGTTCTATGCCGGCCTGCCGTGCCGCCTTTTCCAGCCGCTTTACGGGTTCATCAAGCGGTTCCAGGGAAAGCCTGAATGCACCCCAGTGTATGGGGATCATGCGTTTTGCCTGGAGGACTTGCATTGCCTTTACACAATTTTCCGGTGTCATATGATGCCCGAATGCAGACCAGGGTTTGTATGCGCCTATAGGCAGCATAGCTATGTCCAGCCTGAATATATCCCCAATCTCCCTGAATCCCTCAAACCAGCCGGTATCGCCGGCAAAATATATCTGGTACTCTCCGTCTATGACATACCCCTGATAAAGGCTATTGACCATGGGGTTCCTACCCTTGAAATGGTTCGCAGGCACGGCGACTATCCGCAGTCCATGAGCCGTGGTCTGCTCCCACCAGGAAAGCGTTCTTACGTCGGTAAACCCGTAACGCACGAAATACCTGCCAAGTCCTTTGGGTACAATAACGACAGCGTTTCTCTTCAACCTTTTCACCGTTGGAAGATCGAGGTGATCGTAATGTCCGTGGGATACCAATATGAGGTTAACGGCATCCAATTGTTCCTGTGTAAGCCCTGGTTTGCTTTTTCTCCGGATAGTCCAGATGCGTTTGCTCAAATTCGGGTCTGTAAGAATTGCCGCCTTCCCCATCTCTATCAAGACCGTGGAATGCCCTCCGTATATGATCTGCTTGTTCATATTGTTCACTCTAATCCTTAGTATGATGCTTTTCGGGCAGGGGCGAACACCGCTTCCCTCACTATTGCTGGGGCAGGCTTCACTGTTGCTTGAGCTTCTTTGCCTTAACAACCCGCCTGTATGAGTACACAAACGCAGGTATTGCAACCCCGATCATAAAGAATGTTACCAGCGTATAGTCGGATACAAAAGGCAGCTTTATATCTATCCCCATAACGGTCAAAACACCTGCTGCCATAAAAAGTATGCCCCCGAAGAACAATGTCCTGCCTCCTGTCTCAGCACCGATCTTTTTGATATCATTTTCTGTAAGCGAGTGTACCCACTTGAGGGACATACCGAACAATGCACCGACGATGATAAGCATAAGCATGGTCCCGATACCAAAGAAAAGACCCGGCAAAAAACCGAACCATGCGCCCGGCATTGCAGGTGCTGCGACGGTATTGACAAACAACGCAAACCCTCCGAAGCCAAACCCTGCAACGAACCCGTGAATCAGTGTCCATTTGATTGGCGGTGCAGATGTCTCGGGTTCGCATTCTTCGCAGTTTGTACTCAGAAGTTTTAAGTTTTTTTCCATGTGCTTGGCGTCCTCGTGATGGTGACCAAGCAAATGGAGGTGCGGATAGACATTCTTTTTGAGCACGATGACGCCCGCGGCAAACATTACAATACCGACGAGCAGATAGATATACCGGTTTATCGTGAACACGAAAGGGGCAAAGGCAAGATAAGCAAGCTCGGATATTATTGCCCGCTGGACAGTGAATGCGAGAGAAAAATACAGGCCTGCCTTCATACCCTCTTTTCCGCTCCCGCCGCCAATAGCATAGCTGAAGGTTATGGGCCAGGTATGCTCATCCGGCAGTATGCCGTGAAGCAGGCCGAACAGGAATGAATATGTAATTGCTATAAGGGGGTTCATGAATGTAGTAAGATAATACAGGACAATATAATTTGCAATAACCCTGCCACAGGGCATATACTTTATGCATGGAGCACAAAAAGAGAGCACCTCTCATAGGTATCACAGCGGACGCAGGTCAAATAAACAACCGTCCGTCTTTTTTTATTTATAAAACTTACACGCAGGCTGTCGAGCGCGCCGGCGGCATACCTGTCCTGCTTACGGACACCGCAAAGGTACAGGCGCTCGTTGAACGGATCGACGGGCTGGTTATCACAGGCGGGGGCTTTGATATACCGCCGGCAATGTACGGCGAGGAGCCCCTGATAGAACTTACTACAATACCGGAAAGAACGGCTTTTGAAGCAGCGGTTTACAGCGGGTCCTTGAAAAAGGGGATCCCGGTCCTCGGTGTGTGCGGAGGTATGCAGCTTATCAATGTTATAGCAGGCGGCAGCCTCTATCAGGACATCAAAAAGCAGGTGCCGGCAAGCCGCGACCATTCAAAAGGCGATCACAGGATTACGTTAGAACCGCACACGATGTTATACGGTATCATCAGGGAAAACACGGCAACAGCAAACACGAGCCATCATCAGGCGATAAAAGAGCCGGGCAAGGAAATCATCGTCTCCGCACGAGCAGACGACGGGATCATCGAGGCCATAGAGCACAGGGATTTCCCGCATGTGCTCGGTGTACAGTGGCATCCGGAAAGAATGGGTGAAGACATGCTGCAAATCTACGCATGGTTCGTGGCCCGTGCTTCCGGACGCACCTAAGCGCCGAACCACTCTTTCCTCCCCTGTGCTTCCCGCAGGCTTTCCTATTGGATTTTCCGTCCCGGTTCTTTCAAATACATTTTTTGGTAAATGCCGTTGAGGGCAACAGCAGAAAGTATAAGCCCGTACGGCAGAATGGGTATACGCATCCTGGCGTCCGCCTCAGGGCCTGAAGATATTCCTATGAAATAGCACAGTATGGATAGAACGATTATAAGATCTGCATAACTATATTCCCTCAGCGCAACTAAAATTCCGAATAGTGCGAGAGCTATCGCAGCAAAAGTGAATAAGACCTGATAGATGAGAATACAGAGAATGAGAGGGGAGGGGGAAGCGAACTTTTTTACGATGCTTTTGATGCTGAAACGATCCCATAGAAATCCCGACAGTCTGTAGGAATTTAAATGGCCTGAAAGCATATAAACGCCGTAGCGCTCAGGAGCCAACAAAAGATTGACCGCGCCCCTTATTGCAACCTCAAGATAAACAAGCGGATGATTCAGAATTATGCTCATTGCACGGTCCCTGTAAAAACTGAATTCTTTGCTTGTTGATAAACCCTTTGGCACAGCATTGTAGAATTCCATCTGTACATCAAGGAACGGCCTTTTTTCAAGCTGCGCAGCGACTCCCGTCGCCCTGTAGTAATAAAGGTTTATATCCTGTATACCGCAGAAACCCGTGTATCCGTAACGGACATAGTTTCTGATAACCCACGGAGCTATCATAACCACAAAAACCCCTGCAAACGCCCCTATATGCACGATGCGTTTCTTTGCAGACTGTTTTGCGAGCAACAAGTAAATAGCGATATACATAAAAGGCATATAGACCATGACTGCCCTGAAGTAGGCAGCTATACCTGTGCATACTGCGGCAACGAGCAGCCTGCTTAAACTCCCTCGTTTCACTGCCTCTATAAGAAACAAACTACTGGCAAGCATGGGGATCACAAAGAGTGTTTCCGAAAGCAAGAGGTTTGAATATATGATACTTACGGGTTCAACAACCGATACGAGAGCTGCTGTTCTCGCTATGGTTTCACCGAAGAGGCGTTCAGCGTTAAAAAAGATCAAAAGCGGGATGAATCCTGAAAGCAATAGCTGCAGGAACAGTGCGATACCGGGTTTAATGCCAAACAGACTGTAGATTATGGTAAAGTAAACGGGATAGCCGGGTGCCCTTATAAGTCCCTCGTCCTTTTTTTCTATCGAGTAGCGATCTTGCTGCATCAGACTTATGCCAAGTTCGCTGTAGTAGTTGGGAATTATTAGATTCCTCTCATGAAACACAAACACAAAAGATGCAAGCCTGATCCCGGCGTACAGTATAAAAATAATCAGGAGAAATGTAACCCTGCTATTTTTCCCCAAAAACTCAGGCACATCCTGCGCACCTTCTCTCCCTGCCTGCTGCGGCGGGTACATAGTTTTGAATGCGGCCATAAAACCTTTCCGGTGTGCAGGTTAACGTTGTTCAGAACTGTTATTTCGATGGTATAAACAATGTCGATATGGTCCGTGTCATGTCGATACCTATGGTTGATCCGTTTATGACAGGCCGGCCGGTTGGTGTTTCGAAACTGTTGGTTATGACCGTACCGCCGGTATTGGCATTTGCATAATCAACCGTTACCTGCTCAGGATCCGGGGTAAGCCTGAATAGCCTCAGAATTATGCCGTTATTGTTTTTTGATTCCTTTACGCCCGTAATCAACGCATTGCTGCCGGTGGATGCAAGACTGTATGACAGGGGAAGACTGCCGGTATGGATTGTCGTAACAACGGTCGTGAGCGGCACGCTGAACGCATATCCCTCAGGCGTAAAAAATGCGCCGGCCGCATGCTGGAGAATCGCATAATCGAGCGTATGCGGGTCGTTGTCACTTGCACATACGCCTTTATCAAGGCAGCTCCCTCCGGTGAGCAGGGGGTTTCTGACAAGCCCGAGGGTGATGTCTCCCTGCGCATCGAATGACCACATCTCATTGCCGAGATCAAAGATGGCCATGCCGGTGTTGCTGGTCGGGCTGAACAGGTCAGCCCACTCTACCCCGGGCCAGAAGGATGGCGTGTACATGGACTGCAATGGCTCATGCTGGATGCCGTACGGAACCGCCAGAGAGTCTTCGCCATCGGCAATGGTCGTACTGAACACCGCTGCAACCGTTGTTCCGGTCGGTGCGGCAAGGGTGGTTGAAAGGTCTATCCTCTTCATGGTTGAGTACATGGTGTATGTTCTGGTGACAGGGCCATACGGGCCGCTGGTCTGTACCTGGACTTGTATAAACAGCGGACCGCTGGCAGTTACCGTGGCTATGCTTGAGCTTGTCTGGGAGAGCGCATAAACGGGTGCAAATACGCCGTTATGTGTAACAACCGCAGAATCCGGCTCTGACCCGATTGCCCATAAATCTCCGGTGTCGTTATAATAGACAATATCGTTCGATGGACCCGAGATCATCTCTGCGGATGTTGCTCTGTCCATAAGAGATACAATAGCATAGCCTGCACTTTTACCGAGGACAAGGATCTCGTACGGGTTTATTAGAATGATATCACCCGTCTGGGCATCCTTGGACACGGAAACGCCGACGCTGCCGGACAAGGAAGTGTTCGTCGCAGCTGTGTAGGTGGCATAGCCGAGAGACGGCAGATAGTCTGCATAAAACGCAACGTCCGCCTGCCGGTAGCTGCCGTCACCGTAGGTCGTTGCCGTAATGATCTGAGAGGGCACCACGCTGCCCATCTGGTTTTGCATGGTGATACTCTTTACCCCTGCTGCGGGAAAAGATAATGTCGCAACAGCAACATCCGAACGGACAAACCCGGAAGGATTGAAAACAATGACGGGTATGCCTGATACGGATGACGTATTGACGGACTTTGCGATAGAGGTCGTTGCAGATTGCTGCAAGAGCGTCGTCGATGTAAGCGAATTCTGGAGTAACGGTATCTGTTCGTTGAAGTAGACGTTGTTGGTGCTTGTACCCGGAATAAAGTCATGGTGGTCCGACAACAGAAATGACTCCCACAGCGCGTCAAAATCACCGGATGGGTATGTATACCCGGCGCTATGGGCTATTATGGAATAGAGCTGTGCGGCCTCGATCCCGTAGGTAACCTGCCGTGCGAGCTTTTTTATTTTTGGTCTCGAACCGTAGTAGCCGGTAAAGTAGGGATTGAGGTTTGCTGCATACACCGGCACCTTGTCCAGGTGAAACGATACAAGCTTCATGTAGTCCTCAAACGTAGCCATGGTCACGTAGACACCTGTTGATTGATACATGGTTGAATCCCATGTTGCGATCTGCTGCGGAAGATATCTGTCGGGAGGCATAAAATCCGAGCCCACGGGTAAAAACATATATCCTGTCGGTGAAACCGGCTTGAGCTGGTTAATGAGAGTCGTAAAAGTCGCGTCTATGGCAGTCTGGTTAGACGGCGTGACATACAGAATATCACCATCGCCATAACCTCCCCGTAAATAGTGCGCAAGCACCTGAGCACCGCCAATACCCTTCCAGACAAAATCGAGGGAGCCCGTTTGGGACAGCGTCTCGGCGAAGCTCCCCGGTGTGGGAGGTACCGTGTAATACCACTGTGCTGTCTCGGCAACCCCGGGTATCCTCGAAAAACCTACATACTTATATCCAAGGGAGGATAAAATGTCCGGAAGGCTTGATGCGTGTCCAAAGCTGTCGGGCTGCCAAGCTGTAACAGGCTTTATGCCGGATATATTATACACCCACAGGTTTCCGTAAAACCAGTCCATCATGAGTGCCTCGCCGGTCGGAAGGTTGGTGTCCGGGCTGGTCATGCCGCCGCCTACTATCCTCAACTGGCCGTCGCGCAGATACTTTACTATCCGCGCATGGTCTTCGGGATGATCGTCCCAGTATCTTTTCAGGTAAAGGATTTCGCAGATAGAATAATAATAACCTTTATTCGTATCGAGCATGTTGAGTGCGCTTTTTATGATGGGATCGACGTTATTGGTGTAATAGGTGTCAAACGTGCTTTGCCAGTCCGGGTCCCAGTGGGACGACTGGCTCACTATCATCACCTGCTGCGCATTCACCGGTATATTCAGAAAAGACCGGATCTGTGATTCCGTGTTTGCGGTCAGAATGTTCGGCGATTGGTTATTGCTTGTCGTGCATGAAACAACCGTCATTATCAAAACCATGATGGCATAATAAAGATATTTCATAGTTCCCTCCTTGCATGATCCTTCTTTTCTTTTATGAGAAGTACGCGGCCTTCGCCGCACTATTTCTCCTGTAAATCTTTATTGACGATATCGAGCAACTCCCTGCTGTTGACAGGTTTGGTGAGAAAATAATCGCACCCGCTCCTTAACGCGCGCTCCTTGTCCTCTGGTTTACCGTGCGAGGTTATAATGACAACCTTAATGTGTTTCAACTCACCGTTGTTTTTAATGAACCGGCATATAGCATCTCCGCTCATTTCCGGCATAATGAGATCGAGCAGGGCTATGCGTGGTTTTTCCGATTGAATTTTTTTGAGGGCTTCCGTGCCGGTTTTTGCCTTGACAATCTCATATCCAGTTTTTTTAAGAAGGATCTCCTCAAGCATAAGTACCGTATCCATGTCATCTGCTATTACTATCTTATCTTTATCCGGCATGTATCCTCCTCTCCTGCTTTCGTGAATAATACATTTTCATAGAATCTGCAACAGCATTTTTTTGCGCGGAGGCGGACAACTCCTTCCTCTCATGCGTATTCCACAAACTCTTCTGCCGCATTTTTTGATTTAGACAAGGTTCCGAATGCCGAACCATATAAAATACACTGAAAAGCCTGCGAATATAATCCCGCAGACAAGGGTAACCGCTCTGAATCCTTTTGAAGAGAGGAACCGCTGCATAAAACTGAAGGAGAGTGCAACGAGACTGTACCACACGAAGTCGGCAAGTATATGCCCTGCATAGAAAACCACAATACCCTTGATGCCAAAGTGAAATGAAAGAACGATGTAGCTCAAGCCTATGGTAACCCACCATATGATCCAGTAAGGATTCGACAGCGACGTAACAATGCCGGCCACGTACGCCGAGCCACGCACCATGCCTCCCCTGCCCTCTGCCAAAGCATTGTCCGGGGACCTGAATGCCTCGTAAGCCATCCAGAGAAGCGTGACACCGCCTGCAATGCCGATACCGCCCATGACTGTATTGTTTTTAAGCAGTCCGCCGAATCCGAGGTAAAGCAGAACGACCAGCATGGCCTCAAGCGTACCGTGTCCCATGACGATGAGAGGCCCGGAGACGAATCCCCTTTTGCTGCTCATAAGCATGGTGGCCGTAAACATCGGTCCGGGCATCATGGCACCGGAAAAGGCGATCAGAAAAGAACTGAAAAATATACCTGTTAATGCCATACAGGATCGATAGCATGTATCGGGAAAGAATTAAACAGTGTTGCAAATACCGGCGGACAATCTGAAAACGAACGGGTGTTCGCCGCAATCCCCGCTATTTATAGCGGCGGGGTACCCAAGCGGGGCTTGGGTCGGGCGAACTATACGATTAACATATTCCATACCGACGAAGAACCTCGCTGTTTACGGCGTGGTTCTTCAATTATTGCTTGACATGAAAAACAAGAGCATGCTAAAAATTGATAAATATATCAACACAAAGGAGGTGAACGAAATGCCGGAATTTCCAAAAACAGTCAAGGAGCTTTTTGAAAAAACCATCCCAGACAACATCAATAGAGATCTCGAGAAGGCAAAGGGACTTAACGCAGTATATCAGTTCGACATCACGGGAGCCGAGGCAGGCACATGGGTTGTAAACGCTACAGCTGCAAAACAAGGGGTATCAAGCGGTCCATCACCTGATGCTAAATGTACCATTACCGTTACCGACAAAGACATTTTAGACATCGTATCAGGAAAGTTAAACCCACAGATGGCTTTCATGTCCGGAAAACTTAAGATCAAGGGTGACATGGGGCTTGCGTTAAAACTACAGAATGTATTAAAGGCAAGTTAATCCTTAGGCGATGGGATGTAAAATATCCCATCGCTCTTTTTATTCTTAAACCCCGTTCCCTACTGCATTTTTTATAGTACCTCCGCAATTCTGCATAACCCGGAAAGTGTAAGAGGAAGGCATCTCCAGCCAACGATCATATTTTTATCAAACCAAGGCTTATTTCTACAGCCAGGTCTATTCGTTTGATGCTCTCGGACGACAGCATTCCGAGTCTTTTGCCCAACCTTTTCTTGTCTATCGTCCTAATCTGATTTAACAACACGATAGAATCTTTTTGTAATCCGCCTTCTCCTGATTTCAAAAAAACTTCATAAGGAGAAATTTCTTTTTTTGCCGATGTAATGGCTGCAACAATAGTTGCATGGGAATATGTATTGCCTATATCGTTTTGAATAATCAGTGCAGGACGGGTCTTTTTAATCTCTACTCCCATTGTGGGGTCAAAATTCACATAATAAACTTCTCCTCTTTTGGGAAGAATCATTTTATTTCCGCCTGTAAGATCTTTTTTTGGGTTCTTTAATTTCTACAAATTGTTCTGTCTCTTCTTCAAGGTAACGCCATTCCTCGGCCATAGAAGCATCTGTTTCCGCATTGGCATTGTAACCTTTTATCATCTCCTCGCGTAATCTCGTTTTCTTTTCACCTTCAAGCTTTTCTTCCACCGCTCTGACGATATAGTTGCTTCGCTTACGCCCGGGGACTAACCACTGCAATTCTTTGAGTACGGAATCAGGGATTGAAACACCAATCCTTTTGAGTGTGTTGTAAGACATAATGAACCTCCACAGTATATTTAATAATACATACTATTAATATGTCAAATAGTATGTACTGATAGTATACCTACTAAGGCTGAAAGTGTCTTTATCCCGAATATTCAGCGCGCGTTGAGGGTTCAGGGTAACGGGCAAACGCTATTCTTGAATTTTTTGGGTTTCTATTGCAATCTAAAAGAGCTATGAAGCTTAATACTGCAAAAGCCATTGAAGAGCGTTTTTTTAAGTTTATGAACCTGCACGATATGCTGCCGGTAAAGACCGGTACAGGCCGTGCACGCCGTCATAAAGATACGTCTGCAACGCGCATCGGTATCGGCGTTTCAGGCGGGCCTGATTCCGTATGCCTGTCCCTGCTTATGAAACGTTATCAGAAACAGATGCACCTCGATCCCGTGGTTATCCATGTCAACCATCATCTCCGGGGCAAAGAGTCGGACAGGGACGAGCGGTTTGTCAGAGACCTGTCAAGGGATGTTCTCGGCTTCGAATTCGTGAACCGCGATATCGTCTTTACGCCGGGCGAACTGAAAGGTCAATCCCTGGAGGCCGCGGCACGGGAAAAACGGTACGCTGTATTCGAAGACTGCAGGAAGTCATTGCACCTCGGGCGCATAGCCCTGGCGCACACGATGAACGATAATGCCGAGACCGTGCTGATCAATATGCTGCGGGGTACTGGCGTGAGCGGCATCTGCGGCATCCCGCCGGCACGGGACTACATCATCCGGCCCTTGCTTGCCCTGTCCCGGGAAAACGTTCTTCGCTACCTCAAGCTCAAAAACGCTGCCTCGGTAACCGACAGCACCAATGAACTCCCGGACTATTTGAGAAACCGCGTACGGCACGAAATCATCCCGAACCTGACACGGCTGAACCCCGGGTTTTTGAACCACACCCTCGCTCTTTCGAATGACCTCAGGGCAATAGATGCGTTTTTAACCGGTATGGCAGGGCAGGCTTACACGGAGGTGCTGCATGAAGGTAAACCAGACAGGCTTTTGCTGGATCTCAAAAAGCTCCTTGCCTATGACCGTGTTATGATAAAATTGATTATTCAAATCGCTGTAAAGAATATACTCGGCACCTACTACAACCCGCGCAGGGAGCACCTTGATTTTATCATGGATATGCTCGGAAGGACGGGCGATAATTCCCTGTCCCTTGATATGTTCCCCGGAAACCTGATAGTTTATAAAGACAAGAGCCATCTGATTTTGGAAAAAAAGGGCAGGAAGTGACCGGAAACACCGCTTTTCCCGTGACCCGGCATACTTTCTGTTGATTCCTATTGATTATTTTAAATAATTTGCTTACTTTTAGTATGAGGTAAACAATGGACAATAAAAACGAAAACAAACCTTTAAAACAAAAAGACAACAATAAATATACAGGCCTTTTTAAAAATATAGGGCTGTGGATTGTAATCTTTATAATAACCGTGATCCTTATCAGGTTTATCAACCAGCCAACCCAGCAGCAGGTAAAGAATTTGACCTTCAGCGCATTTATTCAATCGGTCAATAGCGATCAGATTAAATCGGTGGTGATAAAAGGTAATGATATATCGGGCATTACAAAAAACAATCAAAACTTTACAACGTATGCACCCGAGGACCCAAACCTGGTTAAAACCCTGCTTGATAAAAATGTGAATATAACCGCGAAATCAAAGGATGCGGATTCTCTATGGAAAAGTATCCTTATAACATGGGCGCCTCTGCTGATAATTTTCGTACTGTGGTGGGTGTTTTTTACCCGTCAGATGCAGTCTGGCAGTGGTAAAGCCATGTCCTTCGGCAGGAGCCGTGCAAAACTTATGAACGAGGGCCTGCAGAACATCACCTTTAAAGACGTTGCGGGCATTGAAGAGGTAAAATCCGAGGTACAGGAAGTCATTGAATTTTTAAAAAATCCGCAGAAGTTCACCAGACTCGGGGGAAGGGTCCCCAAGGGAGTATTGCTCATCGGCGCACCGGGTACTGGTAAGACCTTGCTTGCAAAAGCGATAGCGGGCGAGGCAAAAGTGCCGTTCTTCAGCATAAGCGGTTCTGATTTTGTAGAGATGTTCGTCGGTGTCGGTGCCGCCCGTGTGAGGGACCTTTTTATGCAGGCAAAGAAGAGCGCGCCTTGCATTGTATTCATAGACGAAATAGATGCCGTGGGAAGGTACAGGGGTGCTGGTCTCGGCGGCGGTCATGATGAGCGGGAACAGACGCTCAACCAGCTTCTTGTGGAAATGGACGGGTTCATAGCGAATGAAGATGTCATCATGATTGCCGCGACGAACAGACCGGACATACTCGACCCTGCCCTGCTAAGGCCGGGAAGGTTCGACCGGAGGATCGTTGTTCATGCCCCGGACTTAAAGGGCAGAGAAGAGATCCTGAAGGTGCACACAAAGAAGATACCGCTCGAAACCGACGTGGATCTCAACATCATAGCGCGGGGGCTGCCCGGTGCCACAGGTGCAGATCTCGAGAACGTAGCAAACGAGGCCGCTATACTCGCCGCAAAGAAATCGAAAGAAAAGGTTACCATGCAGGAATTCGAGGAAGCAAAGGACAAGATACTCATGGGCGTGGAACGCAAGAGCATGATAATCGGCGATCTGGAAAAGAAGCTGATTGCCTATCATGAAGCAGGGCATGCCCTTGTTGCGAAATCCATTCCCAATGCCGACCCTATCCACAAGGTAACCATCGTACCGAGGGGAGTTGCTCTCGGTCTTACCTTGCAGCTGCCGACAGAGGACAAATACACAATCTCCAAGCAGCACATCCTCGCGACCATAACCGTACTGATGGGCGGGAGGGCTGCGGAGCAGATTGCGCTCGGCGATTCGTCCACCGGGGCAAGCAATGACCTTGAAAAGGCGACTGAGCTTGCAAGAAAAATGGTATGCGAATGGGGTATGAGCGACAAGCTCGGACCCATTACCCTGGGGAAGAAGGAAGAACTGGTCTTTCTCGGTAAAGAAGTTGCACGGCAAAATGAATACAGCCAGTCAACCGCAGTTGAGATAGATGGCGAAATCAAAAGTATCATAATGACCTGTTACAACAGCGCTACCGATCTTTTAAAGAAGAAAATTGACATCCTGAATAAATTTGCCGCGAAACTGCTGGAAAAAGAGATACTCGACGCAAACGAGATTGATGCCATTGTTAATCCTCAATAGCAGGCGTTTGCTCTCATAACGGTATGAAGAAGGTGTATCTTTTAAGCCCTGTATCCGTACGAGAGATCTCTTCGCATTTTAAATCGCTGGAAGTACATCCCGAAGGTATAGATATCATGAACAAGAAGGCGGTGTTTTATACCTTTAAAATAAAATCCTTGTCTTCGCCTGCTGCAAACATACTCAAGCAGGAGGCATTGGCAGCAGGCGCAGAGCTTGCAACCGCATGGAGCGTTATCAAGGCCCCGGACACCATGAGCGATGCGATATTGATGGGCACCTACCGGCAGATTGAGATCATCTCGGACAAGATAGCGTCCCAGCAATTCGGATTGTCCGTTGTTGCTGAGGAATTGCGGACGGATATAAAAAATCTTTTTCACCGCCACCCGGTGTTAAAATACAGAGATTCGTTTCTGAGTTTTACGGACGGCCCAAGACTCATGGGGATCGTAAACGTAACCCCGGATTCCTTCTCCGACGGCGGCAAATATTTTTCAACGCAGGCAGCGGTTGAGCATGGGATTGCTCTCGCCGAGCAAGGGGCCGACATTCTGGATATAGGCGGAGAATCTACAAAACCGGGCGCCGAATCCGTAGATTCCGAAGAAGAAACAAGGCGCGTACTGCCGGTTATAAAACAGCTCAGGGAAAAGGTAAAAATCCCTTTGTCCATCGATACCATGAAAGCGGATGTTGCTGCACAAGCTCTGGAAAACGGCGCTGACATCGTCAACGATATCAGTGCGCTGAGTTTCGATAATGCCATGCCCGGGGTTGTAAAAAGATACCGTGCCGGTGTTGTCCTGATGCACATGCAGGGCACTCCGGGAACCATGCAGGTAAGACCGGAGTACCATGATGTAATCGGAGAGATCCTGTCGTACCTTGAGCAGCGGGCACACTATGCCGTACAGATGGGCATAGACAAAGAACAAATTGCCATTGATCCCGGCATAGGTTTCGGCAAGACCATAAAACACAACCTGTTAATTTTAAAGGGCATTAAAGCATTCAAGGCACTAGGCTTCCCGGTACTTGTCGGCGCTTCAAGAAAATCTTTTATCGGCAAGATTACCGATACGGATGCAGGTGAACGTCTGTCAGGTTCTCTTGCATCTGCACTGTGGGCTGCCGCACATGGGGTTGATATTATACGGGTTCATGATATAAGGGAAACAAAGCAGGCACTTTTAATGACGAACCATATCATGGACAGTATATAATGCACAGTTTCATTTATAGCATTGTTAAAAATGCGGTTGATATCCTCATAGTAAGCTATCTTATCTACAGACTTCTGCTCATGCTGAAGGGTTCAAAGGCCGCACAGGTACTCGTCGGTATTTTTATCATTTTTGGAGCTTATATAATTTCCAATATCTTTAACCTGACGGCACTGCACTGGTTGTTGAATAACTTCATAAGTTCTATTGTGCTTATCATTATAATCGTGTTCCAGCAGGACTTGAAGCGTGCTTTGGCTTATATGGGAAAGGGCTATTTCAACAAGGGCAATGCGCAGGCAAGCGAGCTGCGGACCTGCATTGAGCAGGTTACGGAGGCTGTTGTGGAGCTTACAAAAACAAAAACAGGAGCCCTTATCGTGTTTGAAAGAAACATAGGGATAAAAGAAACGATAGACACGGGTAGAATTCTCGATGCCATTGCAACGAAAGAATTGCTCCTGACGATATTCAACACCCACACGCCGCTTCATGACGGGGCAGTGGTCATAAAGGGGAAAAGGATAATTGCCGCCGGATGTATGCTCCCGCTTTCGCAGGACATGCAATACCATCCGACGTATGGTACGCGGCACAAGGCCGCCTTCGGTCTTTCTTCGGAAACCGATGCCGTCATCGTCATCGTGTCGGAGGAGACGGGTAAGGTCTCGATAGTCGTCGATAAGAATATAACCGTCTTCGAGCCGCCGGAAACCATGCAGCCGGAATTGGCAAAACTATTGGGTATAAATTCATGAGAAAAATCATTAAACTCATTACGGATAATTTCACGTATAAGATTCTTGCCGTCCTCATAGCCATATTCTTGTGGTTTTTTGCGCATAGTGAAAAAACTTCCGAGATTACACTCAAGGTACCCATACTCATCAACAATATGCCTTCGGATGAGGTTATTATAAATGATATTCCAAGGTATATAGAGGTTACGCTGTCCGGACCTTCATCGGCCGTATTCAGCTACGCCGAGAGCAAACCGGCCTACAGCATCAATTTGATAAAAACGGATGTCGGCAATTACATATTTAACATATCTCCCTCGGAATTCAATCTCCCCAGCGGGATCAAAATAGAGACTGTTTTTCCCAACAGTATAAACATATCGCTTGACAGGATCGTAAGCAGGACCGTGGATGTCGGCGTCTCGATAGTCGGTACTCCTCCGTCCGGCCACGAATTGAAAGGCATAATCACCGAACCTGACAAGGCAACGATAGTCGGTCCCTCTACCGTTATCAGCACCATAAATGTCATTATGACCATACCGGTGGACATCAGCAAGTTCAGGAATACCATTACCCTTATGGTGCCGCTCTCTGTGTCAAACTATAAAATGGTAACCGTACAGCCGCAGGCGATAGTCGTGATATTCAAGGTGAAGCATTCATGAACAAGCTTTTTGGTACAGACGGGGTACGGGGCACTGCCAACAAAGAGCCCATGACCATAGAAACCGTGTTGAAGCTCGGTAAGGCAGCGAGCGCTATCCTCGCGAACGGCAAAGCACATCACAAGTTTGTCGTCGGCAAGGACACACGCTTATCCGGGTATATGTTTGAAATGGCCCTCACCGCAGGTATCACCTCCATGGGCGGTGATGTGGTCCTGACCGGCCCGTTTCCGACCCCGGGCATTGCATTCCTCACGACCGAGATAAAGGCAGATGTCGGTATTGTAATATCAGCCTCACACAACCCGTATCAGGACAACGGTATAAAGTTTTTTGGGCCGGACGGGTACAAGCTCAATGATACTATTGAAGAAGCAATGGAAAAAATGGTTTTATCCTCCGGGACCATCCAGCCTACGCTCCCGCAGGAAAGGATAGGCAAGGCGTACCGGCTTTCCGACGCTGCCGGCAGGTACATCGTTTCTTCTAAACGTTCATTCCCAAAACACCTGTCCCTCTCAGGCATAAAAATAGTCATTGATTGCGGGAATGGCGCCACCTATAAGATAGCACCGGCTGTATTCCAGGAACTGGGTGCTGCCATCGCTGTTATATCCGCTTCACCGAACGGCAAAAACATAAACCACCAATGCGGTTCTACACATCCGGAATCCCTGATAACTGCGGTAAAAAGGTATAAGGCCGATATCGGGATCGCATTCGACGGGGACGGAGACAGGGTGATCCTGTGCGATGAACACGGAAACACTATAGATGGCGATTATATTCTCGCAATGAGTGCCGTTGCGATGAAGAAAGAGGGAAGACTGAAGGGCAATGGTGTTGTTGCAACCGTTATGAGCAATATCGGGCTTGAGCTCGCTTTAAAGAAAGAGGGTGTAAAGCTGGTGAGGGCAAAGGTCGGCGACCGGTACGTTCTCGAAAACATGCTGAAGCAGGGGTATGTCCTTGGCGGCGAACAATCCGGCCACGTCATATTCGAAGAATATACGACAACCGGCGACGGTATTATAACAGCACTGCAGGTGCTTTCGTTGATGGTGGTTTCCGGTCAAAAGCTGTCAGAGCTCTCACGCGTCATGGAAAAATATCCGCAGGTCATGGTAAACGTGAACGTTGCAAATAAAACTCCTTTTTCCAGCGTCCCGGAGATAGAAAGGGTCATCCAGGCTGTTTCCGGCAAGCTCAAAGACACCGGCAGGGTACTGGTCAGATACTCGGGCACGGAACCCCTTGCACGGGTCATGATCGAGGGGCAGGACCAAAAACTCATTCACGCGTATGCTTCAGAGATAGCAGAGGCAATAAAGAACGCCCTCGGTGCTTCGGCCTCCGACACCTAAACATATTCCAGGCGGCTTTCAGCCGCAGGCAGAACTCCCGCTCGGCCTTTTCTGCGAATGAGCCGGCTTATGCTTGCTTTTTTAATTCCTGTATTTTCTTTTCCTTGTTCTTCTTGCCGGATTTTTCCAGCATGGGCCAGAGCATCGGTATGAGCCACGGCCACATAAGTGCCAGCCGCGCTACGATGCCCTGCGAATGCGGCACGTAAACCTCCACCTTGTTTTTGAGTATGGCCCTTTTTACTGCCTGAGCAACGGCCTCGGGCGTCTGGGCTTTATCAAGGAACGACATCGGCGACCCGCCGTGCGTTGCCTCGTAATGCAGCTGCGGTGTTTCCACGGAATCCGGAAGCAGGGTAGAAATGCTCACACCGGTTTTCATAAGTTCAAGCCTTACCGCAAGATCGAAGCCCCGTATGCCGAATTTTGTTGCTGAATAGATCGCAGAGCTCGGTTCCGGCACGACCCCTGCCAGAGACGCGGTGTTGACGATATGACCGAAACCCTGTTTCTTCATAAGGGGAATTACCTCTTTTGTTCCATAGATAATACCATACAGGTTTATGTGGATCTGCCGGTCTATATCCTTATAGTCAATCACATCGATATCATTGGGGAGTATAATGCCTGCATTGTTGTGCAGTATGTCTATCCTGCCGTGTTTTTGCATGGCTTTGTCGAGAAGATTTTTTACCATTTCAAGCCTTGTAACATCCGTCTGAACGGCGATCGCATCAACACCTTTTGCAGTTAGTTCTGCTGCAAATTTGGTAATCCCCTGTTCATTGATATCCGCAAGTACGACCTTCGCTCCCTCATCCGCGAACATCTGGATTACAGCCCTGCCGATACCGCTTGCTGCCCCGGTTACTACAGCGACTTTATCTTTAAATTCCATACACCCTCCTGTATCGATATTTGTATCAAGTATATAGTAAACCAAATAGTTGTAAATATATTTGTTTGTATTTATACTTGCGCAGCTTCTTTTAAAGGCTTCATACCATGGAAACTAACGACTATAAAAATACCATCATGGCAAACATAGCTTCGGCGTATTATCCTTATAAAAGTCCGTCTTCGGATTTTTTTTTACAATATTTTTTAGGGCATTTTGAAGGGATCGCCTGCGTTTTTATGTACGGATCAATGCTCAACCCCGCGCTGTCGACACCAACCAGCTTCCCGGATTTTTATATCATCGTCGACAATTACAAAAGGTTCTACAAATCCAGCGTTCATACCCTGATCAACAGCGTATTGCCCCCGAACTCCTATTTCCTGAAGCTGAACGACCATGGTACTCCCATGCCCTGCAAATACTGCGTCCTTGATACCCGTGCGCTGGATCGTACTACGCAGCATCCACAGCTGAAGGACTTCTTTATAGCAGGAAGGCTCGCAAAGCGTATCGGCATCCTCTATGTAAAGGACCAGGCTTTTTTATCCGGCTTTCTCGAAACCATCTACACCGCCATGCGGTTCAATGTCGCCTTTGCCCTGTCGGAAATGACCACGGCGTTTACGCTGGATGATTTCATTATCCACCTGCTCGGTCTGAGCTACAGGGCCGAAATACGTACGGAAACCGAGGACAAGATCATAAGTCTGTATAACAGCGAGAAGGACTTCTACCGGAAAATCTACCGTGCATTCCTTGAACAGGAGGCATCCCTGGGTACTCTCAGGAAACAAGGCGAACGCTATGAGACCATCAGTCCTTATTTCACAAAAGACTATACGACAGGCTTTATGAAACATGCACGCAAGAGGGCTGTTTACCGGTGGCCGAAAAGCATCTATACGTTTTCCCATTATGTTGATTATCTCGAGCTGAAGATTGAGAGGACAACGGGCGAAAAGCTGGAACTGTCGAAATGGGACAGAAGGTTCCCCCTGGTCTTCGGCTGGAGACACCTGTTCAAACTGCTCAAAAAAAGGGCAATCCGGTAACACCACAGGGATCACACAAACACGTTGACTTAAAGATTGTATACCGATAAAACAACCTTAATTTTATAGGAGAAGGTGAACGGGTATACGGCGGTTTTTTTCTACCCGTTAAAATTTGGCGTATGACACAATCATTACAGGCATTTGTACTCGGCGTTGTTCAGGGACTTACTGCGTTCCTTCCGGTGAGCAGCTGGTCCCATCTTATCGTTTTCCCCTGGCTGCTGCATTGGAACAATACATTCCTCAACAGCCTTACATTCCAGGTGGCCCTCCAGCTCGGCTCTGTACTGGCGCTGATCAGCTTTTACTGGAAAGAATGGGGTACACTCATAAAAGAGTTTTTTCTGGGCATTAAAGAAAGGCGTCCGCTCGCTAATTTTCACAGGAAGCTTGTTTGGTATGTCATTGCAGCGACGATACCGGGTGCAATCTTTGGTTATCTCTTTGAGAAACAGGTAAAAGAAGTGCTGAGGAATCCGCTCAATGTAGGTATCGCAATGATTGTTTTCGGCATTATCCTCTATTTTGCCGACCGCGCAGCCCGTTCCAATACAAGGGATTACGGACAAATAAGATTCAAGGACAGCGTTGCAATAGGAACTGCACAGGCAATCGCACTGGTCCCGGGTGTTTCGAGGTCAGGGATTACCATGACAGCAGCACTTTTCCTCGGGCTCGATCGTGAGACGTCCGCACACTTCTCCTTTTTGCTCGCCATGCCCATACTCCTCGGCGCTTCATTGCTGAAGCTCCACAAATTGGTGCATTACTTCCCCGCATCAGAGGTAAGCCCGTTCATCTGGGGTATTGCAGGCTCTGCTATTGTCAGCTATATTGTAATCGGCGTGCTGTTAAAGTACCTGAAAAGGCACAGCTTCATTCCTTTTGTATGGTACCGGGTATTATTCGGAACGTTTTTGATTGTCATGTATTATACAAGATAGGGTAAGGAGGTTTTATGGGATATGTTAATAAAGTCATCCTGCTGGGGAATCTCGGCAAGGACCCCGAAATCCGGCAACTTCCGAGCGGTCAGAATGTTGCTTCATTCTCCCTTGCTACGACAGAGAACTACACCAGCAAAACAGGGGAACGGGTAAAGCAAACGGAATGGCACAGGATCACAGCCTTCGGAAAGCTTGCAGACCTTGCGGGCAAGTACCTCCATAAGGGTAAGCAGGTATACCTTGAAGGAAAACTAAGGACACGGCAATGGGAGGACAACAACAATCAGAAGCACAGCACCACGGAGATTATTGTTTCTACGATTCAGCTCCTGGGTCAGGCAAATTCGGGCGGGTCTGCGCAGGACGATTTTACGGAACCTGTTCCGGAACCACCGGCTAACGCCGAACCTTCGGGTGCTCCGGATGACGATGTTCCGTTTTAACTTAAACAATAAAAAAAGGAGACACGTATGAAAAAGGGTTTAATAAGGATAGTTGCGGCACTGCTGTTTGCACTGCTCATGCCGTCAATGGTGTTTGCAGGGTATGAGATCTCGCAATCGCAAACCGGTATGCATGGTGCATCGAAAAGTAAGATCTTTATATCGAAAAACAAATACATGGTTATACAGCCCGAGTCGCAGATGAGCGTCAATTTTGCAACTCAGCGGATCTCGATAACCAATGACAGCCAAAAGACCTACTGGGAAGGCACAATCGGCGAGTATATAAAGTCCATGCAGGAGATACAGGATGCTTCCATGAAGCGGATGAAGGAGATGCTGCAAAAGCTTCCGGAATCGCAGCGCAACGAGATCATGGCCATACACGGGATCGATACGGCAAAGCCGAAGATAAACGTATCCGTGAAAAAAGCAGGTAAGACAGAAAAGATCGCGGGGTACAGGGCCGAACAATACACCATAAGCAACAACGGCCAGCCGTTTGAAGAGCTCTGGTTGGCACCGGGGCTTAACATTGCAGGAGAGATAAGCCCGGAGAAGTTACAGGCATTTTCGGCGAAGCTCAAAAAGACGACTATGGGAGGATCCACGCAGGGTGAGGTAGGTCTTTCGAAGGCATACATGGGCCTGCTGAAGCACGGCTATCCCGTAAAACAGGTTTTCGAAAAAAATATGATGACCGTGACTGTCGACAGCGTAAAAAAAGCCAACATCCCGGACAAGGTCTTTCAGGCACCTGCGGGTTATACGAAGGTACCATCCCTTAAGGAGTTTGTCATGAGCCGCCAGCAAAACATGAACTTGAAGATGCAGTAATCATCAGCACCCGGGGTGAAAATTAAAGAAGGGCGGTTCCCTGAACCGCCCTTCTTTTTTGTCCGGACCGGCGGGACAAATTTTTAGCTTGCTTTGTGCCAAAATCTATAATAGACAAGGTTCTTAAATCCAATTTAAGGAGGGCTCGGGGATGTTTTCTAAAAGACATTTGATTTTAACTCTCGCAGGATTAACCCTGTTGTTGGTTTCCACACTTCAATTCTCCGCATGTTCAAGCAGTTCAAGTTCCGGTACTTCAATAGGTCCGAACGATCCATTCACCGGTCTGGCGGTAAATCAAACCATTCGGACACCGCAGGGATCGCTCCAGAAACCGGTCGAGGTCATTCGGGATACCTGGGGTATCCCTCACATCTACGGAAGCACCATAACGGACGTTGCATTTGCCGAGGGCTATGCAGAGGCGCAGGACAGGCTGTTTGAGATGGACATGTTCAGACATGTAGCCGACGGTACCTTAACCGAATACTTCGGTCCCCAGGCATTAAATGAGGACATAACGAACAGACTGAATGGTTTTGCAACCATTTCTCAGATTGTATGGAATCAGACACCGCCGGATCTGCAGGGCATACTACGATCGTTTTGCAATGGCATTAACTTTTATCTAAGCCAATTGGCGCAGCAGGTACAGGCCAATCCAAATGCAAAGGTACTGCCTGCGGAGTATTCAACCGCACTCATGGGAATAACCATTTCCGACATAAAGCCATTCACTCCGCAGGATATGATAGCATTCGGCAAGTTTGAATCCTACAGCCTTATCATGGAGGATGAAGGCACCAAGATCCATGCCACACATTACTTCAATGCGGCATCCACGACATACACCTCCACTTCAACAGACCCTGGTCTGGCGCATTTCTCAGGGCTTACCTACGACTTTGCGCGATCGGAGCCTGCAGAAAAGGCACCCGCTGTCCCTCTGCCGAACCAGTTTTCCTACGCAACCTCAACAACTTTTTCGTTGTTATCGTACAACGGCTTTCAGCCTATGACCGCACCGGTTTCCCAGAACAGCACGGCATTGCAGCCCTTGCAGATAAACCAGCAGTCTATCGATGGTGCGGAGAAATTTTACCAATCACTGCGGAACGGTCCTTTCGGCTTTTTGTATAAGCCCCGTGAAGCTGGTGAAATTGGCAGCAACAACTGGGTCATCAGTCCAAAACTTACAAAAGATGGATATGCGATCCTCGCAAACGACACGCATCTTCCACTCTACAACCCGCCGATATGGTATGAAGTCCATATCAACACAGAAGCAATTGGAAAGGGAAACATCAATACCATTGGTGTGGTATTTCCCGGGGCCCCGGGTGTGATCATAGGACACAATGACTATATCGCATGGGGAGACACGGTATTCCCCTCGGATGTCATCGATGTCTATCAGGATAAGGTTGTCAATATCTCCGGCCAGGACAATGTGCAGTATGGCAGTCAGGACATACCCATTCAAACCGTGCCCATGGTCTTTCATTATGGTGGCGCGTTGGGCAGGGGATTAGCTGCAACAACAGTTACCGTAGATACCTATTATGTAACAATACCGGGACATGGCTCAATGCCCATATGGCCGGGCAGCTACACCCCGGGTTCATCAGCAGCCATTGCATTTACTTGGACAGGTTTGATGCCATCGAACGAGTTTGAGGCATTCTATAGCATTGACCAGGCGCAAAACCTTGCCCAGTTTATCACGGCACAGAGCAACTTCAAGGTTGGGGCACAGAACTTCGTTTATGCGGATATCTATGGGAACATCTATTTAACAGACCAGAGTTCAATACCTTTACGGGGGCCGGACACGATGCTTTACACGCCAAATGCGCTGCCGAGCGGATTGCCGTTCAGCGACTTTACGAACCCTCCATATCTCATGCTGCCGGGCACGGACCCCAATGTTTACTGGGCAGGCATGGTACCGACATCGGCAGTACCCTATGTCGAAAACCCTTCACAGGGGTACATAGCTACGGCAAATGAGGACCCGGTCGGCGTAACCTATAATAATGAACCGCTCAATAATCCGTATTATCTTGGAGGATTTTTTGACCCGGGCTATAGGGCATGGGAGATCGATAGAGATATAGAAGCAGCAGGTAAGGGAAACATCGACCTTGCCTATGTTCAGAATGTTATCCAGGCGGATCACACGGACACCTATGCATTGCAGATACTTCCGTTCCTGCAAAAGGCATATACGGATCTTCAGGGCTCAATCCCTGCAAGCTCGCCGACGGCGACTGCTATGACGTATCTGAATGCATGGTCAAGCAGCAACAACACGCATCCTTATGATACACCTACGGGTTTGTCTCCTTCAGCCACAACCGAAGACGTCGATAACAGCATTGCTACATCCATCTTCGAGGGCTTTGTGCAACGGTTGTTTTACAATATCTTTTACGACAAGATGAAGGCAATAGGGCAGAACAGGCCTATCAACGACATGATCATCATCAATACCCTTGTGACTATGCTTCAGCACCCGAAACAATGTGCCACCTACTCGCCAACAACGCAGCAGAGCACGCTCCTCGATGCACTTGTCCCGACATCGACCGGCTATACATACACCCCAAGAAGTCTTGACCAGATTATGATAGACAGTCTCGCTGAGGGCATAAACGATCTTTCACAGCCTTCGTACACGACAACTGGTGCACCAACGAGCTTCGGAACATCCGATATGTCTCAATGGCAGTGGGGCAAGCTCCATACCCTGACCTTCTCGGATCTTATCAGTCTGACCGGGGATCATGAATTCGATCTCGCGGACCCTGCCAATAATAACGAGGGATATCCACGCCCCGGCAGTATGTTCTCTGTCGACCCCGGAACGTTCGGGTTTGAGATGGGTAATGACCAGACGACGCACTTTTACACGAATTATACCTACAGCTCGGGACCTGCGATACGGTTCTCCGTTGAAATGAAACCCGGTGCAATCGTAGGGTACAACGTCCTGCCCGGCGGAGAGTCCGGTGAGGGACCTGACCCGGCCAACCCGCCGAAACACTATGGGGACCAGATACCGCTGTGGATAAATAATCAGGTACACCCGCAATGGTTCTATCCGAAGGACATCATCCAGCACGTGGAGTCAAGGACCATTTTTGAGCCTTAACAGTACTCCTGCGTAGAAATAGCTTATCCTGAGGGGGTGAGATTTACATTCACCCCCTTTTTTTCACACCACTGCGGCACATTGCCGGGCACTTGATATTATTTTACCATACGGTATATACTGTGGAAGTGACTAAATAACCATGATACTTTCTGAAATAGAATAACAGGAAATGAGATGTCTGCCGGACATAGAAAATCGCTGCTGCAGGCGATAAAAGAAAAAAACTACAGTGTCATAAAAAATATCATGCACGAGCGGGGGCTTGATATTGCCGATGAATGGATCGATATGCTTTTTTCCGTGCAGCATACCCTCGGTAAAACAATCTCTCCCGAAAATTTCGTAACCGCACTGCTTTCTGCCCCTGACGAGAGGGAAGCACTCGAGTTCATGAACACCGCATTAACGGAAACCGGCGTTTCTTTTGATGGCTTGCTGCCCGATATCCTTCAATTGGCCGGTGCAAGCCCTCTGCTGGCAGGGTATCTTATAAAGTACCGCGGTACGCCCGCACAGACTTCCGAATCTGAAGATGACTATGGGGACATGCTCGCCCGTATCCCTTTCGATGAAAACTTCCCTGCAAAACTCCGGCAGTTCAAAAACAAAACGATTGCCTCCATCGCACTGCTGGATGTTACGGGGAAAATAGATTTTCAGAAAACAGTTCATTCCCTATCCGGGTTGGCAACGGCAATCTTAAAGCATACGCTGCAGTATGCTTCATCGTCCCTCGGCATGGAAATGAAAAAAGGGTTTTCTGTCATTGGCATGGGAAAACTCGGATCGGACGAATTGAACTATTCTTCGGATATAGATATTATTTATACAGCGTCGGATCTGCTGCATGAACAGCTCGGTGTACAAAATATCACGAGGTTTGCGGAGCATTTAACATCGGTACTTACCGCTCAGATGACGGACGGTATAGTCTACAGGGTGGATCTCGATCTGAGACCGGACGGCAAACAGGGCATGCTGGTCCCCTCGCTTTCGAGAATGCTAACCTACTATGAGTCATGGGGCGAAACATGGGAAAGACTTGCCATGATAAAGGCGTCTCATCTCGCGGGGGATGAAGAACTAACGGACATGTTTCTTAATGAGATGCAGCCGTTTATATTCAGGAAATACCTCGATTTCTCTACCGTGGATGCATTGAAGGACATAAAACAACGGATACAGTTATCCCTCATCAAGGGAATGGAACAGACATGGGATGTAAAGCTTGGGGAGGGCGGCATCCGGGAGCTGGAGTTTTATACGCAGGTGATGCAGCTGATACGGGGCGGAAAGGAAAGGGATTTACGGGTGCGATCGACGGTTACCGCCATAGAACGGTTGTCGCAGTTCGATATGCTCAAGAAGGACGATGCTCAGAAGCTGACGCAGTCCTATCTGCTCTTGAGGACTCTGGAACATAGAATTCAGCAATACCAGATGCTGCAGAACCATAAAATGCCGCAGGATAAAAAAGACGAACGGAGGGTATTGCGGGGCATGTTAACACCGGAAGAGCGATTGTCGGCAGATGCTTACAGCATGGCTTCTGCAAGACTTTCCGGGACAAGGGACCTTGTACACGATTATTTCCAGCAGTTGTTTTATGAGCAGGAAAAAATCATTGAAACCCAGAGACCGGATGATATCGTCCGCTTGTTCCTTCCCGGCACACCTGAGAAGGATATCCGGCAGAAACTGCAAAAAATGGGGTTCCGGGATATCGACAGGATTATTGAGTATATACAGATCCTGAGGGAAGGTGTTCCGGGCACACGGTACAGTGAAAAGACAAAACGCATCTTCACGTGGCTTTCTCCGGTATTTTTAAAGGGTGCCTCGGAAACCGTCGATCCGGATGCATCCATCGAGCACCTTGTGGAGTTTATGAAGAAGATCGGAGCACGGGGTATATTCTTTTCATTGCTGAAGGAAAATCCAAAAACCATGTCGACCCTGATACAATTTTTCAGTATGTCGGATTATCTGTCGCACCTGCTTATAAACTACCCGGAATATCTGGACTCTCTTGTTCTTGCCCGGTATGTTTCTCTCGAACGCAGCTATGAGGACATGCATCATGAGCTGTATGAGGCATACCATCAGTTAAAAGATTACGAAGATAAGTTAAGGCTTATCAGGGAATTCAAGTTCAAAGAAACATTACGTATCGGTATCAACGACATAAACGATAATCTCAATATCGTTGAGGTTTCCGAACAACTCAGCATGCTTGCGGATGTTATCATAGACATAACATTGAAATTTGTCATGGAAGAACTCGAGTCTGTCTACGGCAAGATACCGGACATGGAGGAAAACGGCATCGTGGTACTCGGCATGGGCAAGCTCGGGAGCAGGGAACTGAATTACAACTCCGATCTTGACCTTGTTTTTGTATACGGGAGCGATAAACAAACCACAAAACAGGTGTCACCCCAGGAATATTTTTCCAAGGTGGTGCAGCGTTTTATTACGGCGATCAGTATATCCACGGAGATTGGTCACGCTTATACCATAGACACAAGGCTCCGGCCATCCGGCAATCTTGGTCCTCTCGTTGCCAGCATGGATTCGTTTATCCAGTACCACAAAGAAAGTTCGATGATGTGGGAAAAACAGGCCTTACTCAAGGCAAGAGGCATAACAGGCCCTCAGCAGATTCTCAATAAAATATTTTCCGCGATGCCGGAAATCATGTCTTCGGTCGCAAAGGACGAAAGCCTCAGATTGCAAATACACGACATGCGCATGCGGCTGGAAAAGAGTATCCAGAACGATGCATCCAGTTTTAATTTTAAAAAGGGCACCGGCGGTCTCATGGACATAGAGTTCATCGTCCAGTATCTTGAATTGACCTACGGCAGCGAGGATGCGGCTATCTATGAACGGAACACCTTCCTTGCATTGGAAGTCCTCATGGAAAAAGGATATATAAGCAAAAAGGATATGGATAAGTTAAAAGACGGATATATGTTTTTGAGAAAGCTGGAAAACAGGATGCGGATTGATAAAGACTTCTCCGTGGAGAAGATCCCGAAAAACGAGAAAGAACTCGAGCCGATAGCCATGCGCATGGGGTTTAAAGGCAAGTCGTGCGGGAAAGACTTCCTGAGCGCCTTAATGGATAAAACATCCGGAATACGGCGGATATACAACACCTACCTGTATTAATCCATACGTAAGTGCTTGACTTTTATTTATACAGTTATATATAAAAAGATTACTATTGTGTTTTGTCCGGTAGTAAAAATGCAAACAGATAAGGAAAAAAAATGAAGAGCTTTATTGCGAAAAAAGAAGAAATTAAAAGATCGTGGAAGGTAATAGATGCCGATGGCGCTGTTCTGGGCAGGCTGGCTACCAGGATAGCAACAATGCTCAGGGGCAGGGACAAGGCAATCTATACCCCGAATGTAGACACCGGGGATTTTATCGTTGTGATAAATGCAGCAAAGGTAAAACTAACCGGCAATAAGTTAAAACAAAAAAACTATTATCACCACACCCTTTTCCCGGGAGGGTTAAAGAGTGAATCAGCGTCTTCGATGCTCCAGCGTCAGCCGGAAAAGGTCATTTTCCATGCGGTAAAAGGCATGCTCCCGAAAAACAAGCTTGCTGATAAAATTTTGACGAAACTCAAGGTATACCCCGGAGCTGAACATCCGCACGCGGCACAACTGAATTCTGAAAACAAAAAAGGTAAAGCGGAGGTAACCAATGGCTGAACTTCTTTTTCACGGCGTAGGCAAAAGAAAAACATCAACAGCACGGGTATGGCTTAAGCCCGGAAGCGGCGAGATATCCATAAATAAAAAAGCGTTTGATATATACTTTCCTATTCTCACGGTACGGGAAACCATCATACGGCCTTTCAAGCTGACCAACACGCAGGGTAAATTTGACGTCGTTGCCAACATTATCGGCGGAGGCTGGTCATCCCAGGCCCAGGCCTTTGCGCACGGTATTACGAAAGCCCTCATCGCGTTTAACGGGGACCTCCGAGCGGAACTCAAAAAAGCTGGTTTGATAACACGCGACCCGCGTATGAAAGAACGGAAGAAATACGGCAGGAAGGCTGCACGAAAGAGATTCCAGTATTCAAAGAGATAATCGCATGAAGCGGGTAGCCGTATTAGGCGCAACGGGTTACTCCGGGATAGAACTATTAAGGCTCTTGAGTCTTCATAAGCACGTAACGGTTGTTGCAGCAAGTGCCGATAAAAATGCGGGGCTTCCTCTGGATAACGTTATACCGTCCTTAAAAGGATTTTATAATCTGACATGCCAGAAGATTGAGCAGTTATATGATATGGACTTTGACGTCGTTTTTCTTGCCCTCCCGCATGAACAATCAGCTTCTGTTTGCGGGAAGTTTTTGAAGAACAACAACACGGTAATCGATATCAGCGCCGCCTTCCGGTTAAAGGATACCGGACTTTTCAAAAAATGGTACGGCATTGAGACCACACCGGAACTCGCAAAATCGTCGGTTTACGGCCTTCCTGAAATAAAGCGAAAAGAGATTAAAAACGCACGTCTTATTGCAAACCCGGGATGTTATCCAACGGGGGCGATCATCCCTCTGGCACCCTTTCTCAAGAAAGGCATTATAAAGAACAAGGGGATTATTGTAGATGCAAAAAGCGGGGTTACCGGCGCCGGAAGATCTCCTTCACAGGAACTGCATTTTTCTGAAGTAAGCGACGGATTCAGGGCATATAAGCCTGCATCGCACCGTCATATACCTGAAATAGAACAAGAACTGTCGGAGATTTCCGCCGGAACAAGCATAACGTTCGTACCCCATCTTGTCCCGATAAACAGGGGGATCTTTACGACAATCTATGCGGTTGCCGGCGAAGATAAAAAAATCTCCGTCCAGGACCTTGAAGAGGTGCTCCTGGAAGCCTACAAAGATGAACCCTTTGTCAGGATCATACGATCACCGGGACTTCCAAATGTGAACGCGGTAAGGGGATCGAACTATATCGACATAGCGGTACGTTTTGAGGAAAGAAATGCAACCATCGTACTTTTTTCTGCACTGGATAATCTTGTAAAGGGGGCCTCCGGGCAGGCTATACAGAACATGAACCTTTCACTCGGCTTTGACGAAACGACGGGACTTGCTCTTCCGGCTGTATTCCCCTAATCTTATTCTATATCGCTTTCTTCTTCGTTGTTCCCTGCAGTGAATATGTCTTTTTCACTCTCGAGGGACTGCTTTAACGCTTCTTCTTTCTCTACATTGGAAACACAATCTATGCACAGTTTTGCAAACGGCAATATCTTCAGCCGTGCAACAGGTATCTCCTCACCGCATTCTTCGCATATACCATACGTGTTGTTTTCTATCTTTGCCAGTGCTTCATCTATCTGCTTTAACTTTTTTGTGTCCATGGTCGTAAGCAGATATTCATATTCCCTGTTCCTGTCTGCAGCTATGGCGTCGAGGTCCTCTATTTCCACGTTTTTTTCTTCTTCGAGCGTAGTTTTCTTCTTGGAAAGCTCGTTGATGATGTCCATCCTCATTTTTTGAAGCATCTTCTTTATTTGCTCATACTCAATACGCGTTTTCTTCTGCGTGCTTTTTACAGTAGCCGCCTTTTTCGTCTTTACGACTTTCCGGGGTTCAGCCTGCTTCATGGCCCTGGAACCGGTTGCCACGGTACCCTTTTTTACTTTGCCTTTCTTTTTTAAAGAAACCTTTTGTTTTTTAACCGGTCCGGTCTTTTTAATTTTTTTGTTTTTCTTTTTTGGGGCTGCCATATGAGCTCCTTTTTTCTTTAGTAATACTTTTATCAAATCGAGCATAAAGCTTCTTTCATGTAAAACCATCCTTGTAACGGCACCTGACCGCAAGTAACAATAGTAATACCTGTTTTATCAAAAACAAGCGGTCATGGAGTGCATTATTTTTTGCCCTTGTGTTACTTATTGGCCATGGCACACAATACAGACTTTGTCTTTGTTCATGTTGAGACTTGACCGGAAATCGGCAGGGTGCGGATTTCCGCCGATACCGCCCACCTTGTGGCACTGAATACATACGGAATCAGTACCTCCGCTGTGACACGCTGCACAGGTATTAATATTTTGCCGTGCCAGCCGCCCGTGGAATTGCGGCGATGCTGTATTGAACAAGAAGTCTGTTCCGGCCGGATGCGGCGATGCGGTATTTGATGAAGTATCTGCGGCGACCCCGTTTCTTATGTGGCATTCACGGCAATTCGAGGCAGAGTGACACCGGTAACACGACATGGGGTCCTGCTGCGCATCTATGGAGTGCACCGCAAGCCAATCCCCCCGGTGTATCAGCGGCTGCTGGGGCGCCTCGGGGTAACGGATTGCAGGGAGTATCTTTGCGTTGGTATTATGACAGTTGTCGCAGAACGATAGCTGGTGACACTGCTCGCATGACTGCAAATCGGTCCTTGCGAGTTCGCCGTGGTTTTGTTTAAACCCTGCATTGTGCGTGAATTTGGACAGCCTCTCGATGGGAATTGAGCTGAGCGACGTGTGGCATTTGGAGCATTGCAGCGTATCATAATCTTTCTGGTGGCACGACAGGCATACCTGCATGGTCGGAAGATTCCCGGGTGTTGGCGTTGTTTCGAACGGTATCCTTGTATGACAATAGGTGCAATCATTCTTAACCTTCGGCAGGTGCGCCTTATGAGAAAATACGATATCTCTTTTTTCTATGGGAAACGGCACAGCCTTATCGGGGTTCGTGTGGCACATGCTGCATTTGTTTTGTGCATCGCTGTGACACTGGAAACACACATCCATTTTTGGTATATAGCTGCCCGCTACGGTCGTCGTCGTATTAATGCCGGCATGACAGGTAAGGCAGTCGATACCGCTGTCGGTAACATGCAATTTATGGGAAAAAATCAATCTGTCTTTGTTCGATGAAAGAACCTTATTGCAGGACATTGCCGAAAATATCAGTAAAAAAAGCGCGAACCCCCATCTCTTCATAATGCCTCCAGTTTATAAGCTATATTTTAAACTCAACATTGCAAAGCCGCCATGCCGCACATAAGGTCCGTCGAGCGAATCACCCGACAGCGTGAGTTTCAGGTTGTTTATAATCGACTTGCCGACAGCTACATGGCCTGTAATGCTATGACGATACCCGTTGAGCATGCCGAGATATGACGTATATATGACATCTATATTCGCATAGAAGCCCATTGCAAAATTCCTGAATATATAAACCCGCGTTGTCATATAATCCGTAGGCGTGGAATCCACCTTATTGAGCTCGAGTCCCGCTGCGTAGGGCTGTTTATCGTAGTTCAGCCTGCCGCCGTAGCTGTATGAATTACCCTCTGAACTGTACATGTATTTTGTACCCTCGATGGCAAGCGAAAGATTATTGAGTATCCGGTACCCTATGTCACCGTTCAGATTCCTGTATGATTCCGTGTTGAATACCCAAAAGATACTTGTTTTATCTATGAGGGATGCGGGATTGAAAAGTCCATACTGCGCATCGAGGAATACCCTGCTGACCGGTGTTAACGATATTTTTACCGTACCGTCGTACGCCCGCTTATCCACCATATCATAATAGTATCTGCCGAACATATACAGCATATTGATTGGTCTCACCCAGCCGTCAACACCCCATCGTTCCTGTGAAATAGAATCACTGTTGGCAGCATAAAACATCGAACCGCCGACACCGAAGAAAGAGTTGTTATAGAACAGTCTGCCACCGGTGGTTACACCCCCGGGTGTATTGTGGAGCTCGGAATCCACCTCACTGCCTGCAAAACCGTCCAATCCGAACCCGTAAATATTGTTCAGCATCAGTTCCATGCCGTCATACTGATCGCTCGCTACCCCGAAATAACTATAAACCCTGCCGAGCTTTATCCTGAGAGGAAGCTGTTTCGGCGTATAGTTAAGATAGGCATAGGCAAAATCGGAATTCGCTCTCTGTGCATACTGACTGGTAAGCAAATCATAGTTGAGCCATCCCGAAGCCTCGATACTTAGATCGTTTTTTACCACAGGATATTTAAAGTTTAAATCCTCGTAGAATGGCAGGTAGTTATTGTCCGTGTTGTTAACGTTTAATCCATACGTACTCAGATAGGTGCTCGAGTTGAGGATAAAGGACGGGGAAGCCGTAGCTTCGGACACCTGGGGTAAAGACGGAGAAGGGAGTGAAGATGGAACAGGCAACGATTCCGGCAGGGGAATTACGGCTTGTCCGGCATTGCCGGATTGTGCAGCCATAAGGGCTGCAGGGCTAACAACAAGTGCTAATAAAAGTATAAATGTGGTCACTGTTTTCATTTTGCCTCCTTCACGTTTTGTTTAGGCTTCAATCAAACATATCCATTGTTTATTGGCAATGAATATATGAATTCAAATGATAAATCAAGCTTTCTCAACCCAAAATATCATATTTTTTTATTCTGTATCTGAGAGAGCGCATGGGAATACCGAGGAGTGCGCATGCCTTTGTCCTGTCTCCGGAACACGATTTCAGCGCCTCTTCTATGAGACTTTTTTCAATGGTATTCAGGAGGTTATCTATAACACCGTTGAACCTGACGGCTATATCATTCAGGGTATACCCTTTATCCCGGCTCTCCATGACCGTGTGCATGATATCCGATGGCAGGGATTCCGGAAGTATAACCGGCGAAGACTCGATAGCAACAGCCCGTTCGACGATATTTTCGAGTTCCCGGACATTGCCGGGATAATAATAGCTTTTCAGGATATCGATTGTTTCTTTTGAAAAATCTTTTACACCTTTCCCGAACTCCTTGTTGTATTTGTCCAGAAAATATCTTGCAAGGGGAAGGATGTCGTCTTTTCTTTCCCGCAATGGTTTCATTTCTATCTGAATGACGTTCAACCGGTAAAAAAGATCCTCCCTGAACCTCGAATTTTTTACCAGTTCTTTGAGATTTTTATTTGTTGCAGATATGATCCTTACATCCACGGCGTATTCGGCGGTATCCCCGATGGGTTTAATCATTTTATCCTGAATGGCTCTCAGCAGCTTCACCTGAGCCTGCAGCGGCAATTCGCTTATTTCATCGAGAAAAACAGTCCCGCCGTCGGCTTCGATAAAAAGCCCCTTTTTGTTTTCGACTGCACCGGTGAATGCCCCCCTTTTATGACCGAACAATTCGCTTTCTACGAGGTTTTCCGGTATTGCTCCGCAGTTGACAGGTATAAAGGGTTTGTTTTTTCTCGTGCCCTGGTAATGCACCGCTCTGGCAACAAGTTCTTTGCCGGTGCCGGATTCGCCGTAAATAAGCACATTTGTCTTTGTATCCTTTACCCTTTCTATCAGATTAAAAACCTCCTGCATTGCATTGCTTACCCCGATGATGTCCCATTTCCCGTCCGTTATGCCGAGCTTTTGCTTCAGCATTATATTTTCATGCTCGATCCTCTGGCTCTCCAGCGCACGGCGTATGCGCAGTCTGAGATCATCGATGTTGAAAGGTTTCGTTATATAATCATACGCCCCGAGTTTTATTGCTTCTATGGCTGTCTCGATGGTCCCGAACGCCGTGATCATGATTATCTTTACGTCCGGGTGAAGTTCTTTTGCTTTTTTCAAAAGCTCCAGTCCGTTTATAGCGGGCATCATAAGATCCGTTAGGATGAGATCGAAGAAACTCTCTTTCAGGAGCAGCAGGGCATCCGCGCCGTCTTTTGCACAGGTAACATTGTACCGTTCCCGTTTAAGAATAAGTTCCAAAAACTCACGCATACTTTTATCATCATCCACAATAAGTATATTTATCATGTTTTGCCTTTCTCTCTTTTTTACAACGGTAATTCAAGGGTAACTGTCGTACCCTTGTTTTTCACACTGGTTATGCCCAGGGTGCCGTTATGCTGCTCAACGATGGCCTGGACTACCGGAAGGCCCAGGCCTGTTCCTCCCGGATTTTTTGTCCAGAAGGGTTCCAGGGACAATCTCGTTTCATTCTCTTCCATACCCTCTCCGGTATCTTTGACCGATAGTACAGCAAGGCTGCCTTTTACCTCACACTCTATGCTGATACTGCCCTTGTCTTTTATGGCATGAATAGCATTCAGGACAAGGTTGAGCAATGCCTGCTTCAATTTTAGTTTATCCGCCCGTATCGTTATGTTGTTTTGTACGGATGTTTGCAATTGAACAAGCGGGTTATAATCGCCCCTCCTTGAAATATTCTCGAAAACCTCGTCGATGAGCTGCCTGACCGCGACTCCGTCCTGAATATTGGTTACGGGCCTGGCCATGGAGAGGAACTCGGTTACAAGATTGTTAATCCGGTCAACCTCCCGGAATATCAATTCCAGGGGTTTATCATATTCGCTCTTGCCTTTCAGGTCTTCCATCAGCAGCTGAACGGCCCCGCTGATCGAAGCAAGGGGGTTGCGTATTTCATGGGCCACGCTTGCCGCAAGCCTGCCCGCTGTTGCAAGGATGTCGGCTCTTTTCAGCTTTGCCTCCATTTTTTTCATCTCGGTCAGGTCCTGAAACGTTACAACAGTACCGATGACGCTGCCGGCGTCGCCATGCAGATTCGATATGTTGTAACCGGTCTGTATAATACTGCCGTCCTTTCTCCTGATGGTCATTTCGTTCCTTTTCAAAGGAGAGGTGCTGAATTGAATGCCCGTCATTATACCATTTATATTTTTCCCGATAACCTCGTCAGGCTTATAACCCGTTATGCGTGCTGCGGCCGGATTCACCGTGCTTATGGTAAACTGTTCGTCAAGGGTTATCAGGCCCGAATCTATGCTATTGATGATGATCGTATGGAGGTTTGTGAGCTGCTTCAGATCGATACTGCTTATCGATAACGCCCTTCTCGCCTTCAAGAGGCTCCCGCCGAGAAACGCGCTCAGCACACCGACGATAAAGGTCGTGGAGATGTAGGTTATAAGGTTGAGAAACACGTCCCGTACAAGGTGGTTTGCGTCAGAGGGGGGAATGAAAGCCGGGGCCAGCCGGTAAAATTGAATATCAACGAGTATTCCGTAGAGTATGGCAGAAACGGATGCGAATATGAGACCACCTTTTTTGGATAAAAGAAGCCCTCCCTCTATAGCAACGAAAAGGTACAGAAATGTATAGATACTGTCGATACCGCCGGTCGCTATAACCAGGGCAGAAACGAAGACAGCGTCCCATGCTGTTGCTATGTATGCTATGCCTGCGAGGTTTTTTTGTTTTCTTAAGAAGACCAGTTCGGCAATACTTACGACGTACAGGAAAACGACAAGGATAATGAGCGGGGAGAGCCACGGGGCGCTGTGGAAGATGATTTTATGCTGATAGGTTAACGCCGCTCCGCCGACAAGGATTGTAACAATGATAATCCGTAACCACGTAGCCCAGGAGAGCCTGTTTAAAAGCTCCTGCTGTTCTATTGAGAATTCATCGGGCTGCTTTGCTACGGCATTGCTCATTAATGAACGGTACTTGCGATCTTAAAGATCGGCAGATACATTGCGACAACCAGTCCACCAATAATAACGCCGAGGAACACGATCAAAAGAGGCTCTATCAGGGATGTCATCGCAGCCACGGCAGAGTCCACCTCTTCGTCATAGAAGTCCGCTATCTTCGACAGCATCGCATCCATATTACCGGTGGCCTCTCCAACGGATATCATCTGGACCACCATACCCGGGAAAACCTTGGTCTGGCCGAGGGGCTCGGCAATGGTTTTACCGGCAGCAATACTCTCCCGAGCTTTCATGATCGCATTTTCTACGACCTGGTTACCGGAGGTACGGGCAACAATCTCCAGTCCGTCCATGATAGGCACACCGCTTGATATCATGGTCGATAATGTCCTTGTAAACCGTGCGACCGCATTCTTACGTATGATATCGCCGAAAACGGGCGTTTTTAATAAAAGACCATCTATAACCAGCTTGCCATTCCCCGTATGATAATAAGAACGGATGGCGAAGTAAATCGCTATTATGCCGATAATGAGGTAGAATATATAGTGCTTCAGAAAATTGCTCAGATCCATAACGAATTGGGTTGGAGCCGGCAGAGCCGCGCCGACATCCGAGAACATCTTTGCAAAGACGGGAATGACGAACAAAAGAAGAATAGAAACAGCACCTGCTGCCACAGACATAACGACAATAGGGTATATCATTGCTCCCTTTACCCTGCCTTTTAATTTTTCCGCTTTTTCAATGTACGTTGCAAGCCGTGCAAGAATTGCATCGAGCATACCGCCGACCTCACCTGCTGCCACAAGGTTGGAATACAGGGAATCGAAGGTGTCAGGATGCTTTTTGAGTGCAGCTGCAAACGTCGAACCGCCTTCGATAGAGTTCTTTATATCTTTAATGGTTTTCTGGAATGTCTTGTTTTCCTGCTGCGCTCCCAGGATGTCAAGGCACTGGACAAGGGGAAGACCCGCATCGATCATCGTCGCGAACTGTCTCGTGAAAATCGACAGTTCTTTTCCTCCAACCTTCTCCCTGAATATATTGAGCTTACCGAAATCAAAGGCGGCTTTTTTTTCTTTTATATTGATGGGCCTGATATCCTGCTGCCTGAGCAATGCGATAACGGCAGATTCACTCTGCGCATCGATATTGCCCTTTACAACCTCGCCTGTTTTCTTCATACCTTCCCATGTAAAAACAGCCATTGTTTACCTCCGGTTAAAAACTTTTCTGAACGTTCTGCATCCTCGCCTGTGCCTGGACCGATGGCGGTAATGTTGTGCCCGCCTGCAGCATCTGTTTGAGTTCTTCAAGGTCTGTTGAATACATCGTTGCGTCTTCAACGGTGATAAGTTTCCTCTGATACAGGCTGAACAATGCCTGATTCATGGTCTGCATGCCGAATTTAGCCTGTCCTACCTGCATGTGTGAATATATTTGGTGCACCTTTTCTTCCCGTATAAGATTCCTGATTGCGGGTGTGGGTATCAATACCTCTGCTGCAAGGGCCCTTCCCGGCTGATTGTACTTCGCTATCAGCGACTGGGACAGAACACCTTCGAGTACAAACGAGAGCTGTGCCCTTACCTGCGGCTGCTGGTGAGGCGGGAAAGCATCGATAACCCTGTTTATCGTCTGGACCGCCGAATTCGTATGCAGAGTCGCAAGCACAAGGTGTCCTGTCTCGGCTGTATTTAAGGCGGCCTCGATGGTCTCGAGATCCCGCATTTCACCGATGAGCACAACATCCGGGTCCTGACGCAAAATGTATTTCAACGCGGTTGAAAAATTCTTGGTATCGGCCCCGACCTCCCGCTGGTTTACCACACAATTTTTATGCGGATGCAAATACTCGATAGGATCCTCTATGGTAATGATATGTTCGTGCCTGTCCTCGTTTATTTTCGCTATGATGGAAGCGAGTGTCGTGGTTTTTCCACTGCCCGTGGGTCCTGTAACAAGGATTAAACCCCTTGCCTTCTTGGTAAGATCTGCAACGACCGCAGGCAATCCAAGCTCTTCAAAACTCAAGATCTTGAAGGGAATAGTCCGGAATGCCCCTGCGACTGCGCCTCTCTGCATAAACATGTTCGCCCTGAACCTGCTCAGGCCCTTTACCCCGAAAGAAAGATCCAATTCGTTGTCCTGCTCAAATTTTTGCTTCTGGGCATCCGTCAGTATGCTGTAGCAGAGCTGTTTTGTTTCGGTTGCGGTCAGAGGCGGTACTTTCAACGGCGTCAATTCGCCGTCAATTCTCAACTGCGGGGGGCTGCCGGTCGTGATGTGCAGATCGCTTGCCCCTTTCTCTATCATTACTTTCAACAACTGGTGCAGATTAAAACTCATTTCTACCTCCGGTTTAATCTTTTGCTGTAACCCTTACGACTTCATCTATCGTCGTCAGTCCCTTTTTAAGCAAGTCTATCGCGCTCTGCCGCATCGTCATCATTCCGAGCCGTATGGCTTCCTTCTTTATTTCATTAGCAGATGCACCTGCCAATATCAACTCCCGTATTTCTTCTGCGATGGTGAGGATTTCGTAGACCGCTATTCTGCCTTTGTATCCGGTATTACTGCAGGCATTGCAGCCTTTCCCTTTGTAGGTCTTGGTGGTTTTGGCCTCCGCCTCGGACATGCCGATGTCGGTAAGGAATTTTTTCTCTATATCAATTTCTTCCTTGCATTTTTCGCATATTTTTCTCATCAACCTCTGTGCAAGTATCGCATGGACAGACGAAGCGACAAGGAACGGTTCGATACCCATGTTCAGCAGCCGGTTGATCGTACTCGGTGCATCGTTCGTGTGAATGGTCGACAGGACGAGGTGGCCGGTCAGCGCCGCTTTCACAGCTATTTCCGCGGTTTCATAATCCCGGATCTCTCCGACCATGATAATATTGGGGTCCTGCCTGAGAAACGACCGCAACGATGCCGCAAAATTTAACCCGATTTCTTCGTGCATCTGCACCTGATTAACACCCGGTATATTGTATTCGACCGGATCCTCGGCGGTGGACACATTTTTGGAGATCTGGTTCAGTTCGGAAAGCGCGGAATAAAGCGTCGTGGTCTTCCCGCTGCCGGTCGGTCCTGTCACGAGGACCATACCGTACGGCTTGTGTACGGCATCTTTAAAATCCTTGAGCTGCTTTTCGTTAAACCCCAGCTTCGTCATATCGAGCTGCAGATTCGATTTGTCCAGCAACCGGAGAACAATCTTTTCCCCGAACAGTGTCGGCAGGACCGACACACGGAAATCTATGTCCTTCCCGTCAGCATATCGAATCTTGATCCTTCCGTCCTGCGGCCTTCTCCTCTCGGCTATGTCCAGTTTTGACATAATCTTTAATCTGGATGCTATAGCGTTTTTTAAAGAAATGGGCGGTTTCATTATTTCATACAACATTCCGTCTATTCTAAACCGGATCCTGAAAGCTTTTTCATACGGCTCTACGTGTATGTCGCTTGCTCCCTTTTTAATCGCATCATTCAGGACCGAGTTTACCAGCTTGATCACCGGGGCCTCTTCACTTGCCTTCTCGAGAGATTTTACGTCGATATTATCGTCATCACCGATAACCTCATATTCTTCTGCTGCTTCGTCCATAATATCCTGATAATCCGTCGACACTTCAAAATATTTTTCTATGGATTTCTTTATGGCGGTTTCTGTTGCTGCAACGAACTCGACATTGTATCCGGTCAGGAATTTAATCTCGTCGATAACGGACAGGTTGGTCGGATCGGACGTTGCAACAATGAGGGTTGAACCGGTCTGGTTAACGGGGACGATAAGATGTTTTCTCGCTATGTTCTCGGGGATCTTCCTGACGACCTCTTTATCTATTTCGAATTCATCGAGATTTATGGCCGGAACATTATACTGTTTACTCAGGAAAGACAGTAGTTCCTCGTCCGTGACAAACCCCAGCTTCGTAAGGCTCGAGCCGAGTCTTCCGCCTCCGGCTTTTTGTTCTTCTATAGCCTTTTTAAGCTGTTCCGGCGTTATTAAGTTTTCCTTAACGAGCAGCTCTCCCAATCTCGACGTCATGGCATTAACCCCCTTGATCTCTGTTTTGTAATGAGTATACGGAAAACTTGCCAAGGTGTCAAGGACGGACATGCAAGGCAAACAAACACCTTTCCGCAGGTATTACTCCTGTCAGGGATAGAAACTCCTGTTGAGATTTATTCTTTCTATGCTTATGATAAAGGGTAATGGAAGATTCAGCCAAAATAGAAAATATCACCGTATTCTGGGGAAGACACAAAGGGCCGCTGATCTATTCCAATACATTTGTCGTCGAGACCGGACAAACGACGGTCATCGTGGATCCCGGGGGAGAGTCCGGGGAACTGACCAAATTGAGCGACAAGAAGGCCTTTATCGTCAACACGCACTTTCACGGGGATCACCGGAGGATGAATTATCTGTTCACCAAGAGTGATTTTTTCGCGCCGGAACTGGATGCTCCGATGATCGAAAGCCATGAGCAGTTTATCAATGCCGTAGGCATAACGGACAAGGTGCTGCGCGAGCAATGGCTCCATGTTGTAAAAACCATCTATAACATTACCGAACATAAAATAGCGGGTACGTTCAGGGACGGCGAACATGTCATAGACAAATCATACGGGATAAAGGCCATAGCGCTGCCCGGGCACACCCGGGGACACAGCGGCTTGTATTTCGAAAGTGCTTCGCTGACCTTGATAACGGACATAGACCTTACGGATTTCGGACCGTGGTACGGCAACGAGGTTTCGGACATCGACGACTTCCTTGCATCCATAGATAAAGTACGGCAGCTGCACTCGAAATACTTTATAACTTCACACTCCAACAAGATATATACCCGGGATGAACTGCTGCCGCTGCTCGATAGATTTGCCGCACACGTGCAAAAAAGGGACAGGGCGCTGACGGAGCTTTTGGAAACCGGGGGCACGCTGTCCATGGACGAGCTTGCAACGTACGGAATCATTTATCCGAAAAATTCGCTGGCGAACAATCCAGCCCTGTTGTTTTTCGAAAAGAAGATGCTGGAAAAGCATTTCAAGAGGCTCGGCATAAAGATTTAGTCTGAGACTTCCTGCTCCATTTTCCCGGGGTGAAGGAAGGTCGCGGGCTCAGGCATGACTGCCCCCGGGTATTTTAACCCGAAAAATGCGTTTGAAAAATAAGGAAGTTTATGCAATGAGCGATAATCCCGCGTCAGATAAAGGTATTCTTCGAAAATCCGATGAGGAAACCATACCGGTAATTGCATATAAACCCCGTTAGAAATGTCGGAATAATACAGATGTTTTTATAATAAATTTTCAATCTATCGTCGTACAAATTATCATCTGCTGAGTTTCTAACGGGGTAAACATACAGAGGACTGAAATCTCGTTTCTCTATGGAAACGTATAGATATCAGGTGGATCGCGGGATTGAGCGAATAAGTAAATTTCCTTATTGCATTTTTCGGGTTAATAAATTCTTCAGAGCGGCCTGTAGTTCTCACGGGCATTCCCTTTGAAAGAAAGTGACGAACGCACACGTGATGTGATAAGGAACAGGGGAAAAGGAGGGAACGATGAAAAACAACGGTATGTTAGGCGGTGTCTATGGCATGGCTTTTATCGGTGCATTGGTATATTACCTCCAGCACGCTACGTCGCTCTGGACAGGGATACTCGGTATTTTTAAAGCGTTGTTCTGGCCTGCGGTACTGATGTACAGGCTCCTCGGGTTTTTGAAAATGTAGCGGCTCAACCCCGCAAGGATGCTTTGATAGAAAGTGATCGCGCGTTTAAATCATACACCGGGTTTCTTGTTTGCTTAAAATCTTACGCTGTGATAACGAGAATACGTATATAAACAAACGGTACGGATCGGGGGGGATAATGAAGACATACAAGGTTGTTTCGGCGGGGATACTCTTGTTGACGGTAGCATTGTTTTCTTATGGATGCGGATCAAGCGGGAGTAACAATACAAAGAGCGTAACGATCGGTCAGGGTTGCAATCCCATATCAACGGACGATTGCTTTTTACCCTACCCGTCTTTTTATTATTTAACACCTGATTCTAACACTGCAACAGGCTGGCGTGTCAATTATCCGTCCGGTGTTCTGCCGGCAACGAACAGCGGCATACCGCTTAATCCCGCACCCTTCAACACTGAGGACGGGTTCAGCCCTGCAAGTCAGATCCTCGTGTACTTCGCCCAGGGTGTAACACCGACATCTCTGCCGTCACAGAACAATCTCGCTGCTTCCACACTGACAACAAGCCCCATACAGATCATCAACTTTACAACAGGTACACGGGTGCCCTTGTTCGCAGAGGTGGACGCAAATGCGCCCTCAGTACAACAACAGGGTCTGATCATAAGACCCATGATCCGGCTGAACACATCGACACGCTATGTCGTCGTTATTCTCAATACCGTAAAGGATATCAACGGAAACCCTCTGAAGGCACCGGTACCGTTTGTTTATCTGAGAGACGGCACCCCGACGAACAACAGCATCGTGGAAGGTATCCGGCCCCATTACAAGCAATTGTTTTCATTCCTTACGTCTCAGGGCATTAACAAAAACGACATTGTACTTGCGTGGGATTTCACAACTGCATCTGACAAGTTCCTCACTGCCCATCTGTTAACAATGAGAGATACGGCACTGACGATGATAACGAACCCAACGATCGGTATCCCCTATTCGTTTTCTACCATAACAACATTTACACCAGGAACGAATGCTTATCTGTACAAAGAACTTATCGGCGAGTTTACAGCACCTACCTTTTTAAATTCAAGCGGCTACCTCGCAACGAACAGCACCACAGGATTGCCGCAGTATGTCGATCAAGCGCCCTACCCTCTGGTCGTTCATATACCTGCTTGTATTACAGATACGACTACGACTCTGCCTATACCCATCATGGTCTACGGTCACGGCTTGTTCGGCAGTGCACTGAGCGAGATGGACAGCGGTTATCAGGAAAGCCTGATAAACCAGCTCTGCATGGTACAGATCGGCACGGACTGGATCGGCTTAAGTGCAAATGATGTGGCGAATGCTATCGTGGCGATCGGTAATTTCAATAAGCTCGGGTTGATCACGGACAAAATCCAGCAGGCACAAATAAACGTCGTCGTTATGGCCAGGCTCGCGCTTACTGCACTCAGGAATAACCCGGAATTGCAGTACAATGGAACCCCCATTATCGGCAGCACGATCTATTACTACGGCATATCTGACGGAGGTATTCAGGGCGCAACCTTTATGAGTATCGACCCTGATATAACAAAAGGCGTTCTCGGTGTGGCAGGATCAACATGGAGTCTCATGATTCAGAGGAATCCGGAATACAACATGCTCGAGCCCATTATGGCAGTCGCATACCCCAACGCACTGGACCGCATGAAGCTGTTGTCGCTTTCACAGTATGACTGGGACTTCGCAGATCCCATCACCTTTGCGCCGCATACGATTATGGCCCCCCTGGAAAATACGCCTAAAAAACAGATCCTGATCCAGGCGGGTATAAACGATTCCGAGGTGTCAAACCTTGCAACGAACCTGCTTGTCAGGACCATGGGACTTACTGGCTTACAAACCCTGCCCGTACCTGTATACGGCATAACCGAAACGACAGGGCCGCTTCCCGCTGCACTGACATACTGGACAAACCTTTCTTTCGGCGGTCAGGCATGCACCTATATCCCGCCTTCGACAAACCAGCCGCCGTCAAAGGATTCAACACTGACATCGTGTGTGCATGAGGCGGTAAGAAGGTTACCCGAGGTCATTCAGCAGCTTGGGTCGTTTCTCACACCGGGGGGACAGATCACACAGACGTGCGTTGCGCCGGGCTGTCCGTATCAATAACATCGCCGGCACATAACCCCGGAAAATAGGCAAACTTTCTTGTTGCATGTTTTTGATTTAACCAGAAAAATACAACAAGGAAGTTTACTTATTCGCTCAATCCCGCGATCCACCTGATATCTATAAATTCCCTATAAAAACGAGGCCTCAGTCCTCTGTATGTTTACCCCGTTAGAAACTCAGCAGATGATAATTTGTACGACGATAGATTGAAAATTTATTATAAAAACATCTGTATTATTCCGACATTTCTAACGGGGTTTATATGCTATTACCCGGTATATTTTCCTCATCGGATTTTCGAAGAATACCTGTATTTGACGCGGGCTTATCGCTCATTGCCTAAACTTCCTTGTTATTCAAACGCAGGTGCCGGGTTAAGCCCACTCTACAAGCGCCTGCACAACGGCAGATCTTGTGTCCTGGTGTATGCCCTCTATGTAGTTTGTACGATCAGGGACTGCGTTTTTTGATATGTTCATCATGACCTGCTCCTTGTACATTGCTTCGTCCATGTAATTTACCTGAATGGCCTTTATGGTATTCGCAACGCTGAACGACGGATCGAAACAATCCATAATCCAGTCGATATACCGTGCATTGTTCACATGATAATTCACGTCGAGGTCATCCGGCAGCACCTGCCTCGTATGATGGAGCTCCAGCGTGTCAAACGGCTTTATCTTTTCCAGGTGTTCTTCCATTGCACTCATCCCCTGATTTTCCGGAAGTGGCACGGGCAAAGATTGTATGCGCTGCGGCCTGCGGCTGTCTTTTTTAATCAAGAGCCATAAGGATGTAACGGAGATTAATTCATTGTTGTTTGAGTCCAGCACGACAAAATCCCTCAGCGCGAATAGCCGGTCCTTACCCTTGGGCCATGTTTTAACCGTGATGTCATCTTTCCAGGCGGGCATCCTCTTGATCTTGAGCTTGATCCTGGATAAAACCCAGAACACGCCGGACTTCTCCAGATCATGATACCCGACTCCGAGGTCGTAAGAATGATTGACAGCGGCCTCCTGCATATAACTGAACAATGTGGAAAGCTTCAATTTCCAGCCGGGGTCCACGTCATACGATCGGACAATAAAGTTTTGTTCCCAAACAGGTTTCATAAGCGCCTCTTTTGATAGAGTATGTCCTTTTTAGGGTAGATCCCTGTTTTTAGTCAATGTTTTCAGCAGGCCGGATGAGGGTTATTGTTCGGCAGTTGACCCGGAAAATACAATAAAGACGAACAACTCTTCCCTCTCTAATATAAAATTAGCCTTGTCACAGAACTTGAGCCTCAGGCTCATCCGACCACGGCAGGCTTCCCTATGGCATGTCTTGGGCTAATGCGCCTTTGGTCTTATAATGAGCTTCACATTGTGCTTGTCGATCTCCTGGGTTTCATAGGTATATCCTTTTTCATCGAGCTTCGGGTACAGGAACATGGGCACGCGTTCGTGCTGCACCACCAGCCTCTTCGATGGATCGAGCTTTGCCATGGTCTCGAGTATCATTGCCATGGGACCGGGAGGCTCAAGCCCGCGGACGTCAAGGTAAACGGTGCCGTTGTCTTCTCTGATCCGCTCCTTACCGTCTGTACTTCCCTGCCGGGTGTCCCGGATCGCTGTCCTGTAAAACCATATCTTATAATGGTCGTCTGCGAGTATTTCGGTCTGGTGTTCAAAGCCTTTTTTCTTCAGCACATCGTACAGGGGTGCCGGCTCGAAAATGGTATCCAGCACAAGCGCCTCGCCCTGTTTCACCTTTGTCACTGCCTGCATGATCGCCTGAAACGGCTCGCCCCCTGCCTTCATGATGCCCCGCACATCCAGCGCAGTCGTCCGCACATGGCGCTGCTCTACGATGTCCCTGACCGGTACGCCGGATGCATCTTGAGATGCATCACTCTCGGTTGTGTCTGTATCCGGCACCGTTTCTCCAATGGCATTGTTCAGCAGTTTGATAAGCTCCGAAAGGTTGACGCCGGCAACCTTCGAGGCGTGACGGACGGTTGCAAGCCGTGCAAAGGTCCTTCGCATGATCGGGTTTTTTAAAAGCCCGAAATGACTGTTGTACGATGCAAGGACATCGACCAGCTGCGGGTATGCCTTGATCATATCGATGATCTTTGTCTGCGGTGTAATCTTCATCTGAACCCCATGCGCTTCTTTGTTTCCGGTGCTATCCTGTCCGGGGTCCACGGCGGGTCCCAGACAACCTCTACCCTGACCCCGTTGATACCTTCCATGCGTTTAATAACATTCTCAACGCCGTTTGTTATGCTTGTGTGCAAAGGACACCCCCGCGCAGAGAGCGTCATCTTTACGGAAACCTCGTTTTGTTCATTAACCTGAACATCGTATATCAGCCCGAGTTCGACGATATTGAGCCCGAGTTCCGGGTCCATCACCGCCTCAAGCGCTTTCAACACTTCCTGTTGTGTAGTCATACTTCCTCCTCACTTTCTCAACACATTTGCAATATTGTATAAAAACATAAGCGAACCCGAAAAGAACAATACACCGGATACAACGATGATGCCCGTTACATTTGCCATGATGCCCGCTGCCATTATCATGATGCCTGCATTGAAAACGAACAACTGGATCCAGGTGAGCCGCTCGCTTATCATGTCCTTTGTCATGGGGACCTTTTCAAGTCCTATCTTAGAACTGTACTTGTTGTACCACTGCAGGAACGGTACGATCTTATGCATCATACCGATGATAGAGATGCCAGCAAAACCGAAGAGCCCTAAAAAGACATAGAGCATCTCCATGCGGAACGAGTGAGCAAACGCCAGCATCCAGACACCGGTTATTCCGGCCATAAGCAGATATCCTGTCGCACAGATGGAAAACCATAGAGCGGGCTCTATCTTCCTGCGCGTCCTCTGTTTATAGATCAACCGCATCTGGAGCATATAGCTGATGACGCCGGTGAGCATCACACCGCCCCCTGCAAGTCCAATCCAATGAATGCCGCTGATCTGCGGAATAAACAGGCGGAGCAAAAAATAAAGGGTAAGAAACAGCAGTCCCGATACCAGCATGACCAGGGATGTCCAGCCGTAAGACTCGTCATACCCGTGGGACAGTACGAACATGGGGATAAGCCTGTATGAAAACCCGATAACGATAAAGCTGACCCATCCGATGCCGGCGAGAGCGATATGCAGGTACAGCAGGTTCAGGGGATTATAGGCAATGGTATGATGCAGCCCGAATGCAGCGAATGAACCGGTTATCAGGGTGAAGAACAAAAAGAACAGCGCAGCAGCCACAAACCAGACCGCAAGGTCCTGCTTCTTTACGGTCTTTACTCCTTGAGAGCGGGCCTTTGGCGCCGGTAAACTATTATTGCCATTTGAAACAGGCAATGATTGAAGTCCGTCTCCGGCTGCCGTATTGACGCGCCCGCGAACCGGGCGGATCGTCATTGCAGCATCGATAAGGAACAGAATAATGGCGATGCCGACAATGCCTGCACCGGGCTCGGCAGGTGTATTTTCTGCAAACGCATAGACAAGCCATGCCACGCCGGCAAGATATATATAAAACGTCACCCGGGCAATAGTCTCGCTGTACAGGTTTCTTTCCGTAATAACCGGGACAAGCTGGAACATTGCGCCCATGATGGTCATGGTTATCCAGCCGAGCGTCAGCAGATGGGTCATCGGCAGAAGGACAGGCGAGCTGTAATAGTGTACGGTGAATGCATGTGCCTTTATGATAATACCCGCAGACAATATAACGAGTATCACCATACCGGTGAATAGGTACCTGTACGGCACGGTCAGTTTTGGAGATTTATCTGTTGCCAGCTGCATACTCAAATAATATGCATGTCCGGATAAAATGTGTATGAGGGAGATCATACGTGGAAGGCGGTGCATACCGCTAATTTAACCCGGAACATGCAATAAGGGAGTTTACTTATTCCCGCGATTTCACAACCCCCTCATTCCCCCTTGATAAGGGGGAAAGGGGGTTAAAACGAGATTAAAGTCTTCTGTATGTTTACCCCGTTAGAAACTAAGTCGATGCACTATTTTGTCATTCCCGTGAAAACGGGAATCCAGCATTCTTTTCCCCTCTAATAAGAGGGGCATGGGGCGTTATAATTTAAAACAAACGCTGTCCCTCATTTTTCAGCTACACCTGCTTGTTAACCTATTTCACCTTTCAAGGACTGAACCTGCGGTTCTCAATATGTCTTTTGTCAAAATGAAACAGGCTATTGAAAAAGCCACTGCAAGTCATTGCGAGGAGCGCTTTTGCGACGAAGCAATCTATAACTTATTGATTTACAATAACTGAGATTGCTTCACTTCGTTCGTAATGACAGTAAACCGAGTTTTTCAACAGCCTGGAAAGATTTG
>JAJYUJ010000053.1 GCA_021792615.1 bacterium
TTCCGATCTCATGTTCGCATAGACAAATAATATTCATAATTATTGCAACAGTCAACAACTATGTCTTTCCTCAACATATTTCAGGGCAATCCGATCTTATACCGCTGCAGCCATTGTACAAATATGATAACAGGCCAGAGCTTTTTCCTGTGATCGCAGGCCTTTGCCGTATGCTCCTTCAAGAGCCTGTCTATGTATGCATAATTCAATAAGCCGGTACTATCGATGGAATCCTTTGACAGAAGCGATTCAGCCTCTCGTCTGAAATCATGCTGCAACCACTTTGTCAGAGGTATGCCGAAGCCTTTCTTTTTCCTTTTTATAATACGGTCCGGTAGCTTCCCCTTCATGAGCCGTTTCAGCAGATACTTTTGTGTAAGACCCTTGATTTTATAACAGAAGGGCAGTGCCATACTGAATTCCACAAGCCTGTTGTCAAGCAGCGGGACCCGCGATTCAATCGATGCAAACATAGTAGCGCGGTCAACCTTTACGAGCAGGTCATCCGGAAGGTACATGAGTATGTCCAGCACATTTGCAATCTCAGGGTCGGATAGTGCAGAGGCCTTCGCTGCAAGGGTACCTGCATGCCGATAGATATCCGTCGAACGATCGAGAATCCCGTCTTTAAACAGCAGGTCCAGTTCCGCATCGGAAAACCCGGCCATCCATTGGATATGCCTTTTATGCACAGGCATCATTGCCGAACGTATAAATTTTTTTGAGATAAAATCAAAAGAAAAGTTCCTCGATGATACAGGCAGCATATCCACAAGAGGTTCCAGAGCATACTTCCTTATTAAGGCAGGGAGCGATCCGTACAGAGATGAGAACCCATGTGCCCTGTAGGTCGGATACCCCGCAAACATCTCATCTCCGCCCTCACCAGAGAGCACCACCTTCACGTGCTCCGCGGCAAGCCTGCTCAGAAAATAGGTCGGCAGAAAAGACGGGTCTGCAACAGGTTCATCCATAAAATCCATGAGGTGATCGAACAATCCGCGGAACACTCCGAACGTGAACACTTCTGAGTAATGCTTCAAACCTAGGGTATTGCTCACCATGAGGGCATACTTGTTTTCATCAAAAGACGGTTCTTCAAATGCAATGGAGAAGCTTTCGACGTCAGGCTTAATCTTCGATGCGAAGTATGCAACGGTCGAAGAATCTATACCTCCCGACAGGAATATACCGACCGGCACATCCGCTACCATCTGGTCCCGCACACTATCGAATAAAAGCGTTTCTAATCTGGATTCCGGTTTCCCTTGATTATTGCTTGCATCAGGGAACGGTGCAGGGGCCGCTGCGAATGCCTTTTCGTGGCTATGTCCTTGCTCATACATAAGGCAGAATCCGGGCAAAAGCTTGAAAATACCGTTCACAACGGTGTCTGGAGCCGGCGTATAATCATGGGCAAAATACTGTGCCACACCGGAAAGATTGAGATGATAGCTTCTGTCCTTCAGTGCAATAAGTGCCTTCATTTCAGAGGCAAACGTAATACCATCGGACAAGCTGTAATAGAGGGGCTTTATGCCGATCCTGTCCCGTGCGAGTACCAGTCGCTGCTGCCTCTGGTCGTAGAGAGCGAACGCGAACATGCCGTTTAATTTTTCAAAGCCCCCGGTCCCCTCCTGCTCGTAAAGATGAACAATAACCTCGGTATCGGTATCCGTATAAAACCTGTGTCCCTGTAGAAGAAGCTTCTTCCTGAGTTCTTTGAAGTTATAGACCTCTCCGTTATACACTACCCATATTGAAGCATCCTCATTATGAATGGGCTGATCACCCTTTTCTATGTCTATGATGGAAAGGCGGTTGGCCCCTATCACGCACCGGTCAAAGGCATGGATGCCCTGCTGATCCGGTCCGCGATAGCGCATTGCATCAAGCATCTGTTTCGTACAGGCTGTAAGCTCATCCCTGCCAGCATCCCTGTATATGCCGCATATCCCGCACATTTATCTGAATGATTTCACTTTTCCCTCTCCCCGTTGTGGAGAGATGGGGTAGGGGGAAGATTGATCTCTTCTTTTATCGTGTAAACAGGATTACTGACGGACTCGTGATACAGCCGGATAACGAGCTCGGCAATCAGTCCTATGAGCACGAGCTCAAAACCTATGAGGAATAAAAAAACCGCAAGCAAGAGTAAAGGATTCCGGTAAGCGAAGATATGCAGACGAAATTTCTCGTAGAGAACATAGATGCCTATGCAGGATCCCGATGTCATAAACAAGAACCCGCTCCCGCCGAACAAATGAATGGGACGCGTGGAAAAATCACCGAGAAATTTTACGGTAAGCAGGTCAAGCACGACTTTGATCGTTCTGATAAAACCATAATGCGAGCTACCATAGAGTCTTTCGCGGTGGTTCGTTTTAATCTCGGTGATGCTTGCACCCGTCCATGCAGCATAAACCGGTATAAACCTGTGCATCTCTCCGTATAATTTGATACCTTTTATGACATCCGAACGGTATGCTTTGAGAGTACACCCGAAATCATGCAGTTTTACGCCGGTGACAATCCTGATAAGATAATTCGCAATGATAGACGGGAGTACTCTCCGCAAGAAATTGTCCTTTCTCGGCTTCCTCCAGCCGCTGACGAGTTCATATCCTTCCTCTATCTTAGATACCATTGCAGGTATGTCATTCGGATCATTCTGGAGGTCCGCGTCCATGGTTATGATGATCCGGCCGCTTGCATGCTGAATACCCGCAGACATGGCAGGTGTCTGGCCATAGTTCCGCTTAAAGCTGATGACTTTGACGCCGGTATCGGATGCAGCAAGCTTTTTCAGTTTCTCTATACTTTGATCTCTGCTCCCGTCATTGACGAATATGATTTCCGCAGTATATTGCTGACGTACAATAACATCCTTTAATTCGGTATATAACTGAACTACAGAATCAGCTTCGTTAAACACCGGTATTATAATGGACAAATAAACACCCATGTTATCTTCGTATCAGAAATACGGGAGAAAGTGAAATAAAATGTACTCAGAAAGACTCATGACAACGCATTGCCGGTACAATGCTTCGTTGTCATTCACATGAAAACGGGAATCCTTAAGAACTATGTGCATCACGATAGGAATAAAAAAGACGTCCCGCAGCTGGCGGGACGTCTTTTGATGTTAGCTATTGTATCTCTTTTAGAACAGTACAGTAAACCTTGTCTCGAACGCAAATACACCGTCTGCTTTGCCGCTGGCGTCCTTAAATACAGCACCGGGGATCAAATAACCCGTCTGGAATCCAAAGATAAACTTATCCGACAATGTCGTGTCGAGCCCAAAGTCAGCCTCGTAGCCGAGATCCCTGGCCGGTTTTCCTGCCGCTCTGCCCAACAAAGGTGCATAGTTCGTGAAATCGTTGGTCTCTGCATACATGAGCTGCAGCTTTGCCTTAAGGAAATCAGCAGGTATGAACTTGACCATCGGTGCGAAATAGATAAAGTCGTCCTTCAATACGGACTCCGGGGGTATCGTTGTTGCCGGACTATTCAGTGAGCCAAGTGCATTTAATGTTCCTATTGTAGGGTTTTCCATCGAATTAGGTGCTGCAAGTCCCGTGTTGTTAAACAGTATAAGGCTTGAGTTGTAATCATTGCTGAACGGGTATGTCTGGATCTGATTTGCTGCTGAGCCGTTTGCCGGAGAAAATCCAATCTCCATGCTGTAATCCAGCGGACTCATGTTATACTCGCCCCTGACTACACCGCCCTGCGCATCTACAACCTTTAGCGTGTTCGTACCTATAGCTGCCTGCATGGCCTGAGCTGCAGCGCTTGATGACGTAAACGGCATTAAAGACCCGCTGAGATAGAAATAATCAACGAGCAGTTTAAGGCCTTTAATAGGCTTTATATCCGCATAGAGCTCTGCGTAGTTGATGTTCTTTTTAAACAGGTTCTGTTCTATGTGCAGTAAATCCAAAAATGCTGTTACCTTTTTCGTCTGATAGCCCGGGATAAACATGTACCAGTCCTCGTCATCATAAGGATTGTTCGGGTCATTGCCTTTCATCTTGGCGTATTCAAGCACGGTAACGAGCGGCTCGTCCTTGCCCATAGGCATGGTAGCAAACTGTATTTGATCCGCTGTATTGCCGTAGTAAGCATCGCCCCACTCGTTCGCAAACCCATCTCCATCGTTATACTGCACGCCAAGCCCGAAACCAAACGGTGCACGGCCTATGAGAAGATTGCCCACCGGCGAATGATATTCAAGCCAGACCCGTTTGACATTAATATTCAGAAGTCCTGTGCCGTCCGGTGTCGTTGCACCATAAGGATAATACGCGGAGTTGTTCGATGGATTACCCGTTTGTATGGCATTGCCGCTGTCCACATTGTCCCCCCAAAACACGTCATCCAGCATATCGATCTGTGTTTTGATCGTGATGTCTTCATTGATATTGAGCTGGGGTTCAAGGCGAAACCTTTGATCGAAGTAAGAGGTATTCTCAGAATTTTTCAATGTAATGTTATGGTAATATATCTGCCGTACCCTGTAATAGCCTCCTAATTTTACGCTTGAAGCATCAAGAAGAGCAGCAAAGGTGGGTGAAGATACAAACAACAGCCCGATCAACGTTGTAGCAACTATGGTCAGCGATAGTATCCGTTTTTTTACGTCCATAAACTACCTCCTTTTTTTATTCTTTCTATTCCAAACTATACGGTTGTGTCAAGAACTATAGAACGCAGTGCTATTGCGGATTTTTCTCTCTATTGTTTTTAGCTGGTCTCTTTTCATCCTGCGTACTGTTTTTTTAAAGCTACTTTATTGATCTTGCCCACGCTGGTCTTCGCAATCGTCTCCACGATCTCTACACGGTCCGGAATTGCGTAACTGTTCAGCTTTCCCTGTTCCACGAACTTGTTCATAAACGCCTTAATGTCGTCCCCGGTTATTTTATTTTTAAACTGCGGCTTCAACACAACCAATGCCAGAGGCCTTTCGCCCCACTTTTCATTTGAAACTCCGATAACCGCGGTTTCGCTGACAGCTTCATGCTGGCTGATAAGGTTCTCCAGCATCAAGGAAGAAATCCATTCACCTCCGGTTTTGATGACGTCCTTTATCCTATCCGTAATGAGTACATAACCTTCTTCGTCGATACTGGCAACGTCCCCTGAATGTAACCAGCCTTTTCTCCAGAGCTCTTTTGTCCTCTCGGGCTCTTTATAGTACGCCTCGGTAAGCCATGGCGTACGTATGACAAGCTCTCCGTTCGTTTTTCCATCGTGAGGAAGAAATTCGTCGTTACTATCGACTATTTCCACTTCGGCAAGAGGGAAAGGCACGCCTGTTTTGATAAGGTAGTCGAGCTTCTTTTCCTCATCCCAACCCTCCATTGTTTCCTTCAGAAGTGCAAAGGTAACAGCAGGGCAGGTCTCTGACATACCATACGCAGCCCAAACCCTGATCCCGAGCTTCATTGCAGCCTGTGCCAATCCCCTCGGCAAAGCAGACCCCCCGATATCGAGCTGCCAGTGGGAAAGATCGACCGATTGAGCCGTGGGATGGCTTATGACCATAAGCAGTATCGCAGGGACACAATGACTGAAGGTCACTTTTTCTCGCTGGATAAGCTTCAGTATGGCCTCCGGTTCATAGCGTCCCGGGTACACCTGCTTGGTTCCCAATAGGGTTGCCACATAAGGGACTCCCCACGCATGAACGTGGAACATGGGGGTTAACGGCATATAAACATCTTTCGAGCGTAAGCTCCCAATCCCCGATTCATAAAGGCTCGCTATCGATACTCCGATTGTATGGAGTACCAGCTGCCGGTGAGAAAAATATACCCCCTTCGGTAACCCGGTAGTCCCGGTCGTATAGAAAATCGTAGCCCTTGTGTTTTCTTCCAGATCCGGGAAATCATAAGTCGGCTGAGCGTTTTTCAGCATCCCTTCGTATTCAACGGCAATGGGTACTTTCGTTGCCGGCGTTTTGTCTTCGTCTTTCAGAAGAATGACTTTTTTGACCGTTGTTAATTTGGACCAGATGGATTCCAGCAGGGGAAGGAAATCCGCGTGCACGAGCACGATATCATCTTCTGCATGGTTCATAGTATAGAGGATGGTCTCCGGCGGTAAACGCCAGTTCATGGTATGCAGTACGGCCCCCATCATAGGTACGGCAAAATATGCTTCTAAATAGCGGTTGCTGTCATAATCGAATACACATACCGTGTTCCCCTGTTTTACACCTAACTTCTCCAATCCGCTCGCCAGCCTGCCAATCCGCTCATAGAGTGTTTTATAGGTTAGCCTGACACGGTCACGATAGACTATTTCTTTGTCCGGAGAATACACGAGCGGGGTATTCAAAATCTTTTTGATGATCAAAGGATACTTATAGTTTTCTCCTGCCTGATAAACTCTTTGCGACATGTTCGACCTCCTGAAAAATTAAAACCCGACTTTTTAATTTTTTCTGTTTTTTCGGATTACCGACCTTGTCTATTGCCTGTGAAACTATTGTTTCGCTGCCGCTGCATGTGCCTTGAGCTCGGCCAAAACCAATTCATACACAGCATACCAAATAACAAAAGAGGTTATAATCCCCACATAACCGCCGAGGTGTGAAATTGCCGCATTCTGGGTAAAACCCCCGATGGTAAGTAAAATGAGGAATAAGGCCAGGAGAAGGTAGATCGTTATTCCGATCTTGCTTTTTGTTTTGATGTACAGCATCAGTAAGACCAATGCAAAAATGGTCCATCCAACTAAAGCAACAAGCATCGCTTCTCCAACTAATGGTTTCGGTATGACCCCCCAGGAAACGGTATACGTCATAAAACCAAAGCCCATAAAAAACCCGCCCCATCCTGTTAATACCACGGCGTGAAGAGAATCACCTGTTTTGAGACATAAAAACCCGGAAACCATTGCCACTATTCCACCGTACAAAAGAGCGAACGGCGTAGCGCTGAACATGGACGCCGGCACCATAATACCTGCGTTCGATACGTTGAACAGAAACGTTAGGACCGCCATTGCCATTATACCGGGGATTGCCGGATTGCCGAATTTTACCTCTGACATAAACGTACCTCCTTTTCTCTATTTTATCGCTCAAAGCTTTTGTTACAGCTTTTTGCTTTTATCCGCGTATGTATGGCGTTTAGAGTTCCAGATTCCATGGACATTGGTTGAGGGTATTTATGATTTGTCATGATAATCATAAAAACCTTTACCGGTTTTGCGTCCCCATTCCTTTTTAATAAATTTTTCAACAATGCTTGGCGAAGGCTTATGGACCGGATCTCCCGTTTCCCGATAACGCTCCATATCGATAGTGTAAGACAGATCTATACCGGTAAGGTCTAAAAGCTGAAAAGGCCCGATTGTATGTCCCAACCCGAGCGTTACTGCGGTATCAATGTCTTCAAATGAGGCTACATCCATATCGTAGAGGAACAGGGCTTCATGGATAAGAGCCGATAAAATTCGATTGACCAGAAAGCCGTAGATTTCTTTTTTTAATAAAACGGGGGTCTTGTCCAGACTCCTCGTAAGCGCAAGGACCGTATTCAACGTCTCCTCTGAAACATGCGGTCCGCGGATTACCTCTACAAGCTTCATAACCAGTACTGGGTTAAAAAAGTGCATGTTACATACTTTATCCGGACGGTTTGTAGCGCCGGCGATTTGAGAACTGACGATAAAGGAGCTATTTGTTGCCAGAATCGTGTGCTTTGGGCAGATCGTATCTAACTCGGAGAATAATTTGCGTTTGAGCACAAGCTTTTCTATAATAGCTTCGATGACAACATCGGCATCGCCTGCCGCTTCTCTAAGATGCGCGGTAAAAGAAAGGTTGGCCTGGGCTTGCCGGGTTATCTCCTCGGACAGTTTTCCCCTGGCAATACGGTTCGGCAAGTAGGAATCGATAAACTTCTTCGCTTTATTGATTGCTTCCGGATTAACATCGGTGCATACCACGTTATAGCCGTTTAAAGCCGCACACAGGGCAATTTCATGTCCCATGATGCCAGCGCCCACAACACAGATTTTTTTGATGCCAGAAACGGTCATAATAACATCCTCAACCCTTTCTTTCTTAAACTTGCTTAATGTTGATCAAACTTTGAGGAGTTGAATCAAGCATTAACCACATCAAAAACCGTGATACGTACTCTCACTGTCAGCTTGTTCAGGAATTCTGAAATTGATTGTTTTCTCGCAGGGAATAAAACATAAATGTTTTATTATATATAACTTTACTCTTCTTAATAAGGAAATGTCAACCAATTTGAAAACGCTGAAAGTAATAATTCCAATTAACCCTGCAAGGGGATCAATCGCGTTTCTGCGTTAATTGCCCTTTTCGAGCTTATCGAGTATAGAATCTATTTCATCAAGGTCTTCTTGCTTTTTCGGCTTTGCTTTCATCTCTGCTGGCTTTTGAATGTCCGGATTCTTCCTGGCAGCAACAGGGGGCTGTACCGGTATTTTCGGTTTCTGCCGGGCACTTTCCTGCATCACCGGTTCCTGCATCACCGGCTGCTGGACCGGTTCGATGATAAATTCATCTTCTGTCGTATCCGGCGATTCCAAAGTTTTCTTTATTTCCGCTTGTTCGCTTGTTATACCGAGATCCAAAACAACACTGTCGATAATTTTACTATCGATAACTTTAGCCTTCACAAGAAAACCTTCAAAGAGCGCATTAGAAGAAATAATATTGATCATCCTCGGTATGCCTTTTGAATAATGATGGATTTTTTCTATGGCGTCCGTTGCAAATATTTCCTCTTTATTTCCGGCGAGTCCCAACCTGTGTTTTACGTACGCCTCAGTTGACTCATAATTAAAAGATTCAAGCCTGTATTTCAACGCTACCCGCTGGGCAAGCGGACTATCGAGCAAGAGGTTTTCCTCTATATCGGGCAGGCCGAAGAACACAAAGGTGATCAATTTTCTGTCGGGGGCCTCAAGATTGAGCAGCCCTCTGAATTCCTCCATCATTTCCTTTGTTTTCAACATCTGGGCTTCATCGATTAAAACGACCGCTTTTTTGTGCTGCTCATACAGTTCGTTCAATCGCTCGTATAGTTGGGACAGCAGCGTAATTTTATTGTCCGAAGGATCGACGATACCAAGCTGCATGGCTATTTTCTTGAGCAGCCAATCGGCGGTTATCCCGGAATGGATAATAACGAGCAGGGCTGACTCATACTCTTCTTCCGGCAGGCTATCGAGCATACGCCGTGCAAGTGTGGTTTTCCCGGTACCTATATCCCCTATAAGCAGGGCAAGGCCTTTCATCGAGTCTACCGCATACATCAATCGTACAAGCGCCTTGGAATGCTGAGCACTGTTATAATAAAATTTTATGTCCGGCGCACTTGAAAACGGCTCTTCGTTCAACTTATAAAAATCTAAATAATTCATTGTGCTCCTTTCTAAATATACGATACCCTTTTCTTGGCTTGCTTTGCCTTATTTTGATCCGTTCCCGGTTCTTCTTTTACTTGTTTCTGCTCATTTGATTGATTGATTTCAGACTGTTCTTTTGGGGCTGCAACGTTTGATTTCTGTTTCTCGGCCGGTTTTGGCGGCTGCCCTTCCTCTCCATCTTCTTTCAGCAAGCTGTCCAGTGTAAACTTCTCTGCTTCCGGCTGTTTCTCCCCGCCTTGTCCGGCATTCGATCCATCCTGAACAAACTCCTCGAGCTTATCGAGTTTGTCTTTCACATCACGGAATTTCTCATCTATCTTTTTTACCTCTGTAAAATAATTGTACGCATTCTTCATATCACCATAAGCCTCAAAAGCTATTGCAAACTCATAGAGCAAACCGATATTTTCCGCCTTGACACCTCCCTTCTCATCCAGCGCCTGTTTATACATCTCAATGGCTTTGCCCGGCAATCCCTTTCCCATATAGCTCATTCCGAGCATGATCAGGCCATCTGCTTTTTTATCCGGTGAGAGCATCGCTATGCCGAATTCATTTATGGCTTCATCGATTAATCCCATTTCCTTATAAGCTATGCCGAGATTGTAGTGCGTTTCTGCATCTTCCTTATCAACGCTTTTTTCGACACCTTTCTTGAAAGCCTCGAGCACTTCTTCAACACTCACCTGCTGCTCTTCCTCGGGAGGTTGCTGCACCTGTGAGGTTATGGACGTTATGGATAGTTCTTTTTCAAGCTCCTGCGCAAGATCGAACAGTCCTTCATCTGCAGATACTGCTACGACGTGATCGACTTCTTTCTGAATGAACGGCTCATCCAGATCGGGAATTTTCGATTCCAGATCCGGATTTGATTTTTCCTCTTTTGCAAGAATCTCTGCAAGCCTTTTCCTTGCCCTCTCGTCATTTGGTGCTACGCTCAAAACTTTTTGGAGGATCTCTTTTGCCTCGGACAAAATACCCTGCTGATAATAGAATTCCGCTTCGTCGAGAGAATCGATTACATCTATATGCGGTTTTTCCTGTCCTTGATGGCCATGAGAAACGGGCTCATGTCCCCCAGCCGGGTTTGCGGGGCCTTCATGTGCGGCACCGTCAAGTTCTTCATCGGAAAAATTAAAGCTTATGTCCTCATCCTGCTTCGGCTGTACCGTTTCACCGGATACTTCCTTGGCGGCTTCATCCAGCTCAGGACTGAAATCTATCTGTTCGGGGATTGGGACATCTTCTTTGGGCTCTTCCCGGGGCTCTTCCCGGGGCTCTTCCCGAACAACCTTGCTGATTGGGGGTTCCTCGGCTGCCTGTTGTTCCTCCGGCATTGGTTCGGGTTCTGCCTTCTCTTCCTGAGAAAGAGGAGCTTCAATCTCAATTTCTATATCCGTATCTATCTCCTGAGGACGGTTCGCGGTTTCCGCAGGTACTGATTCTTTATGTTCCTCCGCTATTTCCACGTCTATATCCATGTCTGCGGGGATCTCTTCGGAAGCTTCTTTCCCTTTTTTCGGAGGTTCAACGGACTGCACTATCGGCTTTTCTTCTTTTTCCTCCTGCGGTTGCTGCTCTTCACGATGAGGGGAACGGACATCTTTCACCGGTTCTTCCGGAGTATAACCGATAAGTGCTCTCAGAACTTCATTGCCGGGATCGTGTGCTATTGCCTGCTTAACAAAATCCTCGGCCTTTTCTATTTCACCGTCGGCTATCAGGATATTGTAGAGCTTCTCGGCCAATTGCGAGGCTTCTTTATATTTTTTCCCAAGTTCATAAAGCTCAAACAGTTCGCCGAGTGCTGTACGGTGAGACGGGTTTGCCTCCAGAATCTGGTTCAGCTTCTCTATGGCCTTGGAATGCAGTCCATATCGTTTGTAAACCTGCGATTCCGAAAAATTCTTTTCTATTTCATCCTGGGTCAATTTCTCTTTTTTGCCGGTTTCCGGCTGACCCACGGCTTCCGGCACAGGCTTCTGGACTACCTTTTTCTCGGCTTTTTTCTCCGGTATCCTTTCAGGCTCCTGCTTTTTCTCGGGCTGCCGTTCGGGTATTTTTGCCTGAGGTCTTGCCGTTTGTTTTTCCGCGGCCACTGCAGGCTTTTTCTCCGGTGGCCTCTCCTCTACCTGATTTCTGGTTATCTCAAAAGGTTCAGGTTCAATCTCGCGCATGGGGGTGGGTTCGGTCTTTGCACCGAGGATGACCTGCAATGCCTGAGGGTCCGCCGGATCAAGCTCGAGGATCTTTTTATAGATATCCTGCGTCTGTGCATCCAGTCCTTCTTTGGAGTATAATTTCCCGACTTCCTTGTATGCGGATATCGCAAGAGGGATTTTGTCAAGGGCCACATATGCTTTGGCAAGGGCTATAAGCACCTCGGTATCGGATTTACCCGAAGCGATGATATCTTTGACCTTTAAAAGCACTTTTTGATAATCGCCCCGTGAAAGGTATAACTTAATCAGCTGTTTGACTATGCTTACTTCGCCGGGTTTAATCGAGATCATCCTCTCATAAACGGTAATGAGATCTATAATCCTTTTTGCCTCGATAAGTTTGTCCGCGATTTTTGAAAGCTCAGCATACGCCTGATCCTTCATTCCGTTCTTTATATAAAGTTCCGCAAGCTTCATCCTTCCGGGCAGGTTTGATGGCTCCAGTTCCGTAATGGTTTGCAGTATCTTCAATGCATCCTGAGTACGTCCTCCCCTTTCATAAATAGCAATGGCTACCTTATAATTGGAGACAGCTTCCGCTATGAGATTCTTTTTTCTGAAGAGCTCTGCAAGCTTGAGATACGCCAGA
>JAJYUJ010000054.1 GCA_021792615.1 bacterium
TATCCAGCGTCTGGTGTGCATAATCGCCCTGGGCATCAGGCCATAGCATGCCGCTTATATGATCCAGTTCGACTGCTTTATCGTGATTGACGATAAGAAACTGCAGCAGCTCAACAGGTTTAAGCTGCGCTTTTTTGGACAGTTCGACCGGTGCGTCCTCATGCAGGATCTTAAAACTGCCGAGCGTATAAACCTTAAATGCCCATGGCCAGTTCTCGCATGCATACGGAGGTGTGTCGGGAAAGAGTTCAAGCTTGTGAATTAAATCCCGCACATAATGAACCTCTATATTATTCTCCAATGCCTTGAGACTCAAATATGCCATCTTTTGTCCCCAGGCAAAGTACACATTAACCAGACCGTATTTCTTACTCATGACCAAACATTTCTTCAGTATCCTGAGACCTTTGTTCTCTGTCTTTCTTGTATTCGAATGCTTTTCATTTAATAGCCAGTAAGCCTGTATATAATAAGATGTAAGCTCCAACGATTTACTTTTCATACCTTTGGCAATAAAAAGCCCGTGTTTGAAATGTTCCCCAGCCTTTTTGTAATCTCCTTGTTCATAAAGTATCTGTGCTAATGCGAAACGGCTTACGGCCTGTGCAAAGGGTATTTGCGCCTTTATAGATAAGACAAGACTCCTCTCAATCTTTTCAATGGCAAGCGATATATTCCCCCGCAGGTGATCCAACCAGCCGGATAATATGGCATACTGACTTATCTGTAAGGCATTGGAATGATTTACCGATAGTCCCATTTTTTGTAAGAAATTTTCAACACCATTGAGATCGTTAATGCTAAACAAAAGATAAACAGCCTGCGAAATAATCATGTGATCGAGAAATCGCACTCCGTATTTATGAGCCATCTCCATGCCTTCGGATACAAGGCGCAGGCACTCTTCTTTCGAGACTATCTGCCTGGCATATCCAGCACCATACATCTTTTGAAGTAATTGGCTTTTTATAGATAACGACTGGGGTATCTTTTGCATTAATTCAACGAGTACCTGAAATTTAGAGACGTCCCCTATCCATGCATAGTAGTGTAATATTGAGAATAAATTATATACACTCTGATTAGGGTCCTTACTATATTTTAATAGTTGTAAAACGCGATCTGCCCATAATTCAATTTTAGTATGATATGGGTTGTAATGTGTTAAGGCAAAAACCAATAAACTTAATGTGCGCTCTTCGAGATCCCTTGATGGAAATGTATGATACGTTCGCATTATTTTTTCCATTTCCATAACCCATTTATTGATCAGCGCAAAATTACCATACTCATATATAAATGTTTCAATAATACCGCACCAGGACAGGTATACCCCGGCAGGAAGTACCTTTCTCCGGGAGTAAACATCCCGAGAATTATGTCCAGCATTAAAAAATAGTCTAAATGCTCTCTCAAAATATAACCTTCCTTCAACAGGATTAAACACCGCTCGCGCCTCACCGAGCCAGTATAAAAGCCATGGTTCTTGATTTAAGTTATCTTCTGGAATAGCTTTTATCCATTCCTCAAGCACTTTGTTTCTGCCCTGTTCTATCAATGCCTGTGCATGCTCTATAATAATCTTCTGAATATCCTTTACGCTTCCGGCCTTTTTAAACATTTTTACAGCATCTTCAATCTTACCATTCTCCTTAAGAATCATTGCTGACTGTTTATTGATACGCTGAAGCTCTGTTGCACTGAAATACATTTTCGCACGCACTATGAGAAATTCCCTGAACAGGTCGTGGTATTTATAGGTGTTATCCTGATATTTGACGGTAAAATAATGAGATTTGATTAGATCGCCCAATATTTTTTTAGAAGTGCGGCTTCCACTCATCTGCGTTGCCATTTCAACGGTCATTGTTGGGAAAAAGCATGTTTTCAGCAGAAAATCCTGATCTGCAGACTTCATTTTTTCGAAGATCTCAGCAGAAAAGTAATCGAATATGGCTTGATTATCTTTGAAGTCTTCCTGCGAAGCAATTTCTAATTTCTCTTTATTCCGCTCGAGCATGAGGATGATGCCGGCTGCCCAGCCGTCTGTAAAATCGTGAAGCCTGTTCACCATCTCTTTGTTATGGCCGTTCCCTGAACGAAGCTTAATCAATTCTTGTGTTTCACCTGACGTAAACTTGATCAACTCATTACCGACGATCTCCATCATACTGTTTGTCTCGAACGTTGAAAATGAATCAGGGGGTTCAGTCCGGCTTATCAATATGATATTCCCATACTCCGGAACCTTCATCAAAGCCTCATGCATGATGGTATGAAACAGCGGATTTGCATTAACCTCATGATAATTGTCAAAAACAAGTACAAAACCTTTCGGCAGCATTGTGTAGAGATTTTCAAAGTACCTCTGTGCGAAGATTGAAATGTTCGGAAGATACTCCGGCGTTAAGGCAGGCAACCTCGTACTTTTCTTACCATTGATTCTTTTTACAAGCAGCTTCAGATAATAAAAGAACGTGGCAAGATCCATATCCGAGCTATCAATATGATACCAGGCATGGGGAATCTTGTATGCCGATATATAACTTGCAACCAGGGTTGTTTTGCCAGAGCCGGGCAAGCCGGTAATCCAGATCGCCCTTTTCTTCCGTGCCTGTTCAAGCGTGAGAAACAGCCGCTTTCTGAAAACAGCATCATCAACGACAGGACTTTGCAGCTTTGCAAGCTTATTGGTCTGCAATCTCACCACCCCTCCCCTGTTAACGGTACCAAGGGTATATAGTTACGGTAGGTAACGCAAAAAGTCAATTTTTCCGATAAGAACCATATGCCGGGATAGAGTGGAAAGAAGTTGAAACGAATGAACCGATCCGGCAAATCCGCCTTGAGCAATTTTCTGTTAACGCGATTCTTTGGCATTGGCATGTGCTTAATTGTGTTTGCGGGAAAATATGCTCAGGCGCGGAAGACCGGCTAAATCATCGATTGTTTTAATGTATCGGAGCGATGGTTGATCCTCACCTGCGCAGAATGTTTCAAGGTATTCCTTGTGGGTATCATCATGCTCTATGATAAGTATGCCATCCTCGTCCAGAAATGAGCCTGCCTGTTGAATAATTTTTTTGATAACCTCTAAACCCTTTCTTCCACCGTCTATTGCTTTCACCGGCTCATACAACACCTCTTTCTGCAAATGCCGTATTCTATTGTGCGGCACATAGGGTGGGTTCGATACGATCAGATCGAATTTGGACCTAACCGGAAGAGCAGAAAACAGATCCCCCCGGTAAATTTTTACCCGTGAGCTAAGACCGAGTCTATTACTGTTTTTGTGTGTCAGGCGTAGTGCGCTCGCCGAATTATCACTAAGACTTACCAAGGTATATCTGTCCATACGCGCTATGCTTAATCCTATAACCCCGCTGCCACAGCAGAGGTCAAGAATATGTCTGTATTTGCGATCGGCGGTATACTTTAATGCGGTCTCAACCAGTAATTCCGTTTCCGGCCTTGGAATTAACACCCCCGGGGTTACGAGAAAATCCATTCCCATAAATTCTTCAGAACCGATAATGTACTGCAGGGGGTAATGATTACCGCGCTTTTTTACGGCTCTTTTTATCTTTTCACTATCGCTGTTCGATACAATACTATCTTTATGAATGAGCAGATGTTCTTTCGATATACCTGTTATGCCTGAGATGATATAATGTATTTCTGCTGAAGGTATCTGAATATGTTTATTACTGATGTAGTTTTTTATCCAAAGATGAAGAGAACTCAGGCGGGGCATACTTTATTTCGCAGAAATAACGTGGGCAAGCTCGTTTGCCCTGTAATAAGACGTCAGAGCATCTATAAATTCGTCAATGTCTCCCGCGAGGATTGTGGTTAATGAATATACGGTATAATTGATCCTGTGATCCGTAATCCTGTTCTGAGGGAAATTATACGTCCTTATCTTCTCACTGCGGTCCCCGGTACCGACCTGATTCCGCCTGTCCTGTGCCCGCTCAGATGTTTGTTTCTCTCTATTCATGGTCAGAAGCCGTGATTTTATTATTTTCATTGCCTTTATCCTGTTTTGGTACTGCGAACGTTCATCCTGGCATACAACAACCATACCTGTGGGTAGATGTGTTATCCTTATGGCGGTCTCGAGTTTATTCACATTCTGTCCACCGTGACCTCCTGCCCGGAATGTATCTATCTTTAAATCATCCGTCTTAATGTCAATTTCGACATCTTCGGCTTCGGGCAATATTGCTACCGTTGCAGTTGAGGTATGGATCCGTCCGCTTGCTTCTGTTTTCGGGACCCTCTGTACTCTATGAACACCGCTTTCAAACTTCAATCTGCTGTAAACCCTCTCACCCTCTATAAGTACGATAATTTCTTTATACCCGCCCATACCTGTTGTATTCTCGCTCAAAATCTCCGTACGCCATTTTTTCTTCTCCGCATACTTGAGATACATCTTTAATAGATCCCCTGCAAAAAGCGCCGATTCTTCACCGCCGGCACCCGCACGTATTTCAAGCAATACGTTTTTAGAATCAAGGGGATCTTTGGGCAGCAGGAGTTCCTTCAGTCTATTTTCTGCCGACTCTTTCTGTTTCTCCAGGGATTGCAGCTCTTCTTTGGCAAGTAGTTTTATATCGTCTTCGCCTGTATTGAGCAACTGTTTGGTAGACTCTATATTCTTGTCCAGGTCCTTGTACGTCTGGTACGTCAGGGCAAGAGATTCTATATCGTTTTTCTCTTTGATGTACCTGGTGTATGTTTTCGGATCATTGAAAACTTCCGGCTCAGTCAACAAAGAGTTAAGTTGGTTGTATCGCTCTAGAACCTTTTCAATGTTTTCAAACATCTTGTAACCCTTTGTAAAAAGTTTTTATTCTTTCGATATGAATTGGCTTTTATCCCATGGTCATGGCGTAATTGGCCTACCAAACGCGCTGCAGGAACTCGAAAGCCATTCCTGCCGTATTCCACGCAGTTATGACTTTTCTGTATATGAACGACGGACTTAGTTTTCTTTTACTGCTTTCTTCACGGTCTTTTTTTTATATTTGCGCTGGAACTTTTCAACCATACCGGCAGAATCGACAAACTTTTGTTTGCCCGTAAAGAACGGATGGCAATTAGAGCAAATTTCAACGGTATAGTCGCCCTTTGTCGAACGTGTTTCTATAACATTGCCGCACGCACATTTTATGGTAGCCTTTACATAATTAGGATGTATATCTTTCTTCATTTTGCCTCCGGTCTTTTAATCATCAAGATCAACCTTGTTCATCGAGTCAAGGAAATCTTTATTGGTTTTTGTCTTTGACATTTTATCTATCAGAAATTCCATGGCTTCCACAACACCCATGGGCTGCAAGACCTTTCTCAAAACCCACAGTTTATTGATAGCGCCTTTATCTATTAAAAGTTCTTCCTTCCTTGTACCGGATTTGCTTATGTCCATAGCAGGAAAAACCCTTTTATCCGCAAGTCTCCTGTCAAGAACTATTTCCATGTTGCCGGTACCTTTGAATTCTTCGAAAATTACCTCATCCATACGGCTTCCCGTATCAATAAGCGCTGTTGCCATAATCGTGAGACTGCCGCCCTCTTCTATATTCCGAGCCGCACCGAAAAATCTTTTTGGTCTCTGCAGCGCATTCGCATCGACACCGCCGGACAGGACCTTGCCGCTTGCCGGAACGATTGTGTTATGTGCCCGTGCAAGCCTTGTTATACTGTCAAGCAGAATAACAACATCCCTGCCGTGCTCGACAAGCCGTTTTGCCTTTTCAAGGACCATGTCTGCAACCTGAACGTGCCGCTGAGCAGGCTCATCAAATGTGGAACTTATGACTTCACCTTTAACGGACCTCTGCATGTCGGTGACCTCTTCCGGCCTCTCGTCTATGAGAAGCACGATGAGATGGACCTCGGGATGGTTTTTTATAATAGCGTTCGCAATATGCTGTAAAAGGATGGTTTTCCCTGTTCTCGGCTGGGCTACGATAAGTCCACGCTGTCCCTTCCCTATTGGTGCAAGAAGGTCTATGATCCGCGTCGAAAGTTCGGAATGGTTGTATTCAAGCTTGAATTTTTCTTCAGGATAAAGAGGTGTCAGGTTATCGAAGAGGATCTTATTTCTTGCAACCTCGGGATCGTCATTGTTGATACTCTCGACCTTTACCAGCGCAAAATATTTTTCTCCTTCTTTTGGCTGCCGTATCTGGCCGGTCACAACGTCACCTGTTCTTATACCGAATTTTCTTATTTGTGACGGTGAAACGTATATATCGTCAGGGCCGGGCAGGTAATTATAATCGGAAGACCTTAAAAACCCGTACCCGTCAGGGAGTATCTCGAGCACACCTTCTCCATATATAATACCGTTGTTTGCACTCTGTGCCTTGAGTATACCGAATATCAGTTCCTGCCTGCGCATACTCATTGCATTTTCTACATTCAGTTCCTTAGCTATATCAGCAAGTTCTGCTATGGATTTTGTTTTGAGTTCTTTTAGATTCAATGTATCTACCTTCTTAACTAATGTTTTTACAAGGATGTAACTTTTACTTTTGATTAAATAGACTTTCTATCTTTCTTTCTGAAAGTAAAGTACGAGCCACTTGCATTTTTAAAAAGTAAAGTTTTTTCTCTTGTCGATTTCTTTTTTTATATCAATTATTTCGCGTTCGCAACACCACTGCAACCTACAACAACGTATATGTCGTATGCTGAATTTTTTACTTTTGACCGTGCTAACTTTTCGCTTCCGGGAATCAATCGTAAAATGTTAACTGCCTGGCTGTAATAGGGGTCGTTAAATATCACGACAGAGTCATTGTAATTAAGTGTAGGTGCTCTGCCTACTTCTATTACATTAAACCCGGATGACTTTATTTTTTGTGCAAAAAACTGAGCTTTATCGCCCGAAGCGCAGCCATTTACAACAACAACCTTTGGACCGCTCGCCATTCCTACGGGTTTTACAGGCTGCGGTAAAGAGGTCCTCTTATATACAAACCCTCTTGCTACGGTTTTTGCTACGTTGAATAAGTAGGAAAAACCTATTGTCGCAAGATAATTGGTGTCTGTTCTCACCGGGTCAGGCAATCCGCCGCCGACTCCAAACGATAGGGCTGTAACCCGTGTCGGGAGATACCGGATACCGAACAGTCCGTAGAAATCCTCATCTCCGGGAAGAATATCTGTAGACCCAGAGCTGGTACCGGGATTGGCAGCTTGTCCTATTAATTCTACACTGAAATATGCCTTTTCAAGAAGTATAGCATATTCATAACTCAATGACCCCAGAATGATTGGAACATTCTGATAGCCTTTCAAAGGCTGGGCTTTGTCATAATAATCACCCTGTTTGAATCCCGCATCAAGATAAAGCATGTTCTTTTCGCTTCCACCTATCCTGTATCCAAGATCAGCCTCTATACTGATGTTCGTATCTCCACTTCCAAGAACAGCACTTTTGTCTGCAGATGGAATTCCTATTACCAGTGTTGAAGCTAAAGAGATCGGCGATGTGTCCCCTTTTAAAAATCTATACTTACCAAGCACATCTATGTTTTGAAGACCGCTTTGGGATTTTGGTCCTCCGCTGATATCAACGGGGAATACAATACCACCTTCCAAATTATTTAAGAAGCCATAGTTAAAGATTCCGGAGATATTTGTATCCGCCCAATCTCTGCTGTAACCTGACGGATATCCGTAACCTGACGGAGCAAGGTGTCCTGTATAGCCAAGGAATCCACTGAGATTCCATGCCTGCCGTGATAAAACATCAGGTGTCCTCGTAGCAATAAGCCCGCTGCCTCCGCTGTCTGACGGCATAGCTGCCAATACATTACCGGATATCAACAAGCTCGCTACTATTGTCAAAAATATTGAATGTTTCATTTTTGCCCTCCATTAAATATGCTTTATTGTTATACTGTTAGATTTTAATTGTCAAGTATTTAAATAGATTGCTCATTTTACGATATCTACAAACTCGATAAACCCATATCCCTGCTCTTTTGACATGATCCAACGGGGCTTATAGTGCATCATGCCGAGGTACCGGTCAATGTTTGAGACACCAACAGACAAGGGGAACAGCCCGGGGTTGAACATGGATTCATCGTTTTCAGAATCACCCAGAGTAACCGTCTTGCTGTCATTCACTATGGACTTTAAGGTACCCCCCTTGCTGCACAGGGGCGAAAGGATATGGGTTTGTACGGAACTTACAACAACGGTAAATCCATATGACTCTGCAATACTTTTTATGGCATCGAAATCCGATTTTTGGATCGAACGATTGTCCATTGACAAATCGGTAAGTCTAAAGGGGTTGTCCTGGGCCTGTTCTATGTGGGGAAACGATTTATGTATACTGTCGAAGCATTTATGCAGCCTTACTTTATGATCTCCCGGGAGGTCAATCGTTTTTATATCGTGATTTCTGATAATGACCCCTCCGTTCTCTGCAATAACCATTGCAACCGGCAGGTATTGTGAGAGTGTTGTACACGCCCCGCCGGACCTGCCGGTAACAAGAATAACCTTCTTGCCTGCATTATTTAAATATTCGAGCGACTTCAGTACATCCGATGTAAGAATACCGTTTATAGTCAGTGTGTCATCCACATCGGTCGCTATAATTTCGACGTTTTTTAATGCTGATGTTATTTCTGCTGCATCATACATGAACAAACACTATAAAAAGCGCTGCTCGTTGTCAACCCGGGCACAGAGAATATCACAACCTCACAAATTACCGGGCTTGCTTTCACGGGGTAAATGAAAAAATTGAATTGCTTAATTCCTTGAAAACCGTCTGAATTTACCCTATAAATCAGCAAGGGAGGAATTATCTATGAAAAGAATCGGTATTCTGACCAGCGGCGGAGATTCTCCGGGGATGAATGGTGCTTTGAGGGCAAGTGTACGGGCAGCCCTTGCGCTGCGCTGGGAGGTCATCGGAATACACAGGGGATATTCGGGACTCATCAACGAAGAATTCCAGATTATGGATTCGAGGTCCGTAAGCGGCATTCTTCAGTTCGGCGGGACCATACTGCAGACCGCACGTTCCAAAGAGTTTTTCCTTGAGGAAGGAAGAAAAAAAGCCGCGGGTATTATCAAAAAAAATGGTATCGATGCCCTTATCATCATAGGAGGCAACGGCTCTTTGACCGGTGCGTTGAAACTGCATGAGCTCGGAGTAACAACAGTCGGTATCCCGGGCTCCATTGATAATGACCTCTTCGGCACGGATATGGCAATAGGTGTTGATACCGCCTTAAATACCATTGTTCAGGCGGTCGACAAGATCAAGGATACAGCATCTTCCCATGACAGGGCCTTTATCGTAGAGGTCATGGGAAGGGAATCAGGCTATCTTGCGGTTATGTCTGCAATGGCAAGCGGGGCTGAGTTTGCTATCGTACCCGAGGTACCATATGACATAAAGTCGATAGCCGGGAAATTGAGAAAGCGGTATGAAGAAAAACGCTCCAACAGCATCATCATTGTGGCGGAAGGGGCAACAAGCGGGTTCCAGATAGAAAAGGAACTCAGGGATGAAATAGGGTTTGAAACAAGGGTAACCGTGCTCGGTCATGTTCAGAGGGGCGGATCCCCCAGTGTTTTTGATAGATTGATAGCCTCGCAGTTCGGTTATTTTGCCATTGATTTTCTCAATAAGGGCGGCAGCGGGAAGATGGTAGGACTTATGAAGGATGAGATCGTTTTTACGCCGTTTGCAGAGGCCATCAGCAAGGTCAAACCCATCAAAAAAGAACTGATTACCATCATGGAGTTGCTCGGGACATAAAGCATAAAGGCCATTCTTATTTAAAAGAAGCTATATTCTTTACTCCTTTTTCAATACCGTAAGATGGATAGGATTCTGGATACCCGCCTGCGCGGGAATGACGAAAGAAGGTAATCTGTCATTCCGTACTTGATACGCAGTCCAGTTTTTATCTTTTCTGGTGAGGCTGGCGAGTTGGATGCCCCCCCCTTTCGTCCCCCTTAACAGGGAGAGAGTGGAAAGAAGCCCCCCTGACAAGGAGGGATGGGGGGTTACATTGTCTGGGATTGCTTCGTCGCCTTCAGCTCCTCGCAATGACATGTCATTAATATCACCATTTTCATTGTTGTCATTCCGTACTTGATACGGAATCCACGCTTTTATTTCTCTGAATTCCTGCTTTCGTTGGAATGACGAGGCCCTATATATCTTTCCCGGACATCACCACACGAATTTTATCCCGTTAGAAAATGCGGTCGTACGGGTAATATCGGTTGTGGAGGTTATGTTACCGATTGAACCATCGGAGTTCTGATTTGTTGTAAGCCAGGAAAGGCCATTATTTATAGGTTGGGATTGGGTAAACCCGGTAGTTGGTAACCATATGAAAACAAAAAGAAAAATTATAAAGAGAAATCTTTTAACCATATATTATTTACGCCCTATTACTACTAATATATCTTCTGAGGGCTTCCAGTTTTTGAAATGCCATTCTATATGACCATTTACTATTTTATAACCAGATGGTTTTATGGTTCTACATATCTCCCATCCCTTATGGTTATAACATCTCCTTGGACTCTCGCTTAGTTTCTGTAAAAGCTCTTGGTAATCGATTGGCGTTACACTCCTTGGCGGAATCGCTATATAAAAATCGGCTTGCTTAATAGATCCTTTCCAGAGAGAGCCACTTTTAGTAATATAATTCACGTAATATTCACTGCTTCCTTGATGTTGATCAATTTCACGACAATAATATATATTTTGAACTATCTTTTGCTCATTAGGTTTAAAGGTTATAGACCAAGTATAGTTATAACTATATTCTGAGTTTATCCTTACCTTGTCATTCCTCGTATCAATCTTTGATACTTTTATTTTTTGGCCGTTTATTGTAGTAGTAAAAGGTTCACAGCGGGTCCCCTCTCCAAATGGAAATCCCATCTCAAGTTCAATCTTCTTATCTGAAGTGTTTTTAAATACAAAGGTGGCTTCCGTCTTCATAAGCATAAAAGGATAATTTTTCCAATCTGGCATGGAGGGTGTTATTTTTACTACTTCTTTTACCATTTGTATATCATGCTGCTTTATAGGAAAAACTGTATAACCAAAGTTTAGTAAAGGATAGTCATCTGAATTAACAAACTTTGGAAGCGTTATAATAAGAACGATTCCAATAATAATGGAAACACATATTTTCTTTCCCATCTTACCTCCTTTTTAATAAGGCATGGGTCTGCATATATCGGGAGCTAATACGGCAGACCAGCGACTTCATGGGGTAATCACTACACGTGCAAATTGACCGCAGATAGGAGTTTGATTTGGATAACATGGATAACTTTTGATCTCCCCCCATTTTTTCAGAGCACTTTGAATTAGAGTTTCCTGACTATTCCTTACCATTGGATCGTACTGTTTTGCAAACTCAGCGTAACAGAAAATGTTGCTTCTGAAGGAAGCCTTGCTATTACAACCTTTGCCTCATTTTCTCGCTTCTGAGCTATCCTATCACACTCGGCGTAATAAGAGATGACTGTGGTATAGAGTAATTTTCTTAGAATATCATCTCTCGTCATGCCGGTAAAATCCTGAGCCTGTAATCTCGTTTGAATGGTACTCAGTGCGTTTTTCAGATTGAGTACCGTTTGAGCGGTTAACTTTGACAAAGAAGGTTTGGAAACGTCTTTATGAAACCCGATATGAGAGACGATCTTTATGAACCCTCCGTATTTTTGCATTAATTAACGAACGGTATGTGTAAAGTCAAGAAAACCGTTTTAAACTTATTTATACTTTAAGACCTTAAGTCCTGCACATGCTTCAATGGAAGCAAAGTCCGTATCTTTGTGAAACAGAATTAAATCATTTTCAATGCATATTGCAGCAATAATGCAATCGATTGTCTTTCTTATTGTCTTACCTTTTCCCCTACAATCTCTGTAAATTTGAGCTGCCCTAATATAAGTTTCAACACCTTTTGGTGTATAGAGTGGAAATTCAAGGAGATATTCTCTTAGCGTGTGAAAATCCTTATCTCTGTCGACCCCCTGCAGTATCTCGGTAATTATTATTTCTGTAATAGATAATTCCTCCTTACCGTCTAT
>JAJYUJ010000055.1 GCA_021792615.1 bacterium
AATACCATATCCCGATGCCTAAATTTATCTGGGGATCCATGAGTATTTGGGAGGAGAAAGGAGTAAGGTCTATACTTTTTGCCACCCGTGAGGCTGTTGACGGCATAATCTGCATGATACCCAAGGCACCCGCATTTGAGACAGCATCGGGTTTGTATCTGCTTTCCTGGAGGATAAGCGAATAGAGGAGAAACGGATCGAGCTGATATTTTTCAGTATAGTTTTTTATTATCTGGGAATAACCGGCAGGATAGCTATAAAACCATACGGGCGCGGTGTCTCCGTCAAATGTCTGTAACTTATCGCCGAGCTCCGTACGAGCGATATAGAGGCTGTGAAAAAAATCGCCGTTCACATAATATTCCCGGCAAAGCAAGAGGTATTCGTTTCTGGATAGATTGAGTGCGGAAAGTGCCGCAAGTTCACGGATCGCTTCCCGGCGAAGTCCAATGTTCATGAGGAACAGATATCTCGAATAATGGTACCGGAAAGAAGGATCCAACAGCACGGGTTTTGGAGAATAAATGGCATTGGCATCATAAGAAACCGTATTCACTCCTATCCACATGTTTGCCATGAGCGTATAATAGTTCATGGGCATCGTGTTCGCTATCTTAAAAAAGATTTTATTGGCTTTGCCGGCATTCCCTCTTTTCAACAGGATCCTCGCCCGCCAATATGCCGCTTTTATTTTTTCGGATTCATCGCTGTATTTTGAACGCTCCATTTTTGTTAAATAAGAAAGTGCATCTTTAAAATTACCGGTTTTATAAAATGACCACGCAAGGTTCCAGTAAGCTGTCAGCGAGAAAGGTGTGTTGGTGTTTGCAAGTTTCAACAACCATCGCTGCGCCGCATGTTCGTTGTTTTCATCCTGATAAAGAGCGAAGAGTTTATACATAGCCATGGGCGCGTAGCTGCTCTTTATATATGCCAGCTGCATAAATGTGCTTTTCGCATAACCCGTCTTTCCGCGTTTTATAAAACATTTGCCGAGCCAGAAGAGTATCTCCGGGTAATCGTGGTCTTTGGTATTATAGTGCAAGGATGTTTCCAATGCGGTTATCGCCTCGTTGTAGTGTCCCGTATAATAATATGCAATGCCGGTATCCTTGTACAGATTGGATATTTTCTTGTTGTTACCGTTCTCGCGCAGTCCAGGGATGGCCATATTCAGTTCATCTAATGCCTCAGTGTAGTTGCCCTCCATCATCAGCAGACGCCCTCTCTGATAATGGTCAAGGCTTAAGCTGGTAACATCCGTTATAGCGCTGAGCGCACTGAATGCGATGCCTGCGTACGGTGAGGCCGGAAACATAGTGTAAACCTTTACATAATCGTTTATACCATTTAAAGTATTACCGGTGCTCACATACAGGGCAGCCCTCTGTGTAAGCATTTCAGGCAGTTGCCGGTAAAAGGAAGGGTCTGTTATGTATCCGGAATAAAGCGCTATAGCATTGTTGTATTCTTTCATCTTCGCCATGCACTGGCCCATCTGTTGTATGGAAGGTTTAAAGAACACACTTTCGGTGTAACCGTCCGCAATGAGATGCAGATACGTCAGAGAACTGCGGCAATCACCGGATTTCTCATAGCTTCTGGCAAGATACCAATTCACATAATCAAGAACACCTGTTTTATCAGCCAGTAATTGTTTAAAATACTTCTGTGCACGCTTATAATGTGCAGTTTGGTAGCTTAAGAAGGCCAGCATAAATGTATACTGCAGTAGCGGTTCCCCGGACATTCCCGATGCAGGGACATAGTTTAATTCCGAGTATGCGAGTTGATAATTCCCCGCAGAGCTTGCATTTTTGACGTCTTCAAGAGAGTATTGTTTTCCTATCACGATTGGCCGTATGAGACTGCAGGAAGCTACAAAAATCAAAAGGAAGAATAACGGTAAGGATCTCCAGACTATTTTTAAATGCATACCACGGTAACTTAATCGGGCAATTTAAGCCGTATAACTTCTGCCCTGATACGGTTGTGATGGATTTTCCGGTTATCCAGTATAATATCGACGCCTTCCGCATTGCCGACCGTCAGCATAGCTGTGCCGGTAAATCGCCAGAAAACTTGTTCGCCTGTTTTCATTAAAGCTTCCTGGCCCGCGCTTTCCTCATTATTCGGCACAAGTCTTACCCAGGTATTTTCCGTTGCCTTGAGAAGAAGGGTATGCTGTCTGGCTGTCAGGGTAAGCGGAACACCGGTTGTCGTTATTTCAGAGAGAGCGGTTTGCGTAACGGCCGTGGCAGTCTCCGTGTTCGAGCGGGCTGTTGTGGCTGATGGTAAATTTACCTCCTGAACATTCTTTCCCTGTCCACGCCCCTGCCTGATCATTCTGTCCTTTGATGTGTGGTACAGGAGCACGAGCATTATGCCGGCCAAAACCAGTCCGGCTGCTACGAGGGCGATTATCGTTTGCCGGTTTAACCTGCTGCGTAAACTTTTTTTCTGAGGTTTTACTGCTTGATTGAAGCTCTCCTCATAAAACTGCTGAAAATAGTTCACGGTTTGTTCGGAGTCCAGACCTATGTAATTGCAGTAAGCCCTTATAAATCCTTTTACAAAGGCTATATCGGGAAGTTCATCATACGTATCGTTTTCTATTGCCTGCAGATAAGCTTTCTTTATCTTTGTTATTTTCGATATCTCGTTTAACTCTATGTGTCTGAGTTCTCTTTCTCTCCGGAGGAACTCGCCAAAACTATCCATCTTATTTTAACAACTTGATATAATTTTCAGCAGACGCGGCAAAGGTGCTGTCGGGTGCCAATTTGAGTACTGTTTCGAACTGTTTTTTTGCTTCTGTATCGTTTTTCTCTTTCATGTACACTATGCCGAGATTGAGGTAAGCCTCTGCATATCCCTTGAAATAGTATAACGCCGTCTTGAATTCATGTTCAGCATAGGGAAGCATATTTTTTCTTAAATAGACCAGCCCCATATTGTTATGTGCCGCCGGCATATCCGGTAAAATGGTAAGAGCGCTTTTGTATGCTTTCAGTGATTCGTCGAGTTTGCCTTTCTGATAGAATGCCCAGCCAAGATTTACCCATGCTATCTGAGGAGACATGTAGAGAGGATTGGAAAGCGCTGCCTGGAATGCCGTTATCGCCTTATTCCATTGAGCTTCGCTCAGATACAATACGCCGAGATTATTATAGGCATCCGAAAAATTTTTATTCAGCGACAGTGCCTTTTTATATGCTTCCTCAGCCTCAACCTTCATGCCTTCTGCATAGTATGCAAGCCCCAATGCGTTGTAGGTGAAGGGATCGTCTGGGTTCAGCCTTTTTGCTTCGGATAATTGCTGTATGGAACCGGGATAATCTCCTTTATTGAGAAGCGCCGCACCTATATCATATCGCATGCTTGCCTGTTTAATTAATTCAGGATTTCTACTTGCACAACTTACCAGTGATATTCCGAACAGTACAATCAAAACAAACTTAATATTCTTGCCAGCCATTGCTTTCCTCCCTTATTTCTTAAGACTCCATCTTCGGCTTTACCCTGAAGATTATGCATATCCGTTTCCTCATACACCGCGTTAAGTACGAGCTCATCCCCGCTTGCAGGCGGCTTGTATGTCTTGAGATCCGATAGAAAGGCGGGTATGGATTTGAGTACCGCCTCTCTTTGTTCATTCGTATCACCAAGTTCTACCTTTTCCATAATAAACCCCATACTTCCCGTAAAATCAAGCGCTTCATTAAAGACGGCCTTGGCATGGATAAGCTCAACATCCCCGCCCTCGTTCGTATAAAACACCCCTTCCCTGCTCTGTTCACGAAAAAGATATATTACTATCTGCATTTTTTTTTCTTTTTTTATGGCAATTACGTGTGCCCACGTCGGCTCCGGAGATTTGTCGGGAAGGGCTATAACAGGTTGATTTACAGAGCCGTGAACCTCCCATACAGCATCGAGAGAAGACGACAAGTTTTTTACAGACTCATTACCTATAAACATATTGCCTCCGTTCTATCATATTGCCCCCGACAGGAATCGAACCTGCGGCACAGGGATTAGGAATCCCTTGCTCTATCCAACTGAGCTACGGGGGCACATTTATTTTTCACATACTTAGCTACTTTCACTGCTTCTGTCAACCACTACTATATATGGAGCAGCATCATTTTGTACAGGCTAAGAGGCACGCGTGTGTTTCTCGATCTTTATCACCACGCCGGTAAGCCCCGTCGAAAAAATACGTTGGAACCAATACCCTCCTGGCTATCACACAGCAGGAATTAGTACTTGACAAAACCGGCGTATATTTTTAAGGTCATACTATTGTACGATCATGCTGTTACCATGATCAGTACAAAACTTAAAACCTTAGAGAGATAACCATGAAAAAAGAAAAAATATCGGGAAGCGTGAAATGTATAAGTACCGCAATCATAGCGGCATTCTTAGGCGGATGTGTTGTGGTAGCACGGCCTGTTGGTGAGCCCGGACCTGGTCCGGGACCTCAGCAACCCGCCTATGACCAATCCCAGCAGCCCCAGCCCGAAGAGGAGCAGCCTTCGTATCAGCCTGCGTCTGAATACCAGCCAGAATCAGGGGTGCCTGAGCCGCCATCCATCACATTTACGGTGCAGCCGAGTGTGGTGGTGCTGCCGGATACCAACAATGTGTACGTTGTTCCGGATGCTCAAATAGACATATTTTTTTGGAATGGATGGTGGTGGCGTTCATGGGACGGCTATTGGTACCGTTCTCAGTATTACGACAGAGACTGGTCTTATTATAATCAGGTGCCGTCGTTTTATTACGAAGTAGACCCGCGATGGAGGGCATATTACAGAGATCATGACTGGCAGGGACACCCCTGGTACTACCAGCAGATCCCCGACAGGGAACTCAGAAATAACTGGAGAACCTGGCAGAACGATCAGTATTGGCAAAGACAAAGAACGTGGAACGTCAGAAATTATCAGCCCCCTTCGCGGCAACAGATGCAGGTGATAAGATATCAAAGAGAAAGAGTGTATCAACAGAAACAACAAGCAGAACAGCGGCACTGGCAGCAGACGCATGGTCAGCAAGGGCCGCAGCAACCGCGAGGCCGTCAGGGACAGCTACCCTGGCAGCAAAGACAACAGCAGATCCAGCAGCCCCCACAGCAACAGTCGTATGGTCAGCAGGGCCCGCAGCAACCGCGAGGCCGTCAGGGACAGCTACCCTGGCAGCAAAGACAACAGCAGATCCAGCAGCCCCCACAGCAACAGTCGCATGGTCAGCAGGGCCCGCAGCAACCGCGAGGCCGTCAGGGACAGCTACCCTGGCAGCAGAGGCAACAGCAGATCCAGCAGCCCCCACAGCAACAGTCGCATAGCCAGCAGGGCACACAGCAACCGCGAGGCCGTCAGGGACAGCTACCCTGGCAGCAGAGGCAACAGCAGATCCAGCAGCCCCCACAGCAACAGTCGCATGGTCAGCAGGGCCCGCAGCAACCGCGAGGCCGCAAGGAGCAATCACAAGGACAACAGAAACGGCAACACCAGCAGAAGCAAAACCGGGAAAACCCAGGACATCGGCAATAGCGGCATGCAAAACCAGAGAATCAACTAAACTTCTCTGACTTCACCTTGATTTTTTCTTATAAGAGGCGAGAAGTTCAATAAATATCAAAAATAAATAATTTTTGTTTTGTTTCCGGAATTGATAAACAAACTCCCTGTTATATTTTCCGGGCTCAGCGGTAAAAAATGCCGTTCAACAGCCGTACAACAGGGAACCTTCTGTGGAACTCTATGATGTTCAAGGCTGCAAAATCCTGTTCGATCCTGAAAATGTTATTGAGCGGCAAGCCGAGTGCCTGTGCAATGATGACCCTGTTCACTGCACCGTGGGCTACGACCGCTATGTTCTGGTTCTTGTTGTTCGCCAGTATCTGATCCATCGCCTCCATTACCCTGCCCCTTACCTGAGGTATCGTTTCTCCGTTTACCGGTCCCTGCATGAGAGGGTCGTTTGCCCATACATCGAATTCATCCGGATATTTTTCCCGCACCTCTTCAAACGTCATGCCCTCCCATGAACCGAAATCGATTTCCCGCAGCTGGGGAAGGATAATGGGTTGAAGATTGTAACGCTGTGCAATAATCTCAGCGCTGTTCTGTGCCCTGCTCAGGGGAGAAGAGTATACGAAATTCAAGGTTGTATGCTGTGCCAAAAAATCCGCAAGCATTCCTATCTGCCGTGTTCCGTTCTCTGAAAGAGGTACATTGATATTGCCTTTATATCTCATTTCATGAGCGTTCTCTGTTTCGCCATGCCGTATCAAATAGATTTTGTTTGCCATGTCTCCACCTTTTCAAGCTCTATGCGCAGTACCGCTGTTCATCAAAATATTTTCTATATATCACTCCGCGGCAAATCACAACTGTTTGACAGAACGCAGTTCCAGCGGTTAATCTCTCTCTATGGATAAACTGGTTATAAAGGGACGCAAGAAGCTTTATGGTACTGTTGAAATAAGCGGCGCAAAAAATGCGGCACTGCCGGCAATGGCTGCCGCAATACTGACCTCTGAAGATGTACATCTTCATGGTGTACCGCATCTTGCGGATGTAACGACCATGGTCGATCTTCTTGAAAAGATGGGTATGAAGACAACAGGTTATAAAGGCGGGCACGAGAGTAATCTTGTCAAGAGCAGTATCACCCTCAACACGTCGGGCATGAATACGTATGAGGCTCCGTATGAACTTGTAAAGACAATGAGGGCATCGGTGCTGGTGCTCGGTCCCCTGGTCGCACGGTATGGGAAAGCAAAGGTTTCCCTTCCGGGCGGTTGTGCCATAGGCAGCAGGCCTATAGATCTGCATATAAAGGGACTTGCAGCCCTTGGTGCGAATGTTTCAATCGATCATGGCTATGTCAATGTTACAGCAAAAAGGCTTAAAGGCGCAAAGATAGCCTTTGATACACCCACGGTTACCGGCACGGAAAACATCATGATGGCAGGAACACTTGCCAAAGGGATAACCGTGATAGAAAATGCAGCAAAAGAGCCTGAAATCACAAGCCTGGCCGAGCAACTGACAAAAATGGGTGCTGTCATACATGGCGCCGGTACGGATATAATCGAAATACAGGGGATAGATCGACTGCACGGATGCAGCATGGATATTATATCCGACAGGATAGAGGCCGGGACCTATATTATTGCAGCGGCTGCGGCAGGCGGAGAGGTTGAGGTAACGAACTGCAACCCCAGACATCTGGACGCACTCCTGTTCAAGATGAAAGAGGCCGGCATAGAATACACGGAAACGGATAACAGTGTCGTTGTAAAAAGAGAAAGAGAAGCATGGCTGAAAAGCGTAACGATAAAGACCATGCCGTATCCGAATTTTCCCACGGATCTTCAGGCACAGTTTATGGTACTGATGACGCAGGGAGACGGTACAAGCATTATCACGGAAACGATATTCGAGAACAGGTTCATGCACGTAGCAGAGCTGAGAAGAATGGGGGCCGACATTACGGTTGAAAACAACGTCGCGATAGTAAAAGGCCGGACACGGCTCACGGGTGCGCAAATGATGGCAACAGACCTGCGGGCAAGCGCATCCCTCGTTATCGCTGGGCTTATGGCAGATAATGTTACGGAGCTATCCAGAATATATCACCTTGATAGGGGGTATGAGGTTATGGAGAAAAAGTTATCAAAGATCGGTGCAAAGATTGAAAGGGTGAAAGTATGACTATTAAAATAGGACTGCCTAAGGGCAGGATGCTGGCAGAATCCATCGCAGCTCTGAAAAAGAGCGGTCTTGATTTTTCCTCGGCACTCAACAAATCGAGAAGACTGAGGTTTGCAACACACGATGGGAAGGCAGAGGCCATCGTCATCCGGGCTGTAGACCTGCTTACTTATGTAGAGTGCGGTGCGGTTGATCTTGGTATCATCGGATATGATCTCGTAAAGGAACAGAACCGGGATATTGTCACGGCGTTTGCATTCGGTTTCGGCAACTGCAGGCTTTCTGTTGCCGGCGCACAAGGCAGCGGAATCATGGAGAGGCCGGACCTTTCCGGCATACGGGTCGCCACTAAATACCCGCATCTTGCGTCAGAATATTTCGAAAAAAAGGGGTTTCAAGCCGAGATAATAAAACTCTACGGCGCAATCGAGCTTGCGCCGCTTTTCGGTATCTCAGACCTTATTGTCGATCTTGTTTCAACCGGAGAAACATTAAAGACCAACGGACTGGAAGAACTTGAGGTCATCATGCAATCTTCCGCACGGCTTGTTGTCAATAAAGCATCACTGAGGACAAAACAAGAAGATATGAACAAGATACTGTCCAGACTCAGGAGGGCCGTATGATAAAGGTTATCAACAGATCCGACATTGGCGCTATCCTCTCAAAAAGAAAAGGTACGTACGGGGATATCCAGGAGCCGGTGAAAAAGATCGTCGGTGACGTACGTAAACATGGGGATCGGGCGTTGTTGAAATTCCGGAAGCTCTACGATCATACCGGCTCAAAAGATCTGACGGTTGATCGGAAAGAAATAAAATCGGCTTTCAACAAGCTTAGCCGCATTGAAAAGCAGGCATTTATGTTTGCAATTAAGAGGGTAACTGCTTTTCATAAACAGGAGAAAAGGCGAATAAAACCATGGAGGCTTACGGAGAGCACCGGGATTTCCTACGGCGAATTCTTTTCTCCCGTACAGCGCGTCGGGCTGTATGTACCCGGCGGCAGCGCATCATACCCTTCATCCGTAATCATGAACGCAGTTCCTGCGCTCGTAGCAGGTGTAAAAGAAATAATGATGGCAACGCCTTCTCCGGATTATCCTGTACTTGCAGTTGCAGGTATGCTCGGTATTGACAGGGTAGTATCCATAGGTGGAGCACATGCGATAGCAGCCCTTGCATACGGTACCGAAAGCATCGAAAAGGTGGACAAGATTGTTGGCCCGGGCAACCGCTATGTTACGCTTGCCAAAAAGCTTGTATATGGAGATGTCGGGATTGATATGGTGGCCGGTCCCAGCGAGGTTGTCATTGTTGCAGACGGGTCGGTGAATCCCTCCTTCATCGCTGCAGACCTTATGGCACAGGCAGAGCACGATGAACAGGCAATGAGCGTTTTGATCGCACCCACTCCGTTATATATTCAAAAGGTGAACGAGCATATACGCAGACTCGTCAGCTCGATGAAGAGAAAGGACACGATCAATAAAAGCCTCCGAAACTATGGATTTGCCGTCGTTGCCAATACTCTGAAACGCGCAATGGATGTTGCCAATATGATCGCACCGGAACACCTTGAACTTGCGGTAAGAAAACCTCAGGAATATCTTAAATTCGTCAGGCATGCCGGAGCCGTTTTTCTCGGAGCATTCACGCCCGAGGTGCTTGGGGATTATGTGGCAGGCCCCGACCATGTGCTTCCGACCATGGGGTCCGCAAGGTTTTCGTCCGGGCTTGGTGTGTACGATTTCATGAAAAGGACAACCCTCCTCGAGGTTAAGGAAAACGGTTTTATAAGGCTTGCGCAGCATGCGGGAGTAATCGGGAGGGTAGAAGGCCTCGAGGCCCACACCCTGGCGACCCGTATTAGAATACGACGGTAAAAAAGCAGGCTCGGACATGGAATTAACCACCGGAAACACGGTACTGTCCCTCGTAAATGGTGATATTACCCTGGAGCAGACCGATGCAATTGTCAATGCAGCAAACTCGAGACTCGCAGGAGGCGGCGGCGTTGATGGGGCCATCCACAGGGCAGGCGGCCCGATAATCACGGAAGAGTGCAGGAAGATTGGCGGCTGTCCAACGGGCAGTGCGGTCATTACATCAGGGGGTAACCTGAAGGCGCGGTATATTATCCATGCGGTAGGACCGGTGTATCATGATGGCCAACACGGCGAGGACAGGCTGCTGTCCGGAGCTTATAAAACGAGCCTTGAGCTTGCGGTGAGCCAAAAACTGCAAAGCATCGCCTTCCCTGCCATAAGCACCGGGATATACGGTTATCCGATTGACCAGGCAGCGTACGTTGCCCTCACCACGGTGCTTGATTTTGTCAAAACGAATACAGGGCTGTCGCTCATCAGATTCGTACTGTTCTCGGACAGTGATCTGAAGGTGTACGAGAACACCCTGAAGAGGCTGACCGCGGAAAAGCAATAGAGCTTGACCGTTCCGCATCCCAATTTCGGGACCTATTCATTACTATTTTACGCTGAGAAAATATAGTCTTTTCTGTTTATTGCATTATCCAATGTCATATAGCCCCTTGTTTTTTGCTCCACGTTGCACAACAGATCACTTTTGACTTTCCATTATCCATTAACACCGCTTCTGATTGACGTGAAATCAGGTTTAAAGCTTAAATAAAATAGTTTCTGTACCTAAAAGGAGGTTCTATGGTACCGGCAAATGAACTAATCGATAGTGTTTATCAAGAAGTAGTAAGGCGCAATCCCGGCGAGAGTGAATTCCATCAGGCGGCAGGTGAAGTTTTAATGTCTTTGGCCCCTGTGCTCGTAAAATATCCGGAGTTCATGGAAAACAAGATTTTAGAAAGACTCTGTGAGCCCGAAAGACAGGTTATCTTCAGGGTACCGTGGCAGGATGATAAGGGGACAATAAACATCAACAGGGGTTTCAGGGTAGAGTTTAATAGTGCCCTTGGACCATATAAAGGAGGACTGAGGTTTCATCCGTCCGTATCTTTAAGTGTGGTAAAGTTTTTAGGATTCGAGCAGATTTTCAAAAATGCTCTGACCGGGTTACCCATCGGTGGGGGTAAAGGCGGTTCTGATTTTGATCCAAAGGGCAGATCCGAGAACGAAATAATGCGCTTTTGTCAAAGCTTTATGACGGAGTTATATAGATTTTTAGGTGAGTATACGGATGTACCCGCAGGTGATATCGGCGTAGGAACAAGGGAGATCAACTATTTATTCGGGCAATATAAGAGGATAACGAACAGATATGAATCGGCCACGCTGACCGGTAAAAGTCTTCATACTACCGGTTCACTGGTTAGAACCGAGGCGACAGGCTATGGTCTTGTTTACTTTTTGGATAAAATGCTCAAGACAAAAAAAATTTCATTCGATGGTTTAACCTGTATTGTTTCCGGCTCCGGGAATGTAGCAATCTTCGCTATAGAGAAATTGCATCACCTGGGCGCCAAGGTTATGGCTTGTTCGGATTCAGACGGCTATGTCTATGATAAAAATGGTATAGACCTGGCTGCCCTCAAGGAGATCAAACTTGGTTACAGGGGCAGAATTGGTGATTATATAAACCATAGAAAAGATGCCTATTTCAAGGAGCACGGTAACATATGGGAAATACCTTGCAAGGTAGCCTTGCCGTGCGCCACGCAAAATGAAATCAATGGCAAGGATGCTCAAATGCTGGTCAAAAACGGCTGTATAGCCGTGGCCGAGGGTGCCAATATGCCATCTACCCCTGAAGCAATAAAGGTTTTTAAAGAAGCGAATACAGCTTTTGGCCCTGCCAAAGCTGCAAATGCCGGTGGCGTTGCCACTTCGGCCCTTGAGATGCAGCAAAATGCTTCCCGGGATTCATGGAGCTTTGAATACACCAACAACCGGTTAAAAGAGATCATGGAGTCTATTCATGATGTCTGCTACAGCAAAGCAGAAGAATTCGGCATAAAGGGGGATTATGTGCAGGGTGCCAATATAGCAGGATTCATTAAAGTCGCTTCCGCCATGCTGGAGCTTGGTTTAATATAATAATTACAGAACCGGTTCATTGAGCAAAACGATTGAATATTTTAAAATACATGATTAGTGTTATTCAAGAAACCCCGTAAGAAAGGACGTGGCTTTATGCCACGCCCTTTCTCTATAGGAACCCGGTAATCCATGGCGGGATTTTCTAATGGGGTTAAAATAAAGGAGAATATATGTATCCGATTCTTTTCCACTACGGACCAATAACCATTCACACCTACGGTGTCGCAATGGCTACAGCTTTCATCGTTGCGATCTATCTCGCAACACGGAAAGGCAAAAAGCTCGGCATGGACCCGAACATCGTTCTGGACATGAGCTTCTGGATCATGAT
>JAJYUJ010000015.1 GCA_021792615.1 bacterium
CATTTTTCTGGTTAACCGGGAAAAAGTAATAGAGAGGTTTTCTCGTTCCTGCGATCCATGCGATATCGATACGCATCCTTCCGGGTTTCATTCGAAAATCACGTACTGCTGTGCCTTTTCGAGCCGTTTACCTTTTACTCCGAGGTCTTCGAGGCTTTTTATCTTCCCTGACCTGCGCGTTTTGAGAATGGTCTTGACGCTTTCGGGTCCCAGACCCGGGACCCTGAGCAATGCTTCTTTATCAGCCTTATTGATTATGACAGGATAGAATTCCGGATGCCTTCGCGCCCATTCATCTTTCGGGTCTTTGTCCAGATTTAAATTGCCATTGCTGTCCAGAAAAATATCGTCACTCTTAAATCCATATTTACGGAGGAGAAAATCCACCTGATACAGGCGGTGTTCGCGTATCAGCACGTCATCCGGATTCAGCAGGAACGACTTCTCCCCGGGTATGTCCCTGGAACCAAGGCCCTTTTGATAGGCAGAAAAGTATACCCTGTGGAAGTTCAGCCGGTCGTATAAGCCGAACATGTAATCGATGATTTCCGAGTCTTTCTCGTCCGCTGCGCCGACCACGAACTGCGTGGTGCACTTCACCCTCGAATACCTGCCTTCTTTCGCGGTAAGCCTGCTCATGAGCTTTATGGGGCGGATGATATCGTTCATATAATGTTTTTTTCCGGAAAGTAGTTCGAGGTGCCTGCTGCCGGTGGTCTCGATATTCAAAGATACGGCACTTGCAAGGGAAACGGAGTCTTCGACAGCGGCATCCGAAGCACCCGGAATAATCTTAAGGTGTATATATCCCTTGAAGTGGTATTTGTATCTCAGGATACGTGCTACGGCATTGATCCTGTCCATGGTATAGTCCGGGTTGTTTATAACGCCGGAACTCAGGAATAAGCCGAATACCTGCTGCTGCCTGACATAGTCCATGAATATATTCGCCGTTTCTTCCGGGCTGAGGGTAAAGCGCCTGATGTTGGTATCCGATCGCAGGGGACAGTATTTGCAGTCGTTGGAACAGGCATTCGAGAGCAGGGTTTTTAAGAGGATGGAATATCCGCCGTTCGGGAGTGTTACCGGATAGAGCCATTTCCCTTCACCCCCTCGTTCCCTGTGCTCGTCTTTCGTTGTCCCGCACGCGCATGCGAGATCGTACTGCGCATCCCCTGAAAGAAGTCTCAGTTTTTCTATCGTGTCCATGCAAGTTCCTCTGACGGTATTTTATATCCCTGCGGACAGAAATTGCAAGCTGCAGATCGAAATAAATATCTTACTACCTAATCAATACAATATTGCACTTATTATTGCTCCATTTCAATAGGAGTGACTTGCAAGAGATGCACTAAAATCTTAGTTTCAAAAAGATGTCGAGGGCCGAGAAGAAGAGCATAATGCTGCTGACGCCGATGTTGGTTTCATAGAATGCCTTTTCCACTTTCGAGAAGTCATCGGGACTGATGAGGCTGTGCTCGTACACAAGCAGGATGACCACGAATACTATGCCGGTGAAGTACAGGACATGCATAGGGTAAAGAACCCCGAACAGGATTAAAGCGGCAACCATGAGTGTATGCATGAGCCGCGACAGGAAAATGGCCCTTTTCACGCCGAATATGACCGGTATGGAAAACAGGTGTTCTTTCCTATCGAAATCAAGGTCCATCAATGAGTACAGTATGTCAAAGCCTCCAACCCAGAGGATGACAGCGCCGCTCAACAGGATGATGCTGAAGGGCAGGTCCCCTCTGATTGCGATCCATGCACCTGCCGGTGCCATGGCGTCCACGAACCCGAGTACGAAATGGCTGAGCCAGGTAAATCGCTTGAGGTAGGAATACAGGAAGATAACGAGCAGGGCAGGGAAGCTCAGGATGAAACTCAGACTGTTCAGCATGTATGCGGAGAACACGAATACGATGCAGGAGATGAGCAGCATGACCGCGGCAGACCTGACGGAAACAAGCCCTTTGGGTATTGCCCTGTTCTTAGTCCTCGGATTGCGCGCGTCTACCTTTGCATCCACGATCCTGTTCCAGAGCATGGCAACGGTCCGTGCAAAGGTCAGGGCTATCAGGATCCAGAACATCTGATACAGCGTGGGAATGACATTGGCAGCGAGCATCATGGCTATGATTGCAAAGGGAATTGCAAACAGCGTGTGCTCGAACTTGATCATCTCAAGCAGTGTTTTTGTTTTATTGATAAGATTTTTCAGCATTCTTTCACAACAGAGGCAATGCATGGATTACCCCTGCTCTGTTTATTTATGGAGTTAATTCCTTACGCACCCGGTCCGATATGCTGAGTGCAATCAGGAACATCATGCCCCGTAAGAGCATGGTATTGAAGAACATGGGTTCAAATGCGCCGCCGGCAGCGAAGACCAGAAATGCGGCAAGCACTGCATTGGAGAGTGCATCATGGGTCGTGAACAATACAGAGAATATGCCGGCATACAGTATGAAAAAACCCAAAAACCCAATCGCACCGGTCGTTGCAAGGAATTCTACGGGATCGCTGAACGTCCTTTTCCATCCGGCATCTCCCGGCCTGTTCACCTTTGTCCATTCACCATAACAGTTAAACCCGGCGCCGGTGAACGGATGCTGTTTTAATATCTGCTCCGTGTTTTCGAGCATATGTATCCGTGCAAGGTTGGAGCCGTACCGAACCCCTGATGCCTTTGTAGGATGAATGGTGCTGTAGAACAGCTTGGAAAGTTCTGTATGAGGAAACACGAATACAAACGACAAACCAAGCAGCGTTACGATAATAGTACCGTAGAGTATCGGTCTTGCCCTGAGAAGACCGAATACGATGAAAGAAGACCACAGACCTGCTGCTCCGCTCCTGGCATAGGCAAAATAGGTCGTTGCAATTGACACTATTGCCGGGATGATACTCCGGACGATATGCATCAACCCCTTCCCGAAGTAGGCAAAAACAACGACAAATGCGAACAACACAGCATAGTACTGTCCAAACCTCAGCGCTATCCTGTCAGACAGGTTGTTATTGGCAGCATCAACTGTTTGGTACACATCGAATTTATACGGCACTATTGTTTTACCGAGAAGGTGCTGTGCAATTAAATACAGTGCAAAAACGCCCGATATCGTCAACAGCACATTGAGCAATCGCTTCGATGTTTTCGAATCGATGCCGAGATTGGGGATGACGTAGGGGAACAGCAGCCATCGTACAATGGCGAATTTTCGTATGCTGAGTGCCGGGTCCAGTGAAAAAGGGATTGTGATACTTGCAAGCACGAGAAAAGCTGCCAGTGCAATCGTATAAGCCTTCGGCGGCAGGTGTACATGCTTGTTCCATGCGGCCCTGGCGATCGCTGCCAGTAAGGCCGCATCAAATCCTGCCTCGGACAAAGCAGGAGAATAAGGCATGGCTATCACAAACAAAAAGAGACCGGCCAATCCCAGGGTATAGAAAAGTCTGTCAGTTTTTTTCATATTCATATTATTAACGTGCGTACCTTTTTACTACATCGATGACCGTTTGTGCAACATAGACGGCATCGTCATCACTTAACTGTGAATAAAGCGGCAGGCTTACGTCGGAGGTGTAGATGTCGTAGGTATTGGGTAGTATGTTGTACGTATACTTGTATTTTTTAGAATAATACGGATGAATATGAAGGGGTATATAATGAACCGAAGCTTCAACCCCCTTCTGCTTCAACTCATGGATAAATTCATCCCGGTTGAGCAGGATAGAATCCTTTATGATTCTTAGGGTGTACGACTGCCATGTATGCGATACGTCTGATGCCGCAAACACGGGAAGCAGTACCCGGTCCTGAAATGGCTGCAGCAGGCTATGGTAAATTCCAGCTCTCTGCCTGCGCCGCTCCGTAGAGTGACCTGTTTTTTTCAGGTAAACCGAGTATAAGGCACATTGTATACCGGTCATCATGCAATCAAACCCGGGACTTATAATCTCATAATACCAGTTACTATAGGGGGGCGGTTCGTTGCTGTTTTTTGATACCTTTATGCCGTGCTCCCTGAGGCTTTTAATCGACGACTGGGTCTTTTCCATATCTGTCGCTATTATGGCGCCTTTTGTGAACGGATCATTATTCGCGAATATGGTTATTTGCGGATAGGTGCCCGGGGCTTTATGTCTGTATTCACGGAATGGATTATAAGAGGTATAGTGGATGACGTACACACCGTTTGCAGCGGCAAGCTGGAGTATGGGTTTTACGTCTGTGGCAAAGCCTGCGGTATCAAAAACGACGATAGCCTTTGTTTTATGACCGATTCCTGCGGTCACCGATTCCATGGAAAGGGTAAGACTCTGCCGGTCTATGTCCGCAAATACCGCCGAGGCCCCCGAATGTTCCACAGCCTCCCCGATGTCCGGGCCGGCATACGAGGGTATGATGACCTCGTCACTTTCCCGGACACCGAGAGATCGAAGGGATAATAAGACTGCCTGCATGGCCGTATTCACGGCAATGGTAAAGGGAAAATTTGTAATCCCTGCAAAGTTTTGCTCACACCCTCGTACGAGTCCGGAGGTATCCTTATCCGAATCTCTGATGATACCAGCCGCCTGCTGTATATCTTCGTCTGTTATGTCCGATCGTGTAAAAGGTATGTATCGAAGGGCCTCGTTACTCATGCAGCTATTGCAGACTTTTACCCGTTATCCGGGTATACGCCTCGAGGTATTTCTCCCGAGTTTTATTGACGATGTCATCCGGCAGTGACGGTGTTGGCGGCTTCTTGTTCCAGTTTATCGATTCGAGCCAGTCCCTCAGGAACTGTTTGTCGAAGCTCTTTTGCGGCCCGCCGGGTTTATATTCGGCCATGGACCAGAATCGCGAAGAGTCGGGTGTCAGCATCTCATCTATGATGATGAGCTCATCTTTGTCTGTTAAACCGAATTCAAATTTCGTATCCGATATGATGATACCTTTCGTATACGCATACGCGTAGGCCTTTTGGTAAATGGCGATGGTCTTTTCAATGATCGCTGAAGCATATTTTTTACCGACAATTTCTTCAAACCGTTTCAGATCGACATTTTCATCATGACCTGCAGCAGCCTTGGTCGAGGGCGTAAAAACAGGCTCGGGCAATTTGTCCGATTCGACAAGGCCAGGCTTGATGCCGATGCCGCATATCTTCCCCGTTTCTTTGTATTCTTTCCAGCCTGAGCCCGAGAGATACCCTCTTACAACGCACTCTGCCGCAAACGGCTTTGCTTTTTTTACAATCATGGATCTTGCCTTGAGCATGTCCAAATAAGGCTTTAGTCCGGAAGGATACTCCTTTATATCTGCAGTGATAACATGGTTCTTGATAATATCTTGCGTATAGTTAAACCAGAACAGGGAAAGCCCGTTCAGGATCCTTCCCTTGTCCGGAATACCGTTCGGCATAATATAATCGAAAGCGGATATCCGGTCTGTTGCTATGATGAGCAGTGTGTCTCCCAGATCGTATATGTCCCTGACCTTGCCTCTTCCCTTTAAGGTTAAACCTTTGATGTCCGTTTTTAATACAACTTCGCCTGCCATTGTCCTTTCTCCTCTCTAAAATGTTTTACCCCGTCAGAAAACCCGGCATGTATTCCGGGATACCATACGGTTACGTCATTATGCGGAGGGCGGACTTTTGTGCCCTGTCCTTTCTAACGGGGGTGCGGTAAGATTATAAGCTTTTCCTGTGCAGGTCAAATAAAATAACAATGTTTGGGTTTCCGTGAAGGTTGACTTTTGACGGCACGGTATTGTATAAAATTTTAATATAAACCATGGATACAATTGTTGACACTGCGACTTCCCTGCTTGGCGGATTGATCAATCTGCTCTCGTATCTTTTCTCTACGGATCCTTACAGTACCATCATAAAGGTTGCCGGTGCTGCTCTCGCCTTTTATGTCCTGGTCATGATCGCCAAAAAACTTCTGTTTTCCGGCGGCGGGAAAGGAACGAATTTCTCGAGCTCTGCGCGCAATGCACTCAAGCGCGGCGATTATGTAGGGGCAGGGGACTTCTATCAGTATGATGGAAAGCTTTCGAAGGCATATGACCTCTATATGAAGGGTGGTGCAAAGAAAAAGGCGTCGGAGGTTGCAGTGCGTATGAACAATATCGAGACCGCCATTAATCTCCTTCTCGAATCCGGAGATTCCGGTGCTGCGGCACGGCTTGCAAAAACAAACGGCAGCTTCAAGCGGGCAGGGGACATCTATAAATCCATAAAAAGTTACACAGAAGCTGCCTCTGCATACGAACAGGCAAAAGACTACACACAGGCCGCACAGATGTATGAGGACGCTGAAATGTTTTTGCCGGCGGGGGAGTTATATTTGAACTCGGGCAATATAAAGAAGGCCGCACAATGTTATCTAGGTGCTTTTAACAGCGATTATGCAACGGATAAAATGGAGATGGACCAGGAATATAATGCGAGAATGACGGAACTTGCAAAAAAAACGGGCACGTTATTGACGAAGGTAGGTATGCATGAACGGGCTGCAAAGGTATATGCTGCAATGAAGCTTTACGAATCAGCAGCACAGGCGTCAAAAGCAGCAGGAAAATTCCTCGAGGCCGGGGAGTATTTTGTAAGGGCAAACAGACCGGTGGAAGCGGCCCAGCTTTTTGAAAAGGCCGGTGATCCCGTCAGGGCGAATACCGTGAGGGCAGAGTATTACCGGGGCACGGGTGAGACCGAAAAGGCGGCGCAGTGTTACGAAACGATAGAAGAATTCATGAATGCGGCCGAACTTTATTCCGGCTCGGGTAATTATCCCAAAGCAGGTGAGATGTATGAAAAAGCGGGTTCATATGAGCTTGCGGCACAGATGTATGAAAATACAAACAGCGCGCAAAAGGCCGCGGAACTCTATGGGAAGGCGGGGAACCTCGAGAAAGCCAAGTATCTGTACAAGCACATAGGGGATGAGAAGAACCTCATCGGCACGCTCATCAAGGAGAAAAAATACATCGAAGCTGCGGAACAGTATATAAAATTCGGCGACAGAGACAGTGCCATACAATCGCTCCAGATGGTGCGGGCTTCCGATGCGTCCGGTTACTACCGCGCGTGCGTGATGCTCGGCGACATCTTTATCGACAAGGGGATGTTCGTTCAGGCCATGGAAAAATATAAAAAGGCCATTGGGAATAAACCCCTGGACATAGCAACCGTGGATGCATACTACGGTATTGCCGTAGCATTCGAGAAGACCGGCAAGACCGCAAAGTCGCTCATGATATACGATAAGATCCTTGCAGAGGATTATAATTACAAGGACATCAAAATCAGAATAAAAAACCTGAAAGAGCAGCCGCAAAAGCCGCAGCAGATAGTTGCTCCTCCTGATGTGCGGTACAGCATCGTCAAAGAGATAGGGCGCGGCAATATGGGCAAGGTGTACGAGGCATACGATAACGTCCTTGAACGGAAAGTAGCGTATAAAATACCGAGCCTGGATCTGACCCACCACCCGGAGCTGGTGAATGATTTTTTACGGGAGGCAAAATCAGCAGCATCCCTGAATCACCCGAACATCGTCATTGTTTATGACGCAGGAAAACAGAGCGGTGATTATTATATAGCCATGGAATTGATCCAGGGCAAAACCCTCAAGGATATGCTCCATGAAAAGACCAGACTCTCGACGCAGGAGTCTATGAAAATATCGGAGCAGCTTGTGCGGGCGCTGGTATATGCACATGCCGGCAATCTTATTCACCGGGATATAAAACCCGGGAACATCATGATAACGGATGACGGCACGGTCAAATTGATGGATTTCGGGCTTGCCAAGATCATTCACGATACCGCACAGTACGCCACCAAGATCATCGGAACGCCATTTTATATGTCGCCGGAGCAGATCAAGGGTGAAAAGATAAGTTTTGAGACGGATATCTACGCATTCGGTGTGGTGCTGTACGAAATGTTGACCGGCGCACCGCCGTTTCAGAAAGGGGATATTTATTATCATCATTTGCATACACAAGCGCCTTCCCCAAAAGATGCCGTACCGGAAATACCTGACAAACTGAGCGGCATTGTGTTGAAGTGTTTGCAGAAAGAGCCTGAACGGCGTTTCCAGAGCACGTCGGAACTGCTGTCCGCGCTCCTTTCGCTGCATGCATAGCATCATCCCCCGCGGGTTCAATGGGTGTTCGCCGCAATACCTCCCGCCTATGACGGGAGAGTCAAGGCGAACTCTACGATTAACATGTTCCATACCAACGAAGAACCACGCTGTCTACAACGAGGTTCTTCAATTCTTTATTGCCATACGCCCTGTTTTATATTAAACATAGTCTCATGGTACTGAGACTTATCGATATTACCGATGAAAGACTTATAAAAGTAGGTTTTCCCGAAAAAAAGCGTGATGCTGTCTTCATTGAACTGATCGGCCTGATTACCGCTGCACATCCCTCCGAAGAAAGTCAGGCATTGTTCAAGCGGTTCATAGAGCGGGAAGATGTCATGTCAACCGCAATAGGCTCTGCTATAGCAATTCCCCATATCATATCAGGGGAAATCGAAGCCCCGTTACTCGCAATCGGCATAGATAAAGACGGCATACAGTACGACGCGGCATCAGGACCCGTAAAACTGATATTCATGTTTGTCGGTCCTTCGCAGAATCGGGAGCCTTATCTTGAGTCACTGGTGCGAGTATCAAGATTGCTGAAAGTGGAACAGAACAGAACCATGCTGATCAATGCCGGTACACCTTCGCAGGTATTGTCCATAATAAAAGAGCTGGACTGATCATGCCGGAACTACCTGAAGTTGAAGTGCGGCGAAGGGCAATAGAAAGGTCGTTTAAAACGAGTGTCCTGGTATCGCTCGATATATACAAAAAGGGTATCGTAAAACACGGGGCTGCCAGCGTACAGAAGCGTATCATAGGCGAAACCCTGCGTTTCGTCGACAGGAGGGGAAAGTATCTGGTCTTCGTGTTCCCGGATGCTTTGGAGCTTACACTCCATTTCGGTCTTTTCGGCGAGATGGCCATAGCCGGAGCGAAGGAGCAATTCCCGTCGGTATGCGCACGCTTCGTTTTCGATAATAACCGGGCACTGTTCCTTTTGAAATGGGCGGGCATCTGGTTCGGCAGGGGTGTGGAATCCCTTAACAAGCTCGGGCCTGATCCGGTTGCCGGACCCGCTGAATTTACGCTCGGGTATCTTGAAAGCTCCCTGTCGAAAAAGAAAACAAAGATAAAACAATTCCTCATGGATCAGGCAATCATAGCAGGTATCGGCGCTGTTTATGCGGATGAAATACTTTTCAAATCCGGTCTGCTTCCTACGAGAACGGCAAACGATCTCAGCAAAGATGAGACTTCGAAGCTTTACCATGCAACAATCAAGACGTTGAAAACTGCCATAGAAAAAACCGGTGCAAGCGGGGATGAAAGCAGGTCTTTCCTGACGCTCGAAGGCAGGGAAACCTGTCCGGTGTGCGGCACAGAGATTGTCAATACAAGGCTTGCAGGCAGAAGAACGCTCTATTGCCCCTCCTGCCAGCATTGATCAAATAACGTCCTTGACTCTGACAGCTGGTTCAAAAGAAACCAGCCATCATTTGTCAAAATGAAACAGGCTTTTGAAAAACTCGAATTACTGTCATTGCGAACGCGGGTACTCAGCGGAGATGGGGCTAGCAATCCCGGTTTTTATAAACCCGAAAAATGCAATAAGGAGGTTTACTTATTCGCTCAATCCCGCGATCGACCTGTTATCCATACGTTTCCTTAGGCATTTTTTAAAAGCCTGGAAAGATTTGCCCCTGTTTCTGCCTTCTATGTTCTGAAGGTTACTGGTTTAATTCAAAACACTCGCAGGTACGACCGGCAGCACGATGCTCGAGGGATGCAATGCATCGTTATAAATCGTTGTCACATTGCCGTTGGCGCTAGCTTGGTCCGGTTTTGACCACACACCTTCCACCTGGTTGCTGGAACTGATGGCGATTTGCAGCTTGTGCCCGGGACGGATCAATGCCGCAGCCGGGAACACTTCCACGCGTACCAGCACCGGCTGGTTCGGTACCAGCGGCTGTTTGGATGCAAGGGTAAAAGGATGCCATGGCTGGATCATCACACCGTCGATATACCGGGACCGGCTGGTATCGACTGCCCGGAATGCGGCTGACTGGATACCCGTGGAAAGCGGGGTTGCATTGCCGGAAGCGTCGACATCGTCGACACGGACGGCTATGGCGGCCTCGGAATTGGTCGCTGACATCCAGATGTCTGCCTCTATGGGGCCGTTAATATAGAAGTTCGAGGTGTACGGCGCCGTCGTGAAGACAAGAGCATGTTGAGATTGTTCAACCGTGGTATCGTTATTATAACACGTCAGGGGGAGCAGGCCCGCGATCCCCAGGGTCCACTGCACTTCACTGCTGGAGCAGCCGCTACCGTCATTCGGGGTTACCAGGGCGTCAAGCATGGTCCCGACAAGAAGCGTACTTATAGAAATAGAAGCTGGTGAAGAAGGCTCGGCAATGGTATGACCGGCCTGATCAGAAGTTGGTGCAGTTATGTTAAGGCTCATGTCGCCGTGCAGGTACATACGCAGCGGCTGCGCAAGCGGGGACGGCCAGTCGGTGGTGCTGGAATACCGCTCGACACCATCGAGGCCGTAGCCCTCGATATACTGGGTAACATTGGGCATCGATGCTGCCCCGGTATGTATCCCTTTCACGTATTGATCAAACCATTGCAGCATGAGGGACTCGGCATCCGGTGCTCCGTTCGATAGGAAATTGTTATGATCGATCAGCGAATCGAGAATGGCTTCCACATGCCCGCCGGGCAGGATGAGTAATTTTGTGGTAACATTCCGTTTCAACTGCTCGTACAGCAAGGGTTCGTCGCGCTGAAAAAGGTCGTTGCTCCCGCCAACAATAAAGGTAGGCACCGTGATAAACCGTGCATTTTCCAGGGGTGAGCGTACCGCCCAAAAAGACCCGTCATCGGTTGCGTAGCCGGTAACACCATCAAGGGACTGGTCAATAGTCGGCAAATACCAGTCATTGATGGCTTCCACATGCTGCTGGGTCGCAGCTGCAATCTGCAAGAAATACTGCGGATATGCCAGCTCGGCCGGGATATTGGCAACACTGAGGTTCTGGGTCAATGACAGCCAGATGCTGATAAAATTGGCGTTGAGCAATCCGCCGGGTGCGACAGTGGCGCGGAATGGATCTCCCATGGGGACTTCGGCAAATACTGCCTTGACTGCAGGGTTCTGCTGTTCTGCGGTCAGCAAAGAGGTAATACCTAGATATGAGGTACCGGCAACGCCGATATTGCCATTGCACCATGACTGCCGGGTTATCCAGTTCACGGTATCCCCATAGTCCGCTTGTTCCTGAACACCCAGGAGGTGAGTGACACCGGAAGACATGCCGGTGCCGCGAACGTCCACCGCAACCGTGATGTAACCGCGTTCGATCATGAATTTATCTTGTCCGCCGATCAGCAATGTCGTATCAGCTGGTACTATGGTGCCCAGCAAATTGCCCAGATCGATCCGGTAAGCCGTCTGTGTCAGGATGACCGGGAATTTACCGGGAACCGGATGACCGTATGCATCTGCCGGGACCGACACCAGCACAGCCAGTTTATCACCGCTTTTTGTGGTAATGAACTGCAGAGGCAGGGTAACCGCACCCGGGTAATCCGGACCGCGTGAATAGCTCGTCCACGAAGCATTTGCATTGGAGGTTATCGGAGGATTGGGTTGACTGACCGACGATCGCGTGCCCAGAGTGGTTGTCTGTAATGATGAGGTCGTCGCAGATGGCGTCGCAGCACCCTGCGCACCCTGGCTTCCGGCTGTTCCCTGCGAACCGATGAGACCGTCTGAACCCGAACATCCAGCCATGACCAGCGTGACAAAAATTCCCATAATCATACTGCCAAAAAATGCACTGCGCTTTCTTCCTGCTTGAATCATAAACATCCCCCCCCTTTATTTATAGGCACAGTTTCTATGGTTTGCTATGACGTGGCATAATTTCGTTTTGTAACGACATTCTACCCTAAAACTATTACTCCAGTAAATCCCCCATTCAGAACATAGTGAAACATTTTCGGGTATAGGGTTCTTTTAAGTCGTTTTATATCAGCCGGTCAACAAAATCAGTTATCAGACTTCATCCCTGACACCTGGCTTCCCTTTCTCTGAGAAATAATAGTACTATGACCAACAACCCGCCCATGGTCGTGAAGATCGGCGCGGAAAACTTGCCGTTTCATTTGTATCAACAATAATTCTATTCGTCTTCTCCATAGGCCGCAGATAAAACATTCAATGTCGCTTGATTGACATCCGCAGACTATTCCTGATAAATGTGTCCAAGGAGGTCGGTCATGACAGACACGATAGTTATGATTCATGGCATGTGGGGCAGCAGCTGGTATTGGGAGCGCTACAAGAAGTTTTTTGAATCCAAAGGGTATACCTGCATAACGCCGGTTTTAAGATACCATGATATGGATCCAAAGGCAGTACCAGAGGAACAACTCGGGAGTACAAGCCTGCTTGATTATGTCGAAGACCTTGAAAAAGAAATAAAGAAGCTTCCTTCAAAGCCCATACTCATGGGGCATTCGATGGGCGGCCTGCTTTCGCAGATGCTTGCTGAAAGGGGACTTGCAAAGGCAATAGTATTGCTTACGCCTGCATCGCCATCGGGCATCCTTGCACTCAGAATGTCGGTCATAAAAAGTTTCTGGAGTGTGATGGCACGATGGGGGTTCTGGAAAAAGCCCATGCGCCAGACGTTTGATGAGGCCGTATACTCCATGATGCACCTTCTGCCTCCTGAGGAACAAAAGAGCTCGTACGAGAAATTTGTTTATGAATCGGGACGCGCAGCTTTTGAAATAGGGTTCTGGCTTTTTGACGGAAGGGGGGCATCCAAAGTCGATGAGTCCATGGTCAAGTGCCCTGTACTGGTCATTGCAGGCAAAGAGGACAGAATTACCCCTGCCGCTGTTGTAAGAAATGTTGCAGAGAAGTACAAATCCGTGTCAACGTATAAAGAGTTTGAACACCATGCACACTGGGTCGTTGCAGAACCGGGCTGGCAGGATGTAGCCGGTTATGCAGAAGAATGGCTGAAGACGCATGTTCAATAAGATAAACGCAATAAATTTATCATAATCATAGGAGGTATTTCGTATGTATCCAGTATGGCAGTTTCCCGCAATTGGTTCCGCGCTTGTCATTGCATTCATTGCATCATTCCATATCCTGCCATCGCACCTTGCAACCTCTGCATTCTGGTTCAATGTGTATGTCGAAAACAAGGCGTATAAACAGAACCGTCCCGAGCTTCTTGAATTTATTAAAAAATACGTTCTTACCATCCTGATTTTCTCTTTTGTGTTCGGTTCTCTGTCCGGTGTGGGGATCTGGTACAGCATAACGGTTTCAAACCCAAAAGGTATTTCTGCTCTCATCCACAATTATGTTTGGGGATGGGCCACGGAATGGGTGTTTTTTATCATCGAGGTCGTTGCCATCTATGTTTATTACTATACGTTCGGCAAGGTAGATAAAAAGACCCATCTGACCATAGGATTGATCTATGCATTAAGCGCGTGGATCAGCATGATCATCATAACCGGCATTATTGCGTTTATGCTCTCTCCCGGCAAGTGGCTCAAAACCGGTGGGTTTTTTGACGGCTTTTTTAATCCGACCTACGTACCGCAGCTGCTCATGAGAACGTCCTTTATGTTCGCGGTTGCAGCGCTGTACGCCATTGTCGTTGCCGCGACCCTGAAGAACAAAGAGGTAAAATCGTTTATCATACGCAAGGCATCGCTCTGGGGCATTGCAGGAACGCTCCTGGGCTCGGGATTCTTCGTCTGGTATTATAAGGCACTTCCGGATGCAGCACGGGAGGTTGCGGGCATGACACCGCTGATACCGGCAATCATGCCGCATATTGTTATCGGGAGCCTTATCGTCCTGATGCTGTGGTTTATCTTTACCCTGATAAAACCGAACTGGGCGAAATTGGTACCGGGCGTTCTTGCCATCTTACTATTGCTGGCCGGTATATTTTCGGCGGAGAGTATGAGGGAGCGCGTCAGAAAACCGTATGTCATTGACCATTATATGTATTCGAACCAGATCATCGCAAACGATATGGCTGCAAAGCACGTAAAGAGTAATTTGGCCGCTATAGATGCTCAGGGCATCCTCCATTACGCGTATTTTGTACCTGCAGGTCTCAGGGACATCACCGACAGTAACATGCTGCAGGCCGGAAAGGTTATCGCACAGATAGAGTGTTCTGCGTGCCATACGCTCCAGGCAGACGGCTGGTTAAGGCCCCTGCCTGCAATGGTAAAAAAGGCCGGGCTGAGCAACGTTGATGATGCGCAGGCGCTGATCGGTTTCCTGAATGCTTTCCCGTATATGCCGCAGTTTGCAGGTACGGAAATGGAGAAGAAAGCACTGGCAGTGTACCTTGTAAGTCTTTATAAATAGGTGGAGGCTTTTATGAATATTCCCGAGATGTTAAAATCATTGCAGGACCCCATGGGCGTACCGTTTTATCCGCAGGTATTCCGGATACTCCTCGTGGTGACGTTTGCCCTGCATATTATTTTTGTCAATTTTGTTATCGGCGGTTCATTCATGTCTGTGTATGCTTACTTCCGTCACGGTGCATTTTACAAAAACTTATCAAAGGCATTTGCAAAGGCTACAACAATCAACCTGTCCCTCGCAATCGTCCTTGGCGTTGCACCCCTGCTTTTTACGCAGGTCATCTATGACCCGTTCTGGTATACATCGAACGTACTTTCAGCATCGTGGATGATCGGCATCGTGTTTGTCCTGATGACCGCTTTTGCTTTTGCATATCTGTTTTATCTGAAATCCAGTACCGGCAGGCGTCATATTGCGCTCTGGGGTATCTTCTCGTTCATCTTGATCATTCTTGCCGCGGTCATCATGCACGCCGTTTCTTACCAGGCGCTGCAGCCCGGGAAATGGCTTGCATGGTATATGAACAACAACAGCGTGGATCTCTATGGCGCGCATCTGCACGCGTTCCAGCTTCCGCGGTTTCTCCACTTTATCGTTGCGTCGTTCGCTCTCACCGGCGTTTTTATGATGCTGTATGCATGGTATTTCTGGGAACGCGAGGACATGGACAGGAAGTATCTTGCATGGGCAGGCAAAATGGGCGCACGAATGGCTGTGGATTTCACGGTCCTGCAGATGGGTGTCGGTGTGTGGTGGATGCTGAGCTTACCCGCCACTTTCCATTTTTACACTAATTATATGTTTTTGACCGGTGTACCGTTTGCCGTTGTCCTGCTGCTCGTGCTTATCAGGGCGCAGTCGGATCCCAGAAAATATGCGCTGCCTGTCGCAGCGCTCATGGCGGTTACCGTCTTTGCCATGTCATCGTTGCGAGAGGTGCTCCGCATGCTGTACACAGGGAAATACGATTACTCCGTGTCCAACTATACCTTGAACATCAGTTATGGGAGCACGGCCCTTTTCCTGGCAAGCTTTGTGATGGGCATTGTTATCGTTGGATATATGATCTCCGTTGTTTTCAAGATGGGCAGGTCTGCAAAGCCCATCGACCTTTCATCGTTGAAGCTGAGAACATGGAGCGTCTATCTGATGATCGCCTGGATCCTGATGATGATCGGTATCGGCGTGGTTATAGCGTCCTGATCGGGTCAGGGAGCGTTTACCTGTTCCGTGGTAGCTATCGCGAGCTTGTGCAATCCTGCGGAGCGCGCGGCCTCCATGACCTGGACGACCCGCCCGTGGAGGACATCCTTGTCCGCTGCTATGATAACCAGGGTGTCGGGTGCTTTTTTTGCGGCCGATTCAAGGGCTGTTTTTAATTCTGCAATATCCACCTGTTTCTTGTCGAAAAAAATGGCTCCTTTTGCATCGATATAGAGCCGTATATCCCCCTTCGGCTTTATGATAACATCGCCTTTGCCGTGCGGCAGGTTTATCTTGATGCCGGGTGACGAAATAAATGAAGTGGACAGCATGAAGAATATCAAAAGGTTGAGAAACACGTCGACCATGTTGATGACGTCTATATGAAGTTCATGTTTTTTCTTTATCGAGAAATCCATAATAAATTAAAAGGAATCGGTGTCCCTGGGAGGCAGTATCGACAGGATCCTCCCGGCTGCTCCGGAAAGCGCCACGGAAATCTTGGTCACTTTGCCGTCGATATATTTATACGCTATGTAGGAAATGACCGCTGCACCGAGTCCTGCGGCGGTCGCAGATAGTGCCTCGGATATGCCGTTTGCGAGGAGAGACGGGTTCCCGATACCCCCGGCTGCTATAACATTAAATGCCTTGATGATGCCGAATACGGTCCCGAGAAGACCGAGGAGCGGGGTCGTTGCAGCCACAGCTGAAATGCCCTCTTCAAACCTGCTCAGTCTTATAATCTCCTCTTTGCCGGCAGATTCGAGGAGTCCTTTTATTGTTTCGGCATCTTTACCGATATTGTTTATTGCCACGAGCATGATCCTGGCGATAGAGCTGTCGTCTTTTTTGCAGAGCTCCAGCGATTTCTCGAAGTCCCGGTTCCTTAAGAGGCCCTCCAGCGCTATGATAAAATTGTCCGGAATGATCTTTGATGCCCTCAGCGACCAGAGCTTCTCTATGAATATACCCATAGAGAATATAGAAAATACCAGTATCAGATAAACAAAAATTCCACCCTTTGATAGTAGTTCCACCGCAGCCTCCTTTAAAAATCCGTTTCGCCCTTGCCGAGTATTCCGGTAACGATAAACTTTATTCCGGCCTTGTATCCGGACTGTTGTTTCTTGAACCTTACAAGATAAACGGTATCCCATGAGCTAATCCACGGGAAAAATCCCTTTATGAAATCTCTCTGTGCATTGATCTCATTGACCGATACGGGAGGTTCGATAGTTCCGTCTGCATCGAGGTACATTTTCCATAAGGAGTCCGTGCTGTCCAGCGATGATCCTATACCCGGTGCTGTGTAGACGATAAGATAAAAGGCCTCCCATTGTTTGTCCTGTTCCATCTGCTGCTGAAGCATTTTGTTCTTTTCCTTCGTTGAGAGCAGATAGAGCCTCGCGTATTCATCGACGTAAGCCTTCCGTACCTGATCATTGATATGGATTACGTCCATGGAAAGGACAACCGAGAAATCTCTTTCTATAGAAATGCGTTTTGCGTTGTCGTCTATGGTATTTTTGAAATTGTTCGATGCGGCATTGCGCGTCACGACATTGCATCCCATCAGCAAGATGATAAAAACTATGAATGAGGATCGCAACCTATTCACCAAGGTCCGCCTTTGTGAACAGCGAAAATAATCTATATCCTTTTGATTCGATGAGTTCCCTGCCGCCCTCAAGTCTGTCGACGATCGCTATGATGCCGAGCACCTTGAGCCCTGCATCCTGCGCCTTTTCGACCGCCTTGATCGCCGACCCGCCCGTTGTTACGACATCCTCCACGATGACAACCCGGTCTCCGGTCTGAAAACCCTTCAGGCCTTCGATCCATGCTCCGGTGCCATGCCCCTTGGCTTCTTTCCTGACGATAAAGCCTTTGAGCCGCAGTCCCCGCGTATAGCCGGCGATCATGACAGCCGATATAATGGGGTCTGCTCCAAGGGTGATTCCCCCGACGCCGTTTGCCTCTCTGAATTCTTTTTTGATGATGTCCGTAAACAACTCTCCGGTAAGGTAGGCTCCCTCCGGATCCAGGGTCGTTTGTTTTCCGTCGATATAATAGCTGCTTTTTTTCCCGGATGTCAGCGTGACCTCTCTCTTTTCATAGGACAGTAGTTTTATGAGTTCAAGCAACCTCTGCTTTTTATCCGCCATGTAATCTCCCTTCATCGAATAGTATGAGCTGATGGTCCCGCTTTGCGAGTTCGAAAGGTTCGGGATAGTCTCCGGTAAAGCACGCGTAACAGTAGTTGTCCGCGTCCTGGCCGATGACCGACCTCAAGCCCTCTATGCTGAGATATTTCAGAGAGTCTGCACCGATGAACTGTTCTATCTCTTTTACCGTATGGCTTGAAGAGATGAGCTCGGAACGTGTCGGTGTGTCAATGCCGTAGTAGCATGAATAATCTATCGGCGGAGAACTTATGCGCATATGAACCTCTTTAGCACCTGCATCGCGCAGCATCTTCACCAGCGTTTTACTGGTCGTGCCCCGCACAATGGAATCGTCTATGACCACGATGCGTTTCCCGGATATAACGCCCGATATCGGATTGAGCTTGACCTTGACATTGAAATTCCGTATGGCCTGATACGGTTGAATGAATGTCCTTCCCACGTAGTGATTACGTATGAGCGCCATTTGAAACGGGATGCCTGTTTGCTGTGAAAAACCTATGGAAGCAGGCACACCGGAATCAGGGATCGGGAGCACCATGTCGGCTTCAACGGGAGATTCTATGCCGAGGATCCTGCCCATGGCTGTCCGTGTGCTGTAAACGCTTTTGCCGAATATGATACTGTCGGGCCGTGCGAAGTATATGTGCTCGAACACACACTGCGACTGACGTGTGACTCTGGTTGAAAACATGTAGCTGCGAACGCTGTTTTCGCCTATAACGAGCATTTCTCCCGGCAGTACATCCCTGATATACCGTGCTCCGATGAGATCGAGTGCACAGGTCTCGGACGCAAAAACGAGCGCGCCGTTGAGCTCTCCTATAACGAGGGGTCTGAACCCGTAGGGGTCCCGTGCGGCTATGAGCTCTTTTTCCGTAAGCAGGACGATGGAATATGCACCTTTTAGTTCATTCAAGGCGGAGGCGAGCCTCTCATGGGTCGTCTGACCGTCTGATTTTGCTATCAGATGAACGATGACCTCCGTGTCCATGGTCGATTGGAATATCGAGCCCTCTGCTTCGAGCCTCGAACGAATGGTCTCGTAGTTCACGATGTTGCCGTTATGCGCGATGGCAAGGCTGCCGTCTTTGTATTCAACCGCAAACGGCTGTGCATTCCGCAGTTCGCTGGACCCGTAGGTGGAGTACCTGACATGTCCTATTGCATGCCTGCCGTGGAGCAGGGAAAGTACATGTTCGTTGAACACATCGTTTACAAGGCCCATCTGTTTATAGGAGTATAACTTGCTGCCGTCCGATATTGCTATACCGGCACTTTCCTGTCCGCGGTGCTGAAGCGAGTAGAGGCCGAGATAGGTAAGCCTTGCCGCGTCCGGATTGTTCCATATGCCGAATATCCCGCAATCTTCTTTTAATTCATCCATAATTTAAAGTCCTCTATGATAGGCGTTCCTCAGGTCTTCGACGGATACGGAAACTCTGTTGTTTACGATCAACCGTCTCCCGCCGACCATGCCTATCATCTTGCATGCTATGTCGTTCTGTTGTGCCATTTTCTTTATTTTATCAACATGCTTATGCGCGGCCGTTATTATGATCCTGTGCTGGGACTCGGAAAACAATTCCAGGTCCGGCCGATAACGCCACTGCATGTTGAGTTTTGCACCCTTGTTGCCGGCAATTGCACACCGTGCAACGGTAACGGCCAGTCCGCCTTCCGAGCAATCGGAGGCCGATTTGACCATGTGCATCTTGTTCATTGCATGGAGCAGATCAATAACCCTCTTTTCCATTTCAGGAGATACCCTCGGAGGTCTCCCGGATATTTTTCCGGTAACCAATTTAAGATACTCACTGCCCCCGCACTCATCAAGAGTCTCCCCCAGCAGTATGATCGAATCGCCATTGTCCTTGAAATCCGGTGTTATCCTTTCCCGGAGAGTATCCATAATACCGACCATCCCAATGACCGGGGTCGGATAGATCGATGTGCCCTCGGTCTCGTTGTAAAAACTCACGTTGCCGCTCACGACGGGGATACCCATGGCAAGGCATGCAGAGGTTATGCCGTTGATGGATTCTATAAACTGCCACATCACGTCTGGATTCTCGGGGTTGCCGAAGTTCAGACAGTCGGTAACTGCGAGCGGCCGTGCGCCGATGCAGGCGATATTCCGTGCTGCCTCGCATACGGCGATCCCGGAGCCAGCGTAGGGGGAAAGGTATGTATACCTCGAATTGCCGTCTGTTGTTATTGCTATGCCTTTTCGTGTTCCCTTGATCCGTATCAGTGCCGCATCAGCACCGGGCTTTATGACAGTATCGGTGCCAACACTGTGGTCGTACTGTTCGTACGCCCATCGTTTGCTGCCGATGGTCGGAGATGAAAGCAGTTGTATGAATATGCTGTCATAGTCTTTCGGTTCCGGTATCTCTTCCGATGCGTTCGTTGTTGCTGTTGTCGTTACGGAAACCGGCATGCGTGCATACCGTGTGTAAACAGGCGCCTCATCCACGAGCACAGTGAGCGGTAACCGTGCCTGAACGCGATTGTTCGCCTTAACGATGATCTCCGGGGATTCGATAAGCCTGCCGATCTGGCTGACATCGAGGTTCCATTTCCTGAATACGGCCTCTACAGCTTTCTCGTGCCCCTTCTTTGCTATGAGCAGCATCCTCTCCTGCGATTCGGACAGCATAATCTCATACGGCAGCATGGCTTCTTCCCTCTGAGGGACCTTGTCAAGATCGATCTCGATGCCGAGTCCGCCCTTAGCAGCCATTTCCACGGACGATGAAGTTAGGCCTGCTGCACCCATGTCCTGAATTGCGACGATATGGTTGGTTTTCATGAGTTCGAGGCATGCCTCCATCAGGAGTTTTTCCATAAAAGGGTCTCCTACCTGCACAGTCGGTTTTAAGACCGCAGTCTCGTCCGTGAAGCTTGCAGATGCCATGGTTGCCCCATGGATACCGTCCCTGCCTGTTTTTGAGCCGACGTAGAACACCGGATTCCCTGCACCGGATGCCTTTGCCAGGAAGATCCTGTCATCCGGTACAACACCGACGGCCATAGCATTTACCAGGATATTGTCCTTGTATGCCGCGTCGAAATAGATCTCTCCGCCGACTGTCGGTATACCCATGCAGTTGCCGTAACCCGCTATGCCGGCGACGACACCGTCGATAAGGTATTTCATTTTATCATCATCCGGTTCTCCGAACCTTAAAGAGTCAAGAATGGCAACAGGCCGGGCTCCCATGGTAAAGATATCTCTGAGGATGCCGCCGACACCGGTTGCAGCCCCGTTGTAGGGTTCTATGAACGAAGGATGGTTATGACTTTCCATCTTGAAAACGACGGCGAGTCCGTCTCCTATGGAAACCACGCCTGCATTTTCTCCGGGGCCTATGAGGACGTCTTTGCCGGAGGAAGGCATGCGTTTCAGGTACGGCCTTGAACTCTTATAGCTGCAGTGTTCGCTCCACATTGCGGAGAATATCCACAGTTCCGTGATGTTCGGTTCCCTGCCTATATACCCGGTGATCTTTTTATACTCGTCGCCGGTAAGATTGAGTTCTTTCAGAATTTTTTCCACGTTATCCATATTATGACAGTGCCTTTTTGATAGAAAGGAATATCTTCCTGCCCTCATCGTTTCCGAGTGTACTGTCCGATGCCCGTTCCGGATGGGGCATCATGGCAAGAATCGTGGTTTCGCTATTGCATAAACCGGCAATATTGTGCAGGGAGCCGTTTGGGTTGGATTGCTCCGTTGTATTGCCCGATTCATCGCAATACCGGAACACGATCTGGTTCTGTTTCTCGAGAGAGGCGAGTGTTTGCTCGGAACCATAATAATTGCCCTGTGCATGCGCAATCGGAATTTGTATTCTGTCGCCCTTTTTATACAGGAGAGTAAAGGGCGTATCGTTTCGTTCAACCCTTACCTGTACATCTTTGCATATGAATTTCAGGGTATCGTTTCTCTGCATTGCACCCGGGAGCATCATTGCTTCGAGCAGTATCTGGAAGCCGTTGCATATACCGAGAATGAGCCCCTTTTTTTCCGTGTATTCCCTGAGCGCTTCCATGACAGGAGAGAAGCGTGCCAGTGCTCCTGCTCTCAGATAATCTCCATAAGAAAACCCTCCGGGTATCACGATCAGCTGGTACTTCCGGAGTGTTTTTGTTTCATACCACACGGAATCAACCTCACACCCCATGGTCTGTTTGAGTGCGTAATACGTATCCCTGTCGCAGTTCGTCCCCGGGAACACTATAACACCTGCTTTTATTTTCGGCATGCTTATTCCTCTGCAATTTCGAAGGTGAAATCCTCGATTACCTTGTTGACCAGGAGTGTCTCGCACATACTCCGGACGTCGGATTGCGCTGTATCCGTATCCCCGGCGTCAAACTTGATCTCGATATATTTCCCGATCCTGACATCCTGAATGCGGTTAAAGCCGAGCCTGGCAAGAGCGCCGGATACCGCTTTCCCCTGAGGGTCAAGTATGCCTTTTTTCGGTTTAATAAATATTTTTGCGAGCATGTTCCTCTCCTCTTTTCTCTTCTTTCCTTCTATCACTCTTTTTTATGTCTTTTTCTTCAAGGTGCTTATATAAAGCCAGAGAACCACCACTACCAGCACACCAAATGAATAAAACAATATTCCATATATAACTGTCAATAAAAGTGTATTCTCGACAGGTATAAAGGTAAACTCAGCTATCATCCGTACGGCATAGAACAGCGACAAAAGTCCTGCCGCTATAAAACATACGTAGGGCAGCAAAGCCGGTTTATCGGAAAAAAACATCGTATGAATTTTGCGGTACAGTGTAAAGGATGACCACAGCAGCAAGGTCCATACCACCCACGATATATAATCTGCAAAGGGCAGGGTGGAGAAGTAATAATAGAAATCGAAAAACGGGGCAAAGAGATATCTCGCTGTGCCGCGGTACTGGCGGGGATAATCGTAGATGACGGGTACGATCCCGTTGTTTTGTTTGCTCCGCAGCATCGAGATGATGATATGCTGCAGCTGCGGCAGGTTGTATGCCGAAAAGCCGGTTATGGGAAACGCCGTCCATGTGTAGGCATAATTGCCCCAGCCGTGCCAGTCGCTTGAGGCAAGCAAGGGGACATGATATTTTTGAGAAACCCGGTAAGCCATGGTCCTGACCCGGTTGGTGAGTTTTTGTTTGTGGCCTGCATTTGCGATTTCAAAGGCATCGACCCCATCGTGGATATAATGCACGAGATCGATTTTACCGTCCATCCACCAGAGGGCGAGAACCAGTGCTCCTCCCTGCTTGTGTACAGCATTGGCAAGGTCCCTAACCGTAGAAGGGCAGTTGTCCGGACACCACCCTGCGACAGAACCGGTGATACCGAGCGCCAGAAAATAATGGGGATCATTTTTTACCCTTACCTCTTCACCGATCATGGACTTGTACGGGGTTGTCATGGAAAGGTCCTGCTCTGCTATGCCGCCTTTTATATTGTAATGTTCCGTTACAAACCATGCGTCGAATCCCTGGTTTACATGCCAGTTCAGGTTTTGCAGAGGACTTACTAGTCCGTCATGGGAATAAAATGTATGAGAATGTGGGTCAACGATGCAATAGTTGTTGTCCGGTACGATCTTCAACAACGGGAAAGGCGTAAAGAGCAGGTAAACGACGAACAGGGAAAATGCAATTATATAGCCAGCGATGTACACCGGCAATTTTGTGTACCGCTTTTTTATGACGGCAAAGAATACAACAAACAGGAATCCCCATGAAAACAATGCAATGCTCTCCCGCTTGATGGAGTGAGCGGTGCTCAAGTAAACAGGAATGCCGATAAAAGGCGCAAACACATGATTCATTTCGGGGACCGCTAACCTGAGGTTATGGATAGGCAGCATGGTTGCGGCATTGATCAGGCCGTACGTACCTGCCGGCAGCAGCTCAAGCACGCTGATTGCAGCAAGAAAGAGAACGAGGTAAGGATGCTTTTTGATAAATGCTGTAAGAGAGGATTTCACGGTTTCCGTCCTTCTCCGATGAAAGGCGTGAAGTACCCCTTCTCAAGTACGTTTCCATCCTTCTTTTTTTTATCATGCAGGGACAGCCGGTGAGGAATATATTTTCTTGCCGGGACAGCAACAATGCATATATTTTTCATAGTACAATAATATTATATAAAACAGGAAACTGCAAGGGCTTGTTTGTAACACATTATAAAATTTGATCATTTTTATGTGGTATTTTTAATTCAAAAAATACTGTTGACATGGATTAAAATAACTATATATAGTTATGCACGGTTGAAGTTATACTATATATAGGAGGGTGTATGGGAAGAGATACAGACATAAATATAAAACATTTGGTTCCGCCGTTTGCATTGGACCTTACGGAAAATTCCAAGAAAGTACTCGAAAAAAGGTACCTGAAAAGAAACGAATCCGGCATTCCCGTGGAAACGGCGGAAGAAATGTTCTTGCGTGTTGCATATACGATCGCGAAAGTCGATGCCAACTATGATCCGTCTGCCGATATCGAACAACTGACCTACAAGTTTTATGAGAGGATGGCAAATCTCGAGTTTCTGCCGAATTCCCCTACCCTGATGAATGCAGGCAGGGAGCTCGGTCAGTTGTCTGCGTGTTTCGTTTTGCCTGTGGAAGATTCGATGGAAAGCATATTCGAGACCATAAAAAATACGGCATTGATACATAAGAGCGGCGGCGGCACAGGTTTTTCCTTTTCAAGGATACGGCCCAAAAATGATGTCGTCCTTTCTACCAAGGGCATATCGAGCGGTCCGATATCCTTTATGACCGTGTTTGATGCCGCAACCGAGACCATAAAACAGGGTGGGACGAGAAGGGGTGCGAATATGGGGATACTCAGGGTGGACCATCCCGATATCCTCGAATTCATACATTCGAAAGAAAAGACAGATAAGCTGAACAACTTTAATATATCCGTAGCAATCACCGAAGATTTTATGAAGGCTGTCGAGGAGAACGGCGATTACGAGCTTTTGAATCCGAGGACAAAACAATCAGGAGGAAGATTGAACGCCCGGGAGGTGTTTAACAGCATAATACATCATGCATGGCTTACCGGAGAACCGGGCATTATATTCCTTGACCGCATCAACAGGGTAAATCCAACGCCACACATCGGTGAGATAGAAAGTACCAACCCATGCGGTGAACAGCCCTTGCTACCGTACGAGTCGTGCAACCTCGGATCCATAAACCTGTCTTTAATGGTAAAGGACAAGAAAATAGATTTTGACAAGCTTGGGAAGATCTCAAGAGAGGCAGTCCATTTTCTGGATAATGTTATAGATGCCAACAAATTCCCGCTTTCGAGGATCGAGGAGATGACGAAGGCGAACAGAAAGATAGGACTCGGGGTAATGGGGTTTGCTGATATGCTTATAATGCTGGAGGTTCCGTATGATTCCGGAGAAGCGATAGAACTTGCGGGCAAGGTAATGAAAACGATACAGGAACAGGGCAGAGAGGAGTCGTATGAACTTGCAGAGAAAAGAGGTGTATTCCCGAACTTCAAAAGAAGTTCTTATGACGTCCCGGGTGCCAAGCCCCTGCGTAACGCAACGATCACGACAATAGCTCCGACCGGTACACTCAGTATCATTGCCGGCGTATCGAGCGGCATTGAACCCGTGTTTGCACTCGCCTATACGAGGAACGTTCTGGAGAACACCAAACTGCCCGAGATACATCCCTTGTTTTTCAGCACGGCAAAAAGGGAACATTTCTATTCGGATACCCTCGTAAAAAAGATAGCCGAGAAGGGGAGCGCCAGGGGGATGGATGAAGTGCCTGCCCACTGGCAGAAGGTCTTCGGGGTCGCCCATGACATTACACCCGTCTGGCATATAAAGATGCAGGCGGCATTCCAGAACTATGTGGATAACGCAGTGAGTAAAACGGTTAACTTCCACCACGATGCAACCGAGCATGATGTCGAGGAGGTTTACTGGCTCGCGTATAAACTCGGATGCAAAGGTGTGACTGTTTACCGGGACGGCAGCAGGGAAAGTCAGGTGCTTACCGTTATGGGCAGCAAGCAGAAGCCAAAAGATGAAGTCGGCATACAAAAAGAATCCTCATCTCCGAAGCCGAGGCCCGAGGTCATTTCAGGTACGACAAGGAGGATGACAACGGGGTGCGGAAACCTTTACGTTACGATAAATGAGGATGAAGAAGGTCCTTTTGAGGTCTTTGCAGCCATGGGAAAGGCAGGAGGATGCAGTTCGTCCCAGACCGAGGCCATATCCCGGCTCATATCTCTTTCTCTGAGGTCCGGCATCGACAGGGAAACGGTCATAAAGCAACTCAAAGGTGTACGGTGTCCGGCACCCGCACGGGAAAGAGGAGGAGGCGTTATCCTGTCGTGTGCGGATGCAATAGCGAAGGCGATCGAGAGGCATCTTGAAGAAAGACAGGGCAAACAGACCGAAAATAAATTGACCTTCTCTCTCGATGCGTCAAATATATCCGGGGTCAATCCAAAACATAACATAAAAGAAACGCCGTATGTGCTGGAAGGGGACATGCTGTATCCGTCCTGTCCTGAATGCGGGAGTGTTATGATGCCTTCGGAGGGCTGCTATACCTGCCCAAGCTGCGGATATTCGAAGTGCCTGTAATCTGCGGCTGTGCGGGTTAAGGTTTGTTCTTATACTCGTTCGAAAGTGACTCTTTGAATTCTTCGGCGGTGAAAATGCCCTTTTTTATGAGGAGCGCTATCAATGCCTTGATAAAGGGCAGGAGTTTGTCTTCTTTTGGTTCTTGTCTTTGTTGTTGCGGGTCGCCTTCAACCGGTATATCACGGATATTCCCTTGCTGCAATTCGGCGGAAAGTTCCTCGTCTCTTTGCGTCACCGGTATGTCTATTGTTTGTTTGGGGACCTCTTTGCCTTTGTAATAAAAATTGATAAAATCTATTAAGCTCGAATCAAGTGCAAGCACGGGTTGTATCTTGTATCCCGCGGTAAACTGTATTGTATCTATTGCTCCGAGGTTTGTCGGGTCGGACATAGCTATGTAGAGCAGCGGTTTGCCGGATATGACCTTTATGGCAAGGGGCAGGATATTGTACTTTTCCGCCACATCTGCGGGAATAAGATCGATTATGTTCGGTCCCACGACTATCTTGTGAAGATCTACCATTTGCATATTGAGTTGTTTGCTGAGGAACTTGAGCATGTCGATGTCTTTTAAAAAGCCCATCTTGACCAGGACGCTGCCGAGTCTTCCTCCATAGCTTCTCTGGTTGGACAGAGCGGCTTTGAGCTGTGATTCGTTGATGAGACGTGCCTCTATTAAAAGTTCCCCAAGTTTTTTATGTTGTGCAGGGCTCATTGTAGACGCTGTTTAAGGTCAGCCTCTTTCAATATGCCTTTCGTGATCAAGAGTTCGATCAGTATATTCAAAAGCTCTCTGGTTTCTTTATTCATCAGGAGGTTTGTCAATTCCTGCGATAATGCCGTCTTTATACCGAGCGTTGAGTTGAGTATGGCTTTTGCTTCTTCGGGCAATTCCGAATCAAGGGAAGGTGGCGGGGACGGCTGCTGCATACCGCCCGGCTCATCACGGATAATAACCATTTCATCTTTTGAAGACTGCGGTGGCTGTGGTATTCCTGTCGGTTCGATGGAAAGAGCGTTTGCGTTGTCAATCGGTATTGAATTTTCCGTTGCAGGCTGCTGGGGCATGGGGTTGTAGTAATCCCGAATGCCTTTTGAAATAGCCGTATCCGCGGCGAGAATGGGTTTTACGGTGTATCCCGTTAAAAACTGAATCTCATCAATCGCCTCTAAATTCGTAGGATCCGATGTAGCTATAAACAATGTTTTTTTTCCGCCCTCAACCTTTACGCCGAGGGGGAGAATGTTATGCTTTGTGGATACCTCTTCCGGTATGAGCTCAATCGAGGAAGGTGCTATCTTTATTTTGGTTATGTCGACATACTGAATCTTCAACTGCTGGCTCAGGAATTTAATGAGTTTTTCCTCGGTGATGAATTTTAAGCGTACAAAATGATTTCCAAGCCTGCCTCCCCATTTCTGCTGTTCGGACAGGGCCGACCGTAACTGAAATTGATCTATCAGGCCCGCTTCAACGAGTAAATCTCCCAATCTTTTTTTACTTTCACTCATAATACTATTATACATAATAAATAAAATAATTCAACAATTATGGATACGATAAACATAGTGCTTGACCTTTCGCATTCAACTAATTAAATTTTTAGGTGATTTTATTCACGTTCGGAATGGCCCGGTTTTGAGCCGTGTACTTTTTAGCAGGGTAATACCGGGAAATAGTTGCAAGGGAAAGTACAGCAGCTTTACTAAAATAAGGGAGCCTGAGATATCGGGCGAATAATACAGGAGGTTAAAAATATGTCAGAAGAGGTAAAACAGCCGCCGGTCGTTGTATTTACGACGCCGACATGTTCGTGGTGCAAAAAAACAAAACAGTATTTAACGGAGCACAGAATAAGGTTTAAAGAGGTTGACATATCAAGGGATCAACAGGCAGCCAGGGACCTTGTGCGAAGGACGAATCAAATGGGGGTTCCGGTAACGCTCATCAACAACAGGCCTATTGTTGGTTTTAACAAAGGGGAAATAAATAGATTGCTAAATATAAAAGAATAATATAAAAGGAGGTAGTATGAAAATACAACCATTAGAGGACAGGGTTTTAATAAAACCCATGGAAGAGAAGGAGAAGAAGCAGGGATCCATTATCATTCCGGAAACAGCCAAGGAAAAGCCACAGATAGGTACCATAGAGGCTGTAGGAACGGATGAAGAACTGCAAAAGATCGTAAAGGTCGGGGATAAGATTATTTATGGCAAGTACAGCGGCACCGAAATCGAGCTCGGTGGGATCAATTATCTCATTATCCAGAAAGCAGACCTGCTCGGAGTTTTAAAAGATTAAAAAAGTGTCCCGCCAACGGCGGGACTTTTTTTATCCCGTTAGAAAGTCTCTGAGAGCGGGAATGTGCTGGTTGAGCCACGTCCTTTCTAACGGGATTTATTCGCGCGAGGGAGGTAGCATGACTATTAAAAAGGTTGCGTTCGGCATATTTCTTGGCTTATTCATAATGTCCTTGCCGCTCAAGGCATTTGCCGGGAAAGCTGCGGAAAGCACGAATCCCGGTGCCGGAGTACAGAAGGGGATAAAGGTTGTTACTGCTCAGGGAACGGCCATGATAAACAACGGTGATGAATCCTCTGCACGGAATGCGGCAATACATGATGCGCTGAGAAAGGCTGTTGAACAGGCAGTCGGGACGATCGTTTCATCGCAGACGACGGTGGAAAACTACACCTTATTGAGCGACAAAATATATTCCAATACTTCCAGTTATGTCCATGATTACAACATCATCAAGGAAGGCCCCAACAACAATCTTTATACGGTGACCGTGCAGGCAACCATAGGTACAAAACACCTGAAAGACGATCTTGGAGCCATCGGACTGCTCATGAAACAAAAAAGGATGCCCAGTATCGCGGTAATTATTCTTGAACAGAACATAGGGCAGAAGATGTTGGAGTCCGCATTGTTCTATGCTCCTCCGTCAGCGTATGAGGGAGATACAATCACAGAAGTTCATACGCTCCATGAGGCCGGGGATATGTCTATAGCCGAGAATGAGATGATCAAAAAGCTCCTCGATAGCGGGTTCAATGTCGTGGATGAAGCAGTGCTTTTACACGATATAAAACTGGCTTCCGGATACAGACTGCAAAGCCTCGACGATACCACCGTAAAAAATATCGGCAAACTTGCGAATGTCGATATCATTCTCTATGGGAAGGCTGTTGCAAAGCTTTACGGGAGAGTTGCTGGTTCCGAGATGAGATCCGCTCAGGCCGATGTCTCGCTCAGGGCTGTCGATACGGACGATGGGAGGGTGCTTGCATCCGGCGAACAACACGCCGCCTCTGTTCATATCGACACTATGACAGCGGGTAATGATGCGCTGAAAAAGGCGACGGATAAGCTTGCGGACAGTATGATAGCAACAATCCTGAATACCTGGAAGCAGCAGGTCAACAACGGCAACCTCATTACGCTGAACATTCTGGGTATTCATACTCCGGGGGACCTTGTTGAGTTGAAGGATCAGCTCATGTCCACGAGCGGTGTCCAGGAGGTGTATCAAAAGGAAATCGGTAACGGACAGGCCACCATGGACGTCAGTTACCAGGGAAATACCCAGGGACTCGTGAATTCTTTGCTTTCCAATAAAACCGTTACGGCGTTGTTTACCATTACTGCAACGACCATGAATACGGTTACGTTCCAAAAGAAATAAAATACGTTATAGATGAAGAAGACTTTTATTTTTATAGGTTCATTGGTGGCAGCGGTTGCCCTGTTGGCCGGCTGTGCTGGTAAACGTGCCGCGTCAATTCCGAATTATGGTCCGCCCATGCCGGACAGCATAGCCGTTATGCCGGTCATGAATGAGACCGTTGATATGAAGGCCCCGGGTGTTGTAAGACCGATTGTTTATCAAAAGATAATCGATTGGGGTTATGCATCTCCTTCTCTCCAGACGGTCGATGAAATTCTTGTGCAGCACCATATTCACGAGGCAGGGGAGATAAACCAGTTTACGGCACAGCAGCTTGGCGAAATGTTCAGTGTTGATGCGATTCTGTATACAACGATAACAGACTGGTCTACGACATGGCTTGCCATCTATGCATCCCAGACAGTCGGCTTGCGGTTTGAATTGAGAAGTACAAAGGATAATCAACTCTTGTGGGATGGGCACGATACGGTGACAGAAAGGTCTATTGCCGGCAATGAACGTCAAATCGTGGGCCTTGCAGTCGCTGCCTCTCTATCCCCGTACCAGCCCCTTGTCCATAAAACAGTGAATCGTATATTCAGGAAATTGCCGTATGCACCGCATCATGACTAAACGAAATAAAAAGTTTCTCTACATAAGGAGGGCAGGATGAGAAAACGTGGTGTTTTAAAATTTATTTTACAGGTAGTAACAATAAGCTTTGTTTTTACAAGTTGTGCAACAACCTACAGGGAAACAAGGGTGCCGGGTCCGGCACAAGAGCCTGTTCAAGGAAGGATCCAAAACTACACAGGTCCAAAGAAGCGGGTATGCATCGTTGATTTCGTAAATAAGAGCGAATATGGCCAGGGCCGGCTTGGAAGGGCCGCTTCGGACATACTGGCGACAGAATTATTCAAGTCCGGTGCATTTATTCTGGTCGAAAGGGAGAAAATGCAGCAATTGCTCAATGAACAGTCGCTCGGACAATCGGGGGCCGTTAATCCTGCAACAGCCGCAAAAGCAGGCGAGTTGCTGGGCTGCGGAGCAATTGTAACGGGTTCTATTTCTCAGTTTGGCGTAAAAGTCCTTGGTTCTGATTACGGTGTTTACAAGCAAAAGGTGCAGAAGGCCGATTGTACGGTTGATGTGAGGGTTGTGGATACCACGACCGGACAGGTGCTTTTTGCTGACTCGGGCAAGGGTGAATATGAGAAAAAGGCAACCCAGGTGTTCGGCATGGGACAATATGCCGGCTATGATGAGACGCTTGGACAGGAAGCTTTACGGGCTGCAATCACAAAGTTTATCGATAACCTCATTCAGCAATTACAAAGCGTGGAGTGGAGCGGAAGGATTGCAGGAATTCAGGGAAACAGGGTCTATCTGAATGCCGGCCAGAAAACAGGTCTCAAAAAAGGAGATGTACTTATTGTAACATCGCTTGGTGAGGAGATACGGGACCCACAAACAGGGCTTGTCATAGGCAGGGCACCGGGTCCGGTACTTGGCAGGTTGAGAATCATAGGATTTTTTGGTGATGATGGTTCTGTTGCTACCGTTGAATCCGGTGGCGGATTTAAGATAGGGGATCAGGTTAAATTGCCAAAATAAGGAGGCAGTGATGCAGAGAAAATTCATAGTATTGATGTCTGTAGTGTTTCTCTTCTTCATGGGGTGTGCTTCGGAGACGTTGAAGGCTGTCAGCAATGACGGCCTCGTTAAAATAGTTGCGGAGCCAGGCAATGCAAAGGTTTATGTTGACGGTAATGCCGTGGGACGGGCCAGGGAATTCAATGGGAATCCCGGTCTGCTCAGATTATCGCACGGTACGCATACTATAGAGTTGAAGAAGGACGGTTACCAATCATACATCCGAAGGGTGTTTGTCGGTAATGAGGCGATTGAGCCGATACATATAATGCTTATAAAGAATCAGTAGTTTCTGAGGGGAGCGTTCCCGTTCCCCTCTTTTATTATACATTTATGACCATACCAAATCTTCTTTCTTTATTAAGAATTCTGTCTTTACCGTTTCTATTTTATCTTATAAAAGATAATTATCCAACAGCAGCACTCTGGCTGCTCATAGGGAGCTGGTTTACGGATTTCTTGGATGGATTTATAGCAAGGACGTTTAATCAGAGATCAAAACTCGGCTCATACCTGGACCCGATAGCGGATAAGTTCGTCACCGCATCTTTATTTATTTTTCTGACCATCTATGACCGGATCCCTCTGTGGCTTACGGGCATAGTCGTCGGCAGGGACATAGTCATATTTGTAGGGCTGCTGGTAGTTTTTATACCGCAGAAATTTCCGGTTGCCGCCCCATCTTATCTTGGTAAATTTACAACCTTTTTTCAGGCCCTAACCCTGCTTATGGTAATGTCCGACAGGGTTCCGTCGTTAAAGGGATATCTAACCACGTTTTATTCTCCGGTATTGTATGCGACAGCGGCACTCACCGTGCTCTCGTTTGTCCAGTATATTTCCCGGGGTATTTCCATGCTCAACAACGGGGTAACGACGGACAAATGAGTGGGGATCCTGTTGAACAAAAAAGACACAAATGATCTGTTTATTCCCGGACTCGGCGGGATCAGGATCACGGTCTCTGACAGGGGGGTTACCGGCATTCAGTTCATGCGGCGCACTTCTCATACTCGCAGGAAAGCGGGATTAGCACGCCCGTCCCCGGAAATACTGCGTACAACGATAAAAGAATTACGGCTCTATGCCCTGGGCAGGTTGAAAAAGTTTTCCGTGCCTGTCGATATATCCCGTGTCTCAGACTTTACAAAACTTGTTTTGCAGAAGACAAAAAAAATACCCTACGGCAGGACACTCAGTTATAAGCAGCTCGCGTCTGCTCTCGGCCGTCCGAACGCAAGCAGGGCTGTCGGCAACAGTCTCGGCAAGAACCCGGTACCGATCATCATTCCCTGCCACAGGGTTATAAAGACCGACGGCTCACCCGGCGGATACAGTTCCGGCGCGGCAATGAAAAAGAAATTGCTGGGGATCGAGAAAAATTAGTTTGAACCTGCTCTCTTCTATTGTAAGGGTAAGTGTTATTTACTGCTTTTGAGCAGTCAGTTTAAGGATCTTTTTATAGACCTGTGCGTCTTTGCCGGGTTGGTTGAACGCCAGTTCTCCTAAGAATTTTCTGCCGAGCAATAAGGACAGGGTATGTGCATTTGTCTTTTTTGCAATGGTGTTTTTGGGTGATGTATTGTTCAGGACAACGCCGGTCAGCTTCAACCCGTGCGCTTTGATATAGTCAACGGTGAGCAGGACGTGATTCATGACGCCCAGTTTGTTTGCAGCTACGACGAGGATGGAAAGTGAAAGTCCGCGTGCCAGATCGGCATAAGAATAATTCTTTGTAATGGGCACCAGTAAACCACCCGCGCCTTCGACGACAACGAGATCGTGTTGCAGGGAGAGTCTCCGGTAAACTTTTTTAATGGTACCCAGGCGAACACTCCTGCCTTCGAGCCTTCCGGCAACATACGGTGCAACCGGTGTTTTGAAACGGCTTGGATTTACCCTGTCTATATCATTCATGCCACAAGCTTTCATAAGCCGCATGGCGTCTGACGGAATAAGCCGGTTGCCGGAGTGTCTGCATCCGGTTTCCCATGGCTTCATTGCTGTAACTTTTATACCGTTGTCCTTCGCAAATTCTATTATTCCCAATGCGGCATATGTTTTACCCACACCCGTATCCGTACCTGTTATTAAAATTCCCTTCACGCTTTTTCACCTCACCGGGATTATTTAGCAAATATATTGATTTTATACAATTGCTTGACTATAAATTTATAATGTATACTTAATAGTTGAGTATACTACTAAAGATTAGGAAAGGGAGGTAAAATGAGCTTTGTGAAAGGTTTGAGATGCAGAGAATGCGGCGAGATATATCATGTAGCTCCAATACATGTATGCGAGCTATGTTTCGGACCGCTCGAAGTGGTATATGATTACGAAAAAATTAAAAAGGCTATTTCTAAAGAAGCAATAGTGTCAAGAAAAAAGGGCATGTGGAGATATAAGGAACTTCTTCCAATCGATGGAGAACCTGTCGTCGGCATAGATTCGGGGTTTACGCCGCTTGTTCGATCGAATAAGCTTGCAAAGGTTCTCGGCGTAAAAGAGCTCTACATAAAAAACGATACGGTCAATCATCCAACTTTTTCATTTAAAGACAGGGTTGTTTCTGTCGCCGTTTCCAAGGCAAAAGAATTTGGTTTTACTACAGTCGCTTGTGCATCGACCGGCAATCTTGCAAACTCGGTTGCTGCCAGTGCTGCGGCATGCGGAATGAACAGCTACATATTTATTCCGTACAACCTCGAGCAGGCAAAGGTGCTGAACACGCAGATTTATGGTGCCAATGTCGTTGGGATACGGGGTAATTATGACGAAGTGAACAGGTTGTCTTCCGAGATAGCGGGTAAATACGGCTGGGCATTTGTCAACATCAATATCCGGCCTTATTATGCAGAGGGCTCAAAGACGCTCGGATTTGAGGTCGCGGAACAGCTTGGCTGGCGTGTGCCTCAGAATATCGTCGTACCGATGGCAAGCGGTTCGCTTCTGACGAAGGTTTACAAGGGATTCAAAGAGCTCCACGAACTCGGTTTGGTCCCGGACCTCGATGTTAAACTCTACGGTGCCCAGGCTACCGGATGCTCTCCGATTTCCATGGCAGTGAAAGAACATCAGGAGCTGTTCAAACCGGTCATTCCGAAAACGATAGCAAAGTCGCTTGCAATAGGTAATCCTGCAGACGGGTTTTATGCTATTGAAGCCATCAATAAAACAGGAGGATGGTCCGAGGATGTGTCGGATGATGAGGTTATAGAAGGTATCAAGCTGCTTGCCGAGACCGAGGGTATTTTTGCTGAAACAGCAGGGGGTGTTACCGTGGGAGTTGCAAAGAAACTCATAGAACAGGGCAGGTTACCGAAGGATGAATCCATCGTATTGCTGATAACAGGGAATGGACTGAAGACCCAGGAAGTTTTATATGACAAGGTTGAGCCGCTCAAGATTATACCGGCAAAGCTTGCCGCGTTTGATGAGCTCGTAAAAGGAAAGGAAAAAACAAAGTAGATTGTAAATACTATGAAGTTATCGAACATTGAAGTAGAAGATGTTGTAAAGGGTACCATACTTGAGATGGTGGGGAATACACCGCTGTACAAACTCAGAGGTTTTTTCCAAAAGAAAACAAACTCAACTATCTATGCAAAGCTCGAAAAATATAACCCCGGCGGCTCGGTGAAAGACCGGCCTGCTCTGCGGATGATCCTCGAAGGCATAAAATCAGGCCAGCTTGCAAAATCGAAGGTCATTCTCGAATCGACATCCGGTAACACGGGCATAGCCCTTGCAATGATAGGAGCCGTTCTCGGTTACCGCGTGAAGATCTATATGCCCAAAAACGTCAGCGATGAGAGAAAAAAGACCTTGAACGCCTTTGGTGCCGAGGTCGTATTGACAGACCCTGTCGAGAGTTCCGACGGTGCTTACCGGGAATGCATTCTCGAGTATGAAAGAAACAGTGAAAAGTATTTCAAGCCCGATCAGTATAACAATCCTGCGAATCCACTCTCTCATTATGAAACGACAGCACCTGAAATCATAAAGCAGACGGACGGAAAGATCACGCATTTTATTGCAGGTATAGGTACGGGCGGCACCCTGGTAGGTACCGGGAAAAGATTGAAAGAGTACGACCCTTCCATAGAGATAATCGGTGTCGAGCCGGATTCTCCGTTTCACGGGCTTGAAGGGCTCAAACACATAGAAAGTTCGATCGTACCGGGTATCCTCGACAAAACGTCATACGACCGCGTTATCCATGTGAAAACTGAAGATGCCTACAATCTGGTCAGAGAAGTCGCACGAAAAGAGGGTATACTGGTCGGAGAGTCTTCCGGAGCGGCACTGTGGGCTTGTTTAAAGGTTGCGCGGGAGATAAAAGATGCTCATATCGTTACCGTATTTCCGGACGGCGGGTCAAATTATTTCAGTACGAGATTGTGGGAGTAATATGAAGCTGGGACACACAATGCTCAATCAGATGAAACAGCATCTCGAACAGACATACCCTTACGAGGGTTGCGGTGTGATGCTCGGCAAGGATAATACAGCGACGGAAATATACAGAGGTACGAACATCAGACAGGAAAGGCAGGAAGACAGGTTCGTGCTTGATCCCGCGGATATCGTGCAAGCGGAAAAATATGCAAAACAACGGGGCATCGATGTTTTGGGTTTTTATCATTCTCATCCCGACCATCCTGCCAGACCGTCGGCAACGGATCTGGAGAGCGCATGGGAAAGCTATTACTACATCATAGTTTCTATAGAAAAAGGGAAGATGGGCACCATAGGATTATTCAGATTATCGGAGCAGGGTAACAGTTTTATTGAAGAAACAATAACTTTTGAAGATTAATGAAGGAGGAAGATATGGCAATTACAGTCAGGATACCAACACCTTTGAGAAAGTACACCGGCGGTAAAGATGAGGTTTCGGCGGAAGGGAAGATACTGAAAGAACTTTTGCAGGACCTCGAGAAGAATTACAACGGCATTGGTGCAAGGATTATGGATGAGAAAGGCGCTATACGCCGGTTCGTAAATATTTATCTGAACGATGAAGACGTCAGATTCAAGAGTAACCTCGATACGCCGTTAAAGGACGGAGATGTAATATCGATCATCCCGGCTATTGCGGGCGGTGCGCCTGCAAAAAAGGGCAAGGTTAAAAAAAAAGTATATCTGACCTATCAAAAAAGACTTTTGAATAAACCCGTTATATGGGAGGCAAGCAAGAAGTTCGACGTCATAATCAATATAGGAACTGCGTCGGTATCCGGTGACCTCGGACTCGTAGGGGTTGAATTGGAAGGTTCGGGCAGCGAGGTTGAATCCCTGATAAAGTGGTTTAAAAAGAAAGGCGTAAAAGTAGAGCCTATAGAGCAGACAGTACTGGAGTAATCGTATCATGTTGACGAATTCACAGATAGAGAGATATGCACGCCATATTATACTCGACGGCGTTGGCGGCAAAGGGCAGGATAAGCTGCTCAAAGCAAAGGTGCTTGTGATAGGCGCGGGAGGGCTCGGCTCTCCCATTATCATGTACCTTGCTGCAAGCGGTATTGGGACGCTCGGCATTGTCGATTTCGATGTCGTCGACATATCGAACCTCCAAAGGCAGATCATGCACTCGACCGCTACCATCGGTATGCCCAAGGTCGATTCTGCGGAAGCGGCCGTCAAATCAATAAACCCCGATGTTTCGGTAATCAAGTATAACATGAAGCTCACCTCTGACAATATACTGGACGTCATAAAAGATTATGATGTTATTATCGACGGTACGGATTCATTCCCTGCACGGTATCTCATAAACGATGCCTGTGTTTTGTCCCGTAAAAAGAACGTCTATGGAAGTATTTTCAAATTTGAAGGTCAGGCAACCGTCTTTTCTTCACCGGACGGGCCATGCCTCAGGTGCCTTTATCCGGAACCTCCACCTCCGGGTATGGTGCCGAGTTGTCAGGAAGCAGGTGTCTTTGGCGTGCTTCCCGGCTTTATCGGTGTCATCCAGGCGACAGAGGCCATTAAACTGATACTCGGCATTGGAAAACCCCTGATTGGCAGGATGATGCTCTATGATGCATTGCGCATGGAAGTCCGCCAGGTAAAGGTCAGGAAAGACCCTGAGTGTCCGGTGTGCGGTGAACATCCTACGGTTACGCACCTTATTGATTATGAGGAGTTTTGCGGTATCAGATGAAGCTCTGTATACTTGTTGCAATATCCGGCCGTGCCATCATAACCACCGTGCAGAGACTCTACGACGATCACGATAATGAGATACGTTTGTTTCTGTACAATGATGGCGTTTTGCTTTTACAGGATCCTGCCTTTATGGAGCTGGCAAAGCGTATGCAAGCAACATTGTGCAGTGTAAGCGCGGAAGAGCGCCACATGCAGAAGAATGACAGCATCACCTTCGGCAGTCTTTACGACTTTTCCCGCATGGTTGCAAAGTCCGATAAGCTCATTTCTTTTACCAGGGAATCATGAAGATTACTGTTTTGATAAAAGACGGTGATGGTGCACGGTTGACCGACGGAATAAGGCTGGTACTCGGTCTTACGATCGATCACAGGGTATCGTTGCTGATAACGGATAAAGGTTCTGAAGCCATTTCCCATGCCATGAAGAGTCCTGCCTTCAAAACTCAATTTCTCGAATCCATGGAGCTTATCAGCAAGATGTCGGGTATTATAAAGACTGAAAAGCCCATTGAGGATGCCGAAGCGATAGAAACTATCTCAAGGGATGACTTTACAAAACTTCTTCTTACCGCAGATTCCATAGTAGTTTTTTAATTTAGGTGAAAGCCCACAGACGCTGATGGCGGTAGTGTATGTCTGGCTATACCCTTCAGAGTAAACAAAGATATTTCTTGACAAGAAGACTAATAATTAGTTACTTATATATATAAGTAAAATACTTGTGTATAGAAAAGCATTGTATTCAAGATAGTTGAACTTGTTAGTTGAATTTAAACCAGAGCTTATAAATAAATATGTTATGTATGGAGGATAAGATGTTTGACAAAGAACGGATTCAGGAACTTTCATTGGAGTTTGAAAATGGTAAGCCGCAGGACACAATTTCATGGGCTTTTAAAACCTTTAACAAAGATATGGCTTTTGCATGCAGCTTTGGCATGGAGGATATCTGTATCATAGATATGCTTTTAAAAGAGTCTCCGGATGCCAGGATATTTTACCTGGATACATCCTTGTTTTTTAAAGAGACTTACGAGCTGATCAGAAAGCTGGAGGACAGATATAAAACAAAATTTGAATGCGTAAAATCCGATTGCCCGCTTGAGAAGCAGGCGCAGCAGTACGGAGACGAACTATGGAAGATTACCCCTGACCTCTGCTGTAACATAAGAAAGGTCGCCCCGCTCAAAAAGAAGCTTTCAACGCTGCAGTCATGGATGACCGGCATACGGAGAGAGCAGACACCGACACGCGCGAACGCAAAAACCGTGGAGTGGGATGAGAAGTTCAACCTCGTCAAAGTGAATCCTATCGTAAAATGGGCATGCAACGATGTGCTTGGTTATCTGCTGGAATATGATATACCATACAACCCGCTCCATGATAAAGGGTATCCGAGTATTGGATGTCAACCCTGCACGTATCCGGTAAACCCGGGTGAAGATTCCCGGGCAGGCAGATGGAGAGGGTTTAATAAAAACGAGTGCGGCCTGCATAAATGACACCTGTTGGAGAGAAGCCAGAAGCAGATGAGTACTGATGGTAAGGTACAGTGAATTTATAGTATTACCAGAGTGAAGGGTAATTACCTTTTAACGGGGTAAAAGGAGGTTAAAATGGATAAAGCAACACCGGACAAGGCCACGATTGTTGTGTTTTCCGGAGATATGGATAAGGTGATGGCTGCATTCAACATTGCAGTCGGAGCGGCATCTTCGGGTATGGAGGTTACCATGTTGTTTACCTTCTGGGGATTGAATATTCTGAGGAAGGATAAAATGGGCAGCCAGTCAAAGGGGATCCTTCAAAGGCTCTTTACGCTCCTCAACAAGGGAGGAACAGAAAAGCTCCCGATGTCACGGTTTAACATGTTCGGCATGGGCCCATGGATGATGAAGAAGCTTATGAAACGGTACAGCATGCCGAGTGTAAAGGAGCTCTACTCTGCTGCAAAACAACTTGGTGTTAACGTGATTGCATGCACCATTACCATGGGAGTTATGGGACTCACCAAGGAGGACCTTGTAGATGATATCGATGAATTCACAGGCGTGATTACCTATATAAAAGATGCAAGGGAATCGAAGATAAATCTTTTTGTATAAGGAGGGATGTATGAATATAAACAAGACCGTGGATGCTGTGGGAATGCTGTGTCCTATGCCGATATTGAAAACGGTTCAGGCTGTAAAGGAGATGAAGGTCGGCGAAGTACTCGAGATCGCTGCTACTGATGAAGGGATTAAGAAAGATATTAAGAACTGGTGCGACATGATGGGACACGAACTTATTGATATCCAGGATAAGGATAACAAGATTATCGTGCATCTGAAAAAGCTGAAATAAGGCAGGGGTTACCTTAGGAGAGACTATCAGGAAAGAGTTGTTCGCCTCTGCTCGTAAAATAACGCTCTATCGGCTAAAGGAGATTGTCATTACAAGATGCATTAGGTATCCTTTGACTTGGAAAGAGAAGCTGTCCACGCAGAATAGAATGAAAGTATTGCAAGTAGTTCACAATATTTTACTTCGCATCGTCTCAAACTCTTTCCTTTCTATCCTATAAACACTATATTACTGGTGCGAGAAGAACTGAAATAAAGAGGAGGATTATATGAAAGCTATGGTTATTACCGCGTTCGGCGGGCCCGAGGTTTTTCAAGAACAGGATGTACCGAAACCAAAGCCAGGAGAAAGAGACGTGCTGGTAAAGGTGTACGCAACATCCGTGAACCCGGTCGATTATAAAATAAGGAAGGCAGGTGCCTGGGCAGGGGTCAAGCCGCCCGCGATTATCGGTTATGACGTTTCAGGCGTTGTAGAGGCAACAGGCAGCCGGGTAAAAGATTTTAAGGTTGGCGATGAGGTTTACTATACACCGGAGATCGCAGGAGGAGGGCAGGGCAGCTATGCAGAGTATCATGTAGCGAATGAGGCAATTGTTGCGCGCAAGCCTTCGAACCTGAATCACCGTGAAGCTGCAAGCATCCCTCTCGCGGGATGCACTGCATTTGAAGCCCTTGTCGGCGTCGCCGATATAAAATCAGGCGAGTCAGTATTGATCCAGGCTGGTGCCGGCGGTGTCGGATCTCTTGCGATACAGATTGCAAAGGCCCTCGGTCTCTTTGTTTTTGCGACCTGCGGCTCTTACAATAAAGACCTTGTCAGGCAATTGGGTGCCGATCGCGTCATAGACTACAGGGCCGAAGATTTTGTCGATGTTATTCTCAAGGAGACAGCGCAAAAAGGAGTCGATGTCGTTTTCGACACCGCGGGTGGAGAGGCCTTGTCAAAGAGTGTAGGTGCAGTAAAACACTCGGGAAGGATTGTCAGCATCGTATCGTCGAACGTAAATCTCGATGAAGCTAAAAACAAAAATATCAGTGTTAATTACCTATTTATGAAGCGTGAGCGCTCGAAACTTGATGCCCTGCGTGCATTGATAGAAAAGGGCAGGGTAAAGCCGGTTATCGACTCGGTCATGCCGCTCAAGGATGTGGCGCTTGCCCAGCAAAGGCTGGAAAAGGGCGGGGTCAGGGGAAAGATTGTTTTGAAGGTCGTTGAAGAATAAGGATGGTGGATCATGAGTGATAAGGACAAATCAAAGAAGGGAAACGTCGGGATCGGGGACAAAGCGCCGGATTTTACGCTCGGTTCCCAATCCGGAGATACGGTAAGTCTCAGGGATTTTATCGGTAAAAAGATCATTGTCCTGTATTTTTATCCCAAGGACGGAACGCCGGGCTGTACAGCGGAGGCATGCAGTTTCAGGGACAATTATGATGTGTTTAAAAAGGCAGGTGCCGAGGTCATCGGTATCAGTTCCGATTCTGTTGAGTCTCACGGTGCATTTGTTGTGAAGCATGGCCTGCAGTTTACGTTACTCAGTGATAAAGACCAGGCAGTCAGGAAGCTCTATGGCGTGCCTTCAACGCTGGGACTCCTGCCGGGCAGGGTGACCTATGTTATCGACAAGAAAGGTGTTGTACGGCATATATTCTCGTCCCAATTCAATGCAACCAAGCACATCAGCGAGGCACTGGGCGTGATCCAGTCATTGAACCAGGGCGCAGCATAACTCCCCGGTATGCCGGGTCCGTCGATTGTTTGCCGGCGGGCAGGACACTGAGTGATCCCCAGTAGTCTTCCCTGTATTGCTGGAGGTAATTTTTGACAGCAAAGTACGTGCTTTCCCATAAGACCTTATGTTTAAAGCAAGCCCCAACCTTGTTATATAGATTATGTTTAAGGGTAACAAAAAATATAAACAAAGGAGGCTTGCTATGAAGAATAGTAAAGGATTGGATTTCACTGGTCAATCGATTTTCGTCGGTATCGACATTGGCAAACGTAGTTGGGAGGTATGCATTCTTACCGAGCATCACGAGCATAAAGTATTTACCCAGTCACCCCAGGTAGATGTGCTGGTTAGGTATCTGAGGCGGATGTTTCCCGGAGCTATCTACTCGTGTGTGTATGAGGCAGGGTTCTGTGGCTTCTGGATCCACGATGAACTGGAACGCCAGGGTGTTCGATGTATGGTGGTGAATCCTGCCGATGTGCCGACCAAGCACAAGGAACAGGTCACCAAGACGGACCGGGTAGATGCCCGTAAGCTTGCGCGGGGGTTAAGGAATGGGGAATTCGAGTCTATTTATGTTCCTCCAAGAGATGCGCTTGAAGACCGTAGTCTAGTCAGAACACGTCTGCAATTTATCAGGAAACAGACCCGCTGTAAGAACCAGATCAAGGCCATGCTCTATTTCTATGGGATTACCCTGCCTGAAAACGCTGCACGGAATTGGTCCAAACGATTTATAACATGGCTTGAACAGGTACGCATGGAACAGGCAAGCGGAGACCAAATATTGAAACTCTTACTTGAAGAACTCCATCATCTCCGAGACACGATAGCGAACCTTACGAAACAAATCAGGGTGTTGGCATTCAGCAACAAGTATGGTGAGTCAGTTCAGTATTTGTGTTCTATCCCCGGTATCAGCCCATTAATTGCGATGACTCTCCTCACAGAACTTGTTGATATAAACCGTTTTGAAAGCCTGGATAAGCTTGCCAGCTATGTCGGCTTAATACCCGGGCAGCATTCCAGTGGCGAGGAAGAAATGATGACCGGGCTTGTCACGCGCATAAACGCTTTTCTGAAGTATGTGCTTATAGAGAGTGCCTGGGTTGCCGTGAAAAAGGACCCTGCACTCATAATGGCGTTTAACAAATTGGCGCACCGGATGCCAAAGAACAAGGCGATTATCCGTATTACGAAAAAATTATTAAGCAGGATTATGTTTGTTGTTAAACATAAACAGCCATACCGTTTCAGTATGGTTGCATAACCTGTGGACACAAACTATTGCATCGGTATTTTTGAGCAAACGCTATAATCTTTCTGCAGCTCTTAAGATATAAGATGTCTGCTTTCCATAAGACTGCGTTGCTCATTACTATTACCTGATCGAGGTAATGCAGCTGCCAGAATGTAGGCATGTCTGCTGATAAAAGAGTGATGATATAGTTTTGGCACACAGGAAAGTGAATAGGCCGATTTTCAATGTCTTTATTGATATAAAAGGAATGGGGGAAGGGAATAAGACAACGTTCAATGATTTGACTTTTCACATAAAAGAAAGATTATGTCAACTATTATTCCTATCTTCTATAAAATATGAATGACGGCTCCACCCGGGCCTCCTCGTTGCCACTTAATTATCCCATCCACGGCGCTGCCCTTTGCTCGAAGACCATCCAGCAAGCTTCTTATTGACAAATGAATTATTTTATAATTTAAAAAAACATATAAAGTTTGTACCTCCTTGTTTTTTATCATCTTGTCAGGCAAAGCAGGTTGATTTTAAATTGACCCAGTAACGGGTTAAAGATAGATTTAACGGAGGGTTCATGAAAAACTTAGTAGGTGTGTTTCACACAGAGGGTAATTCTAGCCTTTTGTTTACTCAACGCTGTTTCATTGGTTATTCCACTACAACAAACGAAATGTAGAATTTCACCTTTTCATTAAATGAAACTTATACAAAGGAGGGCTTTTATTATGAGGAACGCTTTTCTTAAATTGTTATTTTGCTTCGGATGTACTCTAATATTCCTGTCTATATTTTTAATACCTACATCTCACGCACAAAATACATCTTCTCTTATCCAGAATAACGGTATACGCATAGGAACAACGCATAAGTCCATTGGTCCATTCAGAAACATCAATGATGCAATGAGATATTTCAAAAAGTATGGTATTCAAATAGCACAAAATTCCACACAGTCATCTGAGAACGCTCCTCTTATCAGTCCAGGTATTGCAGCTTTACAACCCAACACTACGGCACCTGCTGCTCCAGATCCTCCGGCCTGCTGTGCCGGGATACCATGGGATTATCAAACAACAATAGCTTTGGGTATTCCTGATTGGGCAGCAGGTATGGATATGGTCAAAGAAGCAGGTTATATTAGCTATAATGGTATTCCGGGGCAAGGAGCACATCCATATAATGCTATCTGGAATCCAGATTATATTATGGATCAAAATAACGGGAGTTTGGGAATATTTGATTATTGGTGGCTTCCTTCTCAGGAAACCATCAATATCCCCAGTATGGTAAGTTTTTATGCAACAATTGATGCCCGTACTTGCGTATCAGAAAGTTGTTATTATCCTCCCATGTGGTTTATTGTATCTTATTTTTATCAATATGGACCCCAATCTTGGGAAACTACAGGATGGGTAGACCCAGTTTATTTTAGTGGTGGCTACGGACCTCCAGAAATCACTTATTTCATGTATCTTCCTGGATGCAGCCTAAACGATCTGGATATTGACAGGGATGGATGGGCGGTATGCGACGGAGATTGCAATGATTACGATCCTTCAATACATCCGGGGGCATCGAGTGCTGGTGAAATATGTACGGGGATAGACTATAATTGCGATGGAATTATCGGTGAGAATACCTATCTAAATGTGCCCTTTATAGATCAGGCTACTCCACCGTGGGGACCGGATCCTTACAACTCTCTTGGTAACGGGATTACCATCCAAGACAAAGGATGTGCACTTGCATCATTTAACATGGTCTGGAACTATTATTTCCCTAATAATTCACAAACGCCGGATACTATTAATGGGATATTAAATGGGATACCCGGAGGATATGCGGAAGGGAATTTTAATTGGCTTAAGGCATGTGAATATGCAAGCGGCTCCTATAATAAAATGTGCACTGAAGCTAAAGCATCATATGATCCCAATCTAATAGATCGAGAGTTATGTGCAGGACACCCTGTTATAGTGAAAGTCCCGGGCAATCCTTCTCATTTTGTTGTAATAACAGGTAAAGATAGCCAAGGAAATTATGTTATGAACAATCCAGGGAATAGGTCTGGGTCTGGTGGGAACTTTTCAGGAACTTATCCGGGTGGAGGCAAAAGTATAAGGATTATTACACCCGTTCAGTGAAAGGAGGCATTATGAAAAAGATAATAATAATATTGTTCACAATACTGTATCCTACAATTGGCTATACCCAAAACCTCGCCGGTATGGAAATGCATGTAGGGAGTTCTATAACCGGCACTTATACTTCTGTATATCCATTGTTAATGTTAATAGCACCTGGTGCGAATGGGTTAGAATGTGGATACGACCTTAATAGGCCTTATACATACTTTGAGAATAAAGCTGTAGAAGGAAATTTAAATTCCAATATGAGTGAAATTCCTGGCTGTAGCGGTGCGGAGGATACCGTTGGTAATAATACAAATCCTGCCGATCAATCAGTTATTGACAGTGCTTATATAACTGCAAATTATCTTACAACCGGCACCTATATACTCACTTTATTTGCGAGTCCTGTTTCACAACCTACTGGATATTGGTTAGAAGGGAGTATAGATAATGCAAATGGTACAGACATATCACCCCCCAAAATACAAGGCTATATAGGTTCAGGTGGTGTAGACACATATACCTTCGATTTTTATCCCACAATGACCACAGCTCCGGTGATCACGAAACAGGTAACTCTTGATAGTGTCCTTAGCACCATTCAAGGCGCTTTTGGAGCAGCGTGCATAAAAACAAACGCTGTGGAGAATGACCTTACAAGCAGAATCAATCAGGCACAAACTGACCAGGACGCGGGAGACACGCCTGGTGCAATAGCCGTCATGGATGGTTATATAAGCGCGGTGAATGCCGGGCAATCGCAGGGTACCATAGGTAGTCCATGCAGTACGGTACTGGTTTCAGATGCACAATCTCTGAAGGAGTCTCTCCAACAGGGTTACGTTCCTCCTCCACCTCCGCCAAAGTTGACGCTGACACCTGCAAAGGCAACGTTACCGCTTGGTGCGTATTATACTATGACTGCAACACTTACCCAGGGTGATACCCCTGTATCAGGTTCCCTCATTACTGTTGGTGTAATATCAGGCCCAAATCAAGGGCTCGTATTGCAAGGAAATAGGACCGATTCGAGCGGGCAGACCATACTGCGTTATACAAGCAAGATAACAGGAACTGATTATCTTGTGGCATACGCAATGGCTGGGAGATTGAGCTGGGATCAGCCCGTAGGAAAGGAAATTAAGCTTGCGCTGAACATGTTGATACAGCCGGACATTCCCTTTGCGCTGGTGGGGCAGCCGGGAAGTGAAGGCGTTGCATCAGTACCTGTTCAGGTAACGTGGTCTGGCGGTCCTGACCTTGCAGTGGATTATTTTTATCCCCAGTTTATCCGGGCAAAGGCAGGTGACACAATTACCCTTGAGGATATTACGGGAAATTACGGAAATGTCGCTGCAGGCCCTTCTATTACCAGATACTATATCACACAAGGTCTGGAGATAAGTCCTGCAACGGACCAATCCCTTGGACAAAGGCCTATACCAACGCTTTCTCCGCAGCAAACCAGCAAAGGAGGGCTTGAGGTAACACTGCCCACCAGCCTTACAGATACCACCTATCATTTGTATGCGTGTGCCGATGCAGATAATCAGGTAGTCGAGACTAACGAGACAAACAACTGTCAGAGAAACAGGCTGGTTGGGTATTTCATTCCCGCTCCCGGGTCTGTTGCTATGCAGAGTATCGCAACGTATTGCCGCTCTGCAAAGGCAAAGGTAACAATAACAGGACATAAGGATAAGAGGGTGGCCACAGTAACCATCATCGGCGTCAATGCGCCGACCGTAATTATCTATGTAATTAGGCTCAGACATGGAAAACCCACCAAAATAAAAGGGTCTTATGTTTCCGGTGTAGGAACACCGACAGTGCAGATCAAGCTTAAGAATGAGGAGCAATGCGGTGGGGAGAAAAACTGTGATTACGTTATAGGCTATTTCAGGAATGATTCACAGGGTGGAATATGTGGTGGCACAGTTACGGTTAACCTGTGCAAGAAAAAACACGAAAAAGAGCATGAAGACAAAAACTATAAAAAAGAGAAAGATAGGTCTGTACATCACGAGGAAAGAGATGAAAATTAATAACATGTTCCAAAGAAATCAAGAAGTGCGATCATTAAGTTAAAAACATAAAAAAAATGTTTTATATGAAAATAAAGAACTTAGAGCCTGCATGGCTACTTGTATTATTAACACTACTGATCAATATAGTGGTATTCACCAGCAGTAGTAGCATATCATTTGCCGGAAGTATAAAGAAGGTAGCAAATGTACCCGGCATGGTTTACATTCCAGCAGGCTGGTTCTGGATGGGATGTAACCCAAAGGATCCTTATTGTGCCAATGTTGTAACTCCTCCTAATAGAGTATTAACTGATGAGAAGCCATATCATGAGGTATATCTTGATGCTTATTACATAGATAAGAATGATGTTACAGTTTCAGAATATAAGAAATGTGTAGATGCACAAGGATGTACTCCGCCTGTTATGAGAAAATATGGTAACTGGAATGGAGCGGGGAGAGAAAATCATCCGGTAACCTGGATGAATTGGTATCAGGTAAAGGCATATTGCAAATGGGCCGGGGAGACTCTTCCAACCGAAGCACAGTGGGAGAAAGCAGCACGGGGAACGGATGGGAGATTCTATCCATGGGGCAATCATTGGGATGCATCAAAAGGATGCTTTGATAAATCATCCACTTGTGTAGTGGGAAGTTATCCGCAATGGGCAAGCCCTTACGGGGTGATGGACATGTCAGGTAATGTCTGGCAATGGGTGAACGATTGGTATGATGAGCATTATTACAGTAATTCACCCGATCATAATCCGAAGGGACCCATGAGTGGATATCAACATATTTTTCGGGGTGGTTCTTGGACTGCGGGTAGTGCTTCACTTCGGTCAGCTCTCCGTTTCGCTATCGAACCTCCTTTTAAAAACCTCAACATCGGATTTCGTTGTGTGCGTAATGTTTCTCAATGACTCTGATTTTGAGATCTGAAATCAATCATGTTCGATGTTGTGGTGAATAAACGTCCCTTTATTTACCACCATTTTTAAATCAGCTTTTCAGAGGGAAACTATTCGGCTGTTTTTTGTACCCTTTTTTGGAACGCCCATATATCGGTATAAAAAAATTTGTTGCCATAGGGAATCAAAAAAAGGCGTGATATTCTGAAGAGGTTTTATTCCCTGTTCAGTTTTATTATTATCTTATGCTTTGAGCCCGGGGATCGCCCAGGTCAGAGGAGTAATTCTGCTGACAACTGCCTCAAGCTGTGATAGAAAAATGATTCAAGGGAGGTGGTGTAGCTATGAACAGACGTAAACTCTTTTTGAGCCTGCTTGAAGCCATGATCCAGAAACCGGATATGCCCGACAGCGTAAAACAACAATCACTCGCCAAGCTTGAGACCTATCTGAAAGATGCCCCGTTCATTGTCAAGTTTGTATTTCCGTTTTTATTGTATACGGTCGAATACCTGCCCGTGTTTACCAGATTTTCGAGACTCTCTAAAATGGATGTGGAATCGCGGGCCGGATATATCGCGGGACTCCATGGCAGGATCGGTGGTAGTATCCTGATGGTATTGAAGCTTTTTGTAACACTTTCGTACTATTCGGTGCCGGATATCGAGACCAGCCTCGGGTTCACCCGCCACTGTGAAGGGATCAGGGGAAGGATCAAAAAACCCGTCTTTGTCGACGGTTCGCGGTCAGACAATGATATCAGCCTGGAGGCAGATGTTTGCATCATCGGCTCCGGCGCCGGCGGTGCTGCCGCTGCTTATGCAGCTGCAAAATCCGGCATGAAGACAGTCATCCTTGAAGAGGGGAGATACCTGACCGGAGAAGATTTTACTCAGAAACCGGTTGAAGCATTAAGTACCCTGTACCGCGACCATGGATTCATAACATCCTTCGGGACACCGCCGATCATAATACCGCTGGGCAGGTCAGTCGGCGGTACGACGACCATTAATTCCGGTACCTGTTACCGGACGCCTCCTTCGGTCGTTAAACTCTGGCACGACCGGTATGGTATTCCATGGCTGACCGGCGATGAGTATGCTCGGCTTGCCTCGTTTGTGGAGAAAGAAATCCACGTGGAACCGGTGCCTGAAAGGATATTCGGCAAAAACAGCGGACTTTTCAGACAGGGAACACAGGCTCTGGGGCTCTCCGGTGCTCCTATCCCGAGGAATACTCTTGAGTGCGACGGATGCTCGTTCTGCGCATTCGGTTGTCCGCGCGATGCAAAGTACGGCACCATGCTGAATTTTATCCCCGATGCACTTCAGCAGGGAGCAACACTGTATTCGAATACAAAGGCCATCAAGCTCGTCGTGAGGAACAACCGGGTAGAAGGGTTGGAGGGTGTTTTTGTCGATGCCCATGGAAGACCGCTGTCGAAAAATATTTCCGTCAAAACAAAGCGCGTGGTTGTCTCGGCAGGTGCAATCTACACCCCTGCTTTTCTGAAAAAAAACGGATTGAAACACCCGCGAATCGGCAAAAATCTGCACATCCATCCCGCGGCCCGGGTGTCCGCCTTATTCAATGAACGGGTGGACGGGTGGGACGGTGTGCCGCAGGGATACAATATCGACCACTATGTGGACGAAGGGATATTCATTCAGGGACAGTTCGTTCCCCCGTCGTTACTTTCACAGTCCGTTCCTTTTTCAGGAAATCGGCATTCAGACTTGATGGAAAAATACGCGTATATGGCTTCTTTCGGGGCATTGATATCGGATACAGGATCGGGAAGGGTCGTGCCGGGTGCCGGCAGGATGTCCAGCCCTGTCATCTTTTATTCTCTGTCGCCGGAAGACCACAAAAAAATGGTTAAATCGATCGCGATAACGGCGAAGGTCTGGTTTGCAGCAGGGGCAGCGGAGGTCCATACACAGGTTGCCACACGGCCAGTTGTCCATAGTGAGAAAGAAGCGGATGAGCTGCTCGAAAACCTGCCGCCTGCATGGTCGCTCGAGCTCATGGCATTTCATCCCATGGGCACTGCCATGATGGGCGGTGATGAGAAGGAGGCAGTGGTAAAACCGGACGGAGAAACGTACGAGGTTAAAGGCCTCTACGTCGCAGATGCTTCTCTGTTTCCGACGTCGACAAAGCTGAATCCCCAGGTCACCATTATGAGTATGGCGACAAAAATCGGGGAGGGGATTGGCAAGGGATTATAACGTATCGATGAGCATCTTCAGGGTCTTGACATCCGGCTGGTGCGGGTTCAGGCGATACGATAGTTCGAAATATTTTTTTGCCGTTGCAGGGGCGTTGTAGAATTTCAGGTACAATGCGCCGACAGCCCTGCACGCCATGTACTGCTCCGGTGCTTTAATACCGGCCATGCGTTTGAGCAGCGGAAACGCCTCTTCATAACGGCCGCTGTCCACATACATCATGCCCAGATTCCAGAGGGCCGGGACAAAGTCATCATCGTATTCGAGTGCGAGCTTGTACTCCTGTTCTGCAGTCTTCGGTTGCCCGTGATTTTTATAGTATACCCCGATGTTATTCAGGGCAACGGGACTGTGCGGCTGGAGTGTCAGTGTATAGCTCCACAATGCAGAGCTCTTTGCCCAGTGCAGAGATTGCCGGTAGGAAAGAAAGGCAAGCATGACGGCGATAGCTATGAACAGGACACCGGCCGCCTGTTTTTTTGCCGTACGACGGTAGAGGTCTGATGCCCAACTTCCGGCAATGAGGAATACACCGAAGGCACCTTCATACACATAGCGGTCTGCCATTTTTGTCGGGAGCGGAATGATGTTGCTGACCGGAATAAAGTTGGCCAAAAACCACGACAGGCCGAACAGCACCAGCCAATCCCTTTTTTTGAAAAGACGGATAATCCATATCACGAGCACCACGAGAAAGATCAGCGATGCGGCAATGAGGCCGGTATCGGAAAGGGAAGGCACTGTATAAACGGGGGCAAGGTCAAACGGCAGAACAAGCTTTCTCGCATACAGAAAAAGTGCCTCGGGTATAAACAGAAAGGTCCACAGTACGCCCTTAGTATCGACAAATGCAGTACCGCCTTTATGGTAGTACCACAGAGTATACGGTACATAGACGAGGAGCACGACGACATACGGCAGGAGTTTTTTCAGGGTGGATCTCCATGAATTTTTATTGATGAACAGCCCGTATGCAGCCAGCACGCCGGGGATGATGACGCCCTGAAATTTGCTCAGGATGGCAAGAATGAAGCACGCGAATGAAATTGAATACCAGAGGATTGCAGAGTTTCCCGGGGAATGCTGTCCTGAGAGACCGCGCTGTTCAGTACGCATGCCCTTTGCTGCGGGCGCTGGACCTCCGGCAGTATTCTTCTCCTGATGTGCATCGGCAAGAGATGATGATTTCATAAAGGATATGAACCACAGGAGCAAGAACATCATGAGCAGAAGATCTTTTCTTCCCGAGAGCCACGCCACGTTCTCGGTCATCAGGGGATGTACGGCAAACAGCATCGCGGTAAAAAATGCCGTCACCTGCACGGTCCCGGAGTCTGCTTCCGCAGGAGCGGCAGCCTGCTCTACCAATCCGGCCCGGCGCAGCAGCATGCCGACGGCATAAAAGATGAGTACGACATTGATCATGTCCAGCAGCACATTGTCCAGGTGAAATCCCTGCGGATAGTCCTTCCCGTAGAAATGCCATTCGATCATATAGGTCAGATCCGTTACCGGAAAGTATTCATAGTAGTACTGCCCCCGGAATATGCCGAAGGGATTGAACAGATGTACGACAGAGGCAGGGGTGAGTTGTTGTATCCTCGGCTTATTGAGAACATCCTTGTCATCATCCCATCCTATGAAGCCATACCGGGCTGTGTGGGCATAGATGCACAGGGTCGTCGTAATCAGGATCGCAGCATATAACCAAATCTTTGAACGGGCCATAGAATGGTCTTACAACAAGATGCTGCGGCTGTAAACAGAGGCTAAAGGACAGTGCTGGCCCGTTTCATTTCATCGATTACCTGCTCGAGCATTTCCCGCGTGTGTGCTGCGGTGACCGTCATCCGGAGGCGTGAAGTTCCCCGGGGAACCGAGGGAGGCCGTATGCCGGAAACAAAGATTCCGCGTTCGAACAGCAGGGATGATAATTTCATGGTCTTTCCGGCATCGCCGATGAGTACCGGTATAATGGGTGTTGGGTCGTTTGAGACAGGAAACCCGAGGTTTCTCAGACCGGTTCTTAGAAAAATGATATTATCCTCGAGCCGTTTTCTTAATCCGGGATGATTTTGTACAATATCGATTGCCTTTGAACTTACGGCACAGACAGCGGGCGGCAAGGCTGTGGTAAAGATAAAAGCGCGGGATTTATTGATAAGGTATTCGGTCAGTACTTTACTGCCCGCAGCATAGGCACCGAAACTGCCAAGTGCTTTGCCGAGGGTTCCCATCTGAATGTGGATTCTGCCGTTCACACCCAGCATCTCAGCGGCACCTCTGCCGTTTTTTCCGAGGACACCGGTTGCATGTGCCTCATCTACCATGATCAGCGCATGATATTTTTCTGCAAGCGTAACCAGTTCCTTCAAAGGCGCGATGTCTCCGTCCATACTGAAAACGCTGTCTGTTACGATGAGCGTCTTTGCCGGTTTATTCCTGTTCCCTTTCCGGGCGATCGAACGGAGTATATCTTCAACCATGGTCGTGTCTCGGTGTTTGTATATGCGGAGCGAGGCCCTGCTGAGCCTTATTCCGTCTATGATCGATGCATGGTTCAGCTCGTCCGACAGGACTACCGAGTCTTTGCCGGCCAGGGCAGATATGATACCTGTATTTGCGTGGTAACCGGAATTAAAGACAAGCGCGGAGCCGGTTTTTTTAAATCTGGCGATGTCCTGTTCCAGTTGTTCATGCGGCGTCATATTCCCGGACACCAATCTCGATGCGCCTGCAGAAACACCGTAGTGTCTGATAGCGGCTATTGCCGTTTTCATAAGCTCCCGGTTATCCGCAAGTCCGAGATAATTATTCGAACACATGAGAATGACATCCCTGCCGTTTATCCTGACGACCGGTTTTTGCATACCTTCTATGGTGCGCATAAACCTGAAGAGCTTGTTCGATTTTGTTTCTTCGAGCTCCTGAGACAGAATATGCAGGGGATCCTTCATACTGCTACCGGTTTTGATACCTCGAGACCGAGGTCGCGGATCATTCTCAGATCATCTTCCGGCGGCCTGCCCGCTGTTGTCAGATATCCTCCGGTCATCATGCCGTTTGCGCCTGCGTAGAAGATCATGGACTGCATGTCCCTGAGGTTGACCTCCCGTCCACCGCATATAACGATGTCCTTATCCGGCAGGATTAACCTGAACATGGCGATTATTTTCAGGCACTCTATCGGGGTCAAAGTGGTTGTTCCTTCAAGAGGTGTTCCCTTAACAGGATTTAAAAAGTTTACCGGTATGGAATCGACATCGAGTCCTTTCAGGGTAAACGCAAGCTCGATGCGGTCTTCCCATGATTCCCCGATTCCAAAAACGCCGCCGCTGCATATCGATAACCCGGCTGCCTTTGCGGCTTTTACGGCAGCGATGTCATCATCATAGGGATGTGTCGTGCATACGGAAGGGAAAAAAGACCTCGATGTTTCAAGGTTATGATGGTACTTGGTCAGTCCCGCGGCTTTCAGATAATTTAATTCCTGCTCGCTCAGGATACCGAGGGATGCACAGCGGTAAAGGGGAGTTTTTTCACAAATTGCTTTTATGGCGTCCGCAATACCGTCAAGCTCTGTCTTGTTGTCAATGCCGTACCCGCTTGTTACGATCGAAAATCCCCGTGCTCCTGCACCGGCCGCGTTCACGGCCTTTTCTGCGATGGTCGTGGTCCGGAGGAGAGGGTAACTCTTTGCCTCTGTTCTGTAATGAGCCGACTGTGCACAAAACTTGCAGTCCTCGGGACACAAGCCGGATTTCGCATTTACTATAGAGCAGAGGTTGACACTGTTTCCTTTAAAATGCTGCCGCAGCTCGTTTGTTGTTTCAAAAAGCTTTACGATATCACCGGAGGAAAGTGTACCGAGTTGTTGCGCTTCCTGCGGTGAGATACCGTTGTGCTGCAGAATAGAATCGAACGATGGAATCATAGTGGTCTCCTGTGACTGAATAAATTTGTTTCTGCAGGTCCTATGCAAACACCTGCTGATAAATGTAATCTATATATTTGAAGTGTGCGTTCAGATCGAGCATGTTCTGGAGCTCAGGTTTTGTCAAAAGTTTGGATACCTGCTTGTTCACCAGGAGCGCATCAATGAAATCCGTGCCCGTATCGAAGGCCGTAAATGCGGCTTTCTGAATGATTGCATAAGCGTCCTCCCGTGCCATGCCTTTATCGATCAGTGCAAGCATGACCTTTTCAGAATCATACAACCCTTTCGTTATATCCAGGTTGGCTTTCATTCTGTCCTCGTGTACGACAAGGTTGTCCACGAGCCAGGTGACCCGGGTCAGCATAAAATCAACAAGGGTAGTTCCATCGGGAGCTATGATCCTTTCTACGGATGAATGGCTGATGTCCCGTTCATGCCAGAGGGGGATGTCTTCCAGTGCGGCTATCAGATAAGACCTGACAACCCTTGATAATCCCGTGAGGTTCTCGGAAAGTATGGGATTGCGCTTGTGGGGCATGGCTGACGAGCCTTTCTGTCCCTGGGTGAAGTATTCCTCTGCCTCCCGTACCTCGGTTCGCTGGAGGTGGCGTATCTCCAGTGCGATCCTTTCGATACCCGCTGCGAGTATTGCCAGTACGGAAAAAAATTCGGCGTGCCTGTCCCGTGCTACCACCTGTGTTGAATACGGCTCCACGTTCAATCCGAGTTTCCTGCAGACATAACTCTCTATGGACGGATCTATATTCCCGTATGTGCCTACAGCGCCTTTGATCTTCCCGTATCGTATATTCTCGAGCGCCCGCTCAAACCTGATTCTGTTCCTCTTTGTTTCTTCGTACCAGGAAACGAACTTCAGGCCGAAGGTAACAGGCTCTGCGTGTATGCCGTGGGTTCTTCCTATCATGGGCAGGGATTTGTATTGCAAAGCCTTGTCTTTCAGAACCTTCATCAGCGCATCGATGTCCCCGAGGATGAGATTGCCTGCCCTGACAAGCTGGATTGCAAAGGCCGTATCGAGCACATCCGACGAGGTAAGCCCCATGTGGATGAACCGTGCATCTTCGCCGACCTTTTCTTTGACGGCGGTCAGCAGCGCAATGACATCGTGTTTTACGACGAGCTCTATTTCGTCGACCCTTTTTGTGTCAAACGATGCATGTTTTTTTATATGTTCTAAAGAGTTCCTGGGTATTTTGCCGGCCTCCGCATACGCCTCGCATGCCGCGAGTTCCACATCGAGCCATATCCTGTACTTGGTTTCGTTTGTCCATATGCCGGCACACTCCCTCCTGCTGTAGCGTTCAATCATACGAAAACTCCTCTCATCGTGTTTCCACTGTTTGTATGACGGGAGTGTTTATTTTGTCAATGCCTTCACCGCTTCAAGTGTTTTCGTATAATCGGGGTGGCTCGTTATGTCGGGCACTATCTCCATGTAGCGTATAGTGTCGTTTTTGTCGACGACAAATATCGATCGTGCGAGCAAACGCAGTTCTTTGATGAGAACGCCGTAGGCATTGCCGAATGAAGCATCCCGGTGGTCCGATAATGTCCTGATTTTATCTATGCCACCTGCGGAACAGAATCGTGATATGGCAAAAGGCAGGTCCATGCTCAGGTTTATAATCGCGATATCGGCGGGCAGTTTGCCTGCTTCTTCGTTGAACCTGGTTGCCTGCAGGTTGCATACAGGGGTATCGAGAGACGGTGTAACGCTGAACACCTTTACCTTTCCTGCAAAGTCCTTGAGACCGACCGGAGTCATGTCTTTGTCGAGAGCAACAAAATCGGGTGCTTTGTCCCCGACCTTGAGTGCCGTGCCTACCAGCGTGAGCGGATTACCTTTTGAAGTAACGATATTTTTTCTTTCCATACATCCTCCTTTTCGATTCGGTTTGGTAGCTTCTGAGAAGATCATAATCACGATAAAATTCCGAAGCAATAGCCTGGTATATTCTGTCCTCCTCGTGCGATATTCTCTGTCTCTGCTTGACATCGTCGAAATGTGCTGATAGCTCTTTAAAGATAATGAGTTGCATTAAAAAAAATACAATCGAATATGCATGCAGGCACGTAGCTCAGGGGGAGAGCGCTGCTTTCACACAGCAGAGGTCGACGGTTCGAAACCGTCCGTGCCTACCACTTCGCTTCAGGTTAATCCGTTTCGACCACCCGGACATTTCCCGTATGTATGGAGAGAACGGAGGTCTTACAGGCACGTAGCTCAGGGGGAGAGCGCTACCTTGACACGGTAGAGGTCGGCGGTTCGAGACCGCCCGTGCCTACCATTCAATTATGCTTACCATTACCTTTGAAAATAACCAATACGAAGTACAGGAAAATACTACGGTTAAGGCTTTTCTCGATGGCATCAAAAGGCTTAAGCCTGATTTCATCGTTGCAAAAATGAACGGCCGGTATGTGGATCTTTCGTACAAGATCAAAGAGGACAGGGCCGTACTCCAGCCCGTATCAATCGCGGACCCCGATGCGTTGCCGGTTATCAGACATTCTGCTTCACACCTCATGGCGCAGGCCGTAAAAGAATTGTTCCCTGAAGCAAAAATGACGATTGGCCCGTCAATCGACGATGGTTTCTACTACGATTTTTCTCTTGCAACCCCTTTTACCCCGCAGGATTTAGAAAAGATAGAGCAGCGCATGAAAGAGCTGGTAAAAAAGAATATTCCTATAGAAAGAAAAGAACTTACAAAGGATGAGGCAGAAAAGTTATTCCGGGACAAGCATGAAGATTACAAGATCGAGATCCTCAAGGATATTCAAGGTGCAATCTCGGCGTATCAGCAGGGAGATTTTGTCGACCTCTGCTTCGGCCCCCATGTGCCGTCAACGGGATATCTGAAAGCGTTTAAGCTGCTTTCTACTGCGGGTGCTTACTGGCGCGGAGACGAGCACAATGAAATGCTCAGAAGAATTTACGGCACCGCATTCCCCGACAAGGAATCTCTGAAGGCACATCTTGAAAGAATCGAAGAGGCAAAAAAGAGAGACCACCGGAAACTCGGAAAAGAACTGGATCTGTTTTCCCTGGAAGACGAGATCGGACCCGGGCTTGTTCTCTGGCACCCCAAAGGTGCGATCCTGAGAAATGTCATAGAAAATTACTGGAAGGATCTGCATAATGCATCGGGTTATCAATTTGTCTATACACCGCATATAGCCAAGCTATCGTTATGGAATACCAGCGGTCACCTCGGTTTTTACCGGGAAAATATGTTTCCATCCATGGAGCTTGAGAGCGTGGATTATCAGTTAAAGCCCATGAATTGCCCGTTCCATATAGCCATATATAAAACGGATACACGAAGCTATAAAGACCTGCCGTTACGGTGGGCCGAGCTCGGGACGGTCTATAGGTTTGAACGGTCTGGTGTTATGCACGGTCTCATGAGGGTACGCGGCTTTACGCAGGATGATGCGCATATATTTGTTACCCCTGAAAAACTTGAAGATGAGGTCGTTAAAATACTCGAACTTGCACTGCACTATCTCAAAACGTTTGGATTTGAGCACTATAATATCTATCTTTCCACGAGGCCGGAAAAGTACGTCGGCAGTCTCGAGAATTGGGACAAAGCGGAGTCGGCCCTCAAGGGTGCCCTGGAATCAAGGTCCCTCGCATACTCGATAGATCCCGGAGAAGGAGTCTTCTACGGGCCTAAAATAGACATAAAAATAAAAGATGTTCTGGGCAGGGAATGGCAGTGCTCGACGATTCAGATTGACTTTAATTTGCCGGAAAGGTTTGATGTCAGTTACATCGGCGATGATAACCAGAAGCACAGGACCATTATGGTTCACCGTGCCATCATGGGGTCGCTGGAGAGATTTATAGGGGTTCTTATCGAACACTATGGCGGTGCATTTCCTTTCTGGCTTTCACCCGTCCAGGCAAAAGTTATTGCCATAAATACGAGAAATGTTGATTATGCGAACGAAATAGTGTTAGCTCTTAAGAACAAGCAGATAAGGGCAGAAGCCGATTATCGCGATGAAACGTTGTCCTATAAGATCAGAGAGGCAACTTTACAAAAGATCCCTTTTTTGTTAATAGTGGGCGACAAGGAACAGCAAACAAACACGGTCACGATACGGCAATACAAAGAAACGAAACAATCGTCTCTTTCGGTTGATGAACTGATGGAGTTGTTGTATAAAAAAAATAGAGAGAGGACAAATACATAGAAAAAGAACTGCGTTTTAATAGGAAGATCACTGCACGAGAGGTGTTACTCATAGATGCGAATGGTTCCCAGCTTGGAAGTATGTCTTTAGGACAGGCATTATCGATAGCAGAACAGGTTGGTCTCGATGTTGTGGAAGTATCTCCGAACAGTAATCCGCCTGTTTGCAAGCTGATGGATTTCGGCAAATACAAATACCAACTGAAAAAGAAGAGCAGGGATTCGAGAAAGTCCCAGGTTGTTATAAAAACAAAGGAAGTTAAGTTAAGACCTACGACAGATGAGCATGATGTAAATGTTAAGATAGGGAAAATAAAGGAACTTTTAAAAGATGGTAACAGGGTTAAGGTGGGAGTATTTTTAAAAGGCAGAGAGATGATGTATACAGACAGAGCTTATGCAATGCTCGACAAATTGGTCAAGATGCTTGTTGATGATGCCGTCGTGGCAGAGGCACCAAAGCATTTCGGCAAAACCGTTTATGCGGTTTTAGCAGCTAAAAAATGATAAATTCTCAAGGAGATATTTGATATGCCAAAGATAAAAACAAAATCAGGAGCTAAGAAAAGATTTGCTGTAACGGGCACCGGCAAGGTAAAAGCAAAGAGGCCGGGTATGCGGCATTTACTCGAACATAAGACAAAGAGCAGAAAGAGAAGACTAAAGCATGACGTGATATTTGCGGGTTCGATAAAAAAACAACTGAAAAGGCTTATACCGAGTGCTTAATAGAGAAATTCAAGAATCAAAATTAAAAACTCAAAATTAAAAAAATCAAAATTAAAATTTCGACGGTAAAAAATAAAACAATGATATTCAGGAGAATACAAAGAGGTGTTATATGAGGGTAAAAAGAGGAGTGACAGCTAAAAAAAGGCATAAAAAATATTTAAAACTTGCAAAGGGATACTGGGGCAAAAAGCATCTTCTCTATAAAACTGCCCGAGAAGCTGTAGAAAAAGCACTCAAATACAGTTATAGGGACAGGAGGGCCAGAAAAAGAGATTTCAGATCCCTCTGGATTATAAGGATCAATGCAAAGACGAGAGAATCTGGCATAAGCTATTCAAGCTTTATTTCAGGATTAAAAAAAGCAAATATCGAAATCAACCGGAAGATGCTTGCAGAGCTTGCAGTAAATCAACCGTCGGATTTTCAGAGCCTTGTGGATGCATCGAAAAAAGCACTTGGGCAGGCGTAAGATACGCTTGAGAATAAGAAACATATTGACACAGGGAAAAGGGTATGCTACAAAATAAAAATTTCATTTTTGGAGAGATAAGTGACAACAATTAATCAGCTTATACGGGGAGCAAGGAAGAGGATGAAGTCGAAGAGTAAGGCGGCAGCTTTACAGAGTAATCCTCAGAAGAGAGGTGTGTGTGTAAGGGTTTATACGACGACACCGAAGAAACCGAACTCCGCCTTAAGAAAAGTTGCAAGAGTAAGATTGACGAACGGGATGGAAGTGACGGCTTATATACCGGGCATAGGGCATGAGCTTCAGGAACATGCCGTTGTGCTTGTACGGGGCGGAAGGGTAAGGGACCTGCCCGGAGTTCGTTATCATATCATACGGGGTTCATTGGACACAACCGGAGTTAAAGAGCGGAAAAAGGGGCGTTCGAAGTACGGCGCCAAGAAACAAAAGGCATAAAGGAAATTAGATGTCGAGAAAAAAGAAAGTTATACATGAGTTTGTTTTACCGGAAGCAGGATATAACGAAGAGTTAACGGCTAAATTTATCCGGTATATAATGAAACAGGGAAAGAGAATAACGGCCCAGAGGATATTCAATTCCGTCCTGAGTGAACTGCAAGTGAAGAAAAAAGACGACCCTGTGAGCGTATTTGTAAAAGCCGTTGATAATGTAAAACCAGTGCTTGAGACCAGATCAAGACGGGTAGGAGGAGCAACATATCAGGTACCGGTCGAGGTGCGTGAAAACAGGCAGATTGCACTTGCTTTCAGATGGATACTTCTGTCTGCACGTTCAAGAACAGAAAAAACGATGGTGAATAAACTTGCAGGTGAGATACTCGATGCTTACGAGAACAAAGGGAATGCTATAAAGAAGAGAGAAGACACCCACAAAATGGCAGAAGCGAACAGAGCTTTTGCGCACTACCGCTGGTAATATTCAAGGTCAGCATAACGAATAACAGGGAGCTTATTCTTTTAATAATTTTATATGGATAAAAAACTTATAAGAAATATTGGTATAATGGCGCATATAGACGCTGGTAAAACAACGACTACAGAGAGGATTCTGTATTATACCGGGGTCAACTATAAAATTGGTGAAATAGATGACGGGACCACAACCATGGACTGGATGGAGCAGGAGCGGGAACGCGGTATTACCATTACGTCGGCATCCACGACCACGGTATGGAAAGGTTATCAGATCAATATTATCGACACGCCGGGTCACGTGGATTTTACGGTAGAGGTTGAGCGGTCGCTTCGTATTCTTGACGGTGCGATTGCAATTTTCGATGCCGTGAATGGAGTAGAACCTCAGTCCGAGACCGTTTGGCGTCAGGCAAACAAGTACAATGTACCAAGGCTTGCTTATATCAATAAAATGGACAGGGTTGGTGCGGACTTTAACATGTCGGTCGATATGATCAAGAAGAGGCTGAACGCAAATCCGGTCCCGGTGCAGATACCGCTCGGCAAGGAAAGTGATTTTAAAGGCGTCATAGATCTTATTTCGATGAAGGCCATTGTATACGATGAAGATACGCTCGGTGCCAAATTTAGAGAGACGGAAATACCGAAAGAATATCTTATGGAAGCTGAGTTAAAAAGGGCACATACCGTAGAAATAATAGCGGAACTCGATGAAAAACTGACAGAAAAGTATTTATCGGAATCGCCGATAACCGAAGACGAACTGAAACAGACTTTAAGAAAGGCTACGCTTGAGTTCAGGGCAGTGCCGGTTTTATGCGGTTCTTCCTTTAAGAATAAAGGTGTCCAGCCGCTTCTCGATGCAATTGTCGATTATCTGCCGTCTCCAGCAGATCTCCCTCCCGTACTGGGCAAGGACATGGCCGGTAAGGAGCTGGCAAGAAAGATATCGGATGATGAACCGTTTTCGGCCGTTGCATTCAAAATCATGAACGATCCTTTTACCGGTCAGTTGACCTACATAAGGATATATTCAGGTATACTGTTATCGGGAAGCTATGTCTACAACTCCTCAAAAGATAAAACAGAACGGATCGGCAGGATAGTAAGAATGCATGCAAATGCGCGGCAGGACGTCAAGAAAGTGGAATCCGGGGATATCGTTGCAATCATAGGTTTGAAATACACGATGACCGGGGATACCCTTTGCACAAAGGAACAGCCCATCATACTCGAATCGATGGAGTTTCCTGAACCGGTGCTTTCGATATCCATAGAACCAAAGACAAAGGCGGATCAGGACAAACTGTCGGGCTCGCTGTATAAACTTGCTACAGAAGATCCATCGTTTAAGCTGAGAGTCGATCAGGATACGGGACAAACGATAATATCGGGAATGGGCGAATTACACCTTGAAATCATCATTGACAGGCTGAAAAGAGAATATGGTGTAGAGGCAAACGTCGGTAAACCGATGGTTGCCTATAAAGAAACGATTACAAAAGAAGCGGGTGCAGAGGGCAAGTATATAAAACAGACAGGTGGAAGAGGCCAATATGGTCATGTTGTTTTCAAGGTAAGACCTGTATCGCTTGACAATGGTGTAAAATTCATAAACAAAATAGTCGGAGGTTCGATCCCGAGAGAATATATACCAGCGATTGAAAAGGGAGTTAAAGAGGCCGCTGAAAACGGTGTCCTGGGCGGGTATCCGGTTCTTGGTATCGAAGTAGAGGTTTACGATGGTTCATACCATGAAGTGGATTCATCGGAGATGGCCTTTAAAATAGCTGCTTCAATGGCGTTTAAAGATGCCGTGGGAAGTGCTGCTCCTGTTTTGCTTGAGCCGGTCATGAAGATCGAAGTTACCGTTTCGGAAGAGTTCATGGGAGAAGTAATAGGAGATTTAAGTTCAAGGCGCGGAAAGATAATGGGTATGGAAATGCGGTTGAACATGCATATTGTAAGGGCAGAAGTGCCGTTATCGGAGATGTTTGGTTATGCCACGGATCTGCGTTCAAGTACTCAAGGACGGGGCGTGTTTACAATGGAATTTTCTCATTATGAAGCGGTACCGGCGGCTATTGCTACCGGCATTCTTGAGAAATTGCAAGGTATTTAATAAAGGGTAGGAGGTAGACAAAAAAATGGGAAAAGCAAAATTTGAAAGGACGAAACCGCATCTGAACGTCGGGACCATCGGTCATATCGACCATGGGAAGACGACATTGACCGCGGCAATAACGAAGGTATTATC
>JAJYUJ010000056.1 GCA_021792615.1 bacterium
GATCTTTTGAGCTGCGGGCTTCTTTCGGAGTCAGCTTGGTTTTCAGCAGTCCTTGCAATTCGTCCATAAACTCACTGATGTCTTTGAAGTCGCGGTAGACCGATGCAAACCGTACATAGGCGACCTTATCAAGCTCTTTAAGCTCAGCCATGATTTCTTCACCGATATCACTTGCCGGTATTTCCTTTTCTGCGGCATCCTCGTACTTTTTTGCTATACGGTCCACGACCTTTTCGATGGTGTCCATGCTGATCGGCCGTTTTTCGCATGCCTTCAGGAGCCCCTGTTTGATCTTTTGACGGTCGAACAGTTCCCGCCTGTTGTCCTTCTTGATGACCATGGGAATAATGTTTTCCACACGTTCATAGGTCGTAAAACGTGTAGCGCATTTTGGGCATTCCCTGCGCCTTCGTATGGCAAGTCCGTCTTTTGACATGCGCGAGTCTATGACGGATGTATCAATGTATCCGCATTCAGGACATTTCATATTTTTAAATCATCGTGCTGTATATCGGAAAATTGCTGCACAGTTTGATAACCTTCTGTCTTATCTCTGCGAGGGTTGTTTCGTTGTTCATGTTTTTCAGCGCATCGTCGATATACCCGGCTATCAGAGCCATCTCCTGCTCCTTCATGCCCCTGGTTGTCACTGCCGGTGTACCTATCCGCAGTCCGCTGGTCACTGCAGGGGGCTTTTCGTCGAACGGGATTGCATTTTTGTTGACGGTTATGCCGGCTTTCTCGAGGGTTTTTTCCGCATCCTTGCCGGTCAGGCCCTTAGAGGAAACGTCAACAAGGAAAAGATGGGTATCGGTACCTCCCGATACAATATCGAATCCCCGCTGCTTCATTTCATCGCACAGCCTTGCGGCATTTGCGATGATTTGCTTCTGGTACTGCTTGAAGCCGTCCGACAGCGCTTCTTTGAAAGCTACAGCTTTGGCAGATATAACGTGCATCAGCGGGCCTCCCTGCATGCCCGGAAACACCTGCGATTTGATCTGTTTCTCGTACTGTCCCTTGCTCATGACCACACCGCCTCTGGGTCCCCGCAGCGTCTTGTGTGTGGTGGTCGTGACAAAATCAGACCATGGAACAGGACTTGGATGCAGACCCGCCGCGATCAGACCTGCAATATGCGCCATATCGACCATAAGGTATGCCCCGCAGGACTTTGCAATCTCTGAAAACCGTTTAAAATCGATGGTTCTCGGATATGCCGAGGCACCTGCGATGATCATCTTCGGTTTATGTTCCCGTGCGAGCTTTTCAAGTTCTTCATAATCGATGGTTTTTGTATCCTTGCGTACGCCATAGGGTATTACTTTGTAGAATTTACCGGAAAAGTTAACCGGGCTCCCATGGGTAAGATGACCGCCGTGGGCGAGGTTCATACCCATAATGGTATCTCCATAATTCAGGAAAGCGAAGTAAACCGCCATGTTTGCCTGAGCTCCGGAATGCGGCTGAACATTCACATAATCCGCGCCAAATAATGCTTTTGCCCTGTCCATTGCAAGCTGTTCCACGGTATCCATGTTTTCACAGCCGCCATAGTATCTCTTGCCAGGATATCCTTCCGCATACTTGTTCGTCATCACACTGCCCATTGCTTCGAGTACAGCCATACTGACGATGTTCTCCGAAGCGATCAATTCGAGCGTGTTCTGCTGCCTCTTTACTTCGGCAACGATTGCATGATAAACCTCGCTGTCCGTTTGTTTTAAATTATTCATGAAAACATTCTCCTTCCCGGTGTTTTCTAAGGCAAAGATTTTTTCTATCCTTTGCCCGTGTCTCCCGCCTTCGAACGATGTGTTCATCCATATATCTACATACCGCAGCGCAGCACCGGTATCCATGGTTCTGCCGCCGAGCGCGATGACATTGGCATTGTTGTGCCTGGCTGCCATCTCTGCGGTATACTCGCTGTAAACGAGCGCCGCAATAATACCCTTTTTTTTATTTGCCGAAATGGACATGCCTATGCCCGTACCGCATACCAGTATCCCTTTTTCCGCCCCTTTGCTTGTTATGATATCGGCTACCTTTTCAGCATAGTCCGGATAATCCACGGACGTCTCGGAATACGTTCCGAGGTCGATTGTTTCGATTTTTTTATTCTGTAAAAATTGAATAATTTCTTTTTTTAAATTAAGTCCGGCATGATCGGAAGCAATAGCTATTCTCATTGTGTTACCTTTCTGAATAGAAGCACTGCATTCGTTCCCCCAAAACCGAAGGAATTGGACATCCCGGTCGTTATGCTCATCTGAACCGGAACATTCGGGACGTAGTCGAGGTCGCATTCGGGATCCGGGGTTTCATAGTTGATGGTTGGCGGCAGCACCCCGTGGTGCAGTGCGAGCACCGTAAAAATGGCCTCGATCGCGCCTGCCGCACCGAGCAGATGCCCGGTCGCTCCCTTGGTAGAACTTATCGCGAGTTTGCAGGCATGCTCCGCAAAGACGGTCTTTATCGCAAGTGTCTCCACCTGGTCGTTATATTTCGTCGAGGTGCCGTGAGCATTGATATAGTCTACTGCATCGGGTTTGATACCGGCATCCTCTAGGGCCCGTTTCATGCATTGAACCGCTCCCTTACCTTCCGGAGAAGGGGCTGTTATGTGATAGGCGTCTCCGTTGGCGCCATAACCGGCAACCTCCGCATATATTTTTGCTCCCCTGGCCATGGCATGTTCGTAGGATTCCAATATGAGTATGCCGGCGCCTTCTCCCATAACAAATCCGTCCCTGTTGAGATCAAACGGCCTTGATGCATGCCGCGGGTCGTCGTTGCGTGAAGAAAGTGCTTTCATATTGGCAAACCCTGCAACTGCGAGCGGGGTTATGGTCGATTCGGCTCCACCCGCTATGATGATATCCGCCAGCCCGTTTTGAATATACCGGTATGCCTCACCGATTGAATGTGCTCCGGATGCGCACGCCGTCGTTATACAGAGGTTCGGCCCGGTTGCACCGAACTTTATTGCGACATAACCCGATGCCATATTTCCTATAGTCATCGGGATAAAGAACGGCGATATTTTTCTGCCGCCTCCCTTGAGGAGCGCTGCATGGTAGAATTCTATGCTCTCAAGTCCTCCCATACCACTGCCGATGATAACGCCCATCCGTTCCTTATTGACAGGCTGGCCGGACAGGCCGCTGTCGTTGTAAGCCATGATAGCGGATGCCACTGCATACTGTATGAACAGTGACATCTTTTTTACGTCTCTTTTTTCTATAAAGGCTTCAGGAACAAAGCCTTTTACTTCGCCTGCTATCTGTACTTCATACTGGTCAGGGGCAAAACGGGTTATACGATCGATACCGGTTTCTCCCTTCAACAGGGCGGACCATGTTCCCGCCACATCGTTGGTGAGCGGATTGACCGTACCCAGCCCTGTTATGACGACCCTTTTTTTAGTCATTTACACCCTGGGATTTGAGATAGGATATGGCATCTCCCACGGTCTTTATCTTCTCCGCATCCTCATCCGGTATTGTTATACCGAAGTCCTCTTCCATCTGCATTATCATCTCGACGATGTCCAGTGAATCCGCACCGAGATCTTCTATAAACTTTGAAGCGGGTTGAACCTGTTCGATATCGAGTTTGAGACGGTCCGCGATAAGCTCCCTAACTTTTTTTTCAAGCGACATACTGTATCCTCCTTTTGTTTAATGAAAATATATTATCAAATCTTTCTGCAATCTGCGACTTTTTTGTCCGGTCCTTAATACATGCCTCCGTTGACATCTATGACTGCCCCGTTTATATACCCGGCATCTTCAGAAAGTAAAAAGCATACGACACTTGCAACATCATACGTCGTGCCGTACCGTCCCACCGGTATCGTCTCGAGCATTCGCGATTTCATGTCTTCCGGTATACCAGAAACCATATCAGTTTCAATATAACCCGGAGCCACGACGTTTATCAGAATATTTTTCCTGCCCATCTCCCTGGCGACGGATTTTGAAAATCCTATGACCCCTGCTTTTGCAGCAGCGTAATTTGCCTGCCCTGCATTGCCGGTCATACCGACGACAGATGAAATTGAAACAATCCTTCCGTACTTTTGCTTCAACATGAGCTTCAGTGCAGACCGTGTACAGTAGAACACCCCGTTGAGGTCGGTATTGATAACGTCGAGCCACTGTTCATCATTCATGCGCAGGACCAGGCCGTCTTTTGTAATGCCCGCATTGTTAACGAGAAAATCGAGCCGTCCGAAATTATTCTCTATGAATTCGATGGCTGCCGTAACCTCGGAAGCGTCTGCAATATTGCATTTCAATGCAGAGAGTTTCTTGCCGTCGGCCCCGGCCATCCTGCACATGGCGTCGGCATCCTTCTGAGAAGTATTGTAGGCAATAATAACAGAGGCATTGCAGGAAAGAAGTTTTTCGGTTATAGACTTGCCTATACCTCTTGTTCCGCCTGTCACGAAGGCTATTTTACCTGAAAAGTCGTAACTCATAATCACTGTATAAGTACGTGCAGTTGTTCGAGCGTTGCAGGGTCATTGACATTAAACAACCGGACGGAGCTGTTTATTCTTTTCACAAGCCCCGTTAAAACCTTGCCGGGTCCTATCTCTACAAACGTGTCGACCCCGTTCTGAATGGCATAGATAATCGTATCAACCCATCGTACCGGACTCACGAGCTGTTTTAAAAGCATACCGGCAATGTCGTGCGGCGGGTGCACCGTTGCGTCGACATTGAATACAACGGGATAATCCATACTGTTCAATTTTATATCATTCAGGACTTTCTGCATTTCAACAACGGCAGGCTCCATGAGACTCGAATGAAAGGGTGCACTTACGTCCAGTTTTTTGACCAGTCGTGCCCCGTGTGAACGGAGCAGATCCATCGCATAGTCCACGGCAATGGTATGCCCCGAGATTACTATTTGTTCCCTGCTGTTATAATTTGCCACCTCGACAATTGCACCGGTGTCAGCCTGAACGTGCGTTAAAATTTCTTTTATTTTGGATTCGTCAATTCCTACAACGGCAGCCATGGTCCCCTGTCCTGGTTTTACCGCGGCTTGCATGGCTTCGCCTCTTTTTCTTACCGCATATACCGCGTCTTCGAACGACAGTGCCGATACAGCGGTAAGAGCACTGTATTCTCCGACACTATGTCCCATGCACATCTCCGGTTCTATGCGGAGTGTCGATTGCAGGAGCTTATAAAGCGCAACACTCATGGTCAGAATTGCGGGTTGGGCGTTATAGGTTAGCGTTAATTCCTCTTTTGGTCCTTCAAACATCAGCTTCTTTAATCCTGTGCCGAGTTTTCGATCCGCCCTGTCGTAATACTCCCTCACGATCTCATACCGGTCATAGAGCTCTTTCCCCATACCCACAAACTGGGAACCCTGTCCCGGGAATATAAAGGCTATCTTCATAACGATCTATTTCACCTCTTCGTAAACCTTTTCGTTCGCGCTGTTTTCCAGGGTAAGGTTTTTGTTCACTTCTTCTATTATCGCATCGTTCAACTTTGTGTCATAGAACCGTTTTGACAGCTTTATTGCATTCAGTATTGCCTTTTCGTTTGAGCGTCCGTGGGTTATGACCGCGAGTCCGTTGACGCCGATAAGAGGCGCCCCGCCGTACTCTGCGTAATCGATCCGCTTTTTCAGCCTGTTAAATGCCCCCCTTGAAAAAAGGTAACCGAGGATGCTCAACGGCGACGCCTTAAAACTGTCCTTCAGTATCTTTGTCACCATTTCGGCAATACCCTCGCTTGCCTTGAGCACCGTATTGCCGACAAAACCGTCGGCCACGATTACATCGACATCACCCATATAGATGTCCTTGCCTTCGACATACCCTCTATAGTTTACGGAACTCTTCTTGAGGAGTTCATTGGTAAGAGAGGTAAGCTCATTGCCCTTCCCCTCTTCCTCGCCGTTACTGAGAAGCCCTACGGACGGTGTTGAAAGGTTAAAGAGTTTTTTTGCATACACACTGCCCATAAGTGCGAATTGAAGGAGGTAGTGCGGCTTACAATCGACGTTTGCCCCCATGTCGATAAAGACCGTATACCCGCGATAACTGGGAAGCACACCGACGATAGCGGGCCGGTAAACGCCCGGCAGTTTATGGAGAACAAACATGGAAAGTGCCATCATCGCTCCTGAATTGCCGGCACTCACTACCGCATCTGCCTTTCCGGCGCCGACCAGGTCTATCGCTACGCGCATGGAGGAGTTTTTCTTTTTCCGCAAGGCATTCGCAGGAGACTCGTCCATGGTAATAACTTCATCTGCCTGAACGACCTCCACCCCGCTGCTTATACCGCTCAGTTTCTTTTTGTCGCCGACAAGGATGACGTCGATTCCCTGTTTTACCGCCTCATTTGCCGCTTTTATTTCTATTTCGGGACAGAGATCGCTGCCGAAAGCATCAAGCGCTACTCGCATAGTTGATTATATTTCCTTTACTTCAACGACCTCTTTACCTGCATAATAACCGCATGTCGGACACACATGGTGGGGTTTCATAAGCTGGTGACATCGCGGGCATGCTACCAGTGACGGTGCGCTCAGCTTGTGGCTTGACCTTCTTTTCCCTGTTCTCGATTTTGAATGTTTCCTCTTGGGCTGTGCCATAGTTACTCCTTCGTTATATTTTTATCTTTCCCAACTGACTTTTAAAAGGACTTATTCCCTTATCCTTCGTGCATGTATGTTCCGGATTTTCGTTCAGATTGACGCCGCAGTACGTACACAGTCCTTTACACGCGGGATTACATAAAGGATACAGCGGTAAATTAAGCATGATCTGCTCAAAAACAACGGCTTCCGGATCAAACTCATCATTGACATAAAATTCTGCGTCAAGTTCGGTTTTTGCAACTGCATGCCGTGCCGGCGCAGATTCGTCATAAGGCTCAAGCTCTACGGAAAAAGTAGTGTCGACAATTTTATGAAAAGACCGCAGGCACTTTACGCACCTGAGCACAATATCGGCATGTGCGCTGCCTTCAATAAGAACAGACTTTGTGTACTGCATATGTATATCGACGGCAGACGTCAGATCCCCGGATAGAGATTCAACATCGGCATCCGAATCACCAACCATGACCATAAACCATGCGTTGTCTTTTTTTATGCTTAATTTTTTTCCTTCTTTAGAAATTTCTCTTATATTCATACAACAGTACGCCTGCTCTCACTTTTATTAACGGATGCCCGCCGGGCCCGGTTTCTCGGCCAGCGGCTGATATCCTCCCTGGGCGGATGCGCCTTGGGCGCAAGTCCTCTGGCTTACTTTGGAGGAACAGCATGGTTCTTCGATTTCTTACCCCTTCTGCAGGAGATCGAAACAATCCTTCTCTCAGGTAAGGTGTTCTCACTCTTATTGAATATCTCTTTGCGATTGTCAAGTATACTCCACGGACTCAGGCAGGCTGCAAGGCGCACTGCGAACGGCATGCTTCTCTTACGCTATATTCTCTACCCTGAGTTTCAGCTTCGTGTTGCCGATGGTCAGGATATCTCCGTGTTTTATTTTCGTGGTAGTGATGCGTTGTCCATTGATATACGTCCCATTGGTGCTTGCAAGGTCCCGTATGAAGTATGTGTCCCTCGACCAGGTCTCGATAACAGCGTGTTTTTTGGAAATGTTCTGGTCGTCTATGATAAGATCGCCGTCCGTTCGTCCTATGACGACCCTTCCTCCGATAAACTCATAGGTAACACCTTTCTGTACCCCCTCTATAATATCGAGATAGATCCGTTGTTTGTACGGCAATTTGAATTCAACATCGTCGGGTCTCTGGATACGCGTTGTCCCTTCTGCGGACACTTCGTCCTTAAGGAGAATGGTCCCGGTCGATCCTTCCTGAAGGGTATCCGGTGTTTCAAATATGGTAACGAGCAGCCTTGTATTTCCTATGGAAATCTCGTCCAGATGTTTCAACTCCTCTTCTTTTATCTGTTTGGTGCCGATAAATGTTCCGTTGGTGCTGTCGAGGTCCTTCAAAACGATCCTTCGGTCATGAAGTTGTATGAGCGCGTGTCTCCTCGATGCCTGAACGTCATTCAATGCCATATCCGCATTTTCACGGCCTATGGTAAAATCGGGTTTATCAATCTGAACGGTTTTACCCATGTCCTTGCCTTCGAGCACTGTTAAAGAAACCCTTAATCCTTTGGGCATTTGCTGCGGTGCATTGTTGATACCCATCAGGGTGTTGCCGGACAGCGATTCCGACAATATGGTACGCTTGCAGGAGGGACATGTAATACCCTGCTTATCAAAATTATCTATATCAAAACTGTTACCGCAATAAGGACACTTTATCTGCATAAACATCACCTCTTTTGTTTCTTATTAAAGACATGCCTTCTCAAATCGGTCGTTGCTTCGTCAATAATCGTATCGACATGAGAAATTTCCGAAAGGATATTCCGTTTTCCCGGGGAGATATCCTTTACCGAATTCTCGGACCTTTCCCGTGGCCTTGTATGTGCCCGTATGAGTGATTCAACCACCTCACCCGCCTTCTTATACCGTTCTTCTGGTTTCTTGGAAAGTGTTTTTAATAAGACCCCGTCTACATGGTGCGTTAAAGCTGGATTATAGAAACTCGGGGGCTTTGGTTCTTCGTTCAATATCCTATAGGTCACGGCATGCGGTGTAGCTCCATAAAACGGCTTCTCCCCCGCTATGAGATAGTATAGCATCACGCCCAGTGAGAAGATGTCCGTGGCGGAAGTGATCGTGCCGCCGAGTATTTGCTCCGGGGACATATAGGAAGGCGAGCCTATGATGCCCGAATCCTGTGTGGAGGATGTATCCAGTATTCTTGCAATACCGAAATCCGCTATCTTCGGGATGTATTCTCTTGTGATCAATATGTTGTCGGGTTTTATGTCTCTGTGCACAATACCCATGGAATGGGCATAATCGATACCGCTGGCAACACCCTGCACAATGGGATAGAGTTCTTCCATGCTTAATTTCCCCTTTTTCTTCCTTAATGACTCCAATGACTCGCCCTCGACATATTCCATGACGACGAAGGGGAGCACATCCTCGTCTAAATCATATATAGTGACTATGTTCTGGTGATTCAATCTTCCCGCGGACCGAACCTCGGTTAGCATTCTTTTGGTTAATTCTTCCCTTTTGGCAGCATCGAGAGAATTGGCTATATCTATTGTTTTCAGTGCAATATTCCTGTTAATAACGGGATCGTGGGCAAGATAAACAACTCCCATTGCTCCCCTGCCGATTTCTTTTTCTATTTCATATCTTGAGATTTTTTTTAGCGTCATGACATACCTTGAATACTACATATAATCCGGAGCTATGTCAATACGGAAGGTCTATGGAAAAACGGGGAAGTTTATCCATTCTTTCCGTATTCTCTTATTACTCATGGTACAGGCTCCCCCAGGTTTCCAAATAGATTTCTGGTTAAACAATACCCCAGGGCTTGGGCATAAATATGACGTTGAACCGGTCGAGTGCGTATCTGTCCGTCATGCCTGCTATAAAATCCGTTATGCGTCTTTCCAGCGTATCATTTGCCATGTTGAAACCGGCCTCTTTTTCAAAAAGATCCGGGTGCGTCTTGTAATGGTTGAAAAGTTCATAGAGGATCTTTTCGCATTTCATGAGATCTCCATGAACAACAGCGCTGTCATAAACAGCCTCATACAAAAAACCCCTCATTGCATTGAGGGAAAACAACACCTCATCCGTTATGCCGATGGTTTCATAGCCGACAGCCTGGGTTGCGCTGATAACGCCCTTTATCATTGCGTCGATACGCTTTGAATAGCTGGTGCCGAGTATCTTTACGGCCTTTTCCGGCAAATCGGTATCTTTTATTACACCGGCGCGGATCGCGTCGTCGATATCGTGATTGATATAGGCGATGATATCGGCGAGTCTGACGATCCTCCCTTCGAGCGTGACCGCGGTCACATCAGGCGCTGTAGTAATAATCGGACCCTTGCCCTTGGAATGCTTTGCAATGCCATCCCTGACCTCAGAGGAAAGGTTCAACCCCCTGCCGTCCCTTTCAAGCAGCTCAACAACGCGCAGGCTCTGCTGGTAATGCCGGAACCCTCCTGGGGTGAGCTTGTTCAAAACAGACTCTCCTGCATGGCCAAACGGGGTATGCCCGAGGTCGTGTCCCAGGGCTATTGCCTCGGTCAGTGATTCGTTCAGCATGAGTGATTTTGCGATCGTCCGTGCTATCTGCGTTACTTCCAGCGTATGCGTGAGCCTTGTTCTGTAGTGGTCTCCCTTGGGTAAAAGCAATACCTGTGTCTTGTACATGAGCCGTCTGAAAGACTTACTGTGAAGGACCCGGTCCCTATCATGCTGGAATACAGGACGTACATCACAAGCAGGCTCCTGGAGTGTCCTGCCTTTTGAATTTACACTGAGCATGGCCTTTGGATGCAGGATTTGTTTTTCCTGCTGTTCTAACATTTCGCGGATAAGCATAGGTTATGGTACCACCGTTTTTTTTTAAGAACACGGGCAATTCATGAATTGCCCGTGTAAAAAAAATATCTTTGTCCTGCTCCACCGGCGAGGCAGGAAAGACAAGCCGTATTCTACTTCAAAGCAGGCGGCGGCTGCGTAATTGCCACACTCAGGTTGGCAGCAGAATCATAGGGATTGAGCATATCCCGTGTCAAAAATAAACTTGTATTCCCATGGCAGTTTGCGCAGGCCATTTGCGGAGTTGTATGCTGGATGTTATGCGGTGATGTCGTTTGCCACGTAGGTACAAGATCAAAACCGTTCAGCATGTTTATCCCGAAGTAATCGAACGTATCCCTTGTTATGGGATAATGACGTACCGTTGTATAGAGGTACGGCTGTGATGGTATCGTATTGAATCCGATTCTGAAATCCGTCACGGTTATTCCTGCGGCACCGACATACTGATTGCCGACGAACATACTGGTATAATTGTAGGTATTCTCATACGGCTGTGCATGGCACGCCGTACAATTCAAGGATTTCATTTGGGGTATGTTGTGTTCAGCGATACCGGAAGTTCCGTTGGTAACATCGGTATGGCACAAACCACACTGCGGCATCTCCTGAACGTTCCACATGGTCGTGTAGGTTATGCCGTCCCCGTGGATGCCGTTCCCATGACAATCAATACATTGCATACCGTTAGGATATCCTGGGAGGGGCAAAGAATGAAGATCCGGAGCCTGGCCCGTTAACCCCAGAAACTCATTTGCCTGATCTTTGTGACACTGGAGACAGGTTTGCTGCATCGGAGGTACGGGCATAAAGGTATGGCCCGAGATAAGCCCGCCACTCAGAGGTTTGGCAACATGGCAGTTTCCGCATGATGCGTGGCACCGCTGGCAGTCTGTCTTATCGGGAGTATTCAGATTGTTGTTGTACGGACAGGAAACCTTGTTCAGATAGGATTGTTCTCCTGCAAGGGTGTAGTGGAGGCTTGTCGTGTAACTCTGGACAATACCTGCATGACAGTTCGCGCAGACCGTGTTCGGGTTCAACGAAGGGTCCACGACCA
>JAJYUJ010000057.1 GCA_021792615.1 bacterium
CCCCTCCATGAACCATGCCATCAGGAAGATTATGCCGAATACAACACCCGGGTGCATGTTCGCCCAAATAACCACCAGAAGCGGTATAAACCATAAGATCTTCTGCTCTTTATACTCTTGAGAAGTGATCGCTATGAGCACAGCTATACCAAGATACGTAATGATTTGAGGCCGATCAAGGAAATACGAACCTGATGATGAGAAAATAAATGAGGAAGCAGATGATAGTATAAAAATACTCAATACAATGAAACCGGCAATGTATTTATCGATGGTATTCTGCTGAAGGGAGTAATATAATACTGCTGCAGTCAAACCACTGATCGTTGATTTGATTACAATCAACCCGGCTACACCAAAGAGTTTATACAATGCGTACCATACGACCTCGAACAACCATTCGACAGGATATATCCTCATCCCTGCAAACGTGTAAGAAAATATGTCATGGAAGGGGAAGCTGTGCGTCTGCAGTATATACTGGCCGAGCTTCAGGTGCCAGAATGTATCGCCTTCAAAAATGTTGTTGAACGTGAATATAAATGCGAAAACAAACAAAAGAAGCGGGAATACAACAGCCGGTATTTTACTCTTTACAACATTATCTGCCCTCTTAGCCATCTTGGATCATCTATACAACGATATGATGTTGAATGGAACAGTTTATTCTGTCGTGATCTATGTATGTAGCTTGATTGCAAGTTTCAGCAAGGCCTGCACGATCAACGACTTGAGAAAATAAATCGCAAAAATGGCAATTAATGGTGACAGATCTATACCTGAACTTGTGCCGATGGGAATCACACTCCGCAGTCGACCAAGGACGGGCTCCGTTATCCTGTATAAGAAGTTTACGACAGTATTGTATGGATCAGGATTCACCCAGCTCAATAAGGCACGGATAATGATGAGCCAGTAATAGACGGTAAATACCACATCGACGATATTTGCCAGTATGACTAAAAAATTAGATATCATGATTATTGTTCCCTATAAAAAAAACGGGGTCGACGGGGTTCGAACCCGCGACCTTCCGCGTGACAGGCGGACGTTCTAACCAAACTGAACTACGACCCCTTAAACAATAGGCGGAACAGGGCTCGAACCTGCGACATCCACCGTGTAAGAGTGGCGCTCTACCAACTGAGCTATCCGCCTGCAATACCCTTTCATTATATGAAGCATTTCTTATTTGTCAACAAACATGTGGAAAGGGAGTTTACTTATCCAGTTTATCGTACGATATTTCTATGATCTCGTACTCCTTGACCGACTTTGCCGTCTGGATCTCGACGACATCGCCCTTCCTGCAGCCGATAAGCTCACGTGCAAGCGGAGAGGTAATAGAAATACTGCCGTTCTTGAAATCAGCTTCATCCTCGCCGACGATCAAATAACTAACAACACTTGCTGTATTTGTGTCCTTAATCGACACATAAGCACCGAATGCGATCCGTCCCTGGTCTATCTTGGTTTTGTCTATCTCTATTATCTCCGCATTTGCCAGCTTATTCTCTATTTCCCTTATCTTGGCGTCAATGTACGATTGCTTTTCTTTCGCGCTTTCGTATTCGGCATTTTCGCTCAAATCGCCATGGCTCCGTGCTTCGGCAAGCGCTACAATCACCTTTGGTCTCTCGACCTGCTGCAATACCTTCAATTTGTCCTTTAAAGCATCGTACCCTGATCTCGTAATCGGAATCCTGTGCATAATAAACTCCTGTCTTATATTGCTTTGTATAAATTCTGAATAGGCGTGACCGTGATTTCACCGTTCCTCAATGCCACAATGGCCCTGTATGCTGCATCCGCCCCCTCTATGGTCGTATAATAGGGTATATTATACGTAATGACCGACCTTCGTATCGAATAAGAATCTTTTATCGATTTCTTACCGAATGTCGTATTTATCAGCATCGCAATCTCTCCGTTTTTTATTAAATCTACAATATGAGGCCGTCCTTCCTGTACCTTATTGACGATTTTCACTTCAATACCGCTTGTTGTTAAGATCTGCGCAGTACCCCGTGTTGCGACTATAGCAAATCCCAGCTCTTTCAATTTCTTTGCAATGGGTACTATCAGCATTTTATCATTGTCTTTTACGCTTATAAAAACATTGCCTTTCAACGGCAATATCGTGTTCGAAGCCAGCTGGGACTTCGCAAATGCCAGGGCGAATGATTTGTCTATTCCCATAACTTCACCCGTGGACTTCATCTCCGGCCCCAATATCGTATCCACGCCGGGTAACTTCATAAAAGGAAGCACTGCCTCTTTTACCGTAATATAATCAGTTACTACCTCCTTTGTAAAGCCTATATCCTTTAATTTTTTACCCACCATCAGTTTTGTTGCCAGCTTTGCAAGTGGGATGCCTATCGACTTTGAAACGAACGGTATTGTCCTGCTTGCCCTCGGATTTGCCTCGATAACATACACCTCATTATCCTTTACGGCATACTGGATATTTATGAGTCCTATAACGTTCAATGCTTTTGCAAGCACCCTGGTCTGCCGGGTAATTTCATTGATAAGGTCCTTCGATAAAGAAAAAGGCGGGAGTGAACATGCGCTGTCTCCCGAGTGTATGCCTGCCTCCTCGATATGCTCCATAACACCGCCGATCACGACGGTATCTCCGTCGGATATGGCATCCACATCTATCTCTGTTGCACTCTCGAGAAACTTATCAACCAATACGGGCTTATCTTCGCTGATAGTTACAGCCCTGGCCATGTACTCTATGAGGCTTTCATTATCATAAACGATCTCCATTGCCCTGCCGCCGAGTACGTAGGAAGGCCTCAGTATGAGGGGAAAACCGATCGTATTCCCGATCCGGATGGCCTCTTCTACAGATGTGGCCGTAAGACTTGAGGGTTGTTTCAACCCGAGCCGCTCAAGGAGTTCCCTGAACCTCTTTCTGTCCTCCGCTATATCGATGCTTTCAGGCGAAGTTCCAAGGACTTCTACACCAGCGGCCTCGAGCCTCTTGGCAAGCTTTAATGGTGTCTGCCCGCCGAATTGGACAATAACACCGTCCGGCTTCTCAAGCTCGATAATATTCATAACGTCTTCGTAGGTAATAGGTTCGAAATAGAGTTTATCCGATGTATCGTAATCCGTACTGACTGTTTCCGGATTGGAGTTCAGCATAATGGACTCGTACCCTTCTTCCCTGAGGGCAAAACTCGCGTGGACACAGCAATAATCAAATTCTATGCCCTGCCCTATCCTGTTCGGGCCGCTTCCGAGAATGATTACCTTTTTTTTCCTTGAAACAACGGATTCATTCTCATCTTCATAGGTTGAATAAAGATACGGCGTGTACGCCTCAAATTCTGCTCCACAGGTGTCGACCACCTTGTAAACAGGTTTTACATCGCTGTTGGTCCTTGCCTTCCGTATCAACGGCTCTACCGTACCGAGAAGGTCTGCAATATACCTGTCGGAAAATCCCATTTTCTTTGCTTCCCGCAAAACATCCCCTGCTGCTGCCGTCGAAAGGGAATTCCCCTTCAATACCCTGATCTTGTCTTCATAACCGATGATCTCCTGCAGATTGTTCAGAAACCATGGATCGATTGCAGTGTATCTATGGATATCTTCCACGCTCAATCCCATCCTCAAAGCGTCGCCTATATAAAACAGCTGTTCGGGGGAGGGTCTTTTTAATCCGCCGATCACCCTGTCTCTCGCTTTATCCGTCCCAAAATCTTCATTTTTGATCTTTTGTACCATCCCGTACACACCCGATTCGAGTGATCGTAATGCTTTCTGAAAAGACTCTTTGAATGTTCTTCCTATCGCCATGACCTCACCGACGGATTTCATCTGTGTGGTAAGTGTATCGTCTGCCTGCGGAAATTTTTCGAAGGCAAACTTGGGTATCTTTGTCACGACATAATCAATCGTCGGTTCGAACGAAGCCCTGGTGTTTTTCGTAATGTCGTTGGTAATCTCGTCGAGGGTGTATCCGATGGCAAGTTTTGTAGCGACCTTTGCTATCGGATAACCGGTTGCCTTGGATGCAAGGGCAGAACTCCTTGAAACCCTGGGGTTCATCTCTATAATAACCATCTCCCCGTTGAGCGGGTTTACGGCAAACTGTATATTTGACCCGCCGCTCTCTATGCCGATCTCCCGCATGATCTTAATGGCTGCGTCCCGCATATTCTGATATTCTTTGTCGGTAAGCGTCTGTGCAGGCGCAATGGTTATGCTGTCGCCGGTATGGACGCCCATGGGATCGAAATTCTCTATCGAACATACGACGATGCAGTTATCATTCTTGTCCCGCATCATCTCAAGCTCGAATTCCTTCCACCCGAGGACGGATTCCTCGAGCAATACTTCGTGGGTGGGACTTACACTTAGCCCATATTCCACCTTGTCCTCAAACTCCTCTATATTGTACGCTATGCTCGCACCGGTACCTCCGAGTGTGAACGAGGGACGTATGATCACCGGGAAGCCTATCTCCCGGACAAACCTCATCGCTTCTTCTTTTGTATGGGTATATTTGCTGAAAGGCACTTTTAAACCTATCTTGAGCATAGAAGCCTTAAACAGCTCCCTGTCTTCCGCCTTCTTAATCGTATCTAGCCGTGCACCGATAAGCTCCACGCCGTACTGCTTCAATACACCGCTGTCCGAAAGTGCGACAGCCATATTCAGGGCCGTCTGGCCTCCCATGGTAGGCAGGAGCGCTTCAGGCCTTTCCGCCTCGATAATCTTCTTCAGTATATCAGGGTTAATGGGCTCTATGTACGTTTTATCGGCAAATTCCGGGTCGGTCATAATCGTTGCGGGATTACTGTTTACCAGCACAACCTCTATGCCCTCTGCTTTCAAGGCCTTGCAGGACTGTGTGCCCGAATAATCGAATTCGGAAGCCTGACCTATAACAATAGGACCCGAACCTATCAACATGATCTTTTTTATATCTTTCCTTCTCGGCATTTACTCCCCCATCACCTGATTATTTATTCCTGTATCCATCCATTCTCCAATCCGTTCTTCCCGAGGCATCCAACGGCATTCCGGTACTCGGCATTTGTTATACGCCGTGACAGTTTCTTGAATTTATAAGCATCGTTTGCAGGAAAATATTGATTCATAAGGCTTACGTACGTATCCGGCGACAACTGTTCTGCTATGAACGTCATGGATTCACATGTCTGTGCTCTATCCTCAGGCAGTATAAGGTGCCTGACGATCATGCCGCTGAGGGCAATACCGTTTTCGTCCAGTACAAGACCTCCTACCTGACGGTGCATCTCCCGGAGGGCCTGTCTGTTCACCGTAACGTAATCTTTTACCGTTGAATATTCGAATGCATACTCATCCGATGCATACTTTATATCAGGCAGATAGATATCTATAATACCGTCAAGCAGCCTGAGCATAGTGATGGAATCATATCCGCCCGTATTATAAACAAGGGGTATGTTCAGCCCATGTTGCGCTGCAATAAAAACAGCCCGGATAATGTGCGGTACGAAATGTGTCGGCGTAACGAGGTTAATATTATGAGCTCCGAGGGATTGCAGCTCGATCATCATATCAGCAAGCTGCTCGACGGAATAGTCGTTGCCATGATTGAGCTGGCTTATCGGATAGTTCTGGCAGAACCTGCATTTCAGGCTGCATCCTGTGAAAAATATGGTGCCCGAGCCCCTTGTGCCGGATATCGGGGGTTCTTCTCCGTAGTGCAGATTATAACTTGCAATCTTCAAATCCCTTCCTGCACGGCAAATGCCTTTCTGGCCGCCGGGTCTGTTTGCGCGGCAGTTTCTCGGACAGACCGTGCATGGTGAAAGATATTTTTTTGCCTCTTCGACCCGCTTTTCCAGTTCGCCGCTATACAGGAGGTTGAGATAAGAAGGATAAGTGCCGGCAGTGTTTTTTGCTACCCCCCTCTTAACAGGCTGTCCGACAATGCCCTTTTTTGTCCCTCCCTTGACGGGAGGGATGTAAGGGAGGGTGATAATATCATTAAATATCAACAACTTTCACCCTCTCTCTGTCTCCCCCGTCAAGGGGGAGAAGTAATTTTGTATATTATCAGACAGCCTGTTAAGATAAGAGGGCGGGTCACTCAACCAGGGCTTGGGTGCCCCGCATTGTGCATTGACCGAATGAGGTCTTCGGACTGGATTCATCGATAAAACCTCAACCTTCCCTCTCCTGAAAGGAGTGTGCGTGAAGCATTCATACATTCCGGACGCTCAAACTTCATAGCTTTGTCACACCCGTGTAAATCTTGATCGGTTCAAGCCATGTATATTTCGTGCTTTTTATACTCAATGCAGTCAGCTCAAACACTTTTCTCGAGTATGCTGCCCTGTCAAATATATCCAGCGCACAGAGCTGGGCATGCATGAATTCCCTGGTACTGTAATGATGCGTAGCATACGATGCAAGCAAAAATGTATTATTATCCATGCTTATGAACCGCATGGTCATAATCTCATTACTGGATTGAAGCTCCATGTCTTCTTCCATACGGAATTCAAACCTTTCGTCGGAGGCGATATCAACGGCGACATGCCGGTCATACCTGTCCATAACGCTGAATATGCTTATCCTGCTGATGCGAAGCGCTCTGTACAAAACCTCTTCCTGATACGGCAGCTTCAACAGATTTTCATGGAAAAATATGTCTGCCGGTGTCTTCCCCGATTCGGACGCCCTGTCCATGAGAAACCAGTGGCTGAACATGATCAGCCTGCTCCGCATCTCTGCATCGTCCTCAGGTGGAACAGGGACCAGAATATCAAACTCTTTCCGGGCCGTAAGCATCTCCTGCTGAAACCGGGCGGATGCATAGTCATACATCGTGGATAAACCCTGTTTTATGAATTTGTTATTTTCTTTCATAGACAAGCTTTGCAAACTCCTTGAATATATAACCAGCTTCCCGTGGTCCCGGTGAGGCCTCGGGATGGTGCTGTGTAGAGAGTATGGGCTTGCTTTTGTGAACGAAACCTTCGAGGGTCTTATCATTCAGGTTTATGTGGGTTATATCCACACTATCCCGTACAGACTCCGGTTCTATGGCAAACCCATGGTTCTGCACGGTGATCTCAACTCCTCCCGTCTTCAGATTCAGTACAGACTGATTCGCTCCGTGATGACCGAACTTCAATTTCAGAGCTTTGCCGCCCAGTGCAAGGCCGAGTATCTGATGTCCAAGACAGATCCCGAGCAAGGGTTTCTTGCTCTCTATAAGTGCTCTGGTATTTTCTATAATGTAAGAAAGTGCTGCGGGATCCCCGGGTCCGTTTGACAGAACCACGCCTTTATAATCATCTTTCAGCAATTCATCCACGGGTGTTGTACAGGGAAAAACTCTTACTCTCAGACCTGCCGAAACGAGGGACCTGAGAATATTCTTTTTTACACCAAAATCGTATACGGCAATAAGGGGATACTCATGCCGGTAATCCTCCGTATAACCGTCTTTGAGCGACCACGAAGATTCTTTGAAATCGTACGGCTGTCGAGCCGTTATCTCGGAAACAATGTCCCTGCCGACAAGGGAAGGCTGTTTTGCAAGCTGTCCTTTGAGCTCGTCTTCGGTCTCGTCAAAAGAGGACATGATACCCATCATAGCACCCTTTATCCTTATCCTCCTGACCAGCATCCTCGTATCGATACCCTGTATGCCAACCAGGTGGTGTCTCATCATAAAACTATCCAGTGTCTCCGTAGACCTGAAATTCGACGGACGCTCCCTGTATTCTTTTACAATGAACCCGCTCAGGTACGTTCTTTCGGATTCATAGTCCTGCGGGTTTGTTCCGACATTGCCGATCTGCGTGTAGGTCGAAATGAGTATCTGTCCATAATAAGACGGATCCGTAAGCTCTTCCTGATACCCGGTCATCGATGTATTAAAAACCACCTCTCCCGATGCAGTGCCCCTGTATCCGAAGGATTTCCCCCTGAATACCGAGCCGTCCTCAAGTACGAGTATTGCCATGTATTTTACCCCCTGCTATGGTCATCCATGCCCTCCCCTTTAATTCCCTGCCGTGGAACGGTGTATTCCTGCCCTTTGACAAAAACTTGTTTTTATCCACTACCCATTTTTTATCCGGGTCTATGATGGTAACATCCGCGTCTGCACCTGTTTTCAACGTGCCTTTGTTTTTAAGATTTACGATGACCGACGGGGTATACGACATAAGCTGCACAAACTGCTTTTTATTTATTATTTTATCGTGGACAAGCTTCAGCGAAAGCCCAACCGAAGTTTCAAGGCCTGATATGCCGTTCAGCGCCTTATCGAATTCCACCTCTTTTTCATCATGACCGTGGGGCGCATGGTCTGTGACGATACAGTCTATCGTCCCATCCGAGATGGCCTCAAGAACGGCCTGCCGGTCACGCTCCGACCGCAGAGGCGGATTGAGCTTGGCGTTCGTGTTGTAGCCGTCCACCGCATCTTCGTTCAGTGAAAAGTGGTTCGTCGTAACCTCGCACGTTACCGGTATGCCCATCTTCTTCGCCCATCGAACAAGTTCGATCGAATACCTGGTACTGATATGTGCAAGATGAAGCCTTGAGCCTGTCTCAGCTGCGATCATAATGTCCCGGGCAACCGCCACACTTTCCGCGGTCTGCGGTATACCGTTGAGACCGAGCTTAACCGATGCAACTCCCTCGTTCATATATCCCGATTTACTCAACGATAGTTCCTCCGGATGATCGATCAGAGGTATACCGAGCGGTTTCATATACAGCAATGCCATTCTTAAAAGCCCCGCACTGGCAACAGGCATACCGTCGTCAGAAACTGCAACCGCTCCGGCATCGACCAGGTCATAAATTTCTGACAACTCTGCGCCCCCGCTCCCCTTTGAAACAGCGGCAATGGGAAAAAGATTGGCATAGCCGGCATCGCGTGCTTTTGAGATCATGTAGCTGGTTACGGTTTTATTGTCGTTTATAGGCCGTGTATTCGGCATGGCACACACAGAGGTAAATCCTCCTGACATTGCAGCCATGGTGCCCGTTATAATGTCCTCTTTGTATTCATATCCAGGGTCTCTGAAATGCACATGCATATCAATAAGACCGGGAACAACCCATTTGCCTGCTGCATCTATGACCGTGTACGGTTTATCCTTCTGGCCCTTTAAGAAAGCCGTATCACCGTTTATACTGTAAGATGCCGGATCGACAATCCCCTTTATACGGTCATCCTCTATGAGGAGTGCGCCGCTCTTTTCCATGTTCTGTGATGGATCGATCAACAATCCATTAATTATCAGTATATTCATGGCCTTCTCCTATGGTATGGTATATTGCGGACATCCGTATGGATACGCCGTTTTCAACCTGTTTCAGTACCCTTGAATGTTCTTTGTTGTCCGCAACACCGCTCGAAAGTTCGAGCCCCCTGTTTATCGGCCCCGGGTGCATAACGATAACATCCGGCTTCGCAAGCTTCAACCTCTGTTCATTCAAGCCGAAGACCTTCGCATATTCACGGGTGGACGGGAAAAGACCTGTTGCCTGGCGTTCGAGCTGTATCCTCAGCATGATGATAACGTCGGCATCGGTAAATGCCTCCTGTGCATCGTACGTTACGCGCGCACCAAGGCTTGCGTAATCTTCAGTAATCAGCGTAGGCGGGGAAAAGAAATATACCTTTGCACCAAGCTTGCCCATGCCGTAGATATCGGATCGCGCAACCCTGGAATGGTAGATATCGCCGGCCACGACGACCTTCAATCCGTCGATACGCTTTTTCTCATCCCTGATTGTCATAATATCGAGCAGGCCCTGGGTCGGATGCTCGTTCGTACCATCACCGGCACTGATGATGGGCGTTTTGAGATGCCTCGACAGAAGCTCCATGATGCCTGAGGATGCGTGCCGTATAATAAAAACATCCGGGTTCATGGCCTCGATGTTCTTCGCTGTATCTATCGTGGTCTCACCCTTTGATGTGCTGCTCGATGCATAGGAGAAATTCACGACATCTGCGGAGAGCCGTTTGGCTGCTATCTCGAAAGATGTTTTGGTCCGCGTGCTCGACTCAAAAAATAGATTGATGACTGTTTTCCCCCGCAGTGTCGGGACTTTTTTGACGCTTCTCTTCGATATGTCCCGCATGGAAAAGGCAGTTTCGACGATCTTCTCTATATCGTCTTTACCAAGATATTTTAATCCTATGATACCTTTGCCGGAAACCATGTTTAATCTCCTTTCCTTATTACATATACCGCGTCCTCTTTGCTTCCGCTCTCGGTCAATACGACCTTTATTTGATCGTCATCCATGGTAGGAATATTCTTTCCCGTATAATCGGCTTTGATCGGCAGTTCTCTGTGCCCCCGGTCAACAAGCACCGCAAGCTGAATAACCTTCGGCCTGCCGAGGTCTATGACGGCATCCATTGCAGCGCGTACCGTGCGGCCGGTAAACAGTACATCGTCAACCAGTATTATGAATGTGTTGTCGACAGAAAAATGTATCTCCGTTGCCCTGACAATGGCCCTTCCTGCCCCTTTTGCTGCATCGTCCCTGTACAGGGTAATATCGAGTATTGCGGTTTGGACGGGAATCCGACCGAACTGCCCGATATACTCTGCGAGTCTGGATGCTATAAACACGCCTGCCGTCCTTATGCCAATGAGGCTTACCGGCACGGATGTATGTTTTTCTATAATTTCATGGGCAATGCGCTTTAAAGCCCGTTCTATTGCGGTTGAATCCATGATGACACTTTTCATAACGCCCTCTTTTTATACAAAAAACAGCCTTCCTTTACAAGGGAAGGCTGTTTATAAAATTGCTGTACTTTTATCCAGCTCATCCTTGTTAACCTCTCAGGATTAACTTAAAGGAATTATTGTTATTGTACATCTGTTGTTGCTTTTGGTTTAAAATGAAATGTTATTTTCAAATCGTCAACAAATTTCACTACGACCGAATATTCTGCCGATATGGTAACGCTTTGGGGATCACTCTGGTTTATTGTTACATCTTTTATGGTAATCGGCGCGTGTATATTGACAAGCTTTGAAGCTATATCCATTTTTATATCGCTTAGTTGCGCGGTCTGTATCCGGTTTGCGTTTACCTCAAACAGATTCTGTATCTGGTAATTAACAATATACACCGGTGCAATCTTTATGACCACATATACAATGGTTGCCAGAATAAGGAGCCATATGACAGCTGAAACTTTTGAAGCGCCGGTCTCTTCGTTTATGTTACGTACACATGTTCGCATAGACAAATAATATTCATAATTATTGCAACAGTCAACAACTATGTCTTTCCTCAACATATTTCAGGGCAATCCGATCTTATACCGCTGCAGCCATTGTACAAATATGATAACAGGC
>JAJYUJ010000016.1 GCA_021792615.1 bacterium
AGGAGGTAGACAAAAAAATGGGAAAAGCAAAATTTGAAAGGACGAAACCGCATCTGAACGTCGGGACCATCGGTCATATCGACCATGGGAAGACGACATTGACCGCGGCAATAACGAAGGTATTATCAGAAAAGAAGCTTGCAAATTTCATACCGTTTGATCAGATAGACAAGGCACCCGAGGAACGGGAGCGCGGGATAACGATATCGATATCGCACGTAGAGTATGAGACGGCGAAGCGCCACTATGCGCACGTGGACTGCCCTGGGCATGCGGACTACATCAAGAACATGATAACGGGAGCAGCGCAGATGGACGGAGCTATCCTTGTGGTGAGTGCGGCGGACGGACCGATGCCGCAGACGAGGGAGCACATATTGCTGGCGAGGCAGGTGGGAGTACCGTACATTGTGGTATACATAAACAAGGCAGACATGGTAGACGACAAGGAGTTACTGGATCTGGTGGAACTCGAGGTTCGGGAATTACTGACGCAGTACAAGTTTCCCGGGGACAAGGTACCGGTAATCATCGGGAGTGCATTAAAGGCATTGGAAGGCGACAAGAGCGAGATGGGCGAGGGTTCTATCATGAAGCTGATGGATGCGATCGACAGCTACATACCTGAGCCTGTGAGGGAGATAGAGAAGCCGTTTTTGATGCCGGTAGAGGATGTATTCAGCATCAGCGGGCGAGGTACGGTGGTAACGGGGAGAGTAGAGCGAGGGAAGGTAACGGTAGGCGAGGAAATAGAGATAGTGGGGATCATACCGACGAGCAAGACGATCGTGACGGGTGTAGAGATGTTCCGGAAGGTACTGGACGAAGGACGTGCTGGGGACAACATCGGGGTACTGCTGCGAGGGACGAAGAAGGAAGAAGTTGAGCGCGGACAGGTTGTAGCGAAGCCCGGGAGTATAACGCCGCACACGAAGTTCAAGGGAGAGCTTTACGTATTGAGCAAGGAAGAAGGCGGGAGGCACACGCCGTTTTTCACGGGATACCGTCCGCAGTTTTACTTCAGGACGACGGACGTGACCGGGATCGTGAAGCTGCCGCAGGGAGTGGAGATGGTGATGCCGGGAGACAACATAACGCTTGAGGGAGATTTGATCGTTCCGATAGCGATGGAAAAGGGCGTAAGGTTTGCCATCAGGGAAGGCGGTAAGACCGTCGGTGCTGGTGTTGTTACGGAGATTATAGAGTAAAAATATGGTAGAAACTCAGAATTTAAGAATAAAATTAAAAGCTTACGATCATCGACTCCTGGATCAATCTGTAAAAGAAATTGTCGAGACAGCAAAAAGGACTGGTGCCATTATTAAAGGGCCTGTGCCGCTTCCGACAATAATCCAACGGTATACCGTACTGAGATCTCCTCATGTCGACAAAAAATCAAGGGAACAGTTCGAGATAAGGACGAGTTTGCGGATGATAGACATCATGGAGCCTACCCAACAAACCGTGGATGCGCTTATGAAGATAGATCTATCTGCAGGCGTTGATGTGGAAATTAAAAGCTACGGAGGTAAATAGCACTCATGTTTACCGGTATAATGGGCAGAAAAATAGGTTGTACGAGAATATATAACGAAAACGGCGAGCTCATACCTGTTACGGTTATCCAGGCAGGCCCGTGCAAGATAGTCCAGATAAGAACATCGGAAAAAAACGGTTACAGTGCCGTTCAGATGGCATATGAATCCGTACCTGAAAAAAAATTAATTAAGCCTATAGGCGGGTATTATAAAAAACTTGGTTCGGATTTTTACGGATCTTTGAAAGAGTTCAGGGTCGGTGATCTGAAGGATGTCAAAGTCAATGATATTGTTACCGTAGAGGCGTTCAAGGTAGGCGAACTCGTGAATGTGACCGGGAAAAGCAAGGGAAAGGGCTTTCAGGGTGTTGTCAAGCGATATGGATTTAAGGGAGGCCCGGGAAGTCATGGTTCTATGTTTCACAGGGCGCCCGGTTCCATTGGTTCGAACACATTTCCAGGCAGGGTTATCAAGAACAAAAAAATGGCGGGCAGGATGGGCCATGTAAGGGTTACCGTGAAGCATTTGGAAGTAGTGAAACTAATACCCGAAAAGAATATCATACTGTTAAAAGGTGCTGTACCGGGCAGTGTAAATTCGATGATTGATATTAAAAAGGTTTATGCATAGGTGAAACATGGCTATTGTTGATGTTGTAGATCAAAACGGAAATAAATTAAAAGAACTTACACTGGACGACGTGGTTTTTAATGCCGAAGTGCATGACACAGCGATCTATCTGACCCTCAAGCAATATCTTCACAATCAAAGACAGTGGAGCAGGGCTACGAAGACAAAGGGTGAGGTGAGCGGAAGCGGCAAAAAACCATGGAAGCAGAAGGGTACCGGCAGGGCAAGGGTTGGTACCATCCGGTCTCCTCTCTGGAGAGGGGGGGGGATCACCTTCGGTCCTCAGCCCGGTGGAAGGGTCCTTAAGGTTAACAAGAAGATTGTTCAGCTTGCCGCACGATCGGTGCTGAGTTCAAAATATAAGGGTAAGATGCTCATCGTTATAGACGGCTTTAACCTTGATAAAATAAAAACAAAGGTTGTGTACGAAATCTTCAAGAAGCTGGGCATAAACAATGCCCTGGTTGTACTGGATAGTTCGAATCCGAACTTCCAGCTCTCAGCGAGGAATATAGATAAAATAAAGATTATCAGGAACAACACGTTTAATGTGTATGATGCCATGAAGTATAAGCAGCTTGTAATGACGGAAAAAGCAGCTTTGATGTTCCAGGAGGCTTTAAACAAATGAAATCAATGTACGATGTTATCGTGTCACCGATTATTACGGAAAAAAGTACCGCGGCGAAGGAAAAATCAAACGAGATTGAATTCGTTGTCAACAAGGTGTCGAACAAGAAGGAGATCAAAGACGCAGTAGAAAAGATCTTCAAGGTAACCGTGCTGGATGTAAGAACCATAAACATGCCCGGCAAAATAAAGACGGTAAGGGGATCGCACAGGGGGCTGAGAAGCGGCTATAAGAAAGCGGTAATCAAATTGAAGCAGAACGATAAAATAGAATTCTTCCAAGGAGTGTAAATAGTAATGGGCATAAGATATTATAAACCTACTTCACCTGCACGTCGTTTCATGCAGGTTCTTAGTTTTGACGAGCTGACCACCCAGCAGCCGGAGAAGTCCCTCCTGGCGCCTCTCAAGAAGCATGGGGGGAGAAACAATGTGGGGAGGGTTACCTCCAGGTTCAGAGGCGGGGGACATAAGCAGATGTACAGAATAATAGATTTTAAGCGCGATAAGTATGATGTGCCTGCCCATGTCGCTTCCATAGAGTATGATCCCGTACGGACGGCATTTATAGCACTTTTGAAATATGCTGATGGAGAAAAACGATATATACTTGCGCCGCAAGAATTGAAAGTAAACGATGTTGTCCTTTCGAGCAGGACAAAAGAGATCGATATTCTGAAAGGCTATGCAATGCCGCTGAAGTTTATGCCCTCGGGAAGCAATATACACAACATAGAATTGAAACCGGGAGAAGGCGGAAAGATTGTGAGAGGAGCAGGTACCGTTGCGCAGTTGATGGCAAAGGAAGGGGATTATGCCCACGTAAAGCTCCCCTCGGGTGAAGTACGGCTGATAAGGTTGGACTGCATGGCAACCATAGGACAGTTGAGCAATATCGATAATATAAACATATCCATCGGCAAGGCAGGACGCATGCGATGGTTGGGACGTAAACCTCATAACAGGGGCGTGTCCATGAATCCTGTCGATCATCCGCATGGCGGAGGAGAAGGCAAATCAGGGCAGGGTAACCCGCATCCCGTGTCTCCATCTGGAGTGCCTGCAAAAGGGTTTAAAACGAGAAAACCAAAGTATTCCGACAAATATATCATTAAGGGAAGAAAAGAAAAATAATAGAGGAGAATGAATGGCACGATCATTAAAAAAAGGTCCGTTTATAGAAGAGTCATTATTAAAAAAAATACAGCAGATGACCGAGAAAAAGGAAAAGCGTTTGATCAAGACATGGTCCAGACGGTCCGTTATATCTCCGGAAATGGTTAGTTTTACCATTGCTGTTCACAACGGAAAGAAATTCATACCCGTCTATGTTACGGAAAATATGGTTGGCCACAAGCTCGGTGAATTTGCACCTACAAGGACATTCGTCATGCATTCGGGAGACAGAAAAACGGGAAAGACAGAGTCCGAGGGAAAGGAATAGTTGAACCATGGAAATAAAGACTTCATTAAGATTTCTAAGACTTGCACCCAGAAAGGCGAGACTGGTTGCTGATGTAATCAGGGGAAAGGATGTTAATTCCGCACTCGGTCTTTTAAAATTTATAAACAAAGCTGCATCCGGTCATATAGCAAAGCTGATACGGTCGGCTGTTGCGAATGCGGAAACAAGAGGAACCGTTGATGTCGATAACCTCTATATTAAATTTATAACGGTCTCCGCAGGTCCGACGATGAAGCGTTTCAGGTCTGCACCGATGGGAAGGGCATTAAGAATAAGAAAAAGAATGTGTCACATCGACTTAATTCTCGATGAGAAATAAAGGAGAGTAATTTTGGGACAGAAAACAAATCCAATAGGTTTTAGGGTAGGCATAATAAGAAGCTGGAACTCAAGATGGTTCGCGGAAAAAGACTATGCCATTGCTTTGCACGAGGATTACAAAATAAGGAATTTCCTGAAAAAGAAATTATATCATGCAGCCGTATCGAATATCATCATTGAGCGTGCTATCAATAAGATAAAGGTCAATATACATAGTGCACGGGTCGGGCTTATTATCGGTAAAAAGGGTGTGGAAATAGAAGCGTTGAAAGCAGAGCTTACCAAGATGCTGTCGGGAAGGGAAGTAACGATTAATATTTTCGAGATAAGAAAACCGGAACTTGATTCACAGCTTGTTGCAGAGAATATAGCCCTTCAGTTAATAAGAAGGATCTCATACAGGAGGGCCATGAAGAAGGCCATCAGTTCAGCACTTAAATTCGGCGCCAAAGGGATCAAAGTGATGATAGCGGGCAGGCTTGCCGGTGCAGAAATTGCAAGGACTGAGTGGTACAGGGAAGGCAGAGTGCCTCTTCAGACTTTAAGAGCAGATATTGATTATGGTTTTGCAGAGGCCTTTACGACGTATGGCGTTATAGGCGTCAAGGTATGGATTTTTAAGGGTGAAGTTCTTGACAAACCGGAAGAGCAGCAAACGCAGAGCAGTGTAGTCGCTTAATGAAACAGGGAGCAATGATATATGTTAATGCCGAGTAAAGTTAAATATAGAAAGCAGCAAAGGGGAAGAATGAAGGGGCTGGCAAAAGGCGGCAGCACCCTGGCATTCGGCGACATTGGTTTGCAGGCGCTCGGAAGGGGTTATATGACGTCAAAGCAAATCGAGGCTGCAAGAATAGCAATAGCACGGTTTATCAAAAAGACCGGCAGGGTATGGATAAGAGTTTTTCCCGACAAACCGTACACGAAAAAGCCTGCGGAAACCAGAATGGGAAAAGGAAAAGGCGATCCCATTGAATGGATAACCATTGTTAAGCCTGGAAGGGTGCTCTATGAGATGGAAGGTATGGAACGGGAAGTTGCGTATAAAGCGCTTACCAGTGCAAGTTACAAACTGCCATTCGCAACGAGAATAATAGAAAGAGAGACGGTGAAATGAAGCCTTCAGAGATAAGAAGTCTATCCGTAGACGAAATAAAAGAAAAAATAAATACGATGAGAAGAGAATTGTTTAACCTGAAACTAAAAGTTAGTACAGCCCAGCTTGCTGACTTCAGAAGCTTTCGGATGATGAAGAAAGATTTGGCGAAACATTTAACCATACTGACGGAAAAGGAGAGGGGGATACATGAAAAATAACGATAAACGGAAGCCCTTTTCCATGATAGGTTTTGTGGTCAGTGATAGAATGAACAAAACAAGGGTAGTCGTTGTAGAAAAAACGCTGAAACATACCAGGTACGACAAACCGGTAAAGAAAAAAATCAGGTACAAAGCACATGACGAGCAGAATCAGTCACACACCGGTGATAAGGTGGAGATTGTCATAGCAAGACCGGTGAGCAGGGAAAAGAGATGGAGGATATCAGCGATCATCGAGAAATCAAAAACAAACCTTGATAAAGGAGAGGCTGCATGATCCAGGAGAGTACAAGACTTAATGTGGCCGATAATACGGGAGCTAAAATTGTTGCCTGTATTAAGGTTCTGGGAGGAACAAGGCGCCGGTACGCAACGATTGGCGATGTAATAGTCGTATCGGTAAAAGAAGCCACGCCCACCGCAAAGGTTAAAAAGGGTGAAGTGGTTAAGGCCGTAATCGTAAGAACGAAAAAAGAAGTGAGAAGGAATGACGGGAGCTATATACGTTTTGATGCTAATTCAGTTGTTTTGCTGAACCCCCAGCTTGAGCCTATAGGAACGAGAATATTCGGTCCTGTTGCACGGGAACTGAGAGCAAAGAAATTTATGAAGATTATATCACTGGCACCGGAAGTACTGTGAGGACGGATATGAAATTATACATTAAGAAAGGCGATACGGTAAAAGTAATTACCGGAAACGACCGTGGTAAAACCGGAAAGGTTATCGGGGTTGATACCGCGAATGGTAAGGTGATCGTTGAAAAGGTCCACGTTGTCAAAAAACATACCAAACCTTCGAACACGAACCCGACAGGCGGCGTGATAGAGAAGACACTCCCCGTTTCCGTGTCGAACGTGCTTTTGTTTTGCAAGAACTGCAACAAAGCCGTACGGCCGGGATTCAGGTTTATGGAGGATGGAAGCAAGGTCAGATACTGCAGAAAATGCAATGAGGTTATCGAATAATGGCCAGACTAAAAGAACTTTATAAAAAAACGATAGTAAAAAAGTTGATGAAAGAATTCGGATACAAAAACCAGTATCAGGTCCCCCAGCTTATCAAAGTTGTTATTAATATGGGTCTTGGGGCGGCGAAAGAGAACCCCAAGCTTATCGATTCGGCGGTTGTTGAGCTGGGACAGATAACGGGTCAGAAACCGGTTATAAAAAAGGCAAAAAAATCTATTTCAACATTCAAACTGCGGGAGGGAGTTCCCATCGGAGTTATGGTAACATTGAGAAGCAACATCATGTACGAGTTTGTCGACAGGCTTGTGAACATTGCTCTTCCGAGGGTGAGAGATTTTAAAGGCATATCATCGAAAGGATTCGATGGAAGAGGCAACTACACGATGGGCTTGACCGAGCAGATAGTATTTCCGGAAATAAGCTATGATAAGATTGATAAGATAAAGGGAATGAATATAACGTTTGTTACCACAGCTAAGACGGACAAGGAAGCAAGAACAATGTTAGAGTGGCTTGGGCTGCCGTTTAATAAGTAATTGGAGGAAAACACGTGGCAAAGAAATCCTTAATTGTAAAAACGAGTAAACCGAAAAAATTTAAAGTCAGGGCATATAACAGGTGTCCGATATGCGGCAGATCGAGAGGATATATGGGAAAGTTTAATATGTGCAGGATATGTTTCAGAAAACTGGCATTACGGGGGGATATTCCCGGTGTCATAAAAGCGAGCTGGTAGGAAAATTATGAATACAACAGATCCAATTTCAGATTTATTAGTTGCCATCAAGAATGCATTGATGAGAAAAAAGATAGAGGTACTGGTACCGTTCTCAAACATGAACAGCGATATCCTGAGAGTATTGAAAGAGGAGGGATTTATTGCTGATTTCGATCGGATCACCGAGGATGGCAAGGCAAAGATTACCATCACGCTGCTGTATAGAAAAGACGGCAAGCCGTACATCCACGACATAAAGAGGATAAGCAAACCCAGTTTGAGAAGATACAGCGGGTATAGAAAAATTAGTAAGGAAAAAAACGATTACGGTATTACCATAGTGTCGACCCCTCAAGGTGTTATGTCGAATAAGGCTGCAAGAAATGCGAAGATCGGCGGCGAAATGTTGTGTGTAATATGGTGAGGAGGCAGAATGTCTAAGTTAGCAAGAAAACCTATAAAGATTCCACCGAAAGTAGCAATTAAGTCGGAGTCGAATGTATTGAAGATACAGGGACCGAAGGGTACACTGGAAAAGGCCATTCCGCAGGGAATAGAAGTTGTTATTTCCTCAGACAGTGTAAAAGTAACAAGAAAAAATGATGAGAAGACCGTTAGAATGCTCCATGGTATGTATACGTCTCTTATAATCAATATGCTGCAAGGGGTGACTGAGGGATTCAAAAAGGAAATGGAACTGGTCGGTGTAGGATACAAAGCCGATATTAAAGATAAATCTCTTGTTTTTAATATAGGTTTTACAAAACCGGTCATCATGCTTCTTCCCTCCGATATAAATGCAAAAATAGAAGAAAAGCAAACGAAGATTATTCTGACCGGTATCGATAAGGATAAAGTCGGACTCTATGCTGCAAAGATACGGGCAATAAAGCCCCCGGATGCCTACAAAGGGAAAGGCATTAAATTTACCGGTGAGGTGTTGAAACTGAAGCCAGGAAAATCTGCTGCCGGTTCTACGGGAGGCGCTGCAGCAGGCGGTGGCAAGTAAAATAAAAAAGGAATTTTATGATAAAAACAATAGGTAAAAACAAAAACAGAATATTCAGGAAACAACGATTAAAGGGCAAAGTGAGCGGGACGGAATCAAAGCCCAGACTTATAATGTTCAAAAGCCTCAAGAACTTATACGTGCAGTTAATAGACGATGAGAAGCAAAATACAATCTTGTCGGTATCTACGTTAAACAAAGAGTATTTCGGTAAATTAAAGAGTAAAAAGAACAAAGATGCGGCCAAGAAAATCGGCGAAATAATAGCGGAGAAGTCCATCGAGAAGGGTATTAAGAATGTTGTTTTTGACAGGAATGGTTATAAATATCACGGCAAAATAAAACTTTTTGCAGATTCAGCACGCAATAAGGGGCTTATATTTTAAGGAGGTGTGAGCTTGGTAGATTCAAACGACAATGTAGAATTTAAAGAGAACATAATCAAGATCAACAGGGTGGCTAAGGTTGTAAAAGGCGGAAAAAGATTCAGCTTCAGCACTCTGGTTGTGGTCGGTAATCACAGAGGACTTGTAGGGTATGGACTCGGGAAGGCAAATGAAGTCCCTGATTCTATAAGAAAAGGAATAGAGAAAGCGAAAAAGAATATGATCAATGTGCCGATAAAGAAAGGAACCCTGCCGTATCATGTTACCGGTAAGTTCGGCGCCGGCATGGTATACCTTAAGCCTGCTCCGACGGGTGCAGGTATTATTGCAGGCGGTGCAGTGAGGGCGGTTCTTGAACTCGCAGGATATAAGGACGTTGTTGCAAAAATATTCGGCTCCCACAATCCGCATAACGTTTTAAAAGCAACGATGGATGCGCTTGATAATCTGCCCGAGTTGAAAGATGCAATGCCGCAGCAGGATGAAGCACTACCACTCCTGAGTGATAGTACCGTGATTAATAAATAGCAGTTTTGCGAGGAGAGTATGAATCTATCTACATTAAAAAAGCCTGAAGGTATGACGACACAAAGGAAGAGGATTGGGAGGGGAACAGGTTCTGGTTTTGGTAAAACCGCAGGGAAAGGACATAAGGGACACAATGCAAGATCCGGAGGCGGTGTAAAACCTGATTTCGAAGGCGGTCAGATGCCGTTGAAACGCCGTATGCCAAAATACGGATTCGTGAATACCAATCGCGTCCAATACCAGGTTATCAATATGAAAGCATTCGATATATTTTTAGATAATGAAGAGGTATCCATAGAAAAGATGGTTGAAAAAGGTATGATAAAGGGAAATAAGCCTGTCGTTATTCTGGGGAACGGGGACATGCATAAGAAATTGGTGATATATGCACACCGCTTTTCCCAGCAAGCAAAGCAAAAGATCGAAACCGCAGGCGGTAAAGCAGAGGTAGTTTCAATTGTTAGATAATGTCGTAAACATTCCGAAGATACCTGAACTCCGCAAACGGCTGCTCATCACCCTCCTGATACTTACTCTCTACAGGTTAGGGGTTGCTATACCGACTCCGGGGGTCAATGCCCATGCACTTGCAGCATTCTTCAGCCAGAATACGGGGACATTGTTTGGCTTGTTCAATCTGTTTACCGGCGGTGCATTCGAACATTTCTCCATAGTTACGCTCGGTATCATGCCGTATATTTCTGCAGCTATTATCATAGATCTGCTGACCGCGGTTTTCCCCTACCTTGAGAAGCTCAAAAAAGAGGGAGAACTCGGCAGAAAGAAGATTGTACAGTATACCAGATACGGAACGGTGCTCATAAGTCTTGTTCAGGGATTTGTCATTAGTTATGGACTCGAAAGCATGCATGCACCGGGCGGAATTTCGATTGTTATAAACCCGGGTTTTTCTTTCAGACTCCTCAGTACCGTTACCCTTACGGCGGGTACTATACTTCTTATGTGGCTTGGCGAGGAAATAACGGAACGTGGAATCGGCAATGGCATTTCGCTTATCATTTATGCGGGTATCGTTGCGAGGATGCCGTCGGCGATATTTAATACGTTTAGACTCGTCAGAAGCGGTGAAATGAACCTCGTGGTATTGCTTTTTATCGCTGTTTTAATGGTTGTGGTCGTTGCATTTATCATATTCGTCGAACTGGGACAGAGAAAAATACCGGTACAATATGCCCAGCGCGTTGTCGGCAGGAGAATGTATGGAGGACAGGAGACGTTCCTTCCCTTAAAGGTCAACACATCGGGTGTTATTCCCCCTATCTTTGCCTCTTCTCTTTTGATGGTCCCTGCTACGATTACAAGTATGGCAAGCATATCCTGGCTGAGTTACCTGAGGACATACCTGACGCCTGGTAATTATATGTACAATATATTTTACGCTGTTCTGATAATCTTTTTCACCTTTTTTTATACAGCGGTTACGTTTAACCCCGTTGATGTAGCTGATAACCTAAAGAAGTATGGCGGATATGTGCCCGGCATAAGACCAGGCAAGAGTACCTCAGATTATATTGATAAGATACTAACCAGGATTACCGTCGGCGGGGCGCTCTACCTCGCTGCAGTCTGTGTGCTGCCGACCATCCTTATCAGCAGGTTTAATGTGCCGTTCTATTTCGGAGGTACATCGCTCCTTATCGTTATAGGTGTAGCTCTCGATACAATCTCTCAAATAGAGTCTCAGCTTATTATGAGAAATTATGAAGGGCTCATGAAAAATGTAAAAATGAAAGGAAGAAGGTGGTAATGCTATGATACGGCTGTTATTGATTGGCCCCCCGGGAGCGGGGAAAGGAACACAAGCAACAATTATAAGCAAGAAATACGGTATACCGCAGATAGCGACCGGCGATATGCTGCGCCAGGAGGTTAAGAGCGCAACCGATCTTGGAACAAAGGCAAAGGCATTTATGGATAAAGGCGAATTGGTACCGGATTCTCTTGTTATAAGTATGCTCGAGAAGAGGCTGAGAGAGAAGGACGCAAGTAAAGGATTTATCCTGGACGGTTTTCCAAGGACGGTGGCTCAGGCAGATGCCCTTGACGGCAAATTTAAAGAATTAAATATCGATAAATTTGTTGTTATAGAGCTGAAGGTCAACGAGGAAAGTATCATTCAGAGGTTATCGGCACGGCGCGTTTGCAACAGTTGCGGCAAGATCTTCAATTTGATGACCGAGCCTCCTAAGAAAGACGGCACGTGCGATGACTGCAATGGGAGCCTTTACCAGAGGGATGACGACAAGGAAGTTACCATCAGGGAACGGTTCAAGGTCTATAACAGCAAAACAGCTCCTCTGATCGAATATTATGCGAAGAAAGGCATGCTGAAGACCGTTACTGCGGACGGCAGCATAGAAGCGATAAACAAGAGTATAGCTGCAATAATCGATAAGGCATTTAATGGTTAGTGTAAAGACCGCTGAAGAGGTGAAAAAAATTGCAGAAGCATCTCAGATCGTCGCTATTATACTGCAGGAACTTTCTACCAGCGTAAAGTCAGGTATGAGTACTGAAGAGATCAATACGATGGCTGAAAATATGTTGAAAAAATACGGTGCCAGGCCTGCATTTAAAGGGTACAGAGGGTATCCGGCAAGTATATGCGTATCAATCAATGATGAGATTGTTCACGGTATACCATCTCCCAAAAGGATAATAAAAGACGGAGATATTGTAAGCCTCGATTTTGGAGTCCTGATGAATGGATTTTTTGGCGATGCAGCGATTACCGTTCCTATAGGCAGAATAAGTGAAACAGCGGAATACCTCTTGAAAACTACGAAAGAATCGTTAAATCTTGCTATTAAAGAGGCGAAAGTCGGTAACAGGCTGTATGATATCTCAAGTGCTGTGCAGGAATATGCAGAGCGTAACGGATTCTCGGTTGTCAGGGATTTTGTCGGACATGGTATCGGCAGGGCGCTTCATGAGGATCCGCAGATTCCGAATTATGGTCAAAAGGGAAAGGGTATAAAACTGGAAAAGGGTATGGTTTTTGCTGTGGAGCCTATGATAAATGAGGGTGATTACCGCATCAAGATAGATGCTGACGGCTGGACCGCAAGAACCCTGGATGGTTCATTATCGGCACATTTTGAGCACACGATAGTGGTTGATTATGATCACGGTATTGTGTTATCAAAGGTAAATTGATATGCCGAAGGAAGATGCTATCCTTGTAGAAGGAACCGTTTTAGAAACCCTGCCCAATGCCATGTTTAAGGTAGAACTTGCGAACGGACACAAGGTGCTTGCCCACATTTCGGGAAAGATGCGAATGCACTATATAAAGATATTGGCCGGGGATAAAGTTACCGTTGAATTATCCCCCTACGATCTTACAAAGGGAAGAATTGTTTACAGGAGTTGATCAATGAGTATTTTTGAGGAGGAGATATGAAGGTTCATGCATCGGTGAAAAAAAGATGTGCGAAATGCAAAGTAATCAGAAGGAAAGGCGTTGTGAGAGTGATCTGTGAAAACCCAAAACATAAACAAAGGCAAGGATAGGAGGTAAGTATGGCGCGTATAGCGGGTTTAGACCTGCCGAAAAATAAAAATATATGGATTGCTCTTACCTATATATACGGAATAGGTAAATCTTTATCTTCTTCTATTCTGAAAGAAGCAGGAATAGAGTATAATCGAAAAGTGGAAGGGTTAAAAGAAGATGAACTGGCAATTATAAGAAAGATAATAGAAAACAAGTATAAGGTCGGCGGTGATCTGAAAAAAGACGAGAAGACAAACATAAAGCGTCTTATCGATACGAACAGCTATAGAGGAATGAGACACAAAAAGGGCCTGCCGGTAAGAGGGCAGAGAACCCATACGAACGCACGGACGCGCAAAGGGCCGAGAAGACAAACCGTCGGCGGTCTGAAAAAGAAAGAATTGAAGAAATAGGAGGCTGAACTTGGCTACACCGAGGAAAACTAAGAAAAAAATAAAGAGAACTGTCAGTACGGGTATTGTACACATACAATCTACATTTAACAATACGATAGTGACGATTACCGACAATGAAGGAAATGTAATGATATGGTCGAGTGCAGGGATTAAGGGGTTCAAGGGATCCAAAAAGGGTACTCCTTTTGCTGCACAGCTTGCTGCGGAAGATGCAACCAAAAAAGCAATGGACCTTGGCATGAAAAGCATTGTGGTGTACGTTAAAGGACCCGGTGCAGGCAGGGAATCGGCAATACGGGCAATACAGGGAACGGGGATAAAAATCCTTGCTATCAAAGATGTTACTCCTATACCCCACAATGGCTGCAGGCCGCCGAAAAAGAGAAGAGTTTAATTAAAGGAGGAGACGTTGTCACGTTATATAGAATCAGCATGTAAACTTTGCAGAAGGGAAGGCATTAAACTTTTTTTAAAAGGAAGCAGATGCTACGGGGAGAAGTGTGCGATAGAACGCAGGAATTACCCCCCCGGTTCCCACGGACACAATAAAAGTAAATTAACGGAGTATGGTGTTCAGTTAAGAGAGAAACAGAAACTGAGAAGAATATACGGTGTTACCGAGCGTCAATTCGAAAGGATATTCAAGGATGCAACTCGGCACACGGGTAAAACGGGTGATGCATTGCTGACCTTCCTCGAGAGGAGGCTTGATAATGTTGTGTTTAACCTTGGCTTTGCTTCATCGAGGGCTGGTGCCAGGCAGTTGGTAAACCATGGTGTTGTCCTCGTGAATGGAAAGAAGGTCGATATTGCGTCATTCCTCGTAAAGGTCGGCAATGTTATAGAGCTCAAGGGTAACAAAAAAGAAAATGTCCATGTACAGTCTTCATTCAGTGCGCGTGAAAAAGCAGGGATACCGAAATGGCTCGAACTTGAACCTGCCACCATGAAGGCTACGGTCAAAGCCCTGCCCGAAAAAACGGACATCAGTGTGCCGGTACAAGAGCAGCTCGTTGTAGAGTTATATTCTAAATAACAGCTTTTTAAAATTTGGAGGGATACATGATTCATAGGAATTTACAACCAATTGTTAAGCCAAAGAGAGTGGTGATAGACAGCAATACTCTTACAGGGACTTATGGAAAGTTTACCATCGAGCCTTTAGAGAGGGGATACGGGACAACCATAGGCAATGCCTTGCGGAGGATACTGCTTTCCTCCATAGAAAGTGCAGCGATCACGTCGGTAAAGATCGAAGGTGTGACGAATGAGTTTTCGACCATACCGGGCGTTTACGAAGATGTGATGGAGATAATACTGAATTTAAAATCCATAAGGCTGAGACTGCTCGATGTGAATGAACGGGAAATAAAGATACGGGCGAAAGGCGAGATGGAGCTTACGGCAAAGGATATTATCGTTGATGACAAGGTGCTTGTACTCAATCCCGATGCGAAAATAGCAAAACTCGGAAAAGACGGAGTATTGAACGCCGATATGGTCGTAAAGACAGGAAGGGGATATATTCCTTCGGAAGAAAATAAAGATGAGAATATGCCCATCGGTGTTATACCCATAGATTCTATTTTTTCTCCGGTGATACGGGTGAACTTCCAGGTGCGGAATTCCCGGGTAGGCAGGATTATAGATTATGACAAACTTATCATTGAAATATGGACCGATGGAAGTATTGAACCAAGGAAGGCACTCATTGCTGCAGCAAAGATTTTATCCGAACAGTTGTCTTTGTTTTCCGAAGAAATTGTCGAGCGGAGCAATCTTGAATTCATCCATGGTGATGTTATTCAGGAAGATAACAAGGTTGCGGAATTGATGAATAAGAGCATCGATGAACTTGAATTCTCCGTAAGGGCGACGAACTGCCTGAAAAATGCCAACATCAAGACCATAGGCGAGCTTGTTTTAAAAACAGAACAGGAAATATTACAGATGAAGAATTTCGGCAGAAAGTCCCTGAGTGAGATAAAAGAGGTTCTTACCGGAATGGGGCTGCGTCTCGGAATGAAGCCCATAGGCTCAGAGAGTGATGGGGAAAATGAAGGAAAGGAGTAGGACACCGTATGCGACACAATGTTGATGGAAGAAAATTCAGAAGGACGCCGTCCCACAGGAAAGCATTGTTAAAGAACCTTGCAATATCTTTAATTCTGCATGAGCGTATAGAAACGACTGTAGCAAAGGCGAAAGAGCTCAGAAGGGTAGTCGAACGTATGATCACACTTGGTAAAAGGGGCGATATTGCATCGCGCAGGCGTGCATTTGCATTGCTCAGGCATGAACCTTCGGTAGCAAAACTCTTTTCGACCTTTTCTGATCGTTATAAAGCCCGCAATGGCGGATATACACGGATCATCAAGTTCAGGAAGAGAATGGGTGATGGTGCCGAGCTCGCATTTATAGAGCTCATTGACAGGACGATAAAAGAAAAGAAGAAGAAAGAAAAGAAGGCAGGCACCAAAGAAGAAAAAAAATCATAGTCTGATCCTTTCAGACTTTTTGCAATTTCCGGGTATAGTACCCGTTCTTGGGCGGCAGAGCTTAGGTGAGTTTGGTTCTGTCGCTCTTTTTATGCTCATTTATTGTCGTTCATGCCACGTGTCAACTGCGTGTTATCACCCAGAAATGGGTGTTTTTACCCACTGTTGTTTAAAAAATGATGAAAATAAAACAATCCATTATCCTTAAAATACAATATGTTACATTAACACATGATCCTGATACAATTGGTATAGAACTTGCTCTTTCATATTGTAAATCTATTTTTTAAGGAGGAAGTATGAGTTTAAAAACACTGATAAGACTTGCAGGCTCTTTAGCACTTGCAGGTTTATTATTAGTCGGCTGTAGCGGCAGTAATGGAAGTAACGGCGTAGCAGGTGCTGTAGGCGCTGCAGGCTTAAGTACAGGGAATTTATCAGGGAATGTTGTTGACAGTGTATCACAAGCACCTTTAGCAGGTGCCACTGTTGCAATAAACCCGGCGGTTGCATCAAATGCGACAACCGATGCTAACGGAAAATTTTCATTTACAAACATTCCGATAGGATCGTATCAGGTTATTGTGAGTATGACTGGATATAACCAGTTTACATCGTCAATAATACCTGTCGTAGCAGGTGTAACATCGACGACCCAGCTCATGATAGTCCACGGGCCTTATCAGGCTCCGTTGATCTCAGGGCTTGCCAGCCAGTTGAATGTCGGTTATTTTACTCCGGTTACAGTCACTGCAAGTGTAACGGATCCGAACAACTTACCGGTGACCTGTCAATGGACAATAACATCACCGCTGGCAACAGCACCGGTGCTTTCAGGTTCAACGAGCTGTTCTTCCGTATCATTTACAACAGATACCTTTGCAGCTCTGGCATCGAATGACCCGTCTTTGGTTGACCCGGTAGGTGGATTATTGGTTAACAGAGACGCCATTGTCCCTATCAGCTATAATGAGATGGGCAGCTATTCATTGACCTTAAGTGCGACAAACTCTCAGGGCGTAAAGAGCAGTTCCACTATTACGGTAAGGGCAAGCGACAGACAGCCGGGTATAGAAAACGTGGCCATCGGAGTGCCGGTATATATCAACCTTACAGAAGCATCTCCTAACGTAAACTTTGCAGCGCCGCTAACCTCAACTGCGAAGCTTTTTAATGTGCCTTCAGCGGCATCAGGACCGTACAAATTGGTAGAATTTACCCCCGATGTTCCGGGCGAATATTATATTACCGAAACAACGTCCGGCAATTCATTTACCATCTATGCGGGATATTTTAGAGGAGCGTATGGTCCTGACAAAGTGTTTGGTCATGGAACATGGAATGGAGGACAGTGCACAGGGTGTCACGATGGTAGTATTGCACCTGATGTGTTTGCGAACATGGGACAAACACCACATGCCTCGATATTTATCCATGGTATAGATGGCGGATCCGGCACAATCGGTGCGTCATGTTACCCCTGTCATACGGTTGGTTACGATCAAGCTGCTTCAACTTCATCAAACGGCGGGTTTGGCTGGGTTGCTGCACAATTTGGTTTTGTGTTTCCATCAGTAAGAAAGCCCGGAAACTGGACAGCTATGGTTGGTCAGTACCCGACAGTTGCAGCGCTTGCAAATATCCAGTGTGATAGCTGCCATGGACCGAGCGCATCAGATGCACACGGTTCTACAGCGCAGGATAAATTAGCACGGGTTGGATGGACAGCAGGAGTTTGTAACCAGTGTCACGATGCACCAGCGCACCACGTGATGGGTACCCAGTGGCAGCAATCAGCACATGCACAGTATGATCTTGCTATGAGCGAGGGCACGATTCAGAATAGTCCTAACGCAGCCCATTGCGGAAGATGTCATACAGCGCAGGGTTTTGCGGCATATACTGATCAGGTTTCATCGTATGGGTTTACCGGTGCAACGAGCGTACTTGGCTTTGGAACATTATCACAAAGTCAGCTTGCAGGTATGGGACTGACAGTTTCACAGGTACAGCCGCAGACATGTCAGGCTTGTCATGACCCGCACGCATTGGACAACAATCCCAGTTCGAACGGTGATAGCCAGTTGAGGGTCTACGGCAACACAGAACTTGCAGCAGGTTTTACTGTCGACAACGTTGGGGCAGGTGCACTCTGTATGCAGTGTCACAACACACGTAACGGTCTGCACAATGACTCAATCGCTATAGCGAATTATTCAGCACCGCACACACCATCACAGGCCGATATTCTGATGGGGCAGAATTCATACTTCACCGGCATTACGGGCACGACGACCGTGTTTGTATCCAAGCATGCGAACATTGGCGATACCTGTGTAACATGCCACATGCAGCTTAATCCGGATAATCCGTACAATGCGGCGTATTCTCATGAGTTTGCTATAGACAACTCCCAGCAGGGACAGCTCTGTGCAAACTGCCATGGATCAGGTGTTGATGGTTATGGCTTGCAGACAGAAGTCCAGGGCTTGCTGAGCCAGCTTCAGACCAAGCTTTCCAACGACGTTATGGCTGCAATCAACGTTTCAGGAACGAGCTATACAATCTGGGCATCAAACACCCAGACGATTGCAACACCGGTTACGGCAGCAGTCTTCTCCGAGGTGCATGGACAGGAGGGATACCAGTTGTGGGATTCCTCTACCGCAACGTTCACACTTGCGATGGGTTCTATAACAGCAACAACAGTAGGCGGCTCTACGTCATTCCTTGTATTCCCGCTGAACAGTGCAGCCAATCCGACAGCAACAACGCTGGTGAAGGCAGGATGGAACTATGCACTTACGAACAGTGAAGGCAGCTATGGTATACACAACCCGACCTACGTATTGACCATACTGAACAACACACTCAACCAGTTACCATAGGCAGAAAACAACGTAAAATTTTAAAGGGTGGTGCGCAAGCACCACCCTTACTTTAAAGATTGAACATTTAAATTTCCCCTCCTCCGCTTAAAGCGGAGCTAATGCCCCCTTCCCCAGGGGGCATTTTTTATGCTTACCGCATGATAAAGCCCTGCCAAGTATGACCGGTATTCGACGATATTAGTTAATTCGAAAATGCAATAAGGAAGTTTACTTTTTCGATCAATTCCTCGATCGCAAAACCCCCTTATTCCCCTTTGACAGGGGGGAAGTCAGCCCCTGATAAGGGGCAAGGTGGTTAAAACGGGGTTTGTATACCCTGTATGGTTTCCTTATCGGATTGCAGAGTATCAATGGCTTGCACATGGGTATCTTTTGGGGATTACCCCACGGACGTGATATGGGTCAGAGGGTAATCACTGCTTTACAAACACCGGTATGGTCCCGATGGTCGCAGGGTAGCCAATCAGTGTTGTCGGCCCTGTAAATGTACCGCCGGTAAAGTAGTCTGCCCATATGCCTGCAGGGAGGTAAACGTTCCTCGATGATACCCCTTGCGTGACAACAGGGCACACGAGATACGTATCCCCGAGCAGAAATTCATCGCTTATGGTATAGGTGTTTTGGTCAGCTGGGTAGTCAAAGAACAACGGCTTGACCATGGGCATACCTGATTGTGCGGAGCTCTGTGCAAGGTTGAGCATGTATGTTGTCAGTGACTGATGTATGCCTGCATAATATCTGGAAATGTCCGTTGTAGTCTGCGTTGAATAACCCGCTATACGTGCATCCCACGGCACCATAGAAAACTGCATGAGCGGCATAAACGCATTCATTTCGACCCATCGAATGTAGAGCTCCGAACTTGGCCAGCCTGTGTAGCCGTTACCGCCGATCATGTCCGGCAGTACAAACGGATAACCGGCCATTTCCATGGAAAACATCTGCGGCACGACCGATGCCAGCCCGTTGTCAGCGCTCCAGATAGAGTCCTTGTCGTACTCCCGCATGATCTGGCCGTCATCCTGAGCAAACCAGCCCGACCTGAATTCCATTGCAGGTACATGCTTGTTGATCGTTATATAATAATCGGAAAACTCGTTTGGCGAAAGATATCCTGTGGTAACCCCGTCAAGCGGAAACCAGTTTGCTTCGCCTGCATCGAATTTAAAGCCGTCAATACCATCTTTTGCTACGATAGTACCGAGCAGACCTGACCACCAGTTCATGACAACAGGGTCCGCAAAGTTGATAAGCCCTGCCTCCTTTGTTCCGAAGGTATCCCACCAAGCTATGAGTGAAACGCCGCCGCTTTTTGACTGGATAAAATAGGGCTCTGTCGAGGCGTTAAAGTTCGAGGAGTTATTATCGACAAAAGGCGGCACCCACAGGGAGACGGTAAATCCCAGTGCGTGGAGCTGGTCTGTCATTGCTTTTGGGTCCGGAAACTTTGCCGGGTCGAACGCGGTGTCGCCCCAGTTTTTCTGCCACTTGTCGTCGATCTCCAGGATCGAATGGGGAAAGCCGAGACTCGTTATACTCTGTGCAAGGCCGAGGACATTTGACTGGTCTATCCCGTAAAGGTATTCAGCCCATGTTGACCATACGGGACCCTGGAACATTTCAGGCGCAGGAAGGCTTACCGGCTTCCACGCCTTTTTATAGGTGAAGTTTGTAGAGATCCAATCCTGATAGGTTGAAGGTATGTTATTGTCAACGAGGATGTAATACGAAAATTGGTTCGAGTTTCCGGTGAGCGCGAATATGCCGTTGCCCATGCTCATACACATCGGACCGTAGCTGTCGACAAACACGCCTGCCCCGTTCGATGTCAGCCACAGGGGGGTTGTCAGGTTGTTCTGATCGGCTGTTTCGAGCGGGCATCTGGTGTAGTTTCCGGTTTCAAGAGGAAACCACTGCTGGCCTATTTCCGTGGTCCCGTCTACCGGGTTGAGATAGTTGCCGAGCTCCCCCTGCCCATACCAATGTCCCGAAGCCGATGTCGAAAACGCATCTCCGATATTTTGAACAGCGCTATTCTGGCTTGAAACAGTTACCTTTATCATTTTAGTCGATAGGAGAAAATTGTATGTTATCCATCCGGCCTGATTACTGTGAAGGTAGACATTTGCACCGTTGGACGTAAGGTTATAGCCCGCTGCAGAGAATGTGCACGCGTACGTGTTGTTCAGTGCGTAGCTGCCGGTGGCACTGACAGCCGATGATGCGGTACAGGGGATTGAAGCGAGGACAATGCGTCCCTGTGACGTTACCGTAAAATTGTACGGAGCGCGGTTTATGGTAAGCGTATAGTTTGCATTTGTCAGGACAAGCGAGGCATCCATGGGTTTAAAACTTAATCCGCTGCTCTTGCTTCCGCATCCTATGGTCGTTGACAATAAAAATAAGCCCGCTGTCAATAGCTTTATTCCATGCTTTCCCATATCTGTACCCATCCTTTTGGAGAATTATATCATTATGAGAGCCCGGTTGTCCAGTGGAGAAATTGAGAAAACACTGGACATGCCGACGATAAATTGATAATAAAATCAAAAACAAAAGGGAGGTTATGTATGAATAAAGGACCGAAGGACGCGGTTATCGTAGCTGCTGCAAGAACGGCAATAGCACGGGCAAACAAGGGTAGTCTTATAAATGTCAGGGCTGATGATTTCGGAGCAATTGTTGTAAAAGAGGTTGTAAAAAGGACCCCGAAACTGAATCCGAAAGAAATAGAGGATCTTGTTGTCGGCTGTGCGATGACAGAGGGCGAGCAGGGATTAAACGTGGGAAGGGTGATCGGCATACTTGCCGGTTTACCAATAGATGTACCTGCTGCAACCCTGAACAGGTTTTGCTCATCGAGCCTTGAAGCGATAAACTTCATAGCACTGCGCATCATGGCAGGTTTTATCGATGCAGGTATCGGCGCAGGTATCGAGAGTATGTCTCACATACCCATGGGCGGTTTGAATCCCGATAAGGCACTGAATATCCCGTTGTTAAACGATATCCAGGAAGGGAAGCAGCCCAATGTCTATATAACCATGGGGCAGACAGCAGAGAATGTTGCGGTCGAGTATAAGATATCGAGAGAGGACCAGGACAAGTTTGCGTATGAAAGCCACATGAAGGCTGTAAAGGCTATCAAGGCCGGTTTGTTTAAAAAGGAGATCATCGGTATCAATGCACCCCAGGCAGACGGTTCAACGAAGTTTTTCGATACGGACGAATGTCCGAGAGAGAACACGTCTCTTGAAAAACTTGCAACACTCATGCCTGCATTCTCTGAAACAGGATCGGTAACAGCGGGGAATTCAAGTCCGCTCAATGACGGGGCTGGCGCGGTGATGATTATGTCCCGGGAAAAAGCAAAGTCGCTCGGGATCGAGCCGCTTGCAACAATACGGGGAATGGCTGTTGCAGGGGTGAAGCCTGAGCTTATGGGCATAGGACCTATATACGCCGTCAGAAAATTACTCTCAAAGGCCAAGCTCACCATAAAGGATATCGGCGTAGTCGAGCTGAATGAGGCATTCGCTTCCCAGTCACTCGCTGTTGCGAGGGAGCTTGCTATACCGTTGGAGAAGCTCAACCCGAGAGGCGGCGCATTGGCAATTGGCCATCCGCTCGGTGCAACCGGTGCGAGGATCATGACGACACTGGTGCATGAAATGACGGACAACAACATAGATTTCGGTATTGAGACCATGTGCGTTGGAGGCGGGATGGGCGTTGCTACACTGGTAGAAAGAGGGTAAGAAGAGAAAACTTATATTCAGAAAGGCGTGGCTTTTGTCCACGCCTTTTTTTATGTGCAGTACAGTGCGCACTGACAGAGAAGTAATCCACGCAGTATAGGTTAAAAGCATTGCAAACCTTCTGCGGGTTTTAGCCTGCTGGAACGCTATCCGTACTGGTTTTTTGGAGCTTGACATGACCTGTCCTTGCTTTATAATCTGCTGAAGGGGAGGGACAGATGGCTACACAGACTTTGTTGCAAGATCGCAGCCATAGAGCCGGGGGACTCGATCCCAGGATAGCGAGATTGAAACAGCGCTATCATACCGCACCGTATGAGATTTGCATATCAAGGGCGCTTAACTTCACGCGCTCATATAAAGAGACGGAAGGTATGGACCCTAACCTCCGCAATGCCTTTGCATTAAAGCGTACGCTGGAAAACCAGAAGATATTCATAGTGCCCGATGAGTACCTTGCAGGCAGTAAAACCGAGAAGTTTCTTGCCGCCCCGTTGTCCGTGGAACGGGGGGATTTTCTGAGGATATTACAACTGGAGATGGACATACTGCACCTCAAGCACAGGCCGTTTTTTATATCGGATGAGGACAGAAAGGCATTCCAGAACGAGATCGTTCCGTACTGGGATGGCAGGACCCTGAGGGACCACAAGTCAAGGCATTGGGACGAAGATGGTATAATCGATATAAAACCCGGTCTGGCAGAGCATCCGCGCAATATCCTGAGGATGATAAAGTTCGGGAAATATGTCGGACATAAAGGCCTGCGTAAGATTCAGGGTGCAAACAGAGACGTACCGCTTACTGTGGGGAGAATAAAAGCTTTCCATAAACTCAGGCACGAGCTTGCGAACAATAACCCTACGCCCGCAGTGTTTGTCTTCGACGTACAGGGGCATTTAAGCCTCGGCATAGACAAGGTTGTTTCCGGCGGTATGCAGGCGATCATCGATCAGGCGAAACAACGGTTGAAACAGCTTGAAGTCTCAGGTGACGGCAATGAAACAGGCCGCAGCTTTCTGGGTGCCGTTATCATAAGTCTTGAATCAGCCATACGGTATGCGGGACGCTTTGCAGCGCTTGCAAATACCATGAAAGGGCAGACACAGGATGAAAAAGAGCGGGCACGTCTTGATACGATTACACGGAATCTGGCCAATGTACCTGCGAACAGTCCGCGGACATTTCATGAAGCAATCCAATCGGCATGGTTTGCCGAGGTGGTCGGAGAGATTCAGTACGGCACACACGACGTGTTTGCAGCAGGCAGGGCAGACCAGTATCTTTACCCTTATTACAGGAAGGACAGAGAGCAGGGTACCCTGACAAAAGAACAGGCAATGGCACTGATCCAGGAATTCTTTTTAAAGCTCGAAGCGAATGTGGAACCCATACCCGAGATAGGCATGGAAACGAACGGTGTTTACGGTAACAGCCAGCATGTAGTAACCATAGGAGGCCAGACACCGGAAGGGCAGGATGCTACAAATGAGCTTTCCTACCTTATCCTCGATGCTTATGAGCAGATGAAGGGTGCGGTAAACCAGCTTGCGGTAAGGATACATGAAAATACGCCGCATGAGTTCCTGCGCCGCACCATAGAGGTATTCAGGCAGGCAAACGGCATTGCAATCTATAACGACACATCCATTATCAAGGGGTTGATCAACGACGGTATGAGCGAGGAAGATGCAAGGGACTACGTCGTGGTCGGATGCATCGAGATCACGGGACAATCTGACACGCACGGCTGCGTCGGCGGGTACGAGATGGTCCTGCCTTCCGTGCTGCTTCTTACGCTCTCGCGCGGCAAGTACCCTCCTCCGTTCATCGGGCAGATGAAGGGCTATGACTCCGGTGACCCGGCGGGGTTGAGGTCGTTCGATCATTTTATAAGCGCCTTCCGGAGACAGCTTACACATCAGCTCGAGGTACTGGTAAGCGCGGCTGCCGGTAAAGACCAGGCTTATAAGGACATGCTTCCGGCTCCCTATGTGTCGGCGCTGATGGACGATGCCGTTGAAAAAGCTGCCGATATAACCGCAGGAGGTGCACGGTATGATTTCACGTCGATAGATATTCGGGGGCTTGCAACGCTTGTAGATTCCATTATGGCGATCAAGACATTCGTTTATGACAGGAAGGAATTTACACTCAGGAAATTTATCGATATATGCTCGAGAAACTTTAAGGGCAACGAGGTCCTCAGACAGCGTATAATCCATGATGTGCCGAAGTATGGTACAAACAATGATGAAGCAGACAGTATGACGTTGCAGGTGCTGAACTGGGTCTACGAGGAAGCTTTGAAGCACCGGAATATACGGGGCGGCAAGTTCAGACCGTGTTATTACTCGTACGGAAACCATGTTATAGACGGCATTATGCTCGGAGCAACGCCAGACGGCAGGCTTTCGGGCGAGCCCATTTCAAACGGTGTGTCCATAAGCAATATGATAGAATCCGCATCCGGTCCGGCTGCCGTCATGGCGAGTATCGCAAAAATCCCGTCTTATCAGACATCGGCTGGTCTGTCCCTGAACATGCGTTTCCATCCGTCATATATAGATACCGAGCAGGGGCTCGAAACATTTGCCGGTATGATCCGCACATACTTCGGTCTTGGAGGCATGCACATCCAGCCGAATATCGTTTCGACCGAGACCCTGCGCGATGCACAACTCCATCCTGAGAACTACAGGGACCTTATCGTCAAGGTGGCAGGCTATTCTGCGTACTTCGTGGACCTCGGCAGATCCATCCAGGAAGATATTATAAACAGGTATGAGTACCGGTGATGCATTAATGCTGAACATGCAGGGGCAAGCACTGTCCCTGCAACCGTATAATAACCATGACACAACATATCCAGAAAAATGGTGCTGATTCCCTCATGGGAAGAATCTTCGACATAGCGCGGGCGTGCGTCCATGACGGACCCGGACTACGGACCGTGATTTATCTGAAAGGATGCCACCTTGACTGTCCGTGGTGTCATAACATGGAAGGTAAATCCTTTGAGCAGGAATTCTCTTTTGATGAAAACCGGTGCATAGCAAGGACGGTAAATCACAAGGCATGCACAATCGATTGTCCGTTAAAAGATAATAAACCCGCCCATACCGGTAATGAAGTTTATGCGCGGATTGCAGGTTTTTGTCCTTCAAAGGCAGTGAAGCTTGCCGGCAGGGACTACACCGTTGGTACTCTCGTTGAGGAGATCATGAAAGATGCTGTCTTCTTAAAGCAGGCCAATGGAGGCGTGACATTTTCAGGCGGAGAACCCATGGCACAGCATGAGTTCCTCTTTGCATGCGCGGATGTACTGAGGGTAAAAGGCTTTCATCTTGCCATGGAAACATCGGGCTTTTGGAACGGTAGTCTTCTAAAAGACGTTATAAAAAGATTTGATTTAATCTTGTTCGACCTCAAACATGGAGATCCTGACAAATACAAAAGATCTACCGGTGCCGACAATAAAGCGGTACTCGGCAACCTTGTGCAGCTGCTCGAAACAAATACCGGACTTGAATTGAGGATCACGCTTGTCCCGGGATTCAATGACAGCAACGAAGACATCAAGGCCATCACAGACTTTTTAAAAACCTTAAGACGCATACCTCCGGTAAGACTGCTACTCTTTCACAGGCTTGCAGCAGCCAAGCAGGCCATGTTCAGGCGCGACTACCCCTATGCCAAGATTCCTCTCCTGCCTGCCCATAGGCTTTCAGAGGTAGCATTGATGTTGCAGGATGCGGGCATAAAGTTGTGCGGATGAACGGGATGCCCGCATAGAAACGGGATTTAAGTCCTCTCCTTTAAAACGCATTTTTCGGGTTAGTTTAAATTATTTTGTTTTCCCGGGTGTATTGCTCGAGTCCTTTGATAAGGGCGGTGAAATTCGACTTTAACAGGGAAAGGATAATATTGAGAAACTCATCTACTATTTTTTTTCTCATGATAGTGGGTACGACGATAACAAACGGATATTGTTCCAGATTTATTTGAAGGTCTCCGTTAAACTTGATTATCGTATACCTGCCGTCCGTAGAGTAGGAGTCCTGCCCGTGTGCGTTAAATTGACCTTGAAAGATGAATGGTTCATAACTCCAGGTACAAACATATTCGCTTTTAGACCATTCGCCCCTGTCAAGCCATGCAATGCCGTCCAGCTTTATAAATTGGCTTATGGAAGGCGGCAGTATGTTTTTACTCTGCCATTTATTGACGGTGTAGACCCTGTCTTCTGCCTCTTTTCTTTCGACCAATTCTATACTGGATACATCCGGCAGGTATTTGGCGAGTTTGTAGAGATTGTCCCGCAGGGTTTCATACACGATGTTGATCGGTATCTCAGTCTTTAACGAATACTCAAAATGCACTCGTTTCCCCTCCCTCTTTGCTTTCTATCACTACTTTCTATTAAGTCAAACAGACGTCCGCTCTGTAAACCTGTTGAATGCCGGTATCTGACACAGGCTTATCGTTCATTGCATAAACCTCTCATGTATGACTCTGTTATTTTACGGAGCGTACGGGTTTATAATAGTGCCTGATGTCAGAAACGTCGCGGCCTGTTCCTGTACCTGTGCAAGCGGGTTGGTCACGATAATCGGATTTGGCAGTTTTGCAAAAGGATACGTTTCTTCAAGCGCCACGGAATCTTTTGGCGTATTCAGCATCCCATGCGTTCCGTTGAACTGGTAAATGCCGTTCATGTTCACAGGAGGCGTATACGTCGTGAAGGTGAACCAGGGGACTATAATGAGAGGATTTGAGTCGCCTCTCGATATACCGGTAATACCCATTGCCGTTGCCTCTCCTTCGGTGGAAAGGTGCGGGACAAGCTGATCGAGGTCGGCCATCTGAAAGAGTATCTGCTTGGTAAAAGTCGGTGCTGAAAGCGGTTGCTTGAGAGCGAAGCGGCCATAATTGATGGGATCCCCGGGATCAATTAATGACTGGAACATGACCACTTCATCGGTAGCAAGAGACGGTGTGATCCACGAAGGTATTGCAAGTATTAATTTAATGATCGGCATAAACTCAGTATAGATTACCGGGGAGTTCATGAGCAGGGATGACAGCTCTCCGCCGCCGACATTGATCACCGCATTCTTTGTATAGGGAGCGACACTGATATAAAAGCTCCCGATGATGCCGCCGAGCGATTGTCCTATGTATGCACTTGGATTTGCATTGCCCGTCGTATCAAAGGTAACCGGTCTTCCCATGAGTGTTGAAAGTTTAGTGGTCAATGATGGATTTTGTAAAAGCCTTGAGAGCTGTACTATGTCCGTGACGGTTTGTATGAAGTGGTCCCGTATTGCAAAAGGGTCGGCGAAGTTCAAAAAGTCATACGTGGCATCGGTACCCGGGGGCGTTCTGTCGCCGTGATCAACTGCATTGATGCTTATGCATGCTATGCCGTGCTGCGCAAACTGGTCTGCAACGGCAAGTATAATCTGCCCGCGGTCGCTGCCAAGGCCGTGCTGTACGATGGCGACCGGGTAGCCGCCGGCGGGAGGCGCTGCTGCTGGCACTGTTACGGAAAAATACAGGGTTGCCCAATTCTGTAGTATGGGCGTACCGTTTGCCGCATCAACCTGGATCGAACCCGATACCGGATCAGTCAGATAACTTGGTGATGTAAATTCGCCTGTGGTGTAGGAGAATGTAGCTTGGGAAAAGACGGTAGAAGGCTCTGTCGATGAGGTAAAGGAGGGCGCTGGCAGGGTTGTTGTCGTAAGCCATGCCAGGATATCCTGCATTACCGGTGTTATCTTCTCTGTGGTAAACACCGTGGCACCTGCTATGTCCTGATAGCCAAGGTTATACGGTGGTTTCGAGAGTATCGAAAACAACGGGGCATATAACTGCCGTGCCTGCTCAAGCAATGGGTCTGACAGAGTGGAAGATGTTTTGATCGCATTAAAGTCGGCATCCGGTGAAAGGCCTGCGCCATTGGTTCCTTTGACCTTTGTGGTGATAACAACGCCATACTCCGTAGCCTGTTCCAGAGGATAGCCATACCCGGGTTTGATGCCGAGTGTATAAAGATAGTCCGTGCCGTTATAGGACGTAGCAGTAAAGATGAATACAGCGGGGGTAAGCTTTCCGAAATCTGGCGAATTGTGGTCGATGTTGATAATGAATGCACTTGCAGTGGGCTGTGTGGATGCCTGGACCGTTTGCGGCAAAGACGCCATGTCGATGGTGCCGGACAAACTGAACAGTACGGCACTCGATGTTCCAAAGCCTTTAATCTGATTCATGGCGGGTATGAGCAAGCTGTTGAGGGCCGTTCTGGAAGATGAGAGGTTTGGATCCGTGCTTGGAGCTATTGCATTAAAAGTCCCCGAACTGTAAAGCTTGCTTGAAACATAAAGGTCGTTCGGAAACGGTATCGAACGGTAAACAAGCCCGGAGGATGTCTGTTGTGGTTTAAAGTAAACGAGCGGCCCCGAAGAAGACGATGATCTGTTCGAACAACCTGCGTAGGTCAATGCCAGTAAAGCTATACCTGCTGCTATATATTTTTTCATGTTCCCCCCTGTAAGAAGAGTTGCATAGAAATAAACACATTGCAAATTCTTTCTGTACAATAAATTTCCGGGCATATTTCGGGTCGACCGATGTGCTTGCAATTTATTCGCACCCTGGTTTATTACTGGATTGGGGTACAAGATGAGAAAAAAGGATTTAAAGATCAAAAAGATCCTTTTGACCGGCGTTGCAGGGGGGCCGGAACAATGACCACGAGCATCGGAAATTTTGAGATTATAGAACAAATAGCTTCCGGTGGAATGGCGGTTATCTATAAAGCATGCCAGACGAGTCTGGATCGTGTTGTGGTTGTCAAAGAACTCAAATCCGCATTCAAAGAAGACAAAGAGATCGTTGCCCGTTTCGAACAGGAAGCAAAGGCTGTTGCCAGACTCCAGCACGAGAACATCATCACCATCATAGAGTTTTGGTATAAAAAAGGGTCATACTATATTGCCATGGAATATCTGGACGGAGCAGACCTTGCACGGGTCATCGAAAAAGCGGGCCCGCTCCCTCTGAATATCGGGCTTATCATTGCCTCGCATATCGCGAGGGCGCTCGGGTATGCGCACGAACATGGGATTGTCCACAGGGACATGAAGCCGTCGAACATCCTCGTCTCCCAGGATGGCAAGGTAAAGCTTGTGGATTTCGGAATAGCCCATATAGAGGAGGAGTTGGGTGGCAAGGGGCTGACAAGGGCGGGATTTTCCATGGGTACGCCTGCATATATGTCCCCTGAACAAACCGATGGGAAACCCGCGGATCCGTCATCGGACATCTGGTCGTTCGGGTGTGTACTCTATGAGATATTTTCCGGCAAAAGGGCGTTTGCCGCGATTGGTAAATCCACCGTGATTGAGAACATACGGAAGGGCAAGAGGTCTCCTCAAACCGATGAATTCGGACAAACGGTACCGTGGGGGCTTAGAAGGATGATCAACCGGTGCCTCAAAACAAAACCCGGGAAAAGACCGTCAACCAAAAAGTTGATGACCTACTTGGTCGATCTGGCGCAAAAAAAGAACAAAGGCAAAGATTACTCCATGGTCCTCAGGGCTTTTATCGAGGACAAAAAGTTGTTTCAGCAGTCAGCAGAAAAGACTGTAGTCAAGCAGGATCAGGAAAAGAAAAAACCGGTCAGGATAACGGCGTGGGCCGTGGCAGTGGTTATTATTATCACTCTGTTTGCGGGAAGTGCGGTGTACGTGTTTCTGAGAGGGCACCCGTATACTGCCGGACAGGGATTGGCTGCCGGTGAAAGCAGACAGGAAAAGAATTCTGTATTCAAAAAACCGGTTCAAACGGTGCATGAAAACGCTGTTTCCCTGCCTTCACGGTACGGTACGGCAATGTCAGCATCATCTGCTGCGGCATCTTTAACCAATACAGCGATCACCATGCAGCATGCCTCAGGGCCTCAATCTCAAAGTATCGTTCCGTCTTCACGTGCAAGCGGAGAAGCGTCCATGTTTGCACAACCCGTTTCACCGGCAACGGTTTCCAGAACAACGATGCATGCTGTTTCCGTACAGAAAGTATCAGAGACTGGTTTTATCCGGGTGGTTGCATTACCATGGGCCGAAATTTACATTGATGGAGAGAGGGTGGGACTCACGCCGACCAATAGACGGTTTCCGGTTTCTGTGGGAAAACACCGGGTAATGCTGACAAACCCCTATTATCGATCGGTGAGCAGGGAAGTTGAGGTCTCAAACAACAGGATAGTTTTCATCAAGGCAGTCCTCAGAAAGCAAAGAGAAAAAAAATGAAGAAATTCATATGTATTCTGATTGTTTTGTTAAGCGCTTCTCCTTCATTTGCATCGGTTCTACGCTACAGGGTGAGAAAGGGAGACACCCTGCCAGCTATTGCACGGTATTACTACGGGGACGAAAAAAAAGACCTGTACATCATTATGCTCAACCATCTCAATCTCCACGAATCTCTTAAAACGGGGAGCACTATTCTTATACCGTTTGTTACCGTCTTGAGGGTAAGAAAACGGGAAACGTTCAAAAATCTTGCAGCACTGTATCTCAAAGATCCGCAAAAGGCCGGTGCTCTTGCCATACTCAATGGTATGGATGCGGGGAAAGTCTTGAAACAAGGAACCGTCGTGAAAATTCCCTTTGCGTTGTTTTACCGGGTAAAACGCGGTGATACCCTCGACAAAATTGCAGCCAAATACCTTGGGGATCAGAAGGATGCCGTGTTCCTCAAGGATTATAACAGGCTTAAAACGCTTGGCGACATAAAGCCGGGAATGATAATCAGTCTTCCCATCATGGTTGAAAGGGCACGGCATATAAAACAGACAATACCCCGGGCGAAGAAAGAAAAAATAAATACGTCGCTCTACAGCACAGCCCTGCATGATGCTGTTGCGCTCTATGACCGGGGGGACTACACGTCTTCGATCGATAAGCTTATCGGGATCACGCTGAAAGTACCTGTGGACAAGATTGTAAGAAAAGACCTGATTACCCTGCATGAATATAAGGCATTTGATTATATAGCCATGGACGAGACCGTGGCTGCAAAAGGTGAGTTCATGGAGATCCTGAAGCTCGATCCCGGATTCAGCATGGATCCAAGGACTACATCTCCCAAAATACTTTCTGTGTTCGATGAAGTGAAGCATGCGCGCCGGTGAGCGCGCACACCCGGCCTTTTTTAGTCCCGCGCTTCTAGTTGCTTGTTGAACATGGATTCGATCACGCCTTTATACTTCTCATTTATTATGCGTCGTTTTAACTTCAGCGTCGGTGTCAACTCCCCCGTTTCAACGGTAAAAGGGGTATCGATAGCAGTATAGTATTTTATCTGTTCATAGCGGGCCAAATCTTCATTGAGCGCATCCACCTGTTTTTTTATAATTTCCCTGACTTTGGGATGTTCCATCAGCTCTTTATCATTTGCCGCGTGTATGCCGTTATCCTTTGCGAACAGCTTCAGCTCTTTAAAATCCGGTACGATGAGTGCGGCGATGTATTTCCTTCCGTCACCGACGAGGCATGCCTGGTCGATATACGGTTTTGCGATCAGAGCGAGCTCGATCGGGTGCGGGGCGATGTTCTTTCCGCCGGATGTAACAAAGAGCTCTTTTTTCCGGTCCGTAATCGTGAGGAAGCCTTCCTTGTCAAACTCGCCTATATCACCGGTCTTAAACCAGCCGTCCTCGGTAAACGACTCTTTTGTCGCTTCAGGCATGTTCCAATAGCCTTTGAATATCTGCGGTCCCTTGGCAAGTATTTCCCCGTCTTCGGCTATCTTTTCTTCTGTCCAGATGACCGGTCTGCCGACGGTACCGGGTTTTATCTGGAGCCGGTGTGCTACCGTGGTATACGCAAGGGAAAGTTTCAAGGCACGGATCGGATTGGTGAAGGGTGATTTACCCTTTGCCTGCTGTGTGATCATAAGGTCTACGGTCCAATCCACCATCTTTTTCTTGAACCACTTCAGATGATCGACGTCCACGTCCCTGAACTCCGGCTCATTGAAGTTTATGACCGGTGCTGTTTCCGTGAGCCCGTAGCCCTCGTTGAGCTGGATACCGAGCGACCGTATGAACACGCAGACCTCTTTCGATAATTTACCTCCGCCCGAGACAGCGAGTACGAGCCGCTCCATGCCTGCCTGCTTCTTTATCTTACTGAAAAGAAGGTTGTTCGCGAGGGAGAACTGGATCAGATCGAGCTGGGGAAGGCGTGTCCCGGTTGCCATGCTGTTGGTGAACTTTTCACCCTGACGCATCGACCAGTCAAACAGCTTCCTGTAGAACGAATTTGACCGTGAAAATGCGGAGCGTACCATATCGTATGTTTTTTCATAAAACCTCGGTATGCTGACAACGACATTCGGCCGTAGTTCGAGCAGGTCGTTTTGGATAGTATTAAAACTTTCGGCAAATGCAAGGATACCGCCCAGCTTGAGACCGCTTACATGGTAGTCTGCAGTCCTGCCCATGACGTGGCACAGGGGAAGGTGGACAAGGCTGAGCAGATGGAGGTCCAGCTCTTTTACCCGTTTGAGCAGAGTAGAATTTGAGCTCTGATGAATATTGGCAATCCAGTTCGCCTGCGTGAGGATTGCGCCCTTTTGTCTTCCCGTGGTTCCGGAGGTGTAAATGATGGAGGCAGTGTCTTCCGGTTTCACCGCCTGGATATGTTCCTCTGCCTCTTTCCTGCTGCCTTTCTTCCGGCCAATATCCATGACCTCGGCAAAGGTATATATGCCCGCGGGTTTTTGCCCTTTCCATGATCCCATGGTGATTATCACTTTTACCGCCGAACCGTTTCCCGTTACTTTCAGGGACATTTCGGCTTTTTCCTGGGTGGATGCAATGACAAAACCGGATCCGCTGTCCTTGAGCATGAAGGCCAGTTCATCCTTGCTCAGCGTGGGATACAGCGGTACTTCGATAGCGCCGCATACCTGGAGTGCCTGGTCTGCTATGATCCACCGGGGCCTGCTTTCCGAGAATATGGCTGCCCTGTCGCCTTTTTTCAGACCGAGTACCAAAAGCCCTGATGCGAAATCCATTACTTCATCCTGGGCTTCTTTCCATGTGATGGAACGCCATGTTTTTGCGGGATCGCCCTGCTTATCGAACTTTCCCATAAGGAAAACATAATTATTCCCATAGCGCTCGGCCTGGTTATGGAATATACCGCACAGAGTATCGTTACTGTAAGACATGGAACTCTCCTTTATTCAATATTTATCTTTTATGTGTGTAACGTATCGGCAAAGTATTGTAAATCACCCTTTTGGAACATTGAACGACATTTTCGGGCATGCTGTATCCATCACCATCGTGATTGACAAAAAATATAGGGATCCCTGTTTACTGTCAAGCTAACCCGATGTACCGGTGTACGTCGTTATTGCTTTGAAGCCGGGGGTATTGTATGGAGATAAAGTATGAAGGTACTGGAGCTTATCTTTCGACCCCTGACAGCAAAATGATTGTTTATGAAAAAGCCATGCACAATAGTTCCGGTGGAGTCAATTTTGGCTTATATAGCAGTCCGATAACAGCCGGTGTGCCGGTAACAATTGATTCAGGGAATACTTATTAATGCAGCACTATAAGTTGAATGGGTGTTCGCCGCAATCGCCGCTATGTATAGCGGCGGGTACACAGCGAAGCTGGGTCGGGCGAACTATGCGATTAACATGTTCCATACCAACGAAGAATCCTCTCCGTTTACGGCGTGGATTCTTCAATACATCCCCCCCCTCGTTTTTCAGATATAGCTTTAATTCATCGAAAAAAACAACAAAAGTTCCTTGTGAAATAGGCCATGAACGGATCTATAGGTAAAAATATTAAGAAAAACAAATTTCGGAGATATTTTCCTTTACAGTTAATTCTCCTCATTAGTCTTTTTTCCTTTTCGACATCAGTTAAAGCGAATGTTCTTATAAAATACCGTTACTCTTTGCTTGCAGACAAAGAAGGTAAAAAACTTGTAATGAACCTGCAGCCATCGGATACGGAAAATTCTTCTCATGGATACACACCGTATGAAAAAAATGAGCCAAGATATATTGAGACAAGGATACTGGCAGGCCATGAGTCGATTAAGTTTCTTGTAGGCAGTGTATTATTAGTCGCAGGTGCTCTGGCGGGTACGATTATAGCAATACATAGTTCAAGTACATCAACAAAATGTGGGGGTGATGTTTGCACATCCCGAGGACCTTCGCCTGATTGGTTATTGTTTGGAATAATTTCGGGCGGGGTTTTAGGGACTTCTGCAGGCGTTACATCGTCCGGGTACCTGCTTCATGAGGATGGAAATTTCTTTATTACGTTGGCAGGCAGCATCGCCCTTCCTTCACTTCTTGTGTTTATTTCTGATCCGTCGCTTTCTCACATACCGCCATGGGCAATAGAAGCTTCTTTCCCTGCAATGCTGGTCGGTGCGATGGCTGCATACGATCTATCGAGGACACACAGTAATAAAAAAGAAGTGAACCTATCGTCTTACCCGATTGTCAGTATCGAAAGAGACACCAATCATAATCTTGCTTTTGCCGTCAATGTTCTCGAGATGAGTTTCTGAGAATGGGACTGGTGGATATATTTCACTCATGCTGTGGCGAAAAAGTTATTGATGATAACCCATATGCCGTTCAAAAATTCAGAATCAATGGAGAATATATCCGCTAGACCTCTGGATTGAGCAGGATAAAAACAAGAATCACTTAAACAAATAAAGCTGCACGGAAAAAACCTACATTAAGCTTTTCCCGTGATACCCATCTGATACTTATTGATATAATCTGACATATGAACTATATTAATTCAGTGATTCTATGGTAGAAATAAGACAAAAATTTGATCGCCGTATAAGAACCCTGGAGCCGCATATTGTGGCTTCACTGGCTGCAATCGATGAAGTAAAAGGCCAATTCAAAGCCGGACTGCGCATGACTCCGAAGGCAATCACGAGTCTCAAGAAATCGGTTCTTGTCACATCAGCCGGAGCTTCCACCCGTATCGAAGGGGCAAAGCTGAATGACGAAGAGGTCGAAAAAGTAATGCGCGGCCTGTCAGTCTCCAGATTTTCGGACCGGGATTCGCAGGAAGTGCAAGGCTATCTTGAAACGCTGCAAAACGTCTTCGATAATTATGATATCCTACCGTTCCGTGAGAGCCTGATACTATCGTTGCACAAAGAGCTTCTCAAATATTCCACCAAGGATGAGTTACATCTTGGACGATATAAGAAAAAGGAAAACACCGTTGGCGTCTTGGGGCCAAATAGCAGCATTGTGCGGATCATGTTCGAGACGACCAAAGCATATCTTACACCGATAGAGATGCGGGAGCTTGCGGAATGGACTGCAGCGGCATTGCAAGAGAACCGATTCCACCCGCTTCTTATTATTGCAAATTTTATTGTTGAGTTCCTGAAAATTCATCCATTCGAGGACGGCAATGGACGTCTTTCGCGGGTGTTGACGAACCTACTCATGCTCAGGGCAGGCTATACGTTTGTTCACTATGTGTCACACGAACAACTGGTTGAGAAAAGAAAAGATGAATATTATATCGCTCTCCGGAAGTCGCAGGAGACATTCGGGACAAACAAGGAAACCATTGCGCCATGGCTGAACTTCTTTCTATCAGTAATCAAGGAGCAAGCGAAGAAAGCCGTTGCCTATCTTGAAGAGGAAAAGCTGGAAGATATACTTTCGCCGAAGCAGTATAAAGTCTGGATGTATATTTCAAATATCGGGGAGGCAAGTCCCGGCGATATTGCGGATGCGACGCGCGTCGTCATGCCAACCGTGCGCCAGGCTTTGAACCGTCTCCTCAAGCTTGACAAGATAAAGCGGATCGGACAGGGTCCCGGGACGAGATACGTGAAGCTGTAGAAAAAGGCCCCAAACAATGGGGGAAAAAAGGCCGCTTATTGGGCGGGATGCTGCCGGCTGGTCTCGAATACAATAGATACCGCGATATGTTCAAATGTTCTGAAAATGACAATCCTAATTTGTTATGATGTCATTGACCTTCTCCCATTTTACAGAGCACCCTGAATTAGAGTATCCTGACTATTCCTTACCATTATTTCGTGCTTTCTTGCAAATTCATCCGGTGTAAGTCCGCTCAAAGATCCATGCGGCCTGTTCTTGTTGTAATCAATCCGCCAGTGCTCAACGATCTCCCTGGCTTTCTGAAGCGTTATAAACCAGTTCTCATTCAGGCATTCATCCCGGAACCGACCATTAAAACTTTCTATAAAAACATTCTCTGTAGGCTCCTTGAGCTTGCGGTTTTCTTCCTCCAGAAATTTCAGTCTGCGCAGATCGCTGACCGTCATACCCGAGTATTTCGCTTCCCAGTTGTAAAACGTCGCATCGCTCATCCCATACTTGCGGCACAGATCCATGACCTTTGCCCCGGCACGCTCTTCCTCAAGCACCCGAATAATCTGTTCCTCGCTGTACCTTTTCCTTTCCATCTTTGCCTCCTTTTGTTATGATTCAACAGCAGGAGACTCTAAGAGCAAGTGCTCTGGTTTTCGGGGGGAAGGTCAGTTTATCCGTATATGCTGTCGATACCCACTTTGCATTCATCCAGATCGAGCATTGCATTTATAAGATGTACGGTCTTGAAGGACTTTAGATCGTTCAGACGGATTTCATCCTGAACAATCTTGTTTTCTGACAGCAGCTTCTCCCGTCTCGTCCCTTTCAGCAGGGGCATACCGGGCGTTACCAGTTTTTCCCCATCGTCGAACACAAGGTTACAGAAAGAAGAGTCGGTTATCCTGTTATTTTTCATTATGATGATGTCGTCATGTCCGCCCCTTAAATCGAACAGCCTGTCTAGCACGGAGCGATCGCAGTACTTGTAAGAGTAATCGATATCATCGCAGTTTACTATCTTAAGAGTGCTTATATTCCTTTTATTGTACCTCTCATATTCTATTGTCTCGATGCCCCTCGAATAAACGACCCTGCATTTGACAATTCCACACCTATGTTCCGGCGGTATCTTTATACTGTCACGGAGATCGATATAATCCAGACAGCCGAACAGCACGGACCTTGAATGGTTGAACCTCTTATTGTGGAATCCGGCATCGTATATCGCACAATCGAGAATTTTGATTGTTTCAAATAACCGGCACATATACCTTATCGATGAGTTCTTTATATTCTTTTCGCGGATCGCTGTATATGGTTATGCCGCCGCCGCTTTTAAACAGGTACTCTCCATTCATGTTTTCAATGAACCTTATCATCACGGCACTGTCAAGATTGCAGCCGTCAAAATAGCCGAAGATCCCCGTGTAGTACCCCCTGTTATAATTTTCCACCTCTTTTATTATCTCAATGGTTTTCTTTTTCGGCGCGCCTGTTACCGAACCGGCAGGCAGCATCGAAAACAGTATGTCTCCGATTCTTTCGTTGTAAGATGCGTCGAGCTCTCCCGCGATCTCGGAGCTGACCTGTAACAGGTCTTTCTGATTGGTCCTGATCTTCTCTATGTACCTGAACCTCTTGACGGCCACGTGCTTCGCCACTCTGCTCAGGTCATTGCGGATCAGATCAACGATCGTTACATGCTCTGCATATTCCTTATCGTCCTCCAGTATCTTCTTTTCAGCATTTTTCTCGGCAGCATCGATAGTGCCTTTCATGGGAAACGAGGAAACGGCGCGGCCGCAGATCTTTATAAATGTTTCAGGCGAAAACACGACAAATGAGTCCTTGAGCCACAGCTTGTATTTTGCTTCGCTTATAAAGAATATCTCTTTTAACGGAGCATTCGTTTCGATCTTCGTGGGAAACGTGAGGTTGAGAAGGTAGGTGTTCCCCTCGCCGAGTTGTTTTAGTATTTTATGGAATGCCTTTATGTATGTTTTGTAAGGGATGGGGCGCTTTACAAGCGTTATGTCGGTATGATGCTCATAAGGACTGGCGTTGGTCAGGCCGTTTATGGAATAGAGGACGGCGTCGTTGTCGATACGCGATAAAGGAATACAGTGGAGATTCTTAAGATCGAAATCAATGATGAATAAGAACGGAGCCCGTCCCTTACCATAATGATTCATCTCTTCGATCATCTCCGCACGTCCACAAGCAGAAAAACCTTCTATAGCCATCACCCCGCACCTCCTGCTACACTATACATTATAATAGTGGCTCCGGTGCAAGCTCTCCTGAAGGACCAAAAAGGGGGGGAAAGATGAGGGAGGTAAAAGTATGTATTTCACTCAATTCGGCACCTGGTTTCAATATCATTCGCCCACGCTCATCGGAGCATGAGCAACGCTGGAGTTTTAATCGCACCTAATATCTCGTATTGAGTCAAGGCTTTCATCTCCTTTCTCATAGATTCTCCGGTAAGGGCAATTTTGAAAGCATTATGCACCTATAATGATTGACAGATGGATCATGTTTTAGGTTACGATGATATAAAAGGAGGCTACCATGCGTGCAAAATCTATTTATACATTCATAAGTCTAGGAATGCTTGCCATGTTGGTCATGGCGGGATGTTCGGGAAGTAAAAGCACCACAACAACAGTAGTACAGGGCACATCGCCTGTAATACGGAGCTTATCTGTCCAAGGATTGCCGGCAACCCCGGGAAGCCTTGTTACGACGACTGTCATAGCCCAGAGCGCTCAAAACCTTGCGCTAACCTACACATGGACGGCAACAAGTCCGTGGAGTGTGTCACCGTCAAGTGTAAACAGCCCGACAGCAATCATAAAAGCACCGGATGGATATGCTATTACCGGTACGGCGACAGTGCAGGTTTCCGATACATACGGCAGGTATGCATTGAATACAATCCCGGTCAGCACGGTGGGCAACAGAGCACCGGTCATCAACGCTATCAGCGCCTCGCCGAACCCTATAACACTCGGTGGTCTGATGGATATAGCCGTAACAGCGTCTGACCCTGACGGCGATACGCCTTCATACACATGGCAGGCATCTCAGGGATGGACGATTGCAACAGGACAGGGCACGAGCGCCATCACTGTTACAGCGCCAACTCAATATGGTGTTTCCGGGACGGTTACCGTTACCGTGGATGACGGCCATGGTGACGCTGTGAACATGTCTTTACCGGTCAGCACATATTTCGAATTTCTTCCGTCAATCACCGTGTCTCCGCAGCCGGTCATTACTTCCACAACCTTGACCTGTAACGGGTATTATCCCCTGGACAATGCCCTTACCTTCAACTGGACTGTCGGCGGTTTACCGGTAACGACCGGCAACCCTGGGGTCTGGAATTCACCGGGCTTACCCGGGACTTACGTAGTCGGTGTGACGGTGGAAGATGGGAAAGCGGGAATCGCAATCAGCACAACAACCCCGATACAGGTAGACAGTACAAGCCCCTGGCCAATGTTCCATGGGAATATACAATTAACAGGACAAAGTCCCATAGATACAAGCTCAATAACCAACACAACCACATGGATAACCTCAACCATAACTCCAGGAGCATCAAATTCTGGTACTGGAGTGGGTTCGCCTGTGATCGGTGCAGACGGAACAATCTACATAGGGAATTCTGAAGTAATTAGTGGTACTACCAATATCGGCTATTTGAATGCACTCAACCCCACCGACGGCTCGGTCAAGTGGAGCTACCCAACCGGCCCTATAAATTCTCCGCCTGTGGTTGGTGCGGATGGGACAATCTATGCGGGGGCCGATTGTGGGGGGGGCTTTAATGCCTGTATCTATGCGCTTTCTCCGGCAGGCGGTCTCAACTGGAGTGACACCTACACTTTGGGCCGAATAGCCTACCCTCCGACGATCGGCGCGGACGGTACAATCTATGTGGCAATTGGTGATTTTAATTATAATAACTCTCTCTATGCTTTCAACCCCACCGACGGCTCGGTCAAATGGAGTACCCCAATCGGTTCAAATACGGAGAATCCTCGAACACCACCGGCGATCGGCCCAGACGGGACAATCTATACAATGGGGAGTATCACGCCGTTTGGTACTAAGTATTTTGGTTTATATGCACTCAACCCAACAGACGGCTCGGTCAAGTGGAACTTTCTTGGTACAGGTGGTCGAACTATTGTCTCCCAAGGACCTGAACCAGCGGTCGGTACAGACGGGACTATCTATCTTGCGAACTTTTTCAGTCTCTATGCAATCAATCCCAATGGCAGCTCCAAATGGACGTACGACGCTTACTATCAAATAGGGTCTGCACCCGCAATCGGTTCAAACGGGACGATAATTATAGGTGAAGATTATCAGTTGCAGGCCCTCAAAATCACAGACGGTACTGTCCAATGGACGTATACCATTCCGAGTATTGGCGTACCAACAGTGTATGCCTCGCCGGCGATCGGTGCGGACGGCACGGTCTATTTCGGGACTGATGGTGACCCCGATAACATTTTTGCGCTCACTCCGACAGGAGGGCTGAAATGGTCGTCAACAACCAAAAACAATATAAGCGGCCTTCCGGTGTACACCGCCCCGGCGATCGGTGCGGACGGTACGGTCTATTTCGGGGATGTGCTTGGCAACGTCTATGCGTTTCACTGAGAGGGATTTCAGAAACTGAGGCGTTGCACCGTGGTTGTTCAATAAAAATGAAAAGGCGCATTCAAGGGCGGGTCAAAACCCGCCCTTTTTCGTTTCCTTTCTGTCTGCAAGATTCATAGGATAAACCACGTGCGTCCGGGAATTTGACCACAGCAGAGCAGCAACCACAGTATTATGCACCATACGGTTTAGGATGGCATCTGCAAGGGTAGGGTCTTTCATAACATCGTGCCAGTTATTAACCGGCAGTTGGCTGGTGACAATGGTAGATTTCAATCCATATCTGTCTTCTTTATTAACGGCTTTCCAAAATCGATTTCGAGCACCCCGGGTACATAGGACAACAGTGGCAACCGGAGATAGATAATTTCTTAATAGGGCAACACTATGGGCGTCATGGGAGAATTTAACAATGACAAAAGCTGAGGATATATCAAATTTAGTGTCCCGTTCGGGGATGGTTGAAACCCCTCGCCTTTAGGCGAAGCGAAAAGTGTGCTAATGTGGTTGCATGCGACAGTATCGTATAGGAACGCACACGAAATATGATTTAAAGGTGCATTTGATATGGGTACCAAAGTATCGAAAAAAAGTATTGACTGGACCTGTGGCAATTCGTGTGCGTGATTTGATTAGGCAGATAGCAATGGAGCATGAGCTACAAATTATTTCAGGGAAAGTCGCATGTGACCACATTCATGTATTTATCTCCTATATGCCCCATCAACATATAAGCCAAATAGTGCAATGGCTGAAAGGGGTAAGTTCACGGATAATGTTGCAAGAATTTGCCCATCTACGGAAGCAGTTTTGGGGACGCCATCTTTGGGCACGCGGATACCTTGCCGTCAGCTCAGGAACAATTACGGATGAAATGATTCAGGAGTATATAAAGAACCAGGAGGGTGAACAGATCGTGGACGATAGTCAATTTCGAATTGACGATTCTACAAACCTACCGCCTTCAAGGCGGTAGTAGTTGAGTTAAAATTTGATATATCCTCTACTATGGAGCAGGATATATGAGAAACAATAAGATATTTTTAGTCTTATCGTTTATTGTTATGGTTTTATTGAATGGATGCCCATCTCCATCCTATTCTCCTCATTCTACAATATCGAGTCTATGGTTTGATGATGTATCTAATGAGCTCTATGTAATTAAGGATAACCACATTCTTGTGTTTAATAACATAAGTACAGCAAATGGTCACATATCCCCTGTTCGTATAATATCGCCACCGGCAATCTATACACAAAGGGTATACGGAGGGCTCTCGAATATGTGGCTTGATAGAGCATCTAATCAATTATTTGTAACTTCGCCATATACCAATAGCATTCTCGTATTCACCGATACAAGTTCAATGAATGGTAATGTTGTACCAGCCCGGGTTATTTCTGGAACAACAACTGAGTTGGATACCCCTACTGGCTTATGGTTAGATTCTAATTCTAACCAACTTTACGTTAGAAACAGTAATGGTGTTCTTGTATTTACCGATGCAACCACAGCAAATGGGAATGTTGCTCCTGCTCGTAATATATCTCTAACAGCCTTGTTTTACGGTCTTGCTGATTTATGGTTAGATTCTATCTCTAATCAACTTTATGTTGGAAATGATAATGGGATGGGTAACGAGAATATCCTTGTATTTACCGATACAAGTACAATGAATGGCACTGTTTTGCCAGCCCGGGTTATTTCTGGAACAACAACTGAGTTAGATAACCCTACTGGCTTATGGTTAGATTCTAATTCTAACCAACTTTATGTGGAATGCGTACGGAGAGGTATTCTTGTATTTACCGATGCAACCACAGCAAATGGAAATGTTGCCCCTGCTCGTAGTATTACACCAACAACAAATGGATTCTATCCTATTCCTTTATGGCTTGATTCTGCATCTGATCAGTTATATTTAACCAGTGTCGATCTTAAGGGGAGAATAAGTATACTCGCATTTACCGATGTCGGTACAATTAACGGCAGTGTTACACCGTCAAGGGTGTTATACCCATAAAGTTTTTTCAGGAGGCATTTATGAAAAGCGAAATTTTCAAGTTATCACTGCTGATTATCATGCCCATTCTGATATTGACTGGCTGTCCATCCAGCCACATGTCCGGTAATGCACAAAACGTCAGAACCTTTTCCGTGGGTAATTTCCCTTTTAAGATTGCCGCAGACAGCTTCGGCAATGCGTGGGTCCTCAATTTCAAGGATAATACCGTTACAAGATTAAGCAGATCACAGGGTGTCATAGGTACCTACCCGGTTGATCCATCATCTTCAGATTTCGCAACCGATGCACAGGGGAATGTATGGGTTGCGAGTGTCTGGAACAATCCAATTGTCGAGTTAAATTCATCGGGCCAAAAAATAGGGGACTACAGCGCTGGATTTGGTCCCGTTAAAAATTCTTCTTACCCTCTGGTCGTTATTGCTTTGGAGCCCGGGGTATTGTATGGAGATAAGGTATGAAAGTACTGATAACAGGAGCCGCTGGATTTCTTGGTACGAATATCGTGCTCGCTTGCCTGAACAAGGGGTGGAAGGTACGGGCATTTACCCTTGAAGGCTCGCCGGTAAACTATATCCAGCATCCGGATGTCGAAATACAGTACGGCGATGTGGCGGACGCCGGAGCCGTCAGGAATGCCATGAGCGGAGCAGATGCAGTCATACACTGTGCAGGCGATACGAGCTTCTGGAAAAAGCTTTTCGAGCGTCAGAGAAAAACAAACGTCGAGGGCGTTAAAACCGTTCTTCAGACTGCCCTGGATCTGAAGATAAAGAAGGTAGTCCACACGAGCACGGTCGATGCGTTCGGATATAACCCCAACGGTCTTGCCGATGAGAACTGGCATGAATATAACTATGCGGGCTGGGGGTACAACTACGCAGATACTAAACGCGAGGGACAGGCAATAGCCCTTTCCTACGCACAACAGGGGCTCGATGTTGTCGTAATAAATCCCGGAAGCATGATCGGTCCATTCGATCATACGCTGCAGTTCGGAAGGCTGTTTATGGATATCAGGGACCACAAAATACCCGCTGTCCTGCCCGGCGGTGCTCCTTGGGCACATGTTCAGGAAGTGGCAAAGGCGCATGTTACAGCCCTGGAACAGGGCAGGGCAGGACAGATGTATATCTGCGGCGGGGTGCATGAAACGTACAAGGCCGTGTTTTCGGCTATAGCAGAGTCAATCGGCGTCAAGCCGCCCCGTTTCACCATGCCGCCATGGATGACCGTTGCTTATGGCTATTCCATGGAGCTTTTGTCGGACTTTACCGGTAAAAAACCCGACCTGAATCCCGGACAAGCGCGGTATATGTCCGTATTTCCGAAATACGATTCTTCAAAGGCCCAGCGCGAGCTTGGTTTTGTTTCCCTGCCTCTTAAAAAAATGGTTGAGGACGCCCGGGACTGGTACATCAAGAACGGGTTTCTGTAGCTGCAATTCCCGGATTAGCCCGGAAATTTCATTTGAAAAATAGCAGGTTTGTGAGCAGAGGCGAACAACTCTTTCTTCTCATGAACGTATGAATAAATATTTCTGTTACAATTCCAGGGTCAATAGTTGCGCCGGATGAATTTTCCCGTGGAAATAATAGCCCCCGTCATCCCCATCAGGGCGCTTCCTGCGAGCAGTGCAAGTATGGCATTTGTGGAAAGGAAGGAGACATTCATCGTTAAAAACAACGATCCCAGCGTCGTATGCAGCCTGTATAAGAAGAGTCTGTAAACGAGATACAAAAATACGATCGAGATGCCGGTGCCGGCCAGCACCTGCATCATACCCTCCAGCATGAAGGGAATTTCTATAAACAGATTGGTTGCACCGACGAGTTTCATAATTTCTATTTCATCTTTTCTCGAAAAAATCGATATGCGGATAGTGTTTGAGACAATGATGAAAATGGCGAACAGCATAAACCCGCCTATGCCGATGCCGAGCATCTTTACCAGAATCAATATGCCGGAAACTTTTTGTGCAATTTGCGCTCCGTACTGTACATCGGAAACACCCGGTACGTGCTTAATGGCTGCAGCGAGTTTGTCTATCGAGTTATTGTTTAATACGCTTTCTTGAACGGTTATTGTCAGGTATGCGGGCAGCACATCTGCGCTCACACCGTTGAGAATGCCCGCCTGTCCTTTGAGCTCTTCCCTGAACTGATCGAGGGCATCCTGTTTGGAATAATATTTTATAGCTTTGATCCCTGCCGTATTTTTGATGCGGTTCTCAAGTGACGTAAGCTCACCGCCGGCCAATCCATCCTGCAGGTATGCAATAATCCTTATCCGTCCTTTCCATTCCCCGAGGACCGAATTTACATTGTTATAGATGATAAAGAAAATGTTCAGGATAAAAAAAGCCACTGCAATGGTTATGATCGTGATTGCATTCAGATAGAGATTGGTTTTTATGCCTTTGATGGTGGTAGTTATGAAGTAGGTTATTCTTTCAATACTTTTCATTGAATACGTCTCTGCAGCTCACTATTTCTCTATGAGCCTGCCGTGCTCAAGGGTTATAATACGTTTATTGTAGGTCGTTATCAGATTCTTGTCATGGGTCGCGACGACCACGGTTGTTCCCCGTATGTTAATCTCAGAAAAAAGCTTCATGATGTCGTTCGTGAGGTCCGGGTCTAAATTGCCGGTGGGCTCGTCCGCGAGAAGGATTGCGGGTTCGTTAACGAGTGCCCGTGCAATAGAGATCCTCTGTTGTTCTCCGCCGGAAAGCCGCAGGGGATAAGCGTTTGACTTGTGCTGAAGTCCGATCATTTTCAATATTTCCCACACCTTTTTTTTGATTTCCTTCTTCGGCATCCCGAGTACCGCGAGCGTCAGTGCAACATTATCGAACACCGTCCGGTCCGGCAGGAGTTTAAAATCCTGGAACACGACACCGATATTCCTTCTCAAAAAGGGCATCGCTGATTTTTTCAATCTTGTGATGTTATAACCATTGATGATGATCTGGCCTTTTGTGGGCGGTTCTGCAAGGAACATAAGTTTTAACAGGGTCGTTTTCCCTGCACCGCTCGGACCGGTTATAAAAACAAACTCACCTTTTTCTATCTGAACGCTGATGTCTTCCAGCGCGGCATTGCCTTTCAAATAGTGCTTATATACATGAAAAAATTGAATCATGACCGGTGTTTCATTTGTCTTCGGTTGTCTCGACAAGATAGTCGAGGATCACCTCATCAAGATTCTTCGTTTCCTCATCGATATTCAAGGTTTTTTCATCCTGCTTCACCGGCTGCTTCGTCTCCTGCGGTTTTACGCTTTTCTCCTTCAGGATCTCCATGACGAGCTGATGCGAATCATAAGAGCCGTCCCGCAATTCCATGACCATCTTTTTGTGCTGCTCTTTCATGATATCGGCAACGATCTTCTCAAGGTCGTTTATCTTTATGATATCCATATAGCTTGTTTTCTTCGTTGCTATGATGTTACCGCCGATGAAGAGATGGGTTATAATAAAAGGATTATCTCTGCCGCTGTCCTCTGTTTGTACATGAAAGGTAATACCTTTGTGTATAATGTTGTGATTATATCCCAGAAGCATACTATTTTATTGTTTTTCTCTCCAGTACGGTATCGATGCTCAGCATAAATTCTTTTGTAAAAACCAGGGCAATGGCCACGATAAGGAATACTATATCCCTGATCAGTATTGCCGAGCCGATCTTCTCGTTCATACCGAACAGGTCGAAACAGCCGCAGTCCATGGAAACTCCCCGGTGGATATTTATCCAGATGGCGATGATAAAGGATACTAGCAGCCAGCCCAATGCAAACGACGCACCCCTTGTGCCGAACCCGATAATGAGCATAATACCGCCTATCATCTCAATCCATGGAAGGGTCTCGGCAAAGATCTTTGCAAGACCAAGAGGAAGAATATTGAAGTTAATGACCGTAGAGACAAGTGCATCGGGATGGAGCAGCTTGCCATACGCCGCTACCACGAATACAATGCCGAGTATTACTCTGAGAACGAGGATAATGACGGGTCTCATCAAGGCAAAATTGATAACACATTTCCTTTCCATCTTAAGGCTCCTTTCCTACTGATATCGGAAGGTTGGCATTGATCCAGCCGGGCCAACCCTCGGTCATGACATAGACATTGCTATAGCCGATTGCCATGAGGTCCTTAGCAACATCAACGCTCAGGCCGCACCCTGTCCCGTGACAATAGGTAATGATCTTTTTGTCATTTGTTAAAAGTTTTTTATACTTCGGATAGTCCTGCTGAAACCGGTCGTACGGTATATTGATTGCACCCTTTATGTGCCCTTCGCGGTATTCGGCGTTATCCCGCGAATCTATGAAAACAGCACTGTTGTCCGTATAGTTGGAATACGCATCTTCTATGCTTATTGTTTTCATCGCCGAGATCTGCTGCAGGTAGCTTTGCGGCACGATCAGTCTGTCCGGTGTTTCTGTCTGGGGTATGACTGCATGGATGAGTATGCCCACGACAAAGGAAACCAGATAGATTGCCGCTGTTATTACGAACACGGATTTCCACGACTTGTTTAGATTCATCTTTTTACCTCTCCTATCCATCCGCCGCCGAGGATCTCATCATCATGATAAAATACCGCTGCCTGCCCCGGAGTGATCGCCCTTTGCGGTGAATCAAATTTTATAAGTAGCATAGTATCTTTCTTTTTCATCAAGGCTCTTTGTTCCGTGTGCCTGTACCGTATTCTGACATTTGCATACAAGGGAAAAACAGGTTCCCTGCCTGCTATCCAATGTACATTACCGGCGGTGAATGTATCGGACATAAGGCCGTCACCCGTGTCAACGGTTATACTGTTGGCGGAAACGTTTTTATCTATAACATAAACGGGTTCGTTTGTATAGACACCGATGCCCTTCCTCTGTCCTATGGTGTAGAATTGCAGGCCTCTATGGGTGCCCATGACCGTACCTTCACGGTTGACGATAGTTCCCTCGCGCAGTGGTGCCATGGTGCTGAAGGTGCTGCTGAACTCTTTGAATCCTCCCGCCGGGAGAAAACATAATTCCTGGCTGTCTCTTTTATTGCAGGTGATCAATTCTGCGTTGCGCGCGATGTCCCGTACCGTATCCTTGTCAAGATCTCCGAGAGGGAAAAGGACCCTTGAAAGCCTTTTCTGGTCAAGCATAAACAGGAAATACGACTGGTCCTTGCTGCGATCGAGCGCCTTTTTGAGATGGAAACCGTCTTTATCGGCATGGATATGCGCATAATGGCCGGTTGCAACAAAGTCATACTGGTTTTTCAATGCGTATTCCAGCAGCAGGCCGAACTTGATATGATCGTTGCACACGATGCAAGGGTTCGGTGTTCGTCCTTCCGCCATCTCCGCTATGTAGTATCCGACGACCGCTTGCCTGAACTCTTCCTGCATATCGATCACCTCGAAATCAATACCGATCTGCTGTGCTATTTTTTCGGCATCATGAAGATCTTCCGTCGAACAACATGGGTTTTCGGCATGGTATGCCCATAATTTAAGGGCAACGCCTTTTACCGCATAGCCCTGTCGTTTCAGCAGAAGGGCGGACACGGAGCTGTCCACGCCGCCGCTCATACCGAGGAGAACGCTTTTTTGATGATGTTGTTTCAGCATACCCCATAAATTTAGGATAGATTGAAACAATATTCAAGGAGTCTTTACGCCTTGATACAAATAATCCCTGTTTTGTTGCATTGGATATTTTATAATGATAGCAAAATTAATCTGAAGGAGGCTTGCTATGATCAATAAAATTGCGATACTCGGGGCAGGACAGATGGGCAGCGGCATAGCCCAGGCCGCTGCGGTTTCGGACAAAGATGTCCTGCTGTACGACGTAAAGGAAGAGTTTGTTCAGAGGGGCATAAAAGCCATACAGACGAGCCTTGACCGGTTTGTTCAAAAAGGAAAACTGACCCCTGCGGACAAAGACGCTGCTGTAAAACGCATCCAATTGACGGTAAATTTCCAGGATATAGCAGCAGCTGACTTCGTGATAGAGGCGATACCCGAAGACCCGGCAATCAAGCTCGATGCGTTTAAAAGGCTTGATGGCCTGTTGAAGCAGGATGTGATACTCGCATCGAATACCTCTTCTATATCCATAACACGAATAGCGGGTGTGACAAAGAGGCCTGACAGGGTCATAGGGATGCACTTCATGAATCCGGTACCCGTTATGAAATTGGTGGAGATTGTGCAAGGGATTGCGACATCGGAAAGTACCCTGAGTACAACCCTCGAACTCGCAAAGCAGCTCGGTAAAACAACGGTCGTCTCGAAGGATTCCGCAGGATTTATTGTCAACAGGATCCTTGCCCCGTGGATAAACGAGGCTGTATATGCACGTATGGAAGGTGTGGCTACAGCACAGGACATCGATACGGCGATGAAGCTCGGGACCAATGTACCCATGGGCCCGCTTGAGCTTGCCGATTTCATAGGGCTCGACACGATGCTTGCAATTCTCGAAGTACTGCATAATGATCTTGGCGATCCGAAATACCGGCCATGCCCGTTACTCCGGAAGTATGTGGAAGCCGGTATGCTCGGAAAAAAGACAGGTATAGGATTTTATAAATATTGAAACAAAGTCATTGCGAGCGTTTCCTGCGAAGCAATCTGCCAGTATACCGAGGGATTGCTTCGTCGCTTCACTCCTCGCAATGACACGGCAATTTAGTGCGTTTGTATTAGATATTAAGATTTAGAATTTAAAAGGGGAGGATAGATGGAATATAAAACAGTAAAACTTGAATTCGACGGTGCAATTGCAACCGTCGTTCTGAACAGGCCTGAGGTGTTAAATGCACTGAACTCGCAGCTTCTGGCAGAATTAAGCCTTGCACTTGATGAATTGAAACAGCATCCGGAGGTAAAGGTTTGCATCGTGACGGGTGCGGGAGACAAGGCATTTGTTGCGGGTGCTGATATAAAGGAATTAAGTTCCCTGGATCCGTTTGGCGCTGCGGCGTTTTCCATGAGGAGTGACATTATAAAACAGAAAATGGATGAACTCAGCATACCGTTTATAGCGGCGGTAAAAGGTTTTGCGCTTGGCGGCGGATGCGAGCTTGCCATGGCATGCGATATGATCATCGCAAGCGAAGATGCGAAGTTCGGACAGCCGGAGATAAACCTGGGCATTATACCGGGATTTGGCGGAACGCAGCGGCTCACCCGGCTTGCCGGCAAAAGTATTGCCATGGAACTCGTGCTGACCGGGGAAATTATAACGGCGCAGCAGGCAAAGGAAATAGGTCTCGTGAATAAGGTTGTTCCTAAAGAAAAATTTATGGAAGAGGTGAAGACCGTTGCTTTGAAGATAGCGTCAAAATCAAAGACCGCGATTATGATGGCCAAGAGGGCCATAGATTATGGCAGGGAAACGGATTTGAAAACTGCACTCGAGATAGAACGGGATGCATTTGCAGTACTTTTTTCCACCGAGGACCATGCAGAAGGGTTGAAGGCTTTTTTAGAAAAAAGGAAGCCGGTGTTTAAGGACAAATAAAAGAGTTATTTTACCGGCTCTTACGTGGATAATCAATACCAGAAATACAAAGGAGCATAGTATGCAATTTGATCTTACAGATGAACAAAAAATGATACAAGAGACAGCGAGGGATTTTGCCAACGGTGTCGTCAGGCCAAAGGCAAAAGATATCGATCAAACGGGACAGTTTCCCGCAGACACGGTGAAGAAGCTTGCAGAGCTTGGATTCATGGGCATGATGATTCCATCCGAATACGGAGGCGCGGGCTTCGATGCGATATCGTATGTTATCGCAATGGAAGAAATAGCAGCCGCATGCGCAAGCACCGCTGTTATCATGTCGGTCAATAATTCTCTTGTCTGTGATCCGCTCATGAAGTTTGGAAACGAGGAACAAAAAAAAGAATACCTTGTGTCTCTTGCAAAAGGGGAAAAGCTCGGATGTTTTGCATTATCGGAGCCGAATGCAGGTTCCGATGCCGCACGCCAGCAGACCACCGCTATTCAGGATGGGGATAATTTCATTCTGAACGGAACAAAGAATTTCATAACAAACGGTAAAGAGGCGAATATTGCCATTGTATTTGCCATGACGGATAAGGCAAAAGGTCATAAAGGTATCAGTGCCTTTATCGTACCAACGGATGTAAAAGGCTTTACCGTCAGCAGGCTCGAACACAAGCTCGGCATTCGGGCGTCGTCAACCGCCCAGATTATGCTTGAGGACATGAAACTTTCCAAGAAGAACCTTTTGGGCAATGTCGGAGATGGATTTAAGGTTGCCATGTCCACCCTTGACGGCGGCAGGATAGGTATTGCTGCCCAGGCACTCGGTATTGCTCGCGCGGCGATGGAAGAGTCCGTCGAGTTTGCCAAACAAAGGGAAGCCTTTGGTCAGATGATACACAATTTCGAAGCAATACAATGGATGGTTGCGGATATGGCGACAAGGCTTGATGCCGCGCGGCTCCTCACTCTCCGTGCAGCGTATCTCAAAGATAAGAAGACAAGGTTCACCAAAGAAGCTGCGATGGCGAAAGTCTTTGCCGCTGAAGCAGCCATGTGGATAACGACAAAGGCAATACAGATCCACGGCGGATACGGGTATACGACGGACTATCCTGTCGAACGGCACTTCAGGGACGCAAAGATAACCGAGATATACGAGGGTACCTCCGAGATCCAGAGGCTCGTTATTGCAGCGAACATGTTTAAAGAGTGAGATCTGCTATGATGGGAAGGGACTACGGTTTGACCGATACCAAAATTTTAAAGAATAAAGGTATTGGTATGTTCGATTCAGGTGTTGGGGGGTTGACCGTTCTGCGCGAGATCAGGAAGCTGCTGCCGCAGGAAAATGTATTTTATCTCGGAGATACCGCCCGTGTACCCTATGGAAACCGCTCCAGGGATACGATCGTTAAATACTCCATTCAGAACACCCGTTTTCTTATAGGAGTGGGCATCAAGCTGCTCGTCGTCGCATGCAACACCTCCTCCTCGGTTGCCATACATGCGCTGCGCAGCAAATTCCCTGACCTGCCTATCATCGGTGTCATAGAACCCGGTTCCGAGCAGGCCGGAGGTACGACAAAAATAAGAAGGGTAGGGGTTGTCGGCACCAGAGCAACTATCGCAAGCGGGTCATATAGGTATGCACTGCACCGGTTTGACCGCGGTATAAAAGTTTTTCAGCAGGCCTGTCCGCTCTTTGTACCTTTGGTCGAGGAGGGCATGCACAGGACACCGTTTGCGCATGACATCGCGCAGCATTATTTAGCGAACCTCAAAAAGCACGATATAGATACGCTCATTCTCGGGTGTACGCATTATCCCCTCCTTTCACCGGTAATACAGAGGGCTGTCGGAAGCAGGGTGAAGCTCATCAACTCGGGTGAGGCCGTTGCCGAAAAAACGAGAGCATACCTATCAAAGCTTGATCTGCTCAAGACGAAGGGTAAAGGCAGCATCCATTTTTTCGTAACCGATGCACCGGTGCAGTTTAAAAAAATTGGGAAACTGCTCCTTAAGCATGATATTGCCAACAGTATCCATAAAGTGGTATTAGAGGACTATGAGTAAGAAAACATCCCACCCCTTTATTATAGGTGTTCTTGCTATCCTGATCATTGCTGCAGGGTATATCATTTACCTGACCTATATACGGCCTGTTCCGATAACGCTGCATCCGCTGCCGGGAAAAAAATTTATAACATTATATTTTTATAATCCGGACACAGATACCCTGAAGCCGGAGCAGCGGACGATTGTTCAGACTGCCGGCGTGCTGGAAACGTGCAGGGCGATTATCGGGGAACTCGAGCATGGCTCGAATACAGGACTTACAACTCCGATTCCGAACGATGTAAAGGTAAACAGCGCAATTCTTCATCCCAATGGAATATTATTGATGGATCTGAGCGAAAACCTTGTCCGGGAAACACCCGAGGGCTCGTCAGCGGAGATCACCGCCATTTATGCGATCGTGAATTCCATAGCCAGGAACATGGATGGTGTAAAAGCCGTTCAGATAACCATTGATGGAAAGCTTCTCCAGACACTCGAAACACACATAGAGATAGACCAGCCGATAAGACCTGACTATACGAAATAACCATTGCGTAGTTAGTCATCGCGAACCAGTGAAAATAGTATGGCAACCTCTCCGGATATAGATTTTTCGGCCCGGAATCTGCATACTCGACATGATAGACACGGTAGAACTTGACAAGAGCAATCAATGGTTTATACTAATTCTCTTGACGCGGGGTGGAGCAGTCCGGTAGCTCGTCGGGCCCATAACCCGAAGGTCGAAGGTTCAAATCCTTCCCCCGCTATCTTGTTTTTCAATGTGTTACAAACTTTGCGGATCATACGAACTGCTCACTGTGATCGCTTTTGTGATCGCTTTCATGCTTTAGATAATTTTCTACTGCGATCACGCCTGTTCGTAAATTATCCGGTGCAAGATGAGCATACCGCCTTGTCATCTCACCTGTTTTGTGTCCAAGCAGCCGCTGTACGATATACAGGTCAACTCCGTTTTGCACTAACCAGCTTGCGAAGGTGTGCCGAAGATCATGGAATCTGAAATCCGTTATGCCTGCTTCTTTAAGTGCCTGCCTGAACCATTTGCCTATCTTTGAACCGTCAAACCTTGTGCCTGTAGAGGTATGAAACACATATTCACTGCTGATATGCCTTATTCTTTTAAGTTCTGTTAATAATTGTTTTAGTGTTTCATTGATAGGCAGTCCGAGCCTCTCACCGTTCTTTGTGTGTTCAAGCAGGATCACACTTTTTTGAAGATCAACCTGCTTCCATGTAAGGCTCAGAATATTGTCAAGGCGTATACCACTGTTGACGGCAAGCAATACGATCGGTTTCAGCCTGTTATTACACGCTTGATATAACCTTTCAAATTCCTCTCTGGTTAAATATCTGATTCTTGATTGAGGCAACTTTTCCATACTCACTCTTGAAAATGGATTATCTCGAACCCACTCCCATTCTCGGATTCCAACGTTAAAGGCGTGCTTACAAAAACCAAGTTCATGGTTGATAGTTTTAGCAGACGCACCTTCATTCCTACGCTGTATTTTATATGCGTTGATCTGATTAGGTGTGATCTGGTTTAAACACATACCACCAAACACCGGCAACAGGTGCTTTAAGCTGGTTTGATCTCTCACCATACTTTTAACTGCCTTTTTGATTGCATACTCTGCCATATACTTCTCAGCCATGTCCTGAAAGGTTTTCTTATCACCTTGCCCTTTGTCAAAGTATTTGCCCTCTACAAGCTCGATCCTTCGTTTTGCCTCGATCTCCTGTGCAAGTTTCTTATTACTCGTGCCTGTCGCTATTCTTACCAATCTGCCGTTGTGTCTTAGTTGTATCATCCACTTTTGACCTCGTTTTATCAAACCCATTTTTTTAACCTCCTTTCTTTTAGATTTGAGGTCTTGAAAGTGGTTAATTCCGTGCAAGAATAGTCTACATCACTCATGCAGAAATTACAACTGCTATTCCTTATTATTGAGCTACATGGTTTAATACGGTTTACTGTATGTTTTGATTCAGTAAGCAAAACATCGTAAACATATTGTTTAAAAGCTTCAAAAGCCTTTCCGACGCTCGACTGGCAGTCTGATATGAATAGCGGGAAGATCGTCGTTTCTATGTGCCTATGCGTAACAAAATAGCCTATATAAAGGTATGTATTTAAGTAGTCCGTGATCGGTTTTTTCATGTTAAAATCTCACCTGATTTAAAAACTGCCGTGTCTAAAAAACGACCGTTTATTTTCATAGCCTTGATGTTGAAGCCCTCAGAATGAAACTGCCTACCCATTTCCTGTACCCCTTTTTTTGCCAGCCTTTAACCAGTTTGAAATACTTGATCGGCTGATTCCAAGTTGTCGACCAGCTTTCCTTATGCTCATACCATTCTCAACCAGTTTAAGAGCATCACCACGTTTTTGTAGATCAATCTCCGGGCGTCCGAGTTTTTTCCCGGAACGCTTTAGTCTGGTTAAACCTGCTTTCGTTCGCTCAGATATTTTTTCCCGTTCTGCTTTAGCCAGAGTAGCCACGACAGCAAGAAGGATATTGCGGGCGAGCTCATTTGTAGTATCGAGATAGGGTTCGGAATAGCTGATCACGGCGATCCCCATGTGCTCAAGCATTTCAAGAAGTTGAATAGTCCTGCTCATACCTTCCCTACTTAAGCGATCCAAAGCCCAGACAACTATGACGTCAAAATTGTGCCGGTGTGCATCCTCAAGCATCTGTTTAAAGGCTTCACGCTCAATGTTCTTGCCAGTTGCTGTATCTCGGTAAACCTTCACTATTTCAAGCCCCCGCTGTTGTGCAAAGGCAGTAAGCGGTTCAAGCTGATTCTCAAATTCTTGTTTATCAGTGCTTACCCGGAGATAGAGTGCTGTTTTAATTGTCATTTTAAAATATCCATAATTAAAGAGAGGGCAGGCATTACACCTGCCCCGTGCCATCATTCCTCGCTTTCAAAGTCGTTTTCCTCAAGCAGTTCGCCCCGTTTGTCGAAGCCAGTTGAAAAGCCAGTTTCAAAACCCTGTTGGTAAGCCTCCTGATAAATCTGCTGCGTGTCTTGAGATGTAATAGGGTTTTTCAAAAGCTCTTCATCCTTTGTTGTCGGATTCTCTTGCTCTGGGTTTTTGGTTACCTTGTTCATTTCGATCACCTCGCTTTATTTGAATTTTGTACCTTATGTATTCTTGCATTGAATGTCTTTTTGATTGCGTGTAATCTCTGTCGTTCGTCATCGTCCTTCGCATTAAGCATGATTTTAATTTCTGTTTCTGTGTAAATAGGTATGCCCTCTTTAATCAGTTCAGGTATGATTGACTCATCAATGGGAAAGTAAAAAGAATCTTTTAATAGCTTGCTATAAAATTGGATCGCCTTTAGACCTGTATGGTTAAGTTCAGAAATCCTCATATTTGCAAGTTCCTCATCAGAAGGGTATCTATATATGGGGTGATTTTCGGAAACGGGAGGCTTTTTCTGTTTAAGCAGGGAATATTTAATCATTTTTAGCCTCTTTGCCTATGTTTTCCGAATTTAGGGGGATATATAGAGATTGAGTACCCAAAAGTTGATTTTCTATAGATTCGAGGGGATTATCCTTTTGCTCAGCCTCATCCCATGTAAAATTCTCTACCAAGTTAATTACTGATCGAGAAAGTTGATAGGTTAAAGATATGCCTTTCCCGTGTGCTTTTAGAAGTTCCAGCGCACACAAATCTTCGATGATTCTACGCAAGCCAGTTTCTGAGATGTTGAACAAACCTGAAGCTTGAATACTTGCGAAATTTAAAGCTGCGCGTTTTTCGTTCAATAAAAATAATATTTTTAAGCGACTTATTGGTATCGAACCGAAAGCAACATCTGTTAAAATTTGATAATCCACCGATCCCAGAGTTTCATCCCCTCTTAACAAAGCAAGCCCTTTCCCGAGTTGCACAAGAGATTTAGCGAGTCGGGGTGAAGACTCACTGCTGACAAATTCAATATCTCGTGTGTAACCATGCCTAATTACAGGGGGGCGTGATTTAGCAACAAAAGCTGCAAGGCTGGCTATTTTCTTATTGATGCTTTCTGAAAATTTAATTTCCCTATCTAAAGAAATTTTACTTAAAAAAGTTTCTAAAAGCCCTCGTGCTTGATCTTTAAAGTGTTGTTCTGTTCCAGAAACCTGAATTGCTTTCAAGCCCGCTTTTACTTGATCAACATCCGAATTTAAACGATAGATTATGAACCTTTCTCCCAAAATACCCCATACGGATAGATACATTTCTATAGAAGGGGTACAAGCCCCAAGGAAACCAAGTTTACCCTCCCAGTTTACTTGTACACCATTTCCGAACCGCTTATTAAATTTTCCATCGTATACTTCCCTTAATTGTGAAAGAATCTCATTGCGCTTGTCCAAAGGCAATGTCGCTATCGTATTAAAGTCTTTTGTTACAATGATCGGCACAGGTTCCGGATCAAGTGTCGTCAGGAGACTGACATCTCCCTTATATCCGCTTGCAAGCGTGTTGGCGGTGATTGCAGAAACAAAGTGTATATTTGATTGACTATAAAGAAGGTTCAATAACTCCGTTTTCCCAGATGAAGGATGATCCATGAGTAAAAGCCACACAGGATCACCAGATATACGATTCGCTATAACAGCAGCAATCAACACCCGCAAATGAGTTTCTATGTCCGGCATGTAAAGGTAGTCATTAAGATAATGTGCAATGCCTTCAAAAACGTTTGCCAGTAATTTTTTTGTCTCTACTCTATCCATGATTAAATCCTCCATTCTGCATTTTTTATAAACTCTCGGATGTCTGCCTCTTTGAATCTCAGAAGCCTGCCCAGTTTCAAAGATTTCAACTTTCCCTGCTCTGCCCATGCATAAACTGTGATGGGTTTTATGGACAGCATGGCAGCAACATCCTCTACACGCAAAAGCCTTTCAACATAATTTTTATCGCTCATAAATTAACCTCCATGTACTTTAATTTTTATTATTGCCTTTTCTCGTCTCTCACTGTAGAATATAACTTGATAGGTTATGAGTGAATAGTTTGATGGGTAACTATTTTTTCAAATTCCGGTTACCTTTGATGATTGAGATATAGTGCGTGAGACTGTAGGGTAAAATGAAGGCAGACACACAAAATAATAAAGTAGATGAATCAACATTAAAGGAACTTATTTCACGCTGGAAACAAGAAATTGTTTCTTTGCTTAAAAAACAGTTGGCAGGTTATCATACACCAATTCCGGAGCTATTTGCATGGGATAGCTCTTATGAAAATCTCATTTCAGAAGATGTCTGGTATAAATTTCTGGAAACTCCCTTCACAATCTCTTTAGGTAAATGGTTTCCTGAATTAAGGCAGGATAAAGAACTTACACCTGTATTTGAAAAGGCTGATAATTACTATAAAACTGATCCTATGGTTCTTTTCCAGTTTGACCCTGCTACCTATTATTACAATGGCTGGATAAAAACTGAATATAACAAACTTATTAGAGAGGGAAAATTAACTGCTAAAGAAATGGAGCTACATAATAAAAATAAAAAAATAAGATTCACAGAAAAACAGTTATTAGGTTTTGAGCTAACAGCGTATACAACTGTATTAAACTTACAAAAGAGTGATATAATTAAAAATATCATAATGCCACGAAGAGCAGGAACGTTTAAAGTTATTAAGTCTGAGGCATTCAAGGGTGTTAAAGATATACAACAGGATAGTATAAAAAATCAGATACAGGCATTTTATATTATACTTCAAGACAATATAATTGATTTACTTTTTTATCCTGAAAACAAGAAATATCTGATTGAATTACTCAAAAATTTTACCATATCCTATAAACAAATAGAAGCTGTTATTATACCTTTGCTATCCGTTATATTAGAAGGACTGAAACAGGAACAGGTTAAAGAAGATGTGTATGATCGTTTAAGAAAAGTTTCCTTATTACAACCAGAATCACTTGAAGT
>JAJYUJ010000017.1 GCA_021792615.1 bacterium
GCCGAATCAGAGACTTTAAGTGCTGCTGCATGGTATCGTTTGCCTTTTTCAACATATCCTCGCGGCTTTTCTTTGCATCTTCCGTTACCGACAATCTAAGGCTGTTTGCAGACTCGATGGCTGCATCTATCTTCTTGCGTAGTTGTACCTCCAGGTCCTCTGCTTCTTTATTGAGCAGCTTGGCTTCTTCAATGGCCTTTACCGTTTTTAAATTTCTCTTTTCGTAAACTCTTGAAAAAGGTTTAAAAAACACCTGGTTGAGCAAAAGCCATATTATCCAGAATACAACCGCCTGGATCAATACCTGTGAATAGATTATATGCATATATTTTGTTCTCTTTTTAATTCTTCTTTTGATTCGTGTTACAGAATAGGCAGGATCTTGTCAAGATTTTTCACAAACACTGTTTTTTCTGTATACATTATACAATACAATCAATGCCCGCATGAGCCGCACGAACCGGATGAGCAGGAGGAGCAGGATGAGCCGCCGTGAGAATGTTCCGACGGAGAATATGAAGAAAAATCGGGTGACGAGTCACCCATTGCAAATGTCGTTACAATCTGGTGTGTATCTCCGGAGTTACATCCGGGGCACCGCGGTTTCAACCCTTTTTCTTTTTCCGCAAGTGATGCCCTTACCTCAAATATTGTATTGCACGCCTTGCACTGAAATTCGTAGATCATTTTTATTCTCCTCGTGTTAATGTGTTTAGTATCTTTTGAACGGCATCTGCAGGATCGGCGCTTTCTGTTACAGGCCTTCCGATAACAATATAATCAGCCCCTGATTCAAAAGCTCTCTTTGGCGAAACCACTCTTTTCTGATCACCGGCCGGTATGCCATTTTGAATTCTTATACCCGGGACAACGATAACGGGTTTATCTCCCAGGATGTTCCTCAATTCTTCAAGTTCGTGTCCCGAAGCAACAAGTCCATCGATGCCCGCATCCCGTGCGAGCACGGCCAGCCTCCCTACCATATCCGGAACATCATGCTCAATGCCTATTCTCCCGATCTGGGCAGCATCAAGGCTTGTGAGCAATGTTACGCCAAGCAAGGTAGCCTTGCCCTTGTTCGCCTCAGCCGCAGCTTTCAGCATATCGTATCCGCCCAGCGTATGGAGTGTCAGCATCTTTACGCCGTACGATACCGCCTGTTGAACAGCTTTCGAGACCGTATTGGGAATATCGAAATACTTCAGATCCAGGAATACTTCCTTACCCCTGTTTATGATTTCATCGATGATCGAGGGTCCGAATACCGTGAAAGCTATGCTGCCGATCTTATAAATCTCTATAAACGGGGACGTGGCATCGATGATCCTGTCAACTGAATCTTTTGACACTTCGTCTACGGCAAGTATGATACGTCTTGAATATTCAGGGTTATCCCTCATTTTGTATTACCTTTATTTCCCTGTTCAGGGTATCAAATGCGTCCGGCTGAAGAAGGTTTCTCGCGATGAAGATCTCATAGTTCAAAAATTCGTTCATGCCTTCAAGGATCATCTGGGATACAAGTAACCCGGACAGGCCGACAACTCTATTGAAAGAATCCGATTCTGTAAGTTTCATTGAGTCGATATTCATGAGCAACTTTGTCTCGTCAAGTTCTCCATTCTTGTTTATGTCAACATTTTCGTACAATTTTTGCAATCTTTCCGAGAGTTCTGACACAAAATTGTCGAGTAACTCATTGTGATCAAATTTAGGGTTCGTAGCCTTTATTACGCCGAATAATTTCTTGAAGATATTGTTATATTTTTTTATAATGCCGAGTAGTTGAACCGTCGTTTCATCCAGTGTTTTATCCTGCGTCTTCGTGCCGGATATCTCGATGATACCGGCGTTTAAAAGGGTATATAATATCTTGTAGGTATTGAATCTTCCGAGCTGACTCAATCTTATTATCTCCGATATTTGCATGTCACCTTTTATTATCTTTACCATTGCCTGCATATTTTGCGTAAGTTCAATTTTCGGCATGGTGGACGAGAGCCTTATATTTGTTTCATCGGATGCAATCTTCTGCGAGATAAGTTTCCATTCATCGAGTCTCCGGTAGCCTTCCATGAGCATATTCTGAGTGTTCAGGGAAAACCGAACAAGATCTTCCTCGGGTATTGCACCTTCTAAAAAGAAAAACTCGCCGACTGCAATAGTGAAGATGCTATAGATGATCTCCTCTATTTGATATTTCACTCCCCACCATAGGTTTTTTGGAGAGATAAGATCGTTTTTCAGCAAAACAGAACCAAACCGCGTGTTCTTCGTCATCATCTTCTCTGCGGATTCCCATTGTTCTTTTGTAAGCTTGCCCATTTTATAGAGAAGATAGCCGAGCCTGTCTTCCGGCTGATTCGATGATGCGAATACGATTTCACCCTTCATAAAATAAATGCTTTTTACCTTATCGAGAGACTTGATTATCAGCATGCCGGTCTTTTGCAATAAATTTACCATGGAAAAAATATCCGAGATGTTGAAGTGCGTAAGGTTTCCCATAAAAACGGGTTTTGCGGAGTGATCGTCGTCGTTGTCCGTATTCTTCTTAATGAGTATAAAGGTGTTACCCAAACTTGTTATGTCTATTTTTGTATCTTCGCGAATGTTGAATTCGGCCTTCTTCTCTAAAAAATACGAGAAGTCTGCATCATTCATGATTTTGACAAATTTTTCCAATATAAACTTTTCAGCCATTTCCTATCCTAATGCCTCGATTATACTTTCCAATTCTTCGGTTTGATCTTTCCTGAGGTAGTTTTTCATTTCAAAAAGTTCAAATTGTATAAGCTCCTTGATAAATACGGAGGCCTCATCGTACGGTGACAATAATTGCGAGTTTTTGTAGGCATTCATCAATGAATTTATAACGAAACAGCCCTGCTCGTTTATGGTGCAGTCTTTAAAAATACCGTCGGAGGATTTTATGTAATCTTTGACAATGGATTTAAACTCGACATCCGCGGCTTTTTTATCCATTATTTCTGCAATACTCGTCATGATGGTGTTGGTCAATTGAATTAAATCTTCGATCTTCGTATCTTCTGTCTTATTTTCAACCGTTGCGGGCTTCCGGATTATGTCGAATATACCGGCATATATCAGCGGCCTCAATGCGATTTCTGCGGATGTTTCGTCTGCGTTAATTTCATGTGCCAGCGATGTGATTGGAACATCATTGGTTTTTAAAAGATGCTTTATGATTGCTTTCTCGAATATATTGAAGGATACGCTGTTCGTCAGATAATTCAAATGAATGAGATCCCCGGATCCAAGCACGGTCTGGATAGATTCTGCCTTCTCTCTCAGAAACTCGAAAAGGCTATCCAGCATATTATTGTTCGGTTTTACGATATTGGTATCATCGATCTCCGATTTGATGATATGAACCCAGCCATTGCGTTGGTTTTCTGCCGGCATTACATAGCTGCCCCATATTTCGAATATCTGTCTTTTCACGCCAAGCCAGAGATCCCTCGAAGTAATGTGGCCGTTTTCAACAAGTATTTTGCCCAGTTTGCGCGTCGGTGTAATCTCCTTCGAAGCCTTATTCATTTCATCTATGGTTAATTTCCCCATCCTGCATAAAGTTTCACCGAGCCTTTCATCGTTCACGCTCGACCGGGCGAAAACGATCTCTCCGTTTTTCACATTAACAACCTTCTGTGCATCGGCGAGGTCCATGAGAATAATTCCGGTAAAGCCTGTAAGAAATAACCTTTCAACATCTTTTACAAACGGGACAGGGTCAAGGATGCCCGATTGTATAAGCTGTGCGGATTCAACATTGGCTATATAGTTTTTTAATTTTTGCTTGTTCAAATCTACAAGCACCGTGGTATGAGGTAGTATATAATCCATAAATTCCCTTATCGCCTTATTGCAACGTTACATTAATTAGCCATATTTTTTCTGCCTGTAAGCCCGAAGGATCGCTTACGGTAACCGTAAGCACCTGTCTGGTACCCTGGGTAATACTAACATTGAAATTATAGTACGTCCCGTTTGAAACATCACTCCCATTTAATTGCCATAGATACACAAGAGGATCATTATCAGGATCTGAAGCTTTAATCCAGAAATTTAATATCTCTCCATCATACGCCGAGATGCTCGCTTGCTGCGGGTAGTAATCGGTAATGACCGGAGGTACATTACCCCGTGTTTTGCCGTGGATATTATCCGGTACTCCGCACCCGCTGAATCCGAGGAAGATGAGCGGCAGGACAATAAGGGAAAAGCACTTCAGAAGAGGATGTTTTTTTTCTCCTCTCCTTTTTTCCGGCAGATCTTTTTGTTTAACTCCACGTGCTGTTTTCATTTTAATCTTCAAGGTATTTATAGATTGTCCTATGGCTCACCCTGAGCATGCTCGCTGCTTTAATTTTGTCGCCATTTGTTATCTCTAATGCCATCTTTATATAACGCTTCATAAACTCCCCTTTTGCTTTTCCGAGAGGCGTAAGTTTTGCATCCGGGGATTCCAGTCCAAGAGAATCGGATTCCAGGGTGTCCGAATCAGAATTCATGACCGCTTTCTTTATAACGTCCCTGAGCTCTGCGACATTTCCATTCCACCGGTGACTGCGTAATGTCTTCCCGGTTTTTTCTGTAAAACCCCTAATCCCTTTCGAATATACAGCGCAAAACTCATCGAGAAAACTTGCTGCGAGCGGCTCTATGTCCTCGCTTCGTTCCCGCAATGCCGGCACCCGTATAATAATCTCGCCCAGTCTTGTTTTCAGTCTTTCATCCAAGGGAGTTTCACCTGCATCAGGATTCCGCTCCATAAGGAACATCCATCTCGCGGAGTGAAACTTGTCGATGTTCGCTATCATTGCCGAATACAATTCTTCAGGCAAATATTCAAGTCCATCAACGATAATGAATATCTTCCCGCTTCCTCCTTTAGCAACAGAATCCATACCGGATAACAGGGAAAGTTCATCCGAAAGAACATCTGTCGTTTTGTTTTTTAATTTCAGCAATACAAGAGCTGCGCGGGGATCCGACAGGTCATGTATTGTTTTTGCGAGAGATTTCTTTCCGGTACCCTGCTCTCCATAAAAAACGATATTGCTTCCAGTCACTGCCAGTTTATCGCATTGTTCGAATATATGTATCATTTCCGGATTGAGAGATATAAGATGATGCCATTCAGTAAGCCGTTGATTTGTCTTAACCCGCTGCAAGCTTGTCTGCATACCCTGTTTCAATTTTTCATTTTCAACAAGCAGGGAGAATATCCACGCATAGAATCCGGTTATGGCCAGCGTACTGTTCGAAAAGGGACGCGATGCGTTCGAATTCCATAAGTAGACTACACCATAAAGGGTCTTGTTCCTCAGTATAGGTACGACCATTGTTGCCAGTATTTTGAGCGCGGCTATACTTTTGGATGGTGAAAACCGTTCGTCCGTCAAGACATTATTCGACAGGAGGGGCTTCTTGTCCAGCAAAACCGTTTTTATTATTGTTTCGCTGAACCCGCTGAGAAATTCCATTCCATCTTTTTCAGCACCAACGAGTATAGTCGGTTCACCGTCTTCGAGTAAGAGCACCATGCCTTTTTCCGCAAAAGTTTCATCCATCAATTGATTTAGTATTATTCTTGATAAGCTTTTTAATTCATTATTATCATTAATGTATTCTATGTTTTTATAGGATTTTGATTCTACGGGTTTCTGTTCGTGCTCATGCTCATCCAAAAACACCGCAGTGTCTTCACCTGTTTCTATAAGATCGCCGAATTTCAGCTTATAGTGTTTTACAAATTTACCATTTACTTCTAAACCTTTCCCTTTTATTGTTTCCACACGATAAGAACCGTCATCCGTTTTTTCTATGTAACAGAGCGAATCATTTTTATCCACAAGCCGGATATCTGCATCAAGAGATGCACTCAGTGTAGTCAATTTTTTTGAAAGCATAAAGATACGGGAGCTGTTTTTAAATATCAATCTTGCCATTACGGCATTCTCCAGACAAACGCATCGACGATTCCATACGACACGGTACCGGCCAAAAGCCAGAAAGCCGTGAGTTGAACGGCCTGCATATTGTTTGCCCATATGGGATTATTGTAACTCCCATCATTGTTCTCTTTTGACTTTCTTATATAATAGGTCGATATGTTTACCGCCAATTCCGTCGCTTCGGCAATGAGCAAGATTGTTCCTTTCCTGTCATCACCCTTTGAAAACTGGCCAACACCAAAGGGCACCAGTCGTAACCAATAACTATGCTCTTTCGGCTTCGGAAGGGATTGGAGAGCCACAATGGTGTGTTTTTTTGTTTCGGTATAAGCGGATATCACGGTCGGTGGTACCATGACCGGATTCATGACAAAATCAGGCTCTGTAAGGTATAATGCCTTCAATTCCTTTTTCATGTCATTATTCATGCCCTTTGCATAGTAATCAAGTGCAAGATATAAATGAACGAGCGCATCGGTCTTTGTAGTTTCCGAAATTGTATTTATCTGCTGGAGCGATTTAATTGAATTATCGTAGTCCCCGTATTCATAGGAGTGTATGCCCTGCTCAAGATAGTTGTTTTTCGTTTCTGCAATGGATGACGCCGGGGAAAAAAGTACGAGAAGCATCATAAAACACCCTATGATGCTTCTCGACACACAATCAACACCCCATTTATTGATAGATTTAAATTCCATATGTTCAAATAGCAGTGTCGGAAACAATCCGGCCTTAGCCGCTGCACCCGGCCTCTCATGCATAGCAGGAGTTCCTCACTGAACAAATCTAAACTGTTTTGACCTAAAGAGCAAGAAGAACTGCATAAAAAAAACAAGGGCGATTCATCTCATCGCCCTTGTTTTAACCATATTCCGCTTCAAACACGGTATATTATTTCAATACTGTTGATACCGCTATTAAAACTTAACCTTCGGCACCTTCTGTGCATTCTCCGTTGCTTTGAAATAAACTTCCTTGGGTTCGTAATGGAGAAAACCGGCTATTATGTTGGTCGGAAAGCTCTTGACCGCAACGTTGTACGCCATAACTGCATTGTTGTATCTGCGCCGCTCGACAGCTATTCTATTTTCGGAACCTGCCAGTTCATCCATCAACCGGTTGAATGATTTATTTGCTTTGAGATTAGGGTAATTTTGTACAATCATAAGCAACCTGCTCAAAGCGCCGTCGAGCTGGTCATTTGCCGCAAATTTATCCTTCGGTGTCGTAGCACCGCCGAGTTTAGCTGTTGCATCGGCAACGTGCTCGAATATCGTCTTTTCATGCTTTGCATAACCTTTTACCGTATTGACAAGGTTCGGGATAAGATCCGCCCGTCTCTGCATAACGTTCTGTACCTGTGCCCACGAATTATTGATATTTTCATTCAGTGTGACAAGCCTGTTGTAACCGCTGACAATGCTCCCCACAACGGATATTGCCACAATAAAGAATATCCCGAGTGCTATCAGCACTGCAATCCATTTTTTGCTCATACCCTTACTCCTTCTCTATAAAATTTATGACTTTTGTGATGCCTTCGATGTACATTTCCAGTGTCCTGAAAGTCTCACTTTTTTTTAACTTGTCTTTTTTCTCTCTTACCTCGATCAGCTTTAAAAACGGGGTTTGATTAAATTCAACAAGTTGCGCAACTTCATTCAGGATGTCTCTTTTGTGCGCGGGTGTATCCTTGCCCTTTAATCTCAACACACCTTTGAATAGCGCAATAAAGCTTGATATCGAGTTCACCATCAGCAGGGATGCTTTCTTTTCTGTATTATGTATAAACAACGCCTGCCGCAGCTTTATCAGTTTTCCCTTCAATTCAGATTCGCATTGAAACCTTAGATTCTTTGGATCTATGGTAATATTTTTCAGAGGATCTGTCTCTCCGTACACAAGAGTATGATGCTCTATCATATCCAGCATTTCAATGGGGAATATATCCTTGAACGAATTGAGTTCATCCTGCGTAAAAATGAGAGGAGAAGGATTGCCTTTATAAAAAAACCAGGTCAATTCCCTGCCTATGGCTGCAATATCATTCATGGTTATCGTAGATACTACCGCCATGGTATTGATGTTTGAAAACCCCTCATGAAACTCACCGGTATGAGAAGAGCCGTACATCACAAAACTCTTTAACCTTGTTCCAAGTACCCGTTTAAATACCTGTAAAATTCTCTCTATTGTTTCTTCATGCATAATAACCTCCTACCATCCTCCGGACGCGCCGCCGCCGCCGCTCATGCCACCTCCGAAACCGCCAAAACCACCGCCACCGCCGCCGAATCCACCTCCGCCGCCGCCAAAACCACCCCCGAGGAACATGAGGGTAAGGAATGGATGTCTAATTGCAAAGTAAATAAAAACAATAAACAGTAATACACCGAGTATCATATTCATGGTACCAGGTCCCTTAGTCCTGCCCGATGTGGCAGCAGAGGCATGGGGCGAAATGTCCCCTCGTTTTAAAGATTTGGAAAGCGTATTTATTATACCGAGAGTACCTGCGAGTATACCCTGCGAAAACTGGCCCTGCTTGAACGCAGGGATGACATCATGCCTTAATATGACACCGCTTTGCTCGTCGGTAAGTCCCGGTTCGAGGCCATAGCCCACCTCGATCCTTACCCTCTTTTCTTTCATTGCGGCAATCAGCATCACCCCGTTATCCAGGCCCTTGACTCCGACCCCCCAGTGTTTAAAAAGCCTGTTTGCATATTCATCGATACCCATATCGCCGGTATCTTTTACCGTAACGACAGCTATCTGTATGCCGGTTTGCCGGTTAAACGAGCTTATCTCACTGTTCAAAGAGGCAACGGTGCTTTGATCCATCACACCTGCAAAATCGTTTACATAGCCCGTATAGTGAGGAAAATTGTAGGCCTTTGCACTCACCGATATAAACAGTATAATAGCTATGCTGCTGAGTATGGCTAAATATTTTTTCATATTCGTATAGATTAATCACTGATATGAATAAGTCCATATGTTTAAAAATTAAAAACTCAAAATTGAATATTAAAAATAGAAGATGAATGCTTTACTTGATTTCTATATCATCAATGCCATATATGAATCATAAGGAGAATTTATGAACATAAAAGGTTCTGCGTCGCAGGCATTTTCAGGGGGATTTAAGCAGGCAATGGCACTTGGCCGGAAGTATTATCTTGCATTTCTTATACCGGTGTCACTCGGTCTTATATGGGGCATCGTATCGCGCAGATTTCTGTATGGCGGTATGATGGCACTCATGTCTTCTCTTATGGTCAAGAACCCGGGTGCGAACGCAATGACTGATTTGCGGCATCTCATCACGGTTCTCATTCTCACCATGGCTATAAGCGTACTCCTCTGGATGATTACATTTGCGGGTGCCGGCTTGATCATGAAAAACCGCAGTAATAAGGAATTCAAGCTTGGTTTTGATGAGGTCTTATCGTATACCGGAGACAGGCTCGGTCCCCTTGTTTCCGGAGGGCTTATGTATATCTTCCTGCCTGCCATTCCCGCGGTAATACCTGTTCTCGGGTTTATTTATATAATAGGATTTTTTATTTATATTTTGTTTATCGGCAAGAATTATGGCGGTTTTTTCTTCTGGGCTTATCCTGTTATAACAGAAGGTAAGTCTGCATCAGAAGGATTTGCGATTGCCAAGCAGACCGTACTCGCAAAAAAAGGTCCCTTCTGGACGGCACTTATCCTTGGTTTTTTGGTAATTTGGGTTCTCAATATGTTCCTGGCTTTTATTCCGTATCTCGGCTTTATACTTATCTGGACTTTGAACCTTCTATTCCTTATCTATGCAGGTATAATCTATTATGATTATCAGGGTGAGCCGGAGGATACTCACCGGCAGATCTCAGCACCGCCGCCTCCGCAGCAATAACTTCAAAATGCATTTTTGCGGATGAGAGCTTTCAGTGCCCCTTTCGGGGATGGTTGAAACCCCTCGCCTTCAGGCGAAGCGATGTTTTGTGAAATGGCCGCCATGATTTTGCGTCGATAAAAACTACAATCATATCTTTATGGCGATCATGAGCATCTGAATCACTATGATTGTAATTACCATGGGAAAAGTTTGTCATTCCTGCCCGTGAGATTCTTCGGAGGTATTCTTGAGCAGGAATCCAGTTGTTTGTTTTCCGTTCTGCAAGGTGAAGAAAGGAGGGAATGGATTCCCGCTTTCGCGGGAATGACGCCCAGAAGGACTAGACACGGCAATGTCGGCTTGAAGCCGACATTGCTATAACCCCCTTCGCCTTTGGTTCGCATTAGCAGAATTTTAGTACAGCAACGTGCTGCAGGTAAATGTTGTTACGCTGATGTAGCTTGAGCTTGCAGGCCCGTTTATACACTGACAATACAGCTTCTCACTGTTGGCAGGCAGCGAGCAATAATCAGAGAGCGCCGTCGGTGATAATGGATCAGCTGCAACTATGGACGGCAGATCCGGTAAAGGTACTGTTGTGCCGAGTGTATCATTGATGGTCTGGATAAATATGCTCGCAAGCACGACATAGCCCGTATTGGTAAGGTGGAGGTCGTCCATGCTGTAAAATCCGCCCAGGTGTTTCATTTTCAGTGTCTGACTGCCAATGATATATTCGGGGAAGCCTTCCGAATCAAACGTAACGCCCTGCCCCGCCAGTTGCACGGTTCCGTTCATGAGACCTGCGAACGAAACAACATGCACATTGGGGTATCCCGCTACAGTATTTTCAAATTTTGTATTAAATTGATCAACGCTCTGGTCTATAGAGACTAGAGTTTCGCACGCATTGTACTTGCAGGTACCATTGGCAGTGCCATTGTTAAAGGTCGCAGCGCAGTTGTCCGGAGGACCTGCAGCCTTATCAAGCCCCTGGATGCCGCCGGTGATATCACTGAACGTTAAACCACATGGTGCGAGCGCATTGATTGCGGTCTGCTGGAATCCGGGCAAATAGATGGCATGCGGAACATTTGCCAGGAATACCTGTGCACCAGTTGCTGCAAGTGCTGACACAGCCTGTGTGATGTACTCTGCAAATTGATTGTACGGCGTAACACCGCCTGTCAAAAGGTCGTTGCCGTACTCGTCTGTACTCACAATGATGGTTGGATTGAGCTCTTTTGCCATCACAATCTCCGGCTTGATGTCCTTTGTCTCAAAAAAATTGTTATCATACGGCGCAAACAGGAAGTTTGTGAGTGGTATGACAAACGATGAACTCGAACTTTTCGATGCGGGCCCGAGCACTTCATCCTGAATCTCAGCACCCGGAACAGATATATTATAAGGAGTTACGCTGGGGTCTACGAAAAACGAGGAAAAATTAGCGGTCGAAAAAAGCTGAGATGCGATAGCAGCCAGACTTACGGTAAAATTCCCGTCGGTGTCAAGCCCTTCAAACCCTTCCTCAGGCGGCAGCCCCGGCATCTTAATCAACGGTATGGGGAAGTATGCGCCTGCCTGCCGTGCTATCCATGTTGCAGGACCATTGAGCTGCGCAACCTCGTTGTAGCTGTCCGACTGGAAGCCCGCTGTGTAGCTCGCACCCATTCCCACGAATGTCTTGAAATAACTGCTTACCGGAGCTTCATACTTGTAGGCATTTCCAAGGAAGGCACACGTGCTGGAGCCGTCAACAAGGACGAGAGGGTAAGTGCCGGCTGTTGGTGTTCCCGCCGTTGTAAAGCTGATGGTCAGCTCATCGCCATGCTGTGCAAGCACCGTGACATGCCTCGCTTTTGTCCCGAGGTAGACCGTTGTTGGTATAAACCCCGGGCTTTGTTCAAGGATCGTTGCGGTGACCTGCTGGTCGCCGAACAGCGTACCCGTTGAGGGGGATATACTCAACAGCGAGGTTCCGATTAAATAATTTCCGCACACCTGTGCGTAGGGATCTACTAAAGAACTGTTTCCCGAACAACCAGACAGTATGATTGCTAAAAGGATGGAACTAACGACTATAGACGCTGATCTCTTCATATTCTTATCTCCTCCAGGACGGTTAAATGTTTTCAAGCATCACCTTTTTTCAGGAATATTGGAAATATATAACAGGCATTCGCAGACAAGTAAAGATATTTTTTTACAAGTTTCGCGGATACATTTGTCTGTACGCTGCACGAATTGTTTTATTCATACGCATACTGTGCTATAAAGATTTTCAGGAATCATTTCATGTACATAAATTCAAAAAATTTTATTCTTGTTGCCGTTGTCAGTCTGCTGATAATCCTTATGATCTCCTGTACAAATAACAGTCCGGTAAACAATAGAAGCATTCCCGTCATGTCTATAGATTGCCAGGCCTCTGACTGGGATCCCTACACCGGTACGTTCCAACTCTACATATCGTACAAAGGCACGAGCTCTCCGGTGAATGCATCCACGCTCAATGTTGTGGTGAACAACATCAAGGTTACATCGCAATTGACCATTGACAATGACAATGCAACAGGCGTGATTACCGGCTTGAATTCCTGTGACGGTGTCAATGTGTTTGCAACAATAGCAGACAATACGGGAACTATGACATCGGCATCATGCAGCCTGCCTGCACTCGCAATCAATTATCCCGCTAACGGTACAACAATCGACGATCCTTTACCTGCGCTATCCATTGCATACGATTATAGAACAACGGGTACCGGGTTTACCGTAAGCATGGATACCGATACCATTACATCTCTGTGCGGTAATACCGTATCGACCGGTACCGTGTGCCAGAAACCCATGGGACAATACATAACCCCGCCGGGAACACACAGCGTCAGCGCTTACCGGTGCTTTGCTCATGGAGGTCCGTGCTGCGATAAGACCTCCGTGTTTACCTTTGTACCGCCCGTTCCTTCGGTTACCATTCTCAGCCCATCAGGGTATATTGGTTCTGCCAATGCGAACGTAAATGTACTTTTTTCGGACACAACGAACAAGCTCGGACTGGATCCGAACACGTACAACATTCTGGTAAACGGTAGCAATGTGACAGGATCGTTTACGACAGCGGTCAACAGCACGCTCCCGGGGTTCTCATCGACACCGACATCGTTTACCACAAAAGGGAGTGTTGCGCTCGGCACGTCCATAAACAACACGCTCCAGGCGTCGGTAACAAACCTGTTTTACGGCGTAACCGGCTTTGCCTCCCTGAGCTTTACCGTGGACAACACACCGCCGTCGCTGACCATAGCCCAGCCTGTTTCAGGCAGTGCATCGGGAGGGACATCGGGAACGATACTACCTTATTTCATCTACCCCAATGCAGTTATACCGTACGAAGTTACGTACAATGATACCCAAAGCGGGGTAAATCCGTCGAGCTTCGCTATTTCTGCAAATGGAGCTGCAGGCACGGTAAGCGCGACGTCTTTCAGCGCTACAGGTACACTGCCTGTCATGATCCCGCTCACCAGCGGAAGCAACGGGACCGGGGTCTACACTATAACGGCACAGGTATCCGATAATGTTGGAAACATAGGTTATGGAAATTCTGTTATAACCTTATCACTTGCAGACATAGGCATAGACAGTGCAACGGTAGCGGGGGGCACGCAGTTTATGATACCAATCAACGTGTTTATCGATCCGTCTCATACTTACGGTCTCGGCAGTTACGATATTTCTATCGACTTCAATCAAAGTATCTTAAACTTTGTATCGGTCAGCGGCAGTGCTTCAGGCTACCCGGGCGTTGCTTATGCATCTGAATTTACCAATCCCCCGAATTATTATCTCATATCCTCCGGCATTGATATAAACGCAAATAACCAATACGCCGGCGGGTATTATCCAGAACCTGTCGGTTTGTTTAACATCGCAAATGTGACTTTTTACGCAGCATCACCCGGTACGACCACTCTGACGATTATCGTTAATGCCTTGAACGACACAACAGGTATTGCAGTCCCGTCAAGCAGGGTACAGTCAGGCACGGTGACCGTACAGTGACAAGCAATTTACCCCGTTAGAAACTCAGCCAATGATAATTTTTACTATAATAGATTGTAAATTCATTATAAAATCATCTGCACTGTTCTGTCATTTCTAACGGGGTAAATTCCCTTTTGAAAAAAGGGTTGTCCCGCATCCTGAAGGAAGATACATGACGCCGTCAGTCCTGCGGCCCATGAGACACGGAACCGCGGACTGTTTACTTCAGCAATGTATTGTTTTTTGTGTTATTCATGTATATAAATGACAACAAACATTTCATGGATTTCATGACAATACAAAGGAGAAGTAATGGATGAATTGAGGGTCAGGTTTGCTCCAAGCCCCACGGGTTTTCTTCATATCGGCGGTGCGCGGACAGCCTTATTTAACTACCTGTTTGCGCGGCATAATAAAGGGAAATTAATTCTGAGGATAGAGGATACGGACAAAGAACGATCGACCAAGGAATCCGTCGATGCAATCATAAACGGTCTGACATGGCTCGGACTGCATTGGGACGAGGGGCCGTTCTACCAGTCACAGAGGACAGAACTCTACAAACAGCACGTGCAGCAGCTCCTCGATGAGGGGAAGGCATACCGGTGTTACTGTATGCCCGAGGAGCTTGAATTAAAAAGGACGAAAGCCCTTGCCGAAAAAAGAAAACCCGTCTACGACAGGACATGCAGGGAACGGACAGACCATCCCGCCGGTAAGCCTTATGTCATTCGGTTTAAATCTCCCATGTACGGCACGACAATGGTCAAGGACATGGTCAAAGGGAACATCCTGTTCAACAACGAGGAGCTCGAAGATTTCGTTATCCTGCGTAGCGACGGCAGCCCTACCTACAACTTCGTCGTTGTGGTTGATGATGTGGATATGCACGTCACCCACATTATCCGTGGAGACGATCATCTGAACAATACCCCGAAGCAGATCTTTCTCTACAACGCCTTCAACTACCCTATTCCACAGTTTGCCCATATCCCCTTGATTCACGGCACAGACAAGGCAAGGCTTTCCAAAAGACACGGGGCAACGTCCGTAGAGGCTTACCGGGACGAAGGCTATCTGCCGGAGGCACTGGACAATTATCTGGTACGGCTCGGCTGGTCCTTCGGTGATAAAGAAGTGTTTACCATACAGGAGATGATCGACAACTTCTCTTTTGACAATATCTCCAAATCAGCGGCAATATTCAATCCCGAAAAGCTTCTCTGGCTGAATGCAACCTACATACGCGAGAAATCCGCTGATCAGCTTCTGACACTGCTCGAACCGTTTCTCAAGGCACGCGGATGGGTGTCTTCAAAAGATCAGACTCTAATCAAACTTATCGATGAAACCAAAATACGCTCGCGTACACTCCTGGAACTGCTGGACATGATGGATTATTATTTCAATACGGATATCGTATACGATGAGAATGCCGCAAAAAAATTATTTACCCGGGAGAAGGCAGTCCATCTTGAAGCCATGCTCTCCCGTTTATCCGGCATTGAAGACTTTTCTCGAAAACCTATCGAAGAAGCCATAAAATCCTATGCTACAGGATCCTCATTGAAACTTGGAGACGTTGCTCAACCTCTCAGGCTTGCAGTTACCGGAAGGACCGTAAGCCCGGGACTGTTCGAGATCATGGAGATCCTCGGGAAGGATAAGGTTACGCAAAGGATCAAACTGGCCCTCGACTATATATCCGGGAATATATGAGGAGGAATTTAAACAATGAATGCCCCCGATAAAATGAAGTTATAAATTTCTCAGTAACCATGCTTACATTAAAATAAAGAGCTTAATTTTATGAGTGAACATGAACATCAACATAACCTGCCGTCCGCAGGCTCTCAAGGACTTTGGATCGCCCTCGTTATAACCGTCGTCATAATGATGGCCGAGGTTGCCGGCGGCTTCCTCAGTAACAGCCTTGCACTGCTCGGGGATGCTGGACACATGTTTACCGATGTGTTTTCCCTTGGTCTGAGCCTCTTTGCGTTCACAATGTCTAAAAGACCGCCCAACAGCACAAGGACTTACGGTTATCACCGTATGGAGGTCATGGCTGCACTGACGAACGGGGCGCTCCTCATCATTATATCCATAGCCATATTTTACGAGGCGTACAGGAGGTTCGCATCGCCGCCGGAGATCAAGGGACCGCTCATGCTTATCATCGCGTCTATAGGACTTATCGGTAATCTGGCAGGTATCTACGTGCTGAAAGGCACGCACACTCAGAACCTCAACATACGCAGTGCGTTCCTGCACATCGTAGGCGACACGATGTCTTCGGTGGGTGTTATCATAGGCGGCGTGTTGATCATAACGGAAAAGTGGTACTTCATGGATCCGCTTATCAGTATTCTTATCGGAGGTATCATCATACGCGGAGCTATAGGTATCGTCTTTGAATCGAGCTCGATCCTTCTTGAATACGTGCCGGGAAACATCGATCCGGATACAGTACATCGGGCATTACTGGGCATAAACGGTATAAAGAATGTGCACGATCTGCATATATGGGCCATAACGTCAGGGCTCTATTCGATGAGTTCGCATATCATGATAGATGATGCCATGATCAGCGAAGGCGCGCTGATCATCGGGCAGGTCGAGGCGCTCATGAAAGAGAAATTCGACATCACGCATACCACCGTACAGCTTGAATGCGATAACTGCGAATGCGGCATGGTATGCAGCATGGTCTCCAGGAAAGAAAAGGAAGAACATGACTGAACATAAAGACCCCGTATGCGAAATGATGGTCGAAGATGGTACGGAGGCCGGGACATACACCTACAAAGGAGAAACGTTTTATTTTTGTTCGGTATCGTGCGTTGACCGTTTCAAAGAAAATCCGGAAAAATTTCTCGTATCCCGTCCGTCCCCGGTTGAAATGCCGGAGCATGCTGACCGCAAACCAACGAACCGGATCTCGACTATTGTACTGCCCATAGAAGGCATGTCCTGCGCATCGTGTGTTGTCAAGATAGAGAAATCCCTGTCAAAACTCCACGGCGTATCTCTGGCGAACGTAAACTTCGGCACGGAAAAGGCGGTTGTAAAATATGATCCCGGGCTTCTCGATATGGACGACTTCAAGCTCGCAGTGTCCGGAGCAGGTGCTTACACTATCATAGAGGACGCCGGCAACCCGGACAAAGAGGCACAACTGAGACGTGCTGCTTTTAAAGCATTAAAACAAAAATTTATCTTCAGCGTTATCATAGCTGTTATCACCATGCTTCTCGGTATGAAGGACATGATCCCGCTTCTGAAAAGCATACCGGTCCGCTATAATGACATCATCAACTTTGCCATGTTCGCCCTCACCACTCCGGTATTGTTCTGGGCCGGCAGCCAGTTTTTCAAGGGCGCTTTTGCAGAGGCAAGGCATTTTTCTACAAACATGGACACCTTGATAGCCCTGGGTACGTCGGTAGCGTACATCTATAGCACTATTGTTACCTTTTTTTCGCTCCGGATCGCTGCTCACGTATACTTCGATACAACGGCATGGATCATAGCGCTTATTCTGCTCGGGAGGCTGCTTGAGTCGTATTCGAAGGGCAAAACAACCGATGCAATACGCTCACTCATGGCATTGAAGCCGCAAACTGCATGGTTGGTCCAAGACGGCACTGAAACAGAGGTCATGGTGGATGAGGTCGTCAAGGGAGACATGCTGCGGGTCAAACCCGGAGAAAAAATACCCGTAGATGGAATCATTGTCGAAGGCAGTTCAGCAATAGATGAGTCCATGTTGACCGGTGAGAGCGTGCCTGTGGAAAAGGCTTTGGACGGTGAGGTATTTGCAGGAACCATCAATGTATCGGGGAGCTTCGTGTTCAAGGCTATGCGCACCGGTGCAGACACTGCACTAGCCCGGATCGTCAGACTGGTATCCGAAGCACAGGGTTCAAAGGCCCCGGTAGAAAGGCTTGCAGACAAGGTGGCAAGCTATTTTGTGCCTGCCGTTATCGGTATATCCATCGTGACAGCGGCTGCATGGTATATCTTTGCGCCGGGGCATTCTGTATCATTCGCACTGGCGAACCTTGTTTCCGTCCTTATCATTGCATGCCCATGCGCCCTCGGACTTGCAACGCCGACTGCCGTCATGGTCGGCATCGGTAAGGCAGCCAGGCATGGTATATTGATAAAAGGCGGCGAGAGTCTTGAGAAGGCTTATGGGATCACTATGGTACTATTCGATAAAACGGGTACACTGACTCAAGGCAAGCCTGTCGTAACAGATGTTATCCCGGTTGACACGGACCCGGCAACCTTATTGTTGTACACTGCATCCGTAGAATCTCTGTCAGAACACCCGCTTGCACAGGCAGTCGTGATATATGCCAAGGAACGGAACGTGCAGCTCCGGCACGTGGATGGCTTCAGGTCACAGGCCGGTGCAGGCGTATACGGCATGATTGACCACGTCAGTGTGAGTATCGGTAAACCGGATGGCGGCGAAGGTAAAGACCTTGCCAGAGAGGGCAAAACAGTTCTTGTCGTGAAGATGAACGGTAAGGTATCGGGTATTATCGGCATGCAGGACATTCCAAAATTCGATGCCAAAGAAGCAATATCCAAACTCAGGGAACAGGGTATCAAAATCGCCATGATAACAGGCGACAACAAGGACACCGCTTCAGCAATAGCATCAGAGCTGGGTATCGATGATTTTCAGGCCGGTGTTTTACCGTCAGACAAGGCAAAAGCGGTACGATATTATCAACAAAAAGGAGATAAAACAGCGATGGTCGGCGACGGCATCAACGACGCACCTGCATTGACTACGGCGGATCTCGGTATTGCGATAGGATCAGGCACCGATATCGCCATAGAGGCATCCGATATAACGGTCATAAGCGGAGAATTAACAACGATCGCAAAGGCCCTAAGGCTTGCTCAGACCACCATGAAAATTATCAGACAAAATCTTTTCTGGGCTTTTTTCTATAATATCATCGCAATCCCGGTTGCTGCGGGCGTTTTATATCCATTCTTCCATATACTGCTCAATCCTGTCATTGCGGCATTTGCAATGGCGTTCAGCTCCGTTTCCGTTATATCAAATTCGTTGCGTTTAAAAACCATAAGAGTTTAATTTTCAACATAAAAGCGACAAAAAGGTTGACAAATTTACGCAACAATCATAATCACTCGTTGCATAATTTGAAAAAGGCTTATTTTATTAGATGGTTAGCTTGAGACTGGATTGGTATAAAAAATGCTAAATGCTCTATAGGCGGAAATGGCTATTGTATGATACACAGTGTATTGATAATTGACGATTCACAACAGGAACGCAATGAAATAAAAAACGTTCTTGAAGCAACCGGACTTTTTGATGCATTTTATGAGGCACCGGACGGACTTAAAGGCTTTAAACTTATGCTGTCAAACCCGCCCGATCTTATACTCTGCGATCTTGTAATGCCGGATTTCGATGGCTTCAAGTTCTTACGTCTTAAAAAGGCACGTCAGGATTATGACAATATACCCGTCCTCATGGTAACCGGAAGAGATGATATGAACGATAAGATACGGGGACTGGAAGAAGGCGCGCAGGATTATGTTTTAAAGCCATTCAATCCTCTCGAGCTTGTGGCAAGGGTAAAAGCCCACCTGAGGATCAAACTTCTTCAGGATGAATTAAAACAGGTGAACGAGAAGCTGGAGACGCTGTCCAACACAGATCCATTAACAGGACTGTTCAACAGGAGGTATTTCTTCAACATACTCGAACGAGAATTCGAGCGCACCAAGCGATACAACAGAGCGTTGTCATTGTTAATGGTAGATATAGACTTTTTTAAATCCGTGAACGACAAATGCGGTCATTTAGTCGGAGACAAAGTACTCACTGTAGTATCTCGCGTCCTGAAAACGGATTTGAGGAAGATCGATAGCTGCGCTCGGTACGGGGGAGAGGAATTCGTGATACTGCTGCCGGAAACCGACATCATCGGCGCAGAGAGCGTCGGTAAGAGGTATTTAACCGAGATACGGGAACAGGATCTGTCGGACATTTGTAAAGAGATCAAGAACACGACAGTTTCTGTCGGGATTGTATGCCTGCCTGACGATGCAATAAAAACCACGGATGTGTTCCTGAAAGCCGCAGACGATGCGCTATACGCAGCAAAAAAGTCCGGCAGGAACAAGCTTGTTATTTACAACAATCATTAACCCGAATCCTTGATACTCTTGAATTTATAGATTATCTTTATAGTCAACGAGGTGAATTTTGGATTATAAAGATTATTATAAAGTACTCGGCGTCGGTAAAAACGCCACTCAGGAAGAAATAAAAAAGGCTTACAAAACTCTCGCGCGGCAGTACCACCCCGATCTCAATCCGGACGATAAAAAGCGGGCGGAAGAAAAGTTCAAGGAGATCAACGAAGCTTATCAGGTCCTCGGCGACGCAGAGAAAAAGACCAAGTATGATCAGCTCGGCTATAATTGGGACAGGATTTCAAGCCAGGATCAATGGGGAAGAAGGAGTTACTCTGGAGCGGGTCCTCAACATTTTGGCGGAGCCAATTTCTCGGATTTCTTCGAAACATTCTTCGGCGGACAGGGAGGGCAGGCAATAAACCTCGAGGACCTCCTCGGAGGGTTCGGGAACCGCCAGCCGGAACCGGAGTACAATACGGATCAGGAATCCGATATCGACATAACCATACCCGAGGCCATAAACGGTACCAAAAGATTGCTCAATATCCCTTCTGCGGATATATGCAGTGTTTGCGGTGGTACCGGATATAGAGGAAGGACGGCCACATACAAAGGAAGGAACATATCGAGCCAGAACGTCTGTCCTCAGTGTAATGGAACAGGCTATCTGCAGCGTAACAAGACTATAGAGGTGAAAATACCAAAAGGCGTAAAACACGGTTCAAAAATAAAGCTTGCCGGTCAGGGTTCGATAAACCAGCGATCGGGGAAAAAAGGGGCTTTGTATCTGAACATAAAAGTAAAACCGTCCCCGCCGTTTACCGCAAAGAACGAGGATCTCTATCTCGAAATGCCGGTTTATCCGTTTGAGGCAGTGCTCGGTAAAACCGTCGGTATCCCGTCACCGACTGGAGGAGAGATAAACCTGAAGATACCATCAGGCTCACAGAACGACCAATTGTTGAAATTGAAAGACAAAGGCATACGATCGACATCGAGGACGGGCGATCTGTTCGTCAGGATCCATATTATAATGCCATCGAACCTGTCTCCCGAAGAACAAAGGCTTATGGAGGAATGGCAAAGATTAAGAGGACACGACAGTCCGAGAAGATAAGTACATGAAGAAACTGTACCATCTTAAAATTAAACGGGAAGACATATCAGGGCTTGTTCTGTTGCCGGGTGATCCGCAGAGGTCGTTATACATTGCAGATAATTTTTTGAAATATGCCGAAGTCATAAATGAATACCGCGGACTCAATGCCTATACCGGGTATTATAACAACAAGATAGTGTCGGTCGTTACATCCGGTATGGGGGCACCGTCGGCAGCTATCGTCATAGAAGAATTGCACAGGCTCGGGGTACATACGATCCTGCGGACAGGTACCTGCGGGGGGGTGGCAAAAAACGTTAAGCCGTCCGACCTTGTTATACCCACAGGCGCAGGCTCTATGATAGGCTTCAAAAACGCCTATGGCATCGGAGAAATACCCTCGGTCCCGGATTTTTATATTTTGAAAAACCTTGTTGCCGCTGCTGAAAAATTCAGGAACAATGCGTCTCACCATGTTCCTGCAGTCCATATCGGTCCTATCATGACATCCGATGCATTCTTTTCGGAAAAGAAAGATGCAAAATCATTGGAATCAAAGGGAATCCTCGCAATGGAGATGGAGTGCGCGGCACTTTTCGCCCTGGGGCATGTTCTGCGTATAAAGACAGGGGCGATCCTCTTGGCAACCGGCAGCATCAATTACGGTCAACAGGTCATGGACTCGCCCGCAGTCCGCGCATCCATGGACAGCATGATCGAAATCGCTCTGGATACATTGACCCGAAAAATGCAATAAGGAGGTTTACGTATTTTCCTCCAAAAGTGGATAAGCATCCGGGTCGGCTTATCGCTCATTACATTAACTTCCTTATTTTTTCAGGGATATTTTCATGTTCATCAAATGATTGTGCCTGTACTGGACTGTTCTGAAATATGCTCTATATTAATCATATGAAAGTGGTAAAATGGATAGTGATAATAGGTATCATTATTGCGGTTATGTTTCTGCTGAAAGACATAGCGGGTAACGAGCAAAAGCATATTCAGAAAGTAAATGCGCGTCATGCCGCAAAAGCGGAACAGTATACCACGGGTATAGCGCAGCATGTACGGCAGCAGATCAACAAGGACGTTCAACAGGGCTACAAAGGCCTGCCCATGAGTCCTTCACAACAATAACAGGCTGTCGAAAAACTCGAGTTACTGTCATTACGACGCAATCCCGGTTTTTATAAACCAATAAGTAAACCTCCTTATTGCATTTATTGGGTTAAGAGCTATTTTACAAATGGACGTTCAGGGTTGAGTACGGTCTTGAGGTACTCGCCGGTGTATGATGCCTTATTGCGGGCAATCTCCTCGGGCGTACCTTTGGCAACAACGTATCCGCCCTTGTCCCCTCCTTCGGGCCCAAGGTCGACGATATAATCCGCCGATTTTATGACGTCGAGATTGTGTTCTATCACAATGACGGTATTGCCCTCATCCACGAGTCTGTTCAGAACGTTCAGCAGTTTTTTGACATCATCGAAATGCAGCCCGGTAGTCGGTTCATCGAGTATGTACACGGTCCTGCCCGTACTCCTCCTGCTCAATTCTTTTGCAAGTTTGACCCGTTGAGCCTCTCCGCCTGAAAGCGTTGTGGCGGACTGCCCGAGTTTAAGATAATCAAGTCCTACATCGAACAATGTCTGCAGCTTCTCTTTTATTGACGGTATATTGGCAAAAAATTCCAATGCTTCTTCAACCGACATGTCGAGGACATCCGAGATGTTTTTCCCCTTATAGTAAACCTCCAGCGTTTCCCTGTTGTAGCGTTTGCCTTTGCATCCGTCGCACTGCACATAGATGTCCGGCAAGAAATGCATTTCGATCTGCAGCATCCCCTGCCCTTCACAGGTTTCGCACCGTCCGCCCCTGACGTTGAAACTGAACCTTCCCTTTGCATAGCCCCGTGCCCGGGCTTCCTGCGTCTGTGCAAATACATCCCGTATCGGGTCAAAAATACCGGTGTAGGTTACCGCGTTGGAACGGGGAGTCCTTCCTATCGGCGATTGATCTATCTGTATGACCTTGTCGACGAGCTCTATGCCTTCGATCCCCCGGTAATGTACGGCAATGCCTGCCGGTCCGTTGAGCTTCTGATAGACGACATTGTACAGCGTATCGATGACAAGACTGCTCTTGCCTGATCCTGAAACCCCTGTTACGCAGATAAAAAGACCGACCGGGAATTCCACATCGATTTGTTTCAGATTGTTGGCGTACACTCCCCTGAGCTTCAATGATCCGCGTCCCCTATCCCTGCGTTTTTGAGGGACAGGGATGATAAGCCTGTTCGAAAGGTACTTTCCCGTAAGAGACTCGCTGTCCTTCAGGATCTCCCGAGGTGTACCTTTTGCGATGACTCTGCCGCCCTTGTGGCCTGCTGCAGGTCCCATATCGACGATGTAGTCCGAGGACATAATCGTTTCCTGATCATGTTCTACGACGATGACCGTATTGCCGAGATCGCGCAGTTTCAAGAGTGTCCTGATAAGTTTGTCGTTGTCCCTCTGGTGCAATCCAATCGTAGGTTCATCGAGTATGTATAACACACCGACCAGTCCGGAACCGATCTGGGTTGCAAGCCTGATCCGCTGATATTCCCCGCCCGAGAGCGTACCTGCCATTCTATCGAGGCTTATATAATCGAGCCCTACATCGTGCAGGAATCCTATGCGGTTCTGGAGCTCTTTGAGCAGCCGTTCGGCAATGAGCCTTTGTTTCTCGGTCAGTGACAGGGATTGTATGAAATGGTATGCCTGTTCTATCGTCATACGGGTAAATTCATAGATATTTTTACCGCCGATGGTCACGGACAGACTTTCTTTTTTAAGCCGTGCGCCGTTACAGGCCGGGCAAACCTTATAGTTGAGGTATTTTTGTATTTCGGAAATAATAAAAGGATCATCCTCTTCATGATATTTTCTCTTCAGGTGAGAGAGGACACCCTCGAACGAATGGCCGTATTTGTTTATCTGTTTTGCGTATGCCTCGCTCTCCGGGGCATCGGTCCCGTAGAGTACGATCGCCTTCTGCCATTCCGGGAGTTTATGAAACGGTGCGTCGAGATCGATTCCGAAATTGCTTTCAAGCGATTCAAGCATCTCATGAAAGTAAAAGCTGTTTCTTTTGCGCCAGGGAGCCACTGCGCCGTGATTTATGGAAAGCGTCTTGTCCGGCACGACGAGTTCAGGTGAAAAATCCGCCAGATAACCTATCCCGTCGCAGTTCTCGCAGGCGCCGTACGGGCTGTTAAAAGAAAAGATTCTCGGTGCGAGCTCCGGCAGGTTCGTACCGCATTCCGTACATGCGAATTTCTGGCTCATGGTGAACGACCTGCCTTCGTCCACAAGCTCGACCTCGGCAACGCCGTCCGCAAGCGAACATGCGTTTTCAAGGGAATCCGCAATTCTGGAACGCATCGGCACGTCAACTACTATCCGGTCGACGATTATCGATATTTTGTGCTTTTTATTTTTATCGAGCTTGATCTCATCCTGTAAGTCGAAGTTCTGTCCGTCTACCTTAGCCCGCGTATACCCTTTTTTCCGCCACTGTAAAAATTCTTTCCTAAACTCGCCTTTAACGCCCCTGACCACAGGCGCCATAATCATGATGCGGGTATCCTTGCCGAGCGAAACTATCTGATCCACCATCTGATCGACACTCTGGGAGATAAGTTCCCTTCCGCACGCAGGACAATGCGGGGTGCCTATCCTTGCATAAAGAACCCTGAGGTAGTCGTAGATCTCGGTTATGGTGCCGACGGTCGAACGCGGGTTATGGCTCAACGCCCTCTGTTCTATGGAAATAGCGGGAGACAGACCCTCGATGGAATCAACATCGGGTTTGCTCATCTGTCCGAGAAATTGCCGTGCATACGCAGACAAAGATTCCACATACCGCCGCTGTCCCTCGGCGTATATGGTGTCAAAGGCAAGCGTGCTTTTTCCGGAACCGGAGAGCCCCGTTATGACGACGAATCTGTCGCGGGGTATGTCTATATCGATGTTTTTTAGATTGTGCTCTCTTGCGCCGCGTACGACGATATAATCCATTGTTCGTTTCCCATGGTTTTGTAAAACGAGGGCAGGTCCTGAACCTGCCCTCGTAAAAATATCCAAAAAACTTCAGATCACTTTACGATTGTGCCGGACTGCCTTTTTTGTTTTATGGAAGACATCTTGCCCGCCAGTAAAATCGCAGCGACCATGCTCTCTGCATTCGCAATACCCTTTCCGGCAATATCGTAAGCAGTGCCGTGATCCACGGATGTCCTTACGATGGGCAGGCCGAGCGTGACATTGACCGAATCGTCGAAATTTATCATTTTTATCGGTATTAGTGCCTGATCGTGATATATGCCGACAACTACATCATATTTGCCCTTATACGCAAAGTGGAATGCCGTGTCCGCCGAAAGGGGCCCGAAAACCTGGATGCCCATACTCTCTGCTTTTTTGATACCCGGTATGATGAGTTCCTTTTCTTCCACTCCGAACAGTCCTTCTTCTCCAGCATGGGGGTTCAAGGCCACGATTGCGATCTTCGGATTTTTTATGCCGAAATAGTCCACCAGCGCTTCATACGTCAGCTTGACGGTCTTGAATATCATGCCCGGTGTTATGGTGTTGGGTATTTCCCGTATGGGAAGGTGAGTTGTAACGAGAGAAACCTTGAGCTTTTTACCCACAAGCATCATACAGTAATCTTCGGTACGGGTGAGCTCGGCAAGCATTTCCGTATGCCCGGGATAGTTAAAACCCGCATTATTTATGGCCGCTTTATTGATAGGCGCGGTTACCATGGCATTGATAGTGCCGAGCATTGAAAGCCTTACAGCCTCCCGTATGTACGTTACCATCATCTTTCCGGCGATTTTATCGGGCCTCCCGATCTTCAACCTTACGGGATCGAGGTTGGACAGTTTAACGATATTTATCCCTTTGGTGTTCGGTTTGAGCGATTTTATATCATCGACCGATATGACGTTGATGTCCATCTTTGCGTTCAAATCCAAAACCGTTTTTTTTATAACATTGGGATCGCCGAGCACAACCGGAATACACTCTCTGGCTATTCTTGCTTCTTTGTACGCTTTTACAATAACCTCCGGTCCGATGCCTGTGGGATCCCCCATTGTTATACCTATTCTTGGTAGCTCCATTTATGCCTCCAGCTATAAAAGTTCGTTATAGATTGTAATGATAGCTTTTTGTCTTTTTGTCAATAGCCAATTTTTGAGAGCCTCATCCAGCTTTCTTGCATAGATATAGTTGCGGATTTTCTCTTTTACATCTTTCATTGGCAAAAGCTTCGATGATTGATATCCGTTGATCAATATAATCTCGTAACCAACCGGTGTCCTTATGGGTCCTAAAATATCACCAGGATGGGCCTTGAAAATCGCAGAATTCAGCACCGGATAAAGACTCCCCTCCTCCACATAACCGAGGTATCCTCCTGATTTCTTTGTATATTTATCATCGGAATACTGTTCGGCTGCTGCAGAAAATGATTCTCCATCTTTGATTTTAGCCATAACGGTATCTGCCGTTACGAGCAGCTTCTTTTGCCGTTCCGGTGATGTATCCGGCGGCACTTCTATCAGGATGTGGCTTATAGCTGCTTGTTTTACTCCGGTAAATTCCTTTTTATGTGCAAGGTAGTATCTCTGCAGGTCGTCGTCCGTTATGGTAATTTCCGTTCTGAATTTGTAGCTGACCAGTTTCGATTTGGCTAACTCACTCTTGATTTCATCCTTGTATGCGCCGAAGTCCACACCCTTTTTTTTCAGATCGGCCTTTAAAGAGTTGATGGATACACCATTGGCTTCCGACATCTGCTCTATGGCGTTGTCCACGTCGCTCTTTCCTATGGATGCTCCCATGGTCTTGAGCTCATTGAAGATGAGCTCATCGTCGATAATATCATCCAGTGCCTTCTTTTTTAAATCCCGGGAATCAGGATATTTCTGTTTCAGGATCTCAACCCGTTGGTCGAGCTGGTAAAGCGTTATCGGCGTTCCATCTACCGTTGCAACGACACCTCCCACGACCTTTTTTCCCGCACCCATGATACAGGGAATACTCAACAGCACTAACAATACGTTTATATATTTCATCGTCCTCTCTGCTTACAACAAACCCGCTCTTTTTAAAAGAGCGTAATTTATAGTGACGTTCTCTTGTTCTCTCAATGTCTTAAGCCACCCGGCAAACTCTTCGTTCGTTTTGTCGTTCCGCAATATAGTAATGATGTCGTTCCTTGCTTCACGCATGGATTGATTATGTGCCGGTATTTTGTTTTCCACAAGGAATATTTGATAACCGAACTGTGTTTTTATAATACCGCTTATTTTTCCCACCGGCAGGGTGAACAATATTCCGGCGAGTTCTTTCGGCAGATCGCTTGCCGACAGGTATCCCATATCCCCTCCATTCGCTGCACCGGGAGCAATGGAGCGCGTCTGCGCGACCTTTGAAAAACTCTGTCCGTTTTTCAACTCGTTCAACGCCTGCTGTGCGGCATCCACGGATGACAGTTCTATCTGTTTTGCTTTCACCATTTCAGGGACCGAGAAGCTGTCCTTGTGTTTATTGTAGTAACGCTCGATCTCCGCTTGCGATACGGCAACGGTGGAAAAATGAGATGCAATCAGTTTTTTTATTATCATCTGTTCTTTCAATTCCTTGAGCCACAGGTTTTTATCTATCAGCTTTTCTATGAATATCTTGTTAAACTGTTTGTCCGTATACCCCTGCCTCAGCTGGCTGTATTCATCGTTGACCTGTGCCGTGGTCACGGTTATTCCTTCTTTCTTTGCTTCATTCAGAAGCAGCATGGTATTGATAAGGTTATCCAGATTCGACAGAACCAAATCTTTTGACATCTGTCCTGGTTTTATACCATTCTCCGATGCAAAATTGTTCAGTCTCTGCTTGAATTCATCGAGGGTGATCTTGTCTTTACCAACGGTGAGAACGGTCCCGCTGCCCATTGCAGCGGACATATTGTTTGTACAGCCCAGAATACCCAGCAGTACGAAACCGATAAAGATTGATTTCCTTCCTATGGTACCGATGATAATGCCTCCATTGTTTTCAGCACACCGTCTATTCCCTTCATGGAAAGCGGTTCAAATGTTATTTGCATACCCTTCTGATCTTTTATCTTTATAATCTTTTCGTTCAATAATCTAAGAATGTCCTCTGGCTTAACCGGTGTACTATGAAGAAAGGTTATCCTAAAATTACTGCCTGCCCTATCGAGTTTAACAGCCCGGAGCTGTTTCATCAACACTTTTATTTTAATTATTGTTACAAGTATTTCAAGTTCTAAAGGCAGGCGCCCAAACCGGTCGCGTAATTCGGACACTATATCCGGAAGGGTCTTCTGGTCGGCATTTGCAAGTTTCCGGTAAAACAGAAGTCTTAATTCGGGATCGTCTATGTAGCTATCCGGAATATAGGCGGGTATGGGAAAATTGAGGTGGGGTTCCACGGATTCCTCGTATGCCTCACCTTTAATACTCAGCATGGCATCTTTAACCAGTTCAGAGTACAATTCAAGACCTATCGCATCGATATGGCCCGATTGTGCCTTACCGACGATGTTGCCCGCCCCCCGCATTTCCATATCGTGTATGGCAAGCTTGAAACCGGAACTCAGCTCCGAAGAAGCGGCTATCATCTTGAGCCGCGCAATGGACTGCGGTGAGGCAGGCCTGTTGAAGGGAAGAAGGAAGTAAACATAACCCACCTGATCCGATCTCCCCACCCTGCCCTTGAGCTGGTATAATTCCGAGGTACCGAATGCGTCTGCATCGTTAATAATGATCGTATTTGCCGAGGGTATATCGAGTCCTGATTCTACGATAGCCGTGCTGACGAGGACATTGATTTCCTTTTTAATGAATTTGGTCATGATGTTCTCGAGCAGATGCGATGGCATCTGGCCGTGTGCAACAGCCACCGAAGATGAGGGTACCAGCCGCATTATTCTGTCAGCAAATTCCTCAAGGCCTTTTATTTTCCTGCTGACGATGAATACCTGCCCCTGCCGCTGTAATTCTTTCGCTATAAGGTCACGGATGGCCGGTTCGTTATACTTCATGATATAACACTGGGTCGCTTTCCTGTCCTGAGGGGGCGTGGTTATAATGCTTATATCTTTTATGCCGGTCAGCGCCATTTTTAAGGTCCTCGGTATGGGGGTTGCGGTAATAACCAGAATATCCGCGGAAGGGTTGAACCTTTTTAATGTTTCTTTATGATCTACTCCGAATTTATGTTCTTCATCGATAATGATAAGGCCGAGTGATTTGAACCGTATTCCCTCTTTCAGGATCGAGTGCGTGCCTATGAGGATATCGATCTGAGCGTTCGCCGCATCCTTTATTATTTGATTCCTCTCTGCTTTCGTCCTGAAGCGGTTCAGTACATCTACCTTGACCGGATACTTCCTGAACCTCTCGACAAAGGTACGGTAATGCTGTTCGGAAAGGATCGTGGTTGGTGCAAGGAGCGCGACCTGCTTGTTGTCCATAACGGCCTTGAACGCAGCCCTCATGGCTATTTCCGTTTTGCCATAGCCGGAATCCCCGCATATAAGCCTGTCCATGGATCTCTCGCTCATCATATCGTGGAGGACGTCTTCTATCGCTTTTCTCTGATCGGATGTCTCTTCATACGGGAAATCCTCTTCGAATGATTGAAAGAGCGAGTCAGGCGGAGAAAAACCGAACCCTCCTCTTAATTCCCTGATCGCCTGGGTATTGATGAACTCCTGGGCTATCTCATACAATTTTTCCTTTACCCGTTTGACCCGTGAACTAAACGTGCTCCCACCCAGTTTATCGAGCAACGGCACGGCATCAGAAGAAGGGATGTACTGACTGAGCATATTCGCCCTTTCAACCGGCATATACAGCTTTGCACTGTCCCTGTATTCGACCTCTATGAATTCACTTCTCAGGGACTCGACATCCATGAGTTTTGTTCCGATAAGCCTTCCGATCCCGTACTCACGGTGAACGATGTAGCTGCCGAATTTGAGCTCTTCTAGATTTATGGGTTCACCCTGATACAATTGCTTCTTTTTTTTGCCCTTTTTTACACTGAAGAGATCACTTTCCGTTATAAACGGAATGCCGTCGTACACAAACCCTTTTTCCAGGAAGCCGCTGACCAGGGTAAGCCCGTTTTTTAATCTTACCATGAATTCCGGGTACGCTGCGTCCGTGCTGTTCACCGCAATCTCTGAATCCGACAGAAGTTTTGCAATGTGCTCGATCCTGTCTTTATTCTTGATGATAACGGCAACCAGAGGGAATTGGGTCAAAGCGTGTTTCAAATACTCGAAGGCTGACTGCAAATTCCCCATGCTGCCGGTGCTCAGGGGATCAAGGTGCTGCACAGGTACGGCCCTGTCTATATCGATACCGGCGGGTTTATCCTGATTGATGCTGTCGATGGTGATCGTCCGGTAACCGGCAAGCTTCTGTTGAATATCTTCTGCGGACATGAACATGGTATCGACGCCGTTTACCGTCCTGCCTTCTCCAACAGCCTGCCGGTGGTGTTTGTATATGTCCTCAGTATACTTATCGATCGCTGCGCTAACCTCGATGGGGTTTATCATGACAATATCCGTGTCCGGTTTAAGGTAATCGAATATCGTTCCTTTCCTTTCGAACTGGAGTTCTTCCGGGGAAGTAACCTTAAGCCCGCCTTCCTGAGCCAGGAATTCGGTAACCGGCGGTATGAACACGCGGTCTATTTTTTTGAAGGAACGTTGATCGATGACCATGTAATAGCGTATAGATTCCACCGTATCTGACAGCATTTCTATTCTTACCGGGTATTCCCTGTTGGGAGGAAATATATCGATGATACCACCCCTGATGCTGAATTCTCCGATCGATGTTGCTATGTTCTGCCGCGTGTATCCAAGCCTGACAAGTTTGTTGGACATGTCTGCAATGTCGAGTTTATCCCCGGCACCGATATCGAGTTTCAGAGACTCCAGGAGTGAGGGCGCGGGCAGAAGCGGCATAATTGCTTTCGCGGATGCAATGATAACATCATTCGTCCTGTCGTAAAGATGCTCGCTGATGGCGGTTATCCTGTCTGCCTGGATATCGATGACCGGGAAAATACCGTTATAAGGGATTATGGCCCATGACGGGAATATCCGCGGCAGTATCTGCCCGTTTGACAGCCATGCAAGCTCTTCTGAGAACCGTTCCGTATTCTCGCCTGAGGGGGTAATGATGAGCATAGGCCTTTCCGACCGCTTCAGATAGTCATACAGCACGACAGACCTGAAAGAGGTGTCATACATCCTGAGTACGCACGGTTCACCCGCAAGCAGGGTTTCTATTTCTTTATCGATTTTGAATAAGGTTTCTACGGTCATGATCAGGCATATATAATATAATGTATTAAGTTCATTTTCAACCACACTCCCTCTTCCCCCTGTCCGTGGATTGGGTTGAACGGCATGGATGGATAGTTACAGTGGCGGGATTAAGGTTCTGTCTTCTGACCGATATGCAATGCTTTCGGCAGCCATTTGCTGAATGAGTCCATGTAAATGTAGAAAACAGGTGTAATGTACAGTGTAAGGAACTGAGAGAATATGAGTCCGCCGACTACAGCAAGTCCCAACGGCTGACGCGAGCCGGCGCCTGCACCAAGCCCTATCGCTATCGGTAAGGTGCCAATGATTGCTGCAACGGTCGTCATCATAATGGGTCTGAACCTTATAAGACATGCCTCATAAATGGAGTCTGTTGAGTTTTTTCCTTCTTTACGCTCTGCTTCGACTGCAAAGTCAACCATCATGATACCGTTCTTTTTCACAAGTCCTACGAGCATGATGATGCCCACGAACGAATAGATATTTAAATCCACATGGAAGATCATCAGCGTCAACAATGCCCCGAACCCTGCAAAAGGCAGTGCGGAAAGTATCGTTATGGGATGTATAAAACTTTCATACAATATTCCGAGCACCATATAAATGATGAGGATTGTCATGATCAGCAGCATGCCCAGTCCTTTCATAGAGGACTCAAATGCCTGTGCAGTACCCTGAAAGCTTGTGATGATGTTTGCGGGGATGGTCTTATGCGCAAGCCCGTTAATCTCTGCAACAGCATTGCCGAGTGATACCCCGGGCAGAAGATTGAACGATATGGTAACGGACGGAAGCTGGCCTGTGTGGTTGACCTGAAGCGGACCTACGGTTTTTTCCATACTGACGACACTATCGAGCGGGACAAGTTTGCCCGATGAGGATCTGATGTACAGCAGAGAAAGCACGGACGGGTCTTCCTGGTACTGCGGCTCAAGTTCCAGGATAACCTTGTACTCATTGTCCGGGGCATAGATGGTCGACACCTGCGTAGAACTGTACGCATAAGAAAGCGCATCCTCTATCTGAAATGCGGTTACACCGAGCTGCGATGCCTTGTTCCTTTCTATGGTAAGGTTTACCTGCGGGTTTGAAATCTCGAGATCGGACGTGACATCCATGAGTCCGGGCAATGTCTTCATCTTGGCTTCCATGATCTGTGCATTTTTATAAAGTTCGCCGGTGTTCGTGCCCTGCAGCGTGTACTGGTAAAGGCTCTTGGTGAACCTGCCGCTGAGCTGTATGGGCGGAGGGTTTTGAAGGAATACGCGAATGCCGGGGATTTTGATAAGTTTCGGATACAATTGCTGTATAACCTGCTCCGGAGACAGCTTCCTTTCGGATTTCGGTTTTAATCTCATAAACACTACGCCGGAGTTGCTGCTGGTAATACCCGCCCTCGCACCGCAGCTCGTCATAAAAGCATCCACATTGGGGTTTTGTCTCAGGATGTTTGCCACTTCAAGCTGGTGCTTGACCATGGATTTGAATGAAATACCCTGCGCTGCCTCTGTTATTCCAAAGATCTCGCCGAGGTCTTCACTGGGCATAAACCCCTTGGGAACCTCGGCAAAGAGCAGTCCGGTAAGAATAAGGATGATAAGCGAAAATACCATAGTAGCCCTTTTATGCGTGAGAACCCAGTGAAGGCTTCTTTTATATGCGTTTAACATCGCATCAAAACCACGCTCCGACAGTTTATACATCTTGCCGTGTTCTTTCGGTTCTATAGATTTGATAAATCTGCTGGTAAGCATGGGGGTAAGGGTAAGTGATACAAAGCCTGAAACGAGTATGGAAACACCAATGGTAACTGCAAATTCGTGAAACAGTTTGCCGATAATACCCCCCATGAAGAGTATGGGTATAAAAACGGCAGCAAGAGATAAGGTCATGGACAGGATGGTAAAGCTTATTTCTTTTGAACCGTTCAGGGCCGCCTCGAACGGGCCTTCACCCATTTCTACGTGCCGTACAATATTTTCAAGCATGACAATAGCATCGTCAATGACAAAACCGATTGCCAGCACCAGTGCCATCATGGAAAGGTTGTCTATGGTATACCCCAGAAGGTACATGACTCCAAATGTGCCGAATATGGATAAGGGCAAAGACAGGCTCGGGATAATGGTGGCTGAAAAGTTTCTTAAAAAAACAAATATGACGAGAACCACCAGGATAAGTGCTATGATAAGCGTGGTCTTCACATCGTTTATCGATTCTTTAATAGACGTGGAACGATCGAACAACAGGTGCATGGAAACAGATGCAGGCAGATCCATTCTGAATTCCGGCAGCAGCTTTTTAACGGCATCCGCAACACCTACTATGTTGCTCCCGGGCTGTCTTTCGACGGCAAGGACTATGGCCCGCTGGAATGTGTTCTCTTCTGTATTTGCATACCATGCGGCGGTCTTGTCATTTTCCACACTATCGATTGCCCTGCCTATGTCCTTCACCCTCACGGGACTACCGTCGTTATAGGCGACTATCAGCGGCATAAATGCACTTGCATCGGTGAGCTGTCCGTTCGCCTGTATCGTATATGCCGAGTGCTCGCCGTCGAGTACGCCTGTGGGGAGCTCAACGTTTGATGTTTGTATTGCTTTTGCTACCTGATCGATTCCAAGCCCCAGCCCGGAGAGAATTTTTGGATTCACCTGTACCCTGACGGCATATTTTTGTGATCCAAAGACCAGCACCTGTGAAACACCATTAATCATGGAAATGCGCTCCGCCATTATTGTCTCCCCGAAGTAATCGAGCGTATAGAGCGGCAGGGTCTTTGAAGTGAGAGAGATGTACACGATCGGCATATCTGCCGGGTTTACCTTCTGATAGGTAGGCGGGCTTGGCATACCCTGCGGCAGCTGCGGTGATGCCGCGGTTATTGCCGCCTGGACATCCTGTGCCGCTGCGTCTATGTTCTTGCTCAAATCGAACATGAGTGTTATCTGCGTTGCACCGAGCATGCTGGAAGAATACATGGCGTTGAGCCCGGATATGGTTGTGAACTGGCGTTCCAGCGGTGTTGCGACTGCAGATGCCATGGTTTCCGGGCTTGCACCGGGAAGGGTTGCCATGACCTGTATGACGGGGAAATCGACATTGGGCAGGTCGCTTACCGACAGTAATTTATACCCTATGATCCCGAACAGGAGTATAGCCAGCATGACCAGTGTGGTCATGACAGGTCTGCGAATAAACAATTCCGATATATTCATTGATGCGTGTTCCCTGCGTCCAAGCTATTTTTCAACTGAACCCTGGAGCCGTTAATTAATTCAAGCTGTCCGTCTGTAACGACTATCTCTCCAGGAGAAACACCCTTTTCAATAAGGCTTTCGTGATCATAACTATAAGGTGAAACAACCGGTCTCATTTCGGCTCTCATGTCCTTCCCGACAACGAAGACGTATTGGCCCTCCTGTGATACCTGAATTGCCCTTGACGGAACAACAACAGCATCCGGCATGTCTTTCAATGTCAGGGTAACATTAACGTACTGACCGGGCCAGAGCATGACGTCCTTGTTTTGATACAGCGCCTTCAGCATTATGGTGCCGGTTGACGGATCGATTGCGTTGTTGATAAAGGTAAGCTCGCCGTATTCGACCTTGCTCTTGTTCCCGCTGTTTTTAAAAGAAGCCCCGACCTTTAATGTACCTTTGTGCTTATACATCCTTATATCGTCGAGGTACTGTTCTGGCACTGAAAACTGCACGTAAATGGGCTGGGTTTGTTGAATATTGACCAGCGTTGTGCTGTTCGGCTGGTTGATACTGACTATATTGCCGGGTTTTATGAGGAGGCTGCCTGTCCTGCCGGACACCGGGGCATGGATATAACAATAGCTCAACTGGAGTTTTGCATTGTCAACCTGTGCCTTATCGGCTTTGACCGTAGCACTCAGCGCCTGAGCCTGGGTTTTTATCTGGTCGTACTGATCCTTTGTTACGTAGTCTTTGGCCACAAGTTTCGAGTACCTTTTCAGGTTTTCTGTTTCATAGTTTAACTGTGCCTCGTCCTTCATAAGGTTTGCCTGCGCCTGTTCAAGGGCAATGGTGAACGGTCTTGGATCGATGAGCAGCATGAGCTGGCCTTTCTTTACATTCTGTCCCTCTTTGAAGTATGCCTGCAAAAGTTCTCCGCCTACGCGTGCATTGACATTGACAGATGAAATTGCCTGTACATTGCCTACGGTATGAATTTGAATAGGTATTGATTTTTTTGTTACATAAGCAGCAGTGACAGGCACAATCTGCTGAAAGCTGTTCGCTTTTTTTCCGCTGGAACAGGCAGACAGGGATACAAATAAAATCAGTCCTGATATGAATGCAATGATTTTCCTGAGTTTATTATTTATCATACGCAATGTACCTTTCTCCTTTAATCATGATTTGCGGCCGTCTTTCCGTTTAAAAAATCAGGTGTTAATACACCGGTATCGTGTGCGAGTTGAGCCATTGCCAGAAACCACGTTGTCCTTGCCTGAATTTCCTGTGCCCTTGCCAGTGCAAGGGTACTCTGCGCGTTCAATAGACTTATAATGTCTCCAAGTCCCTGTTTATACATACCCAGTGCAACGTCCGCTGATTGCCGGGCACTGGTGAGGAATTCTTCGCTTGTCTCAAGGGATTGCTGCGCGGTTTTAAATGAATAATAGCTGTTCCACACCTGCAGTATTACCTGCTGCTGTGTGCCTTTCAATTGCTGTTGTGCGGCCTTTGCCTGTTCCTTTGCTGCAAATACGTTGTATGCGGTTGAAAAGCCGTTGAATAAGGGAAATTCGAGCAGCACTGCACCTGAATATTGATTAAAATATTGATTGCTCGCAGGGCTGTACAGATAGGTGCGGCTCGCAGTACCGTTTAATGAAAGACTCGGCAATCCCGAAGAAAGTATAGCATGGACGCGTGCTTTTGCCCCGATAACCTGTGCACGTGCGGCGGCAAGATCAGGTCTGGATACTTCTGCTTTTTTTATCAGGTTATCTATAGAATCATAGATTTCCTTATCCGGGACATGCTCCGGAAGGTTACCGACGGTAATATGGACGTTTGCAGGAAATCCCATGGATGTTGCTAGGGCACCATACGTGATCTTGATCTTGCCGTTCACGTTTTCAAGTGCAAGTTGAGCCTGAGAATAAGCGGCTTTTGCCTGCAGGACATCCAAAATGGTTGCAAGACCCGCATGGTATCTTTCCTGTGCCGCTTCCATGTTAACCTTCGCGTCTTCGAGATTTTTTTGTTCGGCATCAAGCAAGGCCTTATCGCCGAGGTACTGGTAATAAGCCTGTTCTACCTGAAGTATCACATTCTGAATGGTATAATTCTGACTCAAGTCTGCAGTAAGGAGGGCATAATGCGCTTCTTTTACTTGAGCATAACGTCCTCCGAAATTAAACAAAAGGTAGTTAATACTTGCAGAAAATCCGTAAGTTGTAAGTAAAAATGAGAGCTGGGAACCGATGAGGCTCTGCTTGTAACGGTTAAAATCGGCACTTGCAGTTACCGTAGGAAAATATAATGCCCTGCTTGCCCCGAGTGTTCCGGCAGCTGCGCGGGCCTGAAGCCATGCGTACCTTGTCTGGGTGCTGTTTTGCAGGGCTATGTTGATGATATTTTCAAGGCTCAGCTCTTTTATATTCTTGAACTGCTCCAGGACAGATGATGTTGTCAAAGTTTCAGATGCAGTGGGTTTCATGATTGAATCGGGTGCTGTATAGGTGACATCAGGTGCTGAAGATGTGTTTGAACGTATGCCCGGCATAGAAGCACATCCTACAAAAGAGAATAAAAACATTGATAAGATGGACATTATGGTGAGATAAGTCCTGATCTTTTGAAAGGAATTTATTTGCTTCAACTGGCTTCTATGCATTATAAAATTATATCTCCTTAACCTATTATAAACGATGCAAATATACTTTTGTTCCGTGATTATGAAAAATATGTATTATAAGTCTGAAGTCAACTTGGCCTCGAGCTTATTGATGGATCTCAATAAAAAAGAGCAGTATAGTTACTACGCTGCTCTTTTGATTATCTTCTTCAGATAAAGAGATCGTTTATTTTGCTATGCTGAGCACTACCCTTCTGTTTCTTGCTTCCGTTGTTTTTGTCTGCCCGAACTTTTTTGTTGTTCCCATAGGCTTTATCACAAGACGTCCCGAAGATACGCCATACCGTTCAAGCGCCATCTTAACCCAGAGAGTTCTGTAATAGGACAATTCCTTGTTATATGCCTCAGGACCGTATGCATCGCTATAACCCTGTATGATCAGTTTCAGATGTTCATGCTCATTCATATAATCGGCAACGCGTTTTAAGCCTTCCTCAGCATCCTTCGACAACACTGCTTCGTTGCTCTTAAAAATGAGAGGTACCGGAGTAACGATAATACCGTGTATAATTTTAATCTTCCGGAGTGCAGGGGTAACCGGTGCAGCAGGGACTACCATGGCAATTTGTTTTTCTGCCTTATGCTTTTTTTCAGCAGGTGCAGAAACAGCCGGTGGGGCCGATACTGTCGGAGGAGGTACATTTGATTCAGAAGGAGCCTCTGGTGAAGGAGCCGGAGGCGTAACATTTATAACATTGGTTTGCATGTTTTCCTCTGAAGTTGCCTGTTCGGTAGTTGTTGGGGAGGTAGGAGATATCTCCGGTGCGGCAGACACCATTGGTTGTTCCGGTGCTGTCGTCGGACTTTCCTCCATACCCAGCGGTGCCAATGCCTCTGGTGCCGCAGAAGGGCTTGTTCCGATGCCTGCGAGGGGTGGTACCGCCTCTAACGAAGTCGTCGGACTTTCCTCCATACCCAGCGGTGCCAATGCCTCTGGTGCCGCAGAAGGACTTGTTCCGATGCCTGCAAGGGGTGGTACCGCCTCTAACGAAGTCGTCGGACTTTCCTCCATACCCAGCGGTGCCAATGCCTCTGGTGCCGCAGAAGGGCTTGTTCCGATGCCTGCAAGGGGTGGTACCGCCTCTAACGAAGTCGTCGGACTTTCCTCCATACCCAGCGGTGCCAATGCCTCTGGTGCCGCAGAGGGGGTTAACTCCAAACCTCCCTGTAAAGGTGTTGTCGAAGTTATTTGCATGCCCTGTAAAGACGATTCAGCGGCAGGCTGTTCTTCGGTCTTGGATACAGTTATTACGATATCATTTCCGTCAGCAGAGGTAGTGTAAGAAAGCGGCTTTTCCAGTGTTATCGTTATTCTCGATGAATATCCTGTGCTCTCCCCGAGCTGTGTAACCGCTATTTTTTTTACAAATCCATTCTCCACACTCATACTGCCTGAAACGTTTGCAGCATCCGTAGATGCAAGGTCAACACTAATAGACGGAGGTGATTTTGTTTTAAAAGCTGCATACTGCGGCAGATTATTGGTTTTTACCGTTATAATAGTAGCGGTGCCGGTATCATTCACCTTGATATCCAGGAGCTTTGAATTGAGCCCCGGAGGTGCAACTATACCCCTGGCGCATGAACCGAACATAAGTACTACCAGTAATAATCCGACTCTTCTAAAATTGTTTTTATTCATCAGTGCCTCCTCATTTTTTTTCTTTATAGCATAAAGCGTACTGTAGTTCAATGTATTATAATTATTATATACTTTATATCTAAGTTTTTGTAGTATAACATAACATAAGAAAATATGCAAAAGAAACAAATGCAGTGGATAAATTTGTGGACAATGCTTTATCTTTGCTAAAGGAGAGGAAGGAGATCTGTATGGGATTAAAAAAGATAAAAGACAATGTATTTTGGGCCGGAGCGGTTGACTGGGACAGAAGGCTGTTTGACTCTCTCATCCCGATACCGGATGGTACAAGCTATAATGCATATCTGGTTTACGGCAAAGACAAGACAATCCTTCTGGATACGGTGGATCCGTCGATGACACACGTGCTGATGGACAATCTCAAGGATGTGAAGGATATAGACTTCATCGTCTCCCACCATGCCGAGCAGGATCATTCCGGCTCCCTGCCAGCTGTTCTGGAAAAATATACCCATGCAAAGGTTATCGCATCATCAAAGGGCAAAAACATGCTGGTAGAGCATCTGCATATCCCTGCCGACCGTATCGATATTGTGGAAGACGGGAGCAAACTTGATCTGGGAGGCAAAACTCTGGAATTCGTCTACACGCCGTGGGTACACTGGCCCGAGACAATGGTCAGCTACCTCCATGAAGATAAAATTCTGTTCACGTGCGACCTCTTCGGCTCTCACCTTTCGGTATCCGGTCTTTATTGTCAGGAAGAATGGAAGGTGTGCGAGGCTGCAAAGAGGTATTACGCAGAGGTGATGATGCCGTTCAGGGCAAACATTAAAAAGCATCTTGAGCGGCTTGGGAAATTTCCGGCAGATATCATCGCGCCAAGCCACGGCCCTCTCTATAATCATACGGACTGTATCGTAAAATCACACACGCAGTGGGTCTCCGATACTGTCAGCAACGAGGTGATCATACCCTATATATCCATGCACGGAAGCACCCAGTTGCTGGTAGATTACTTAACGGATGCGCTGATTGCTCAGGGCATTAAAGTAGAAAGGTTCGATTTGACGGTAACGGACCTCGGGAAGCTTGCCATATCACTCGTGGACGCGGCAACTATGGTCATAGGATCACCGACCGTACTTACCGGGGCGCACCCGATAGTTATATCCGCTGCTTTCCTCGCAAATGCGCTGAGACCGAAATTAAAATTCGCTTCCATCATCGGTTCTTACGGATGGGGCGGCAGGATGATTGAAGACATTCAGAAAACAATACCGAACCTCAAGGTTCAAATGTTCGATCCCGTGCTGATAAAAGGAAAGCCGGATTCCCAGGCATTCAGTGCCATTGAAAGGCTCGCAAGTGAGATAGCTGCAAAACATCAAGAACTCGGTATACGGTAACCCTATGAAAAGATACAGATGTATGGTCTGCGGATATATATACGACCCTGCAAAGGGTGACCCTGAAGGCAACATCCCCCCGGGAACACAGTTCGACGCCCTGCCGGACACATGGGTATGCCCGTTGTGCGGTGCAATGAAGGACGAGTTCGAGCCGGAGGAATGAACAGGACTTTCAAAATACCCCGTGCCTGCCGCTCCCTTTTTTGAATTTATTTACTCCTGCGGTAATCTCAGGGCTATTCAATGCATTCATCCCGTGCCGCAATTCGTTTTTCATAGCCTCGTCAAAGTCGTAATCGAACTGTTCTATTGCACTCAGTCTGTCGTTTCGCATGCATAACTGGGGAAACTCTGCGATCTGTGCTGCAATCCTTTCAGCCTCCTGCCTTGCCGTACCGTTTTTGACAACGCGGTTTGCAAGTCCCATGGCATATGCCTCGTCCGCTTTTACGGGCCTGCCTGTCAGGATCATGTCGAGTGCCCTGCTCAAGCCTATGAGCCGCGGCAATCGGATAGTCCCGCCGTCAATGAGGGGTACGCCCCACCTCCGGTCAAAGAAACCAAAAACCGAGCTTTCCTCACATACACGCAGGTCGCACCAGAGCGCTAGCTCAAGCCCGCCGGCAACTGCGTATCCGCTGACAGCGGAAATCACCGGTTTGGACAGCTTCATCCGTGTGGGACCCAGCGGTCCGTCACCGACTTCGGTAACCTTGTTCATGTTTTCGCCGCCGCTTGCAATGGCTTTCAGGTCTGCCCCGGCACAGAAGTGTCCCCCTGTACCCCATAACACGGCAACACGCGCGTGCTCATCGCGGTCAAACTCACGGAATGCGTCGGCAAGTGCCTGCGCAGTAGGATAGTCAATGGCGTTTCGCACTTCAGGCCGGTTGATAATAACGGTCGTGACGCTTCCACTTTTTTCAACAAGCACACGCATTTTTATCCCTCCCTGCGACATCCTTAAGGGTTGTTTTCACTGCCGTTACCGGCACTATGGTTTGCCGGTGGCAGTAAATCCATGGTAACGCCTTTTGCAGACCTCAGGTCCTCGATCTGTTTGAGCGGACGTTCGAGCTGGTTGCGCCGCGTGGTGGTCATGATGTTAAATTCGGTCTTCGCATCGTCTATCTTCTTGCCTACCTTTTCCATGGACTCGACGAACTTGATCCACTGTTCTTTGAAGGTGCCCATCACGGCAAGAATTTTCGTTGCGCTCTGCTCGAGGCTGAAGTTATCGATGGCCTGCCTTATAACGGCAAGGATTGCATACAGCGTAAGGGGCGAGCACAGCACGACCCTGTTTTTCAGAGCTTCATCGAGTATGGTCCTGTCATACTCGTTGATGAAACCGTATACCTGCTCGTTCGGTATAAACACCAGGACATAGTCTACGGTGTGAGACGCCGGGTCGATATAATCCCGCGTTGTTACCTCCTTTATCCTCGATCTCACATCCCTGAGAAACTGCGCCCTGTACTTCTCCTTTTCCAAATCGTTCTGTGCCTCCAGAGAGGTGAGGTAATTGTTGAGAGGAAATTTAACGTCCATATTGATCCTGAGTCCCTGCGGCAGGAAGAACGTATAATCCGGCCTGCGCACGGATGACTCGATTGCCTTTTGCTTTTGGTAGTTCACGCCTTCGATAAAACCTGCAAGACGCAGCACATCCTCAGCCATTCTTTCCCCCCACTGTCCCCGCACCTTTGTATTTGCCAGTGCCGCTTTAAGCTGACTCGTAGTTTCATGCAGGCTCTTGGTGTTGTCCGCGGCATTCCTCAACTGTGAGGTGAGCTCTCCGAACTTCTGTCCCGTATTCTTTTCCAGGCTGACAATCGTTTCCTGGACCTTCTGCATTTCCTTATTGATTGACTCAAGGTTCTGATCGATAAGTTTTTTCTTGCCCTCGAGTTCTTTTTCACCGGACTGCAGATTCCCTTTCAGGGTCTGATTGGCAAGCTTCAGGAGTTCGGTCGTGCTGTTCGATAATGCGTTCGAGGCGAGCGATTCGAAAGATTCCTTCAACCGCTGGATAACTGCCTCCAGGTCCTGGATCTTCTCTGCCTGGGACTGGTCGACAAGTGCTTTTGCTAGTTCCTTCGTTTCTTTCCTTCTCAACCAGCTCAGGATGATAACAATAAGAGAACCGGTAACGACACCGAATAAAAATGGAACTATAAATGCCATCGCATTCTCCTTCATTTGTCCTCTTCTGCAACCGTCAGGTTTCTACAGGTCCTCAAAAAAGGTCAACTGCTTGAACTCATTATACCTGTTTTCTATTTCTAAGTTTGTAAGTTTTTTTAATCTGTTCAGGCTGAAGTCTTCGACGTCGAATGATGCCATGACGCTCCCGACGATAATTGCCTGCCGTATGTTGGCGTCATCGATATTGTCTACGCTTGAAAGATAACCCATGAACCCGCCCGCAAAGCTGTCCCCGGCACCGGTGGGATCGAACACCGATTCGATGGGATACGCCGGCGCAGAGAAAATACCGGAGTCCGAAAACATCAACGCACCGTATTCTCCCCTTTTTACGATGATCACCTCCGGTCCGAATGTCATGATTTGTCGTGCAGCCTTGACAAGGTTCGATTCTTTTGACAGCTCCCGTGCCTCTGCCTCATTAATGGTGAGTATATCGACGTACTTGAGGGTTTCTTTCAGTTCCTTTGGTTTTTTTTCTATCCAGAAATTCATGGTGTCGCATGCGACGAGTTTCGGTTTTATAACCTGGCGCAGGACTTGGAGTTGAAGTACCGGATCTATATTGGCAAGAAATACATATTCGGTATTCCTGTAGGTTTCCGGCAGTTTTGGATTAAACGATGCGAAGACATTGAGCTGGGTATCCAGGGTGTGTGCCTGATTGAGATCAAAATCGTATTTTCCCTTCCACCTGAAGGTTTTCCCGCTTGCCTTCTGAAGTCCGCTGATATCTATTTTTCTCTTTTTCAGAAATTGGATGTGCTTGTCCGGGAAGTCCCTGCCCACAACGGCTACAAGCTGCACATCCGTAAAATAGCTCGCAGCGGTTGAAAAATACGTGGCAGATCCGCCCAATACGTCCTTCACTTTTCCGAACGGGGTCTCTACAGAATCAAAAGCAACTGAACCAACAACCAAAAGTCCCATACCATTCCTCCGATATTTTAATATGAGGTGAGTATAAAAAGAATAATAAAAAAGCACAACACATTTTCGTGCTGTGCCGGGTCTCCTCAGCAGGCGTAATTCCCTGCGGTATTTACCTTGTCAGGTGTATCGGGGTAAAACGGGGACAGCGCGGTGCCCTGTCCCCGTTATGACGCTATTTATACTGGTCCTCCTCCGGGCCGCTCGACCCGGTCTGTTTCTTAGATTCGTGCTTTGCAAGTTCAAGAGGATGCTCTTCTTCCATCAGCGCTATGGAAAGTTTGCCGGTAAACATCGATGTATTCAACGGATACAGCACCGGGTTGAATATAACCCAGTAGAAGTGCCAGAATATGATCGCAAGTGTCGCGAGGAGCGCTTCATAGAAGTGAATCATGAGGAACAGGTTCAGCCACCAGAGCGGTATATATCTGAGTATGTCAGTTTTGAACCACAGGCTGAGTCCCGTAATCCCCATGACCGTGTTGCCCCAAGCAAGTGCCCAGTATTCGAACTTCTCAAACGGGGTAAATCTCCCGAATGCAGGTTTTTTATCACTCATGCCTATGTTGTAGAAAAATAATTGGAGTGTACCTTTTATATCGTCTATGATAGGCAGCAGCTCCTTAAACTGCTCCCTGCCCCTCTTGGTCACAGCCATCAGGACGATCTGAACCATGAACACAACAAGCAGCACTACCCCTGATACCCTGTGGATCCATGCCCGAATCAGGCCATTATCGATATGCGTAATCCACGAGCTCCACCATTCATTTGGCCAATGGTACGCAAAACCGGTATACGCAAGAAGAATAAAACTGATGAAATTCACGGTATGCAGTACAATTTCCGTCTTGTTAAAGCGTAAATATTCGCCCTCATCCGGAAGTTTTGTTATGCCCTTTTTGTCCCTGTCTTTGATCTTTCGGACAAAATCAGCAAACGCAAAAAAGATCATGCCGAGTACGGTGACCGTGATAAGCCATATATATGCTGTCCGGACGATCTTAATCACCTTGCTTCCGGTACCGGTCGGTCCATGGATTTCCTTGAGATGCCGAATGTCCGCCCTGGTGATGCCCGGGTGGCATTTGCCGCATGTATGGGACAGATTGGCAGGATATACCGATGAAGCGGGATTCGACGGACCTAAAACCTTATGCGCCCGGTGACACGAAGCACAATTGGCTGCTATGACACTGCCGCCCTTTATCATAATACCATGGAAACTGCTCAAATAGGACGATAAGGAAACAGCGGGTAATCCGAGGTTTTCGGACAGCGTAACGTTTCCATGACAATCCGTGCATGTCTTCGGTATGTTAAGCGGATATATCGGCGAGCTGGGATTATTTTGTGCAAGTATCGAATGCTCTGCATGGCAGTCCGTACATACGGGCGCATTGGATACACCGCTCTCAAAGGCCTTCCAGTGAGATGACTGAAGGTAATTTTTGTATTGATCTTCATGACACTGCCCGCAGGTTTTCGGTATATTTCCCTTTGCAATCGTCGATGTGGTTATATTCGGCGGAAGGATATCATGCACCCCGTGGCAGCTTGAACAGGTAGCCGCAGGCAAACCATCCTTTAAGGCCTCGGCGTGTACGCTTTTTTCATAGAGCTGATACGGATTTGAAACGGGTATGTTAAATTGTTTCGCCATCTCAGCGCTATTGTGGCATTTACCGCACGTTGCAGGAAGGTTCTGCGGATAAACCGTGGAAGATGGATTTGTAGCAGCAAGTATGTCATGTTTGCCGTGACAGCTCCAGCAATATGCAGCCCCCGTTATACCCATTGCCACTGCTTTGCCATGAATGCTGTTCTTGTATTTACTCTCCACATCGCTATGACATGTGCCGCAGGCCGGCGGTGCCAGCTTCCCGGCGTGTGGAAGAGATTTTATACTTGCATGGCAATCCGTGCAGGTCAGCTCCGCGTGTACCGACGCCTTCCAGTGGTTCGCATCCACATAGGGAATACCCTCGGTCTTGACGCCATGGCAGGTAAGACAGTCACTGCTCGAGAATTGCGGTTTCTTACCGGTCAAGAGTGATACCTCTGTATGGGTTTTTTCTCTTCCGTCGTTTGTCTTTCTATTGCCTGCGTAGATTTTATCGGGCGAACCCTGGAGAAGCACTGCGGCAAATACCAGTATAAGTATCGTTTTGTTACCTTTGAACATTATATTTTCTTTTCTCCTTATCTTTATTTTCAAATACAATTGCATACAATATACTTTCAGGTATGGTGCTGTCAATAGTTATCATCATCATATTTGTCATTATAATACAAGTGGATACCCATGTAGCTATATAATTAAATATAGACTTAAACACTGATAAAAGAGAAATTTGTTGACTATATATTTTATTGATTATAGTTAAAACAAAGTATAGTGCAGGGATAAAGGGAAAATAGATATGAAAAAAATTATACTGATTCTTGGCGTGTTGGTTTTATGTTTTCAAAAAACTGCATACAGTATGGATAATCCCGGCTGCATGCAGTGTCACGGCGACAAGAATTTCTATCTCAGGTTCCCCGGTATCAAACAGGAAGGGATGTTTATCAGCCCTGGGATTTTGAGCATATCGGTCCATAAGGGTATATCCTGCACACAATGCCATACAAATATTCATGGATACCCCCACCCTGCCACGGCTGTCATCGAAAAAAAGGATATCCCTGTTATGTGTTCCTCCTGTCACCGGGATGTGTATGAAAAATACACGCAGAGTATTCACTGGAGCGCCATCAAAAAGGGCATTATGGCGGCACCCGTATGTACGGACTGTCACGGTACGCACGGCATATTAAAAATAACAAATCCCGGTGCAAAAGTATATCCGGAAAATATTCCCAAAACGTGTTCGAGCTGTCACGATTCCGTAAAGCTTGCCCAGCAGTACAACCTGCCTCTCAACAGATTAACAACGTACGAAAACAGCTTTCACGGCATAGCCCTTAAATTCGGCGACTTACGCGCAGCGAACTGCGCGAGCTGTCACGGTATCCATGAAATACTTCCTTCGAGCGATCCCCGCTCTTCGATCAATAAGGCAAATCTTGCAAAGACGTGCGGCAAATGCCATCCCAACGCGACTGCGAATTTTGTGAAGAGCCGGGTACACGTTGTCGTCAGTAAACACGGGGAAAAAGGACCCTATGTAGTAAGGGTTTTTTACACCTGGTTTATCGGCATACTGATCACACTCTTCATCGTCTATGTGTCTTTTGATCTCATCAACACGGGAAGAAAGAAAAAAAACAGGAGTAAACCGTCATGAACCATTCCGTAGAAAGGCTCTCCAAAAATCAGAGAATACAACACATCATCCTCCTGGTTTCCATGATTATGCTCTCCATAACGGGGCTTGCCCTGAAATTCCACAACAATTCGTTTTCCGTTTGGCTTATCAAGCTCGAAGGCGGCATATGGGTCAGAGGATTGATACACAGAATATTTGCGATTGTGCTCATACTGCTCTCACTCTACCATCTTCTGTGGGTCACTTTTACCGATGAGGGTCACAAGGAGCTCATGGCAATCACTCCCCGGTTGAAAGATATCTCGGATTTTTTCAAAAAACTTCTTTACAACCTCGGGTTATCGAACCGGCAGCCCCAGTTCGCAAAGTACGACTACCTTCAGAAATTGCAATATTGGGGTGTTGTGATCGGTACCATTATTATGGTTATTACGGGCCTCATATTGTGGTTTGTCAATCAATCGATGGCCATCCTGCCGAAATGGATAATAGATGTAACCATGCTCATCCACGGATGGGACGGTGTAATGATATTTATTGTTTTGTTCCTGTTCCACCTTTACAATGTACACCTTAATCCCGAGGTGTTTCCCATGAGTAAAACATGGATAGACGGTAAAATTTCAACCGACAGATTAAAACTTGAACACAGACTCGAATATGACAAACTGTTATCGGATAAGGAAGATGAAAACAAATAATTCTATTGCCGCTCATTCATGCTCCGGCAAAAAGGCCAAAACCACCCTTAAATATTTTGGGTGGATTTTATTGAGTGCTGTCATAGTTGCCCTTCCTGTAAAGGCATGGAGCCAGGCTTCTCCCCTCTATCAAAAGTGTCTATTGTGTCACGGCAGGCCCGGTTTTAAAAAGTTGATGCCCGATGGCAAGGTACTCGAATTGTTCGTTAACAAATCAGAGCTCGAACATTCTATCCACGCAAAACTGCACTGTACGGATTGTCATGCGGACGTTATGGAAATCCCTCATTTGAAAGTACCGGGCAAGGTCAATTGTTACCGGTGTCATTATAAAGACAATCCAAACGGGGCAAAGCCAGCAAACGAGTTCTTCCAGTCGGTTCACGGCAAGCTGGTAACGGAAAACGATCCGAAGGCTCCGCACTGCCAGGATTGCCATGGCGGGCATAATGTACAAAAGGTCGACTCTCCGTTATCGACGGTCAATCATCAGAACGTCGCGTATACCTGCGGCAAATGCCATAAACCGCAGTATGATAATTATATCCAGAGTATCCACGGAACCGCATTGCTCGACCGGCACATAAAATCAGCACCTACCTGCACGACATGTCACGGAAAACACCTTATTCTTAAGCCTGACAATCCCGCATCGAGCATCTACCCGCTCAATGTCATCAACGTATGCTCGAAATGTCATGAAAATAAAGAACTGATCAGAAAATACAACATCCCTGGCGGGAGGATCAGCACGTACAAAGAAAGTTATCATGGTATTGCCGACGAATTCGGGTCAGTGAGGGTTGCCAACTGTTCGAGCTGCCACAGGGCTCATCTGATACTGCCGGAGAGCGATCCGCGCTCTTCCATCAACAAGGCAAACCTTGCGAAAACATGCGGCAAATGCCATCAAAATGCAAATGTCAACTTTACCAAGGGCAAGATACACATAAATTATAAGAGCAAATCGAACGGCATCCTGTATTATATAGGTATGTTTTTTGAGATACTCACCTTGTCCACTTTGACTCTTTTATTTATTCATATTTTGCTCGATCTGTTTCGCAGATACAAATCAGGGGAAATCCGGGGGAAGAATAAACGTGGAGAATAGCAATGGAAGATAAGTTCAAAACAGTAAAAGAAAAGATCGCAGAGGAACTTCAAAAATATGCACTCGATATCCTTCCGGATCGTGAAGATAAAGGACTGGATGAAGAAACACAACGGCTCGTCAGGGACGAGACAACCGAAGGCCTCGATGCCTTTTTAAACATCAAAACAAAGAACATTCATAAAATCATAAAGAAACAGCATGCGTTAAAAATAAAACTGGACAAAAAACAAGAATGGCAAAAGGATACGTTCCAGAGGTTCAATATCTATTTCAGAATACAGCACATGATGCTTTTTATGAGCGTTATCATCCTGATCATTACCGGACTCCCGATAAAATTTCCCAACTCCTCGATCTCGAAATTCATGATGTCCATCATGGGCGGCATATCCACACAGGGTATACTTCACAGAATAGGTGCTGTGTTACTCATAGGTTTTTATGTGTTCCATACCCTCTACACCATCTTCAACAAAGACGGAAGAAGGGATTTTGTCCAGCTCCTGCCAAAATCCAAGGACGTCAAGGATATTTTTCAGATGATCAAATACTTCTTCGGTTTTGCCAAGGACAAGCCAAAGTTCGACAGGTTCAGCTACATAGAGAAATTCGATTACTGGGCTGTTTACTGGGGCGGCATCGTGATGGTCGGATCAGGCCTTATCATGTGGTTCCATAATATCGCTTTGAGTTATTTTCCAAAATACGTCTACGATATCGCACGTGAGGCCCACAGTGATGAGGCTTTGCTTGCCACCCTGACCATCGTCATATGGCATTTTTATAATGTCCACTTTAATCCGAGCAGGTTCCCGGGATCGCTCGTATGGTGGCATGGAAAATTGACAAAAGAACAGATGATCGACGAGCACCCCCTTGAATATGAGAGAATCGTAAAAGGAAAAGAGGGGAAAAATGACTAACCGCGTCTCATCCTTTTTCAAAAGGCACAAAATCGTTAGTGCGGTATCGGGCATTATCATCGTCGTATGGCTGCTGTCCAACACCATATTTTTAGCGCTTTCTGGCAATGCAAATACCTGCGCTTCCTGTCATATCATGCAGCCGTACATCAATGAGTGGAAAACCTCGGTACACAGCGGGGTAAAGTGTACGACCTGCCACGACCTCGGGTTCAATTATTTTACCAGACTTGAATTCCAGACCCTCACGGGCATGTATAATCCGCACCCCGTAGCAGTAGTCAGTGACAGCGCGTGTCTGAAATGTCATCCGCTCAAGGACATCAGCAAGCCGGTCTTTTACAAAAACATGGTATACTTCGATCATGCAAAGCATGTCGGGAAGAGCGTCCGTGAGATGCTTTTGACCTGTGAAACATGCCATCCCTCGGTTACGCACGGATCCCACATGAAGGTCGTGGATGAAGACGCCTGTATATCCTGTCATTTTATCGGTGCCCCGCGGGGCGAAGCAATAACCGGATGTCCTTCGTGCCACGGGAGCCCGACAAAAACGGTAGATCTTCACGGCATGACCTTTAACCATAAATCGTATTTGACCAAAGGCATGCAGTGCAACCAGTGCCATCTCGATGTTATCAAGGGTAAAGGTAGTGTCCCGCGCGACCGGTGCCACAAATGCCATGAAGACAGATCTTATAAATACAACAATCCGGTGTTCGTCCACAATACCCATGTCACCAAAGAACACCTCACATGCGGTAAGTGCCACAGACCCATGTATCACGGCGAGATCCACATGATCCAGGCATTGGAAAGCAACTGTACGGACTGTCACCAGGACAGGCACAATTATCAAAGAGAAATGTATATGGGCATGGGGGCCACAGATACTACGAATATGCCGGATTCCATGTTTTTAAGCCAGGTGAGCTGCGAGGGATGCCATCCAAACAAACTCCGCGCAAACTCCGTAAACCAGAACGTCTCGAAAGCCAAAAACCTCCGCGAGACGGCACACGCTTGCGTGGAATGCCACGGCAGGCCGTACGACAAGCTGATGTACCACTGGATAGCGACGGGCAACAACATGCTCAATTATGTCAGCTCCGTTATCAACAAGACAGACACTGCAATCAGTAAAGCCGCTGTCACCGGCAGCAAAAAACATGAAGCACGGATGCTGATGCAGCATGCGCGGTTCAACGAAAGGTTTGTATCCTTCTCCAGACCTTCACACAACATACGGTATACCCAGCAGATCCTCATGAATTCCCTCGGCTTTGTCGATAAGGCGGCAGCGGTTACCGGTATCGGCAGTATGACGCAAAATAAACCGGTGTCCCTGCAAAGCGCCGGTGCTTCCTGTGCGGTGCTTTGCCACAACACGCTCGGTATGCCGAAAACCATTAAATTTGAAACACTCGGGGTAAATTTCCCACACGATTTCCATATGAGTCTGGGGCTTGATTGCTCGGCATGTCATCCCACAGATCATTCCATGGCAATGAATATCAAGGTTGATACATGCGCCAACTGCCACCATCAGGACAAATCCACGTCGAACTGTATCCGGTGCCATAGCACCACGGCATCACTGTATAACGGAACCGTTCCCTTCTCCGACATTCCCCACACACCGAATGCGATGTCCGGGAGCGTCGGGTGTTCGGACTGCCATGCACATATGGAGCATGGAAAGATATATGCGGACATAAAGAAACAGTGTATAGACTGCCATGTCCCTGCATACGGGAATCTTCTGGATAAATGGAACAGCCTTTATGTAAGCAAGTATGAGCAGGCGGAACTTCTGCTGAAGAACACCGCTATTCAGCTCGAAGGAATGGATCAAAACACGGCCCAATATAAGGAAAAGAAGGCACGGTACGATAATGCAAACGCAAAATTGTCATTTTTGGAAAAGGCCAACGGCCTGCACAATATCGTGGTAACGGATAAGATCCTCGGCAGCGTTATCCAGGAACTGAAATAGAGACACCTTCCACAATGATTGTTGTTTTGCACATGTAGATTTGGGGTTAAACGGAAAAATGCAATAAGGAAATTTACTTATTCGCTCAATCCCGCGATCCACCTGATATCTATAAGTTTCCTTATAGGAACGAGATTTAAGTCCTCTGTATGTTTATATGCTATTACCCGGTATGGTTTCCTCATCGGATTTTCGAAGCATACCTTTGTCTGACGCGGGCTTATCGCTCATTGCATAAACTTCCTTATTTTTCAAACGCACTTTCCGGGTTAAACGGAAATCGACCCTTTCCGGAAAGCCGTTTTTCCAATGAATGCATTGATGAGTACCGGCGTTCCGTTCCGTGAAATCTCTACGGCCTGTTTCAGTACCGGATCGATCTTATCGTCGCTGTCGATCACAAACCCCTTCGCACCGAAACTTTCGGCAACACCGTGATAATCCGCATAGCGTAAGTTCGTGGCAACGTCATCCTTGAGATATTCGACCTGATCCCGGGCAATCTGGGTCCAGCCTGCATCGTTTCCGATGACAGCGATGACAGGTATCCCGTGCCTCACCAGAGTATCGAATTCCATGAGGCCGTACCCTGCCGCACCATCACCCCATATCAGCCAAACATCGGCATCCGGGCGTACTACCTTTGCGCCCATGGCAAATCCTGCACCAACACCCAGGGTACCGAACACGCCGGGATCAAGCCATGTCAGGGGCCTGCCGGGACGAAGGATATATGAGGCTGTTGCAACGAAATCACCGCCGTCTGCAACCATAAAGGCCGTTTCGTCTATCACGCTGTTCATTTTTTCGAGTAACAAAAGCGGATTGATGTACTCCGTCTTCTTATCGGCGAGCTGTTTGATCTCCTTGTCGCGCTCTTTTTCACGCCCTGCCAACACCCGCTTCCATGCATCGCGGTTATAACCGGTCTTTATAAGCCGGGCACAGGCTATCAAAAATTCCGCGGGATCACCGTGGACAGCAAGGCTTGGCCTGCGGTTCAGGGTCAGCTCATGTTTGCTGCGGTTTATTGCTATGGTCTTTGCCCGCGGATTTATGGATCTTCCGTAATTAAGGCGGAAATCGCATGGCTCACCCGCCAGTATGACGAGGTCTGCCTCTGCAAGTGCATTCGACCGTTTATGATGGAACTGTAAACCATGGTTGTTCCCCATCAATCCGCGCGCCATACCGGTCAGGTATACGGGTATGTCCATCGTGCTTATTGCCTCTACAAGTCCGGGTGCAAATTCAGGACTCGATAAAGCCTGGCTTCCTACGATAAGCAGCGCTTGTTTGGATTTATCGATCATCCGTGCCGCCTGTTCAGGCGCGGTACTCTGGAAAAGCGGTTTTGTAAGCGGGAGGGGGCTGTGGGTCATGGTATCGAGATCACATGCATATATCTTGTCCAGATGGCGGTTCAGATACCAGTTGGTTATTCTGTCTCTCAACGTATGTTCGTCCCCGCCTGCGCTTTTCACTCCGTACCACTGCCGTACCAGCTTTTCGTCGTACAGGAGGTCTATGGGACATTCTATAAAAACCGGTCCCGGAACACCCGAGACCGCGGATGCAAATGCGGATTCAAGGGCGGGAATAAAATCGCAGTTTTTCTTCACGGTAAACACGTCTTTTACTGCGGAACGGATGAGGGAAACCTGATCGATGTCCTGCAATGCCCCCCTGCCCCTGAGTACGGTTGCCGAGGCCCCGCCGATAAGCATGAGCGGCGATTGCGCCATTTTAGCGTTGATCAGCGCGGTTACACTGTTCGTCACGCCGGGTCCGGCGGTTACGACTGCAACGCCCGGAACGCCGGTCAGCCTGCTGACCGCATCTGCGGCAAACACCGCGTTTACCTCATGACGAACATCGATGATCCTGATGCCGTTCTTTTTGCTCTCAGACAGGATCGGGGATATGTGTCCCCCGCATACCGTAAAAATATATCTTACCTTGTGCTCGCTGAGTATTTTTGCAACTATAGAACCGCCGTTCATAGAACCTCTTTCCAAGAATCGTTGACCGATAAACCCGGGTCAACTCATCAAAAATTTCATTTTTTTGGTCATCCAAAGCATGATTTTCAGGAACTGCAGTGTTTTTTTGTTATAGGGATACCACCATGGCTTTTTCTTCAGCCATGCTTTATCGACGTGAATATGGACGGGTTCTACGAACTCCATAAGCCCTATGTCCGCATGCGTCCTGCCGAAACCTGATTCCTTTGAACCTCCCCAGGGCGTCTCGGGTATGCCGTAGGTCATGATATGGTCGTTAACGGTCACTGTCCCGGCAACCAGTTGCCGTGCTATCGCCTCTGCCCTTTTAATGTCCTTTGACCAGACGCTCGCGGTCAGTGCGTATCTCGAATCGTTCGCAAGCTGAATCGCCTGTTCTTCGGTTTTAAACGTCATGATCGGCAACACGGGGCCGAATGTCTCATCCGTCATAACCTGCATGGAATGATCGACATCAACCAGCACCGTGGGCTTATAAAAATATCCCTTCAGATTATCGGGTCGCCGGCCCCCCGACAAGACCCTTGCCCCTCTCGCTGCTGCATCTTTCACATGGTTTTCTACAATGGACAACTGCCGCTGGTCTATCATCGAGCCCATGTCCGTGCTTTCGTTTTCCAGTGTATCTCCCTGCCGAATTTTGTTTGTATACTGCATGACAAGTTCGATAAATCTGTCTTTGATGCTCTCATCGACATACAACCGTTCAACCGAGGCACACGTCTGACCGGAATTCATAAACCCGGCCCATACTGCCCCGCGTGCCGACATATCGAGGTCTGCATCTTTCAAGACAATCATCGGGTCCTTACCGCCGAGCTCAAGAACGACAGGGGTAAGATTTTCCGCAGCGGTTGCCATGATTTTCCTTCCCGTCGCCACACTGCCGGTGAATATGACCTTTGATAACCGGGCCTTCACCAGTTCTGCTCCGATCCTGCCGTCCCCGAAAACGACAGAGAATACGCCTTCCGGGAATCCTGCCGTATCGAGGAGCTCTTGTATCTTTTTGCCGATCAACGGGGTGAGTTCCGACGGCTTCAGGATGACGGTGTTACCCGCGACAAGCGCCATGATGATCTCTGAAAACGGAATGGCGAACGGATAATTCCATGGGCTGATAATACCGATAACACCAGCGGGTTTATACATAATATAGCTTTTTTTACCCATGAGTTTGAAGACCCTGATCGGGATTTTTTTGTCGGAGAGCAGCTTCTCTGCCCTCTTGGAATAATAATTGACAACATCGATAGAAGGATAAACTTCTGCGAGTATTGCCTCGAGATACGGTTTGCCATTCTCCCGGGCGATGAACCTGGCGATTTCTTCATAATGATCCAGCATGTATGCCGAAAGCCTGTTAAAAAAAGGCTTCCTGCCGTCAAACCCCATGTCCTGCCACGCTGTCTGGGCCTTTCGTGCCTTTTTCACTATCTCAAGCAGCCCCTCACTCGTCGTGACATTGACATTATCGATGGGTTGTAATGTCGATGGATTTATCGATACAATCTGTTCTGTCATTGTGACTCCTTTCGATCATGTATAGTTGTGAGATGAATACGGAGGGAGTAGGATTCGAACCCACGATCCACTTGCGCAGATAACGGTTTTCAAGACCGTCGCCTTAAACCACTCGGCCATCCCTCCAACATGCATAAGATAGCAGTGACGAAAAAATAATCAAGCGATTTTTAATCTTATGCCGCAGCGAACAATACTATTTATTAAATACCGGCGAAGGCAACATCGCTGTCTGAAACTATACTTGAATCTCAATAGTTAAGTCCCGGCTTCCGCCTTGACAATGTCCCTATGGCAACTTAGCATATCCCTCTATATACCTCTGTGTGCAATAGAAAATGAAAGGAAGACTAAGACAATGCTGAGGAGTATCAGAATATGAATAGAATGAATCCTAAGGTTGACGCATTTTTAAGAAAAGCCAGGCAGTGGAAAAAAGAATATACGAAATTGAGAATGATCGTCCTCGACAGTCAACTTGCCGAAGAATTGAAGTGGGGCCAACCTTGTTACACGTTCAAGGGAAAGAACGTAGTTTTGATTCACGGATTTAAAGAATATTGTGCGCTTTTGTTTTTCAAAGGTGCCCTTTTACAGGACACCAGGGGTATTCTCATCCGGCAAACGGAGAACGTGCAGGCGGCGCGCCAGATCCGTTTCACTAATGTCCGGCAAATAATTAAGATGGAATCCGTTCTGAAAACTTATATCAAACAAGCCATTGAAGTGGAAAAAGCCGGTTTGAAAGTTCAGTTAAAAAAAACTGCGGAATACAAAATCCCCGAAGAATTCCAAATAAAATTAGATAAAAACCCTGCCCTGAAAACTGCTTTTGAGGCATTGACGCCTGGACGTCAAAGAGCATACATTTTTTATTTTTCTGCACCCAAACAATCCAAAACCCGGGAGTCGAGGGTTGAAAAATGTATGCAGCAAATTCTCAAGGGAAAGGGATTGAACGATTAGTACGGCTGTCCCGGTTTTTCATAGTTGCCCAATGCCGGGGGCTGCCCTTCATTGTTGCTTTCTTGCCTGTGTACGCTTCTTATACAGTCGCTCGGTAAACCCGCCTTTCTGCTCAAAAGCTTTTGCCTGAGCATCAAGCTGCCTGTCCAGTAAATAACAACACAAGTTTAACAAAGAGAGTGCAGCATTGGCCGCCAGCACAGAAGATCCCACAGACACCCACTGACCTTCACTGACTTTCACAGACGCTTTGTCCGTGTTCGTCCATGTCAGTTTGTGCCTGTCCTTGTTTCTCTTCTCTTCTTCAATCCAATCACGCATATCCTCAAGAGAGGAGCACTGCCTCGCCTTGAAGCGGACAAGCGCCGGGTAATCCGGCTTCCACAGCGGCAGCCCGCGCTGCCGCAGAAAATCTTCATAGTCCAGACGTAATTCTTCAAGGCTCGCCCGCGCAACATTCGTGAGCTTCAGCTCCGTCTTTTTTGAGGTGCCGCTCGCTTGACTACCCTCGGCGATATTTTGCACTCCGCTCCGTGCTGCCTGTACCATCTGGTCATGTGTGCGACTCCGCCAATCGATATAAAGCTCGCAGAAACGCACCGTGACGTCATATACCAACTGCGCAATTTGAAAGCTCTTCAGCTTGCGATATCCGCCGTGCGGCGGGATTAAATCGGATGTTGAGTTTTGGTTGCGACTTTCCATTATACCAGACAGTATTATTGCAATAGTTCGTTTATGTCAACTATAAAACGAATATACCTTACATATTATCATAGTTATGCGTCTCTCTTGTTTTAGATAAAATCGATGATTTTTTTGTCATTCCCGTAAAGACTGGAATCCAGAATCTCAGTATTGTAAGTCATAGTTCGGTTCTTCTGATTGGAATTGTGCAATGTGCAGCCCTGACCCTATCCTTTCGTGTCCGCACAAAAGGGTTTAATTTATTCACTATATCCCGCATACTTAGACGCGAGAATGGACGCGAGATTATTGTGTTTGGACGCGAGTAGACGCGAGAATTTCCCCTCCGGTTCTCCGTCATTCCCGTACCGCCCTTCGTGGGATAAACTCCAGCGGGAATCCAGAACTTCAAAATTTAAGTCTAGTTTCAGCCCGCCCCCTGATAAGGGGGCCATGGGGGTTTGGTTATGAACCAACCTATCCAAAGTCCGTGACTGCCCCTTTCCTCCCGGGATCGTGCAATGTGTAGCCGCGTCCCCAGTCCTTACCCTTCGATCTCGCACCACTGAATCCATCCCACCAATGTCCAAAGCCGCGGCTGCCCCCTACTCTCCCTCACCTTCCTATGATGAATCATCTGCAAAAGTAAAACTGGAAACAAGCAAAAAAAAGCAATAATCAATATCCCTAAGTATTTAAAATTGAGCATGTCAAGTTTTTAGTTGAAATTGTCATAGTAGCTTCCGTCCTATTTCCTGTGTCCTTTGCCGGTAAATCGCTCAAATTCACCTCCCTCTTAAAATATGACTTCATAAAATCAATTCTGCGCC
>JAJYUJ010000018.1 GCA_021792615.1 bacterium
TATTTTTATTCTGTTCCATTATCCCTCTACCCTTTTCAAATGTCCACTAGCCAACTGGCTAGTCTTGTTTTTGCAACGTATTTAAATATAAGGGCTTTTTAAATTTGATGATTTTTGCTGGTTTTCAGAAGTTTAGAATACTCCGTTCTCAAGCTCCTTGACCTTATTGAGAAACTCAGTTCTGTTGGAAACATAAAATGTGTCGTAGAGATGGGAGAGATGATATTTAACGTTACAGGTTTTAAGGTTAGCGAGCCGTGCTATTTCGTTATTGCTGAATCCCTTGCTTAGATACGAAATGATCTTGAACTCATTTAAAGAAATCTTGTATTCGGATTTCAGGATTTTGAATAAATCCATCTTCCTCAATCTTCTCTTAGTCAGGGTCATAAGATAGAACTTGTTTTTACCGATCGTTACCACCTTTATCATAAGAAAAAACTGGGAATCATGGTTGGACTGTATTCTCATCACTGCTCTTTTTCTCTTACCCATATTGTGGATATATTTTGACAAAACTGCAGATCGATCTGTTCCGAAGCATTTGTGGAAAAGGTGTTCGAACCTGCTGTTTTCCAAAACAACATTAAAAGAGCTGTCCACAAGGGCAACACCCTGTTCGAGATACTCAAGAATATCTATAGGAAAAACATCTTGTTTCATATCTCTCCTATCCTTATAATCATAGCGTAATTTTTCGGAAACTGAAAGTATCATGGTAATCTATTTTCTATCACGGGACGACTTACAGATTACTTACAGATCGCGATAAATTGACCAATCCTTTGTTTCGGAGACAGTCTGTCCTCAACGGGAAAAAGACAGCATTGAAGGTGAATTGAAAAAAGGCGAGGCAGTGCCTCGCCTTTAAGAACGGTTTTAGATTTTAATTAAAATAATAGTGTATACCGGCTTGCAGGAAGTCTGCGGTATTGAAACCAAGGTTATCGCCTGCAAAGTGATCTCCGCTACCCGAGTATGATTGATAACCAAGTCCTAATTCTATATTGAATCCGAGTTCTGGTAACTGGGGTATAAAGAACTCGGGTCCTGCAAAGAAATTCACCCCTGTTCCTATCAATACCCCATTAGCTTTAGAATCTACATCTGTGTACATTAATGACATGCCAGCATTGAAGTTTACATACTGCTTCGATATGATGGCATAAAATGCTTTTAGACCCACATCAAATACGTTTGTGTCACCGCCGATCGGACCTGCATATTGATTCCCTCCAAGATCGAACTCACCGCCGATAGGGCCTATCAGGACTCGAAAAGAAATATCCGAGGGAGCTTCGGAAGTACCGGGGAAATTAGGTGATACATACATTTGCTTGTTAAATCCTACACCAAACCTGGGAGTCCACTTGGATATACCGGTATCCTGTCTCATCTGATACCTTTGCCCCGGATCATTTTGTCTGCTTACATAACCCGCTTTTGCCGAAACTGTTAAACCGAGAATCATCAATGATGCAATAACGCTTACGCTTAATTTTTTCATTTTTCCTCCTTTAAAGATATTTGTCATATCTATATCCCTTTTTTACATGGTTTGTCAAAACTATTTTGCAGGGCTTTTCATGCAATCCGCACACACGACTATCGTCTTCGGCACGACAAGTTTCAGATAACTCGAGTCGGGTTTATCCTGTTCATTACTTGCTATCGTAACCGGTTCCGTATCCCCGGTAACCTCGATATAGTAATCGACAATACAATGATCTTTAAAATGGATGGTTTGATGAACAGGCCTGCCGCACTTTGAGCAGTAAAGGACCGACATTCTATGTCCCGATCGAATTATACGGGCAGATTGCGGAGCTTGGATGGTACAGGTTTGAAAGATTCCAGTTCTTTGCTTGTTTTCAGTGTCAGGCTGCCGGCAATCGTACACACCTGACATTCTGCCGTCCATACAAATGCTTCATGCCCGCAATGAGGGCACACGTACGGAAACTTTAATTGTATACCGCCCGCCTGGGTGGATTTCAATTTTTTATATGCCGAGGAATAATCTCCTCTTTTCGCCAATAGTTCCGCATTGAGTATCTCTGTCGACGGTATGCGTATCCATTTATTATCGAGATAGGAGAGCTGCTCGGAAGCATCATCGACCATTTCGAGCCGGAGCAGAAGCTTCGCAAACATAATTCTCGTCAGCAGGTCGTCCGGGCCGTCGGACAGCAATCTCCGGTAAAACCGGATCAGCTCGAAAGGATTGTCATGCTTCAGATAAATATCCTCCATCCTGATCAGGAATACCGCATTGTGCGTCATTGCATACCCTGCCTCCCATTCCTCGATGGCCTTTTCCATTTCACCTTTGTTGTTCAGCAGTATTTCCCCGCTTGTTATGTATGCGGGTACAAATTCCGGATTGAGTTTCTTTACATCACCGAGTTTTTTCAGTGCAAGGTCAGCGTCACCGCTCTGAAGGATTGCAACTGCGTATTGATATTTCAGTTCTCCCAGCCTCAGCCGCTGCTCTTTATAATCCTGCGTCCCTTTCGCAAGCTTCATGATAATCTTATGCGTCCTGTAAGCCTCTTCCGCTTTTTCTGCTGCTATATAGGCATCTCTCAGGAGAGAGAGGAAATAGGTATTTTCTTCCTCTATGCTCACCAGTTTTTTCCCCACATCTATCATACTGTTCAGTTCTTTCGTCAGAGCGTATACCCTGTACAGGAGGAGAAGGAGCGGTATATTTTCGGGATCCTGATATTTAATTTTTAACAATATTTTCAATGCGCCCGGATTATCCTTGAGCATGAGATAAGATTCCGACAGTTTGATGTGCGCTTTTATGTTGAAAGGATTTTTCGCAATGGCATCTATGAAATAAGATTTGGCCTTTTCTGCGTCTCCTTTCATGAGTTCAAAATTACCTTTCTCCACCAGCGATACGCTCAGGCTCTCCTTGTTCGTCTGGTTCTTTATCTGCCAGTCCCTGTAAATCCTGCTTGCCTCCCGGATAAGGCTGACAAGCGCCATCAAAAGCATACCGAGTATGAAAGAGGCTATAACGACGGCAGATGCCGTCGTATGAATGGATGTTGTCCTTGACAGAAAGAGTTCTATCTCTTTTCCATTGAACAGCGAAAGATACCCGAACAAAAAAAGTATAACAATCAGTAAAAATACCATTGCCTGATACATTTTCTTCACCTATTTATGATACGGCAACCCATGCATTATTGAAAAAGCCCTATAAACCTGTTCTGCGATTATGACCAAGGTCAGCTCATGGGGAAAGGTCATGGGCGATAACGACAACACAGTATCCGCCCCCTGTTTCACAGAACTATCAATACCTACGGGTCCGCCAATTATTATATTCATAATCTTTATGCCGCTTAGTATACGCTTATTTAAAAAGTTTGCAAATAACTCCGAACTCATCGTTTTGCCGCCTTTATCAAGAACAATATTATAGCAGCCTTCCATAAGTTCTACCAGTTTTTTTGCTTCCTTTCTCAAAGCACTGATCTCTGAGTTTGATGTAAGCGGTTCCTGCCGGATCGTCTTTAACGATATTGCTGAATACTTTCTTATCCTTTCAAAATAGCGTTCGGTCAGCTTCTGCACATGTTCATCTTTCGGCAATCCGACGGATACTATCGTGATGAACATTATTATTCTATCACAGCCCTCTGGGCATCCGACCACAACCCGTCTATGTCATAATACGATCTCATGGTATCAAGAAAGATATGCACGACGATATCGTCATAATCCACAACGATCCAGGCACCGGTCTTCTCTCCTTCCACGCCCTGAGGTTTGATCCCGGTCTTGCCGAGTTCATCCATGACATACCCTGCAACGGCACGGGATTGCCTATCGGATTTAACGGAACAGATTATAAAATAATCAACGATGCTTACATGCTTCCTCATATCTATAACAACGACATCTTCCGCCAGTTTGTCGGACAACAGCGTCTTGATTTTTTTTATAAGTTCCTGCGTGGGAATACTAATAGTACAGTCGCTCCTTTTCTATATATTCTATTACCGGATCCGGCGTAAGATAACGGATCGACCTGTGCTGCCGGACAAGTGCCCTTATCCCGCTTGATGAAATATCAAGCACCGGCAAAGAAGACAGGTAAACCTTTTTTCCGTTTTTATGCATCAAAATTCCTTCTTTTTCTTTATACCAGAATTCATTCTTGAGGTCAACCGGCACAAGCTGCTCCAGATTTGCGGAGGTGATGTGTCTCGTTACGACTATCATATTACACAGGGAAAAAATGAGCGATGGCGAATTCCACGTGTTTATATGCGCAAAATCGTCTTCGCCGAGGATAAAGCTCAACCCGGTATCGCTGCCGTATTTCTGCACAAGAGCCTGCAGGGTCCTGTACGTGTAGGACGGTGCAGGAAGGCGTTCTTCGATATCTTCGAGTATAAAACCGGGGTTGCTTTGGATCGCCACGGCGGTCATTTCTTTTCTATGGCGGTATTCCAGCACAGACTCCGCAGTCTTGTGCGGCGGCACGAAGGTCGGAATAAACAGGACATTATCGAGGGAGAACCGCTGCCGTATTTCTTCAGCCCCCCGCAGATGGCCTATGTGTATGGGGTTGAAGCTGCCCCCGAGGATGCCGAGCCCGCTCATAATCTTATACTTTTTCCCCGCATGCAATACCCTATTCCCTTACCTGACCACTGCCCATGATGACGAACTTCTGTGCGGTCAGCTCCTCAAGCCCCATGGGCCCGAATGCATGCAGCTTCGAAGTCGATATGCCTATCTCGGCTCCAAGCCCGAGCTGGAACCCGTCGCTGAACCTCGTTGATGCATTGACCAGCACGGTCGATGAATCCACCTCCCGGAAAAACCTCATAGAGTGTCCGACATTACTCGTTACGATAGAATCCGTATGATGCGACCCGTAATGGTTGATATGCCCGATAGCCTGATCCAGCGAATCCACAACCTTTACCGAAAGGATAAGGTCAAGATACTCCGTAAACCAATCCTGTTCTGTTGCCGGCTTTATATCATGAACAATACCCCGCGTTCTCTCACACCCCCGGATCTCGACCCCAGCTTTTTTATACAGGGTTATCATCTCCGGCAGGAACTGCCCTGCGATATCCTTGTGGACAAGCATGGTCTCCATGGCATTGCAAACACCCGGCCTTTGGACTTTTGCATTGAAGCAGACTGCCTTTGCCATGTCTTTATCCGCATCCGCATCGACGAAAACATGACAAATACCTTTGTAGTGTTTCAACACCGGGATGCGCGAATGCTCTGCAACCGCCCGTATCAGTGACTCTCCGCCCCTCGGTATGACAAGATCGATGAGTTCATCCTGCTTCAAAAATTCATACAGCACATCTTTATCTGTCGTATCGATGAACTGAATGGCTTCGGACGGGAGATCCGCCTTTTTCAAGGCATCGGACAGCACAACGGCAATCGCCCTGTTCGAATTGATTGCCTCGGAACCGCCCTTGAGGATCACGGCATTCCCCGATTTGATACACAAAGCAGAGGCATCCGCCGTAACATTCGGTCTCGCTTCGTATATCATCAGGATAACGCCGAGGGGGATGCGCATCCTGCCGACCAGCAGACCGTTCGGCCGTGTCCACGCCTTCGTGATCTCGCCGACCGGGTCTTTCAGCGCTTTGACCTCGCGGATGCTGTCGATCATGGACTTGAGTGTCTTTTCCGTAATCGTAAGCCTGTCGATGAAAGCGCTCTGCAATCCCTGCTTTTTTGCAGCACCGACATCGATATCGTTCGCTTCCCGGATCAATGCGCTGTTCTGCAAAAGCCCTTCAGCCATATATTCAAGCGCTGCATCTTTTTTTGCCGTGCCTGCAGCACCGAGTTTCAGTCCCGCGTATTTCGCCTTTTGAGCTATGCCGGTGACATCGCTTTTATTCATAGTTTCAATCCTTAATCCTCTCGTGTACAGGCCGGACGAAGCGATCCAAAGATACTATCCTCCGCGGCGCACAAGCACCGCTCCTCATGACACCCGGACTGTTGCTATCTAAAAGGTACATCCTGATTGTTTATTGTCAAAATGAGGTTATCCCGGTGAATGACCTCGTCGCCTTTGGAATATCCCAGTGAACCGTTTATCTGGGATGATTTTTTGCCCTTTATCTTTCCGATCTCCGTGACGGAATAATTCGTTATCCCCCTGCCAATCTCCCTTCCGCGAACATCCGCTATACTTATGACATCTCCCTGTTTAAACGTCCCGGATACAGTCACTACACCCGCGGCAAGCAGGCTCTTCTGCTTTAACACCGCAGACAGGGCGCCCTCGTCCACGGTAATCGAGCCTGACGATTTCAAAAGGAGGCTGACCCATTTCTTGGCACCGCTTATCTTCTTCTGATTCGCAACGACAGTCGTACCGAGCCTTTCGCCGCCTTCCCGCGTAAACTGATCTGCCAGTTTTGTTACGATATTTTCTATCCTGCCGTTTGCTATCGTCGTGCTTATCCCAATCCGTGCAAGCTGACGGGCAGCGGATATCTTGGTTTTGATGCCGCCGACACCATACCTGCTCTTGCCCTCCCCGAATATCCTGTACTGTTCTATATGTTTTATTTCATCGATAGGTTTTGCATCGCTGTAGGTATGAGGATCTCGGTCGAATATTGCATCTATATTGCTGAGGATGATAAGCCGGTCCGCATTGATCATTGCGGCAACCATCGCAGAAAGCGTATCGTTGTCCCCCACTTTTATCTCCTCGACTGCTATTGCGTCATTCTCGTTCACGACGGGGATGAAACCCTTTTCAAGCATCAGTTCCATGGATCTCCGCGCATTGAGGTATCTTTGCCGGTCAATAAAATCCTCATGCGTAAGAAGCACCTGGGCAACGAGTTTATTGTAGGGCCTGAGGTTGGTCAGATATGCGTTGATAAGCAGGGGCTGTCCTATGCTGGACAACACCTGCTTATTCGGAATACTGACCGGCGCGAGTGATTTCCCCGCAAGGGAGCTGCCGAATGCAATGGCGCCCGAGGATACAATCACGACGGCGTATCCCTTTTCGATCACCTGCGCTATGTCCCTGGCAAGCGACTTGAACCTGACGGGATCCGGGGTACCGTTCTCAAGGGTTAAAACAGAACTTCCTATTTTAACAACCAGTCTTTTCATCATTGTCTTTGTGTTACAATTTTTTCGCAATCTCATCAATCAGTTTATCGATGCCTTCACCGCTCGCACAGGACACGGGGTAAAGATCGATAGTGTGCGTCTTGAATACCTCTTTATAATCCAACAATTGATTTCTTACAACAGGAATATCGATTTTATTGATCACAACGAGCTGATCCTTTTTAACCAGGGACCCGCCGTAACTCTGTAATTCGTTATTTATGATAAGATAGTCGTTATACGGATCGCTGTCTCTCGTTGCATCCAGTATATGGACGATGAGTTTTGTCCTCTCGATGTGTTTCAGGAACTGGTCCCCCAGCCCTTTTCCTTTATGCGCCCCCTCTATCAGTCCTGGTATGTCTGCAATGACGAAACTCTTCTCGTCCTTGTAACGCACAATACCCAGTATCGGGGCTATGGTCGTAAATGGATAATCGGCTACCTTTGGTTGAGCGTTGGACACCCTTTTGATGAGACTGGACTTACCCACGTTCGGAAATCCCACGAGTCCGACATCCGCGAGCAGTTTCAGTTCAAGCCGGATGTGCCTTTGTTGCCCCGGTCCACCGGGTTCCGACTCAAGCGGCACCTGATGGATCGAACTGACGAACCGGGAGTTTCCTTTCCCTCCCTTGCCGCCCTTTGCAATGATGATCTCCTGACCGGGCTCCGACAGATCGGTTATAAGCCCCGCGGTGTCGGCATCGTATATCTGCGTTCCAACGGGTACCTCGATGATGCGGTCCTCGCCGTTCCTGCCGTACTTGTTCTTGCCTTTGCCGTGGACGCCGTTTTCTGCACGGTAATGCCGCACATAGCGGAAATCGATCAGGGTAGAGAGCCTCGTCGAACTGCGGATGACGATATTGCCGCCGTTTCCTCCGTCACCGCCGTCAGGGCCTCCCCTCGGTATATACTTTTCCCGTCTGAAGCTGACGCATCCGTTTCCTCCATTACCGGCCTTGATCTGGATCTCTGCAGTATCAATGAATTTCATATAAGCATTCTACAAATTAAAAGTACAAACGAGTTGATCGGGGTTGGTCCGCTAAAAACCAAATATTTTTTGTTCTTGGTAAGTTTCTATGCATGCACATTGCCTTCTTTATTTTTGCACGTATCCGGTTCTTCTGTCTTCGCTATGCCCCTTCCCTGTCATTCCCGCGAAAGCGGGAATCTAGGAAATAAATTCCCGGGAAAAGTTCTCTCAAGACTGAAAATGCAGGGGCTTGCCCATAGGGTAAGGACTGGATTCCGTGTCAAGCACGGAATGACGAAATCAAGATTTTGCCCCTATCACTAAGAAAATGAAATCTTATCGAAAACGTTTACTATCGTTGAGAAAAGCAGAGAAACCGATTTTAATATCCCGCAACACTATTTCTGTCAGGCAGGTACTACGTTAACGGTTACCTTGTCGCTCGAGTGCGTGAATTTAACAATACCTTCCTTGAGTGCAAATATCGTAAAATCCTTGCCAAGACCTGTATTCTTTCCCGCTTTGAATTTTTCACCGACCTGCCGCACGATAATGCTGCCGGCCTTTGCCGTCTGTCCTGCAAAGAGCTTGACCCCGCGTCTTTGCCCCTGACTATCCCTTCCATTTACCGAACTGCTTTGTCCTTTTTTATGTGCCATGAGAACACCTCAATTATTTTTGTATATTATGTCTTCGACCTTGACCGTTGTAAGGATCTGACGGAACCCTTGCTTCTTCCTGTAATTCTTCCTTCTCCTGTGTTTGAAGATAACAACCTTATCGCCTTTTTTCTCTCCCAATACCTTTACCTTGACAAGCGCATTGGCAACTACAGGCGTACCGATAACGGTACTGGAACCATCATTCACGAGAAGAACATCGGTAATGTTCAGCTCCGCATCCTTTTTAACATCGTCTATCCTGTCCAGTGCAACAACATCACCCTGCTTTACCGTGTATTGTTTCCCGGAATGTTTTATCACTGCGTACATCTGACCCTCACTTTTCATTAGATTAGACCTTGCTACCTAATAAAACTAATCTTGTCAAGTGAATGCAGGAGTCTGTCATTCAAACTCAAAAAGTGCTCAGGAGAACAATTAAAATGCTCTACTGGGGCATTCAGCGTGAAAGTCCTTTATAAGAAGATGACTGTTATGAAAAATAGTTATTCCCTCCCTTGACGGGAGGGATAAAGGGAGGGTGAATTTTGCCTTATATTTCACCCCCACCTATCATCCCCCGTCAAGGGGGAGGAAATTTTAGATGTGCACTTTTGAAATTTAGCCAACAGTGAATGCGGGAATCCATTCACTGCAACGGGTACTCCACGGGGAAAGTACCGTCATGGCACCCGAGATGAATAAGCGGTCTTTGGGGTTCGTCCTTCCCTTTGACTTTAAAAATAACACCGTTATAATACTCCTATTCTTTTGAGGGGAAGGGAATCGGGCATAACCATGAAATCACTGTTGGGTAAAAAGATATTGGTTACCGGTGCTACAGGCGGGTTTGGCAGAGAATTTGCAAAACAACTCCATGGGTTGGGTGCGCATCTTATACTCAGCGGCCGCGACCAATCGAAACTCGACGACATTTCCGGCACCCTGGGTCCGTCACCCTCCGGGGGCAAGGTTATCGGCACGATCAAGGCAGACCTTTCGAACAGAGCAGGGTGCGAAGAGCTCTACGCCGGGTGTACGGCAATAACAACCGGGCTCGACGTTTTGATAAACAACGCAGGCATTATCGCGTACGGGGATTTTCACCAGGTCCCCCTGGATACGTGGGAACGGCTTATGGAAACAAACCTGCTTGCGGCAATGCGCCTTACCTACCTGTTTCTTCCGGCCATGCTGAAAAGAAAACAGGGGCATATTGTACTCATGTCATCCGTTGCAGGGTTTGTCGGTACCAGGAACAGTACGGCATATTCTGCCTCGAAGTTCGGTCTGCGTGGATTCGGCCTCTCCCTGTACGGTGAGGTGCATCCCAGTGGCATCGAGGTGACCATGCTCTATCCTTTCTGGGCCGACACGCCGATCCTCCAGTCGGAAGATTACGGCAGCAAATCCACGGGCAAGGTGATCCGGGCTGTTGTGGACAGGGCCGATGATGTCGTCAGAGAGTCGATAGCAGGGATACGGAAAAACAAGCTGTCCGTTTACCCGGGTCCGGTTGCGAAGGTACTGCACCTTGCAAACAAAGTCATCCAGATCAGGGGCAGCCAGCGGAAGGGCTAAGCATGGACGGACGCGGCATAGATACCATGTTATCAGGAGGTACGGTATGAAAAAAGAAGCAAAAAGATCCATCGTTTCGAATCCTTTGGTTTTGCAGAACATTATGTACGTGCTCCTGCAGGCCATGTCATTGAAATTCACCTTCAGCAGGAAGTTCAGGGAAATGATTAAAAATGAGTACAATACGTTCAACAAGACAATCGCCATTCAGACGCGGGATAAATCCGTAAAGCTGTACATGGTCTTCCATAACGGCAAGATGAAGGTGCGGCACGGCATCCCTGAAAAAGCAGACCTCACCATCATCTACAAATCCCCGGAAATCATCAGGGAATTTGCCACACTCTCGCCGGAAGACATGTTGAACTATCTGCTGACCAATAAGATTACTTTCAAGGGCAACCTGAGCTATCTTTCCAGGTTTGCGTACCTGCTGAACAACTTTATTCCGCCTAAAGCAGACAAAAAAGCGGCACCGGATGCAGCGGCAAAATCCGTGACTGCCAAAGCGGCGACCGGAGAAAACACTGCCCGGCTTATATCCCGTGCCGGCGAATTGACGGCACAAACCTCGGACAGGGTAATGTACCTTGGCGAGCCTTACCTGCAGAAATATACCATCGCAGACTTCCCGGGTCTCGCAGCTCAGCGCGCCGCACACTTTACAGCGAAGCCTTCGATCTGTCCGGAGAGGCCTGAACTCATAACGCGATATTTCATGGAAACCGGGTTCGAGCACGACCGGGACGGCAACAGGAGGCCGCCGGTACTCAGGCAGGCACAGGTACTCAACTATATTCTGAGCAACAAAAGGCCAATTATTCGCGCCAACAACATGCTTGCCGGGACCACGACATCGAGGGATGTCGGGGTCGTCATCTACCCTGAGGGACACGGCATTACGCTCTGGCCCGAATTGAAAACCATAACAACAAGAAAAATCCAGCCTTATGGTATCGATGATTATACCGTAGAATTGCTGGACAAGAAGGTATTCCCGTTCTGGTCTGATCGCAACGTACGGGAATACGCGCGCGCAACCAACAATTTCCCGAGATACCAGGAACTCGATGAAAAGTTCGTATTGTACTTTATGTGGAAGACCGTTGCCCTTTCTCACACAGTCCCGGATTTCCCGCGAATGCTGAAATACGGCATTATGCCGGTCATTGAAGATGCAGAAAAACGTAAGAATGCTGCGGGTGACGAACGGCAAAAAACATTTTACCAGGCAACCGGGATCGCACTGCAGGGGGTACTCGACTATGCGGCTCATCTGAGAGAAGAAGCCGTGCGTCTGACGGCAAAAGCACAAAAACAGGGTGCGGACAACAGGACGGCGGAGCATTATAAAAGGTTTGCAGACATGCTGGAACAGGTGCCGGCACGCGGGGCACGCACACTGTACGAGGCCGTACAATCCCTCTGGATACTGTGGATTGCCCTTCACAATGAGAGTACGAATGCGGGTTTGTCACTCGGTCATCTGGATCTCTGGCTGCAGCCGTACTTTGAATCGGACATGGAGAAGCTGAAAACAGCGGCAGAAAAAGAAGCATACGTAAAGCAGGCAATAGAGCTCATCGGGAACTTCTTTTTCAAATGCCAGGATCACCTCCCGCTCGTTGCCGATATAGGCAACAAGCTCTTCGGGGGTTCATCCTCTGATCAGGCGATCACGCTCGGCGGCGTTGATGAAAACAATAACAGCGCGGTCAACGACATGACCTACATTTTTCTGAAGGTTACGGAGATGCTCACGATGCGGGATCCCAACATGAATGCCCGCTACTATCCGGGCATCAACTCAGACACCTATTTGAGGAGGCTTGTCGAGGTGAACATGGTAACATCGGCAACCCCTTCCCTGCACAATGATAAGGCGATGATACAATCGCTGAAGAGTATCGGTTTTAAAGAAGAGGATGCGCGGCAGTGGTGCGCAACAGGGTGTGTCGAGCCTACCATACCGGGCAAACACTTCGGCCATACAAACAGCATGATGTTCAACATGGTAGCAGCACTCGAGATGGCGCTCAACAACGGCGTCCATCCCCTTGCAGAAGAACAGATCGGCACAAAGACAGGCAGTATCGAGGAAGACGCCTTCCCCACCTTCGAAGACTTCTTCCATGCGTTCGAGGGACAATTGCGCTTCCTTGCGTACCAGACCATAGACTATAACAACAGCCTCGGTGCTGCACATCAGGTCATACGGCCGACGCCGACCCTCTCGTCCATGTTCGAAGGGCCCATGGAAAGTGCCAGGGATCTGACCGAGGGCGGGGCGCTGTACAACACATCAGGCGTCGCGTGTATCGGGCTGACCGATATCGTCGACAGCCTTATGACGATAAAAAAGCTTGTTTACGATGAGAAGAAAACGGACTTCAAAACACTCCATAAAGCCATTGACAACAATTTCGAGGGTTACGGGAAGCTTCATACCATGATTCAAAACAAGGTTGCCAAGTTCGGTTCCGACAATCCGGAAGTAAACGGTCTTGCCCAGAGGGTCGTGGACACGGTCTTCGACATATTTTACAACAGGACGAACTACAGGGGCGGGCATTATCTCGTAGGGTTCTGGAGTATGTCGAACCATGTTGCATTCGGTACGCTTTCGGGTGCCCTGCCGAGCGGAAGGCTGCAGTACAAACCGTTTACCCCGGGATTGACGCCGGAGAATGTTAAGGGCGTTGACCTGCTTTCGAGCATACGGACCATAGCAGGGCTCAAGCCGGACAAGATGCCGAACAACATAGCGTTTAATGTGAAGGTAGCTCCGGACTCAAGGGATTCACACAAGGAAACCGTCGACCAGATCACAGCGTACGCAAAATCCTACTTTGAGCTCGGGGGCATGCAGATGCAATTCAATATCGTAACCACGGAAACGTTGCAGGACGCCATGGAAAATCCGGAAAATTACAGGAACCTTCTGGTCCGTGTGTCCGGTTATAATGCCTACTTCGTGGAGCTGGATAAGGACCTTCAACTCGAGATCATCAACAGGCAGCAGATGAGGGTATGATATACACAGGGAATAAACTCCCGTGAGAGACAACAGGGTGTCAGAAATTCCCGGCCTCCCTTTTCGGGAGGGATACGGGGGAAGATGAAATGAAACCTAACGCAATACCTGATAAAGAGCGGGCGGAAACACGGGCAAGGATCGTTGACCTCAAGAGAAATTCTCTTGACGACGGTCCCGGCATCCGCACCCTTATCTTTTTCAAGGGGTGTCCGCTCCGGTGTGTATGGTGCCACAACCCGGAGACGAAACATGCCTACGAGGAGCTTATGTTCGATGCGAAGGTATGCATCTCCTGCGGCGATTGCGCACAAGCATGCAAAGAGCACGCCATAGACCTTGCGGATCCCCGGAGGATCGACAGGCAGGTCTGCACCAGATGCATGGACTGTGTGGAAGTATGCCCGTCCGGAGCACTCAAACGTGCGGGAAGACTTTATACGGTTGATGCATTATATTCGGAGATCATGAAAGACGAGCCTTTCTACAGGTATTCTGCCGGAGGGGTGACGTTTTCCGGGGGAGAGCCTGCGGTATATATACATTTTATCTCGGAACTTTCCAGAAAACTCAAATCAGCGGGCATACATTTGAATATCGAAACATGCGGACTGTACAACCATGCATTGTTCGATAACCTTGTGCTCCCATACCTTGATATGATATTCTTCGACATAAAGTTTATAGACCCGGTACTGCATAAGCAGTATACAGGCAGCACAAACGGCATTATTATGCAAAATTTTCTGAGTTTACATTCAAAAAACAATATTCCGCTCATCCCGAGGGTACCTCTTATACCGGGCATTACGGCAACAGAACAAAATCTCGCCTCCATAGCAGCGTTCTTAAGCGGGCAGGGAATAAAGAAGGTGGAGCTGCTCGCCTACAACCCTCTATGGACGGATAAGTCTTACGGGCTGGGTCACGAACTGGATTATGACAGGAAAAAATTCATGGATAAAGGCGAAATAGTCAAGATAAAACAGATATTTAGCAATTTCGATACCGGAAAATTTTAAACCCCCTTGACTATTTAGAATTTAGTATATATAATAGCAAGCTTAAAGGAGGAGGCTAATATGCAAATGGTTTTAAATGACAATCTAACAAAATACCTGGCGCAGATAGACAAGTATCCTCTTTTGACTCCACAGGAGGAAAAGAGACTTGCCATGCGGTACTATGAAAGAAAGGATATAAACTCAGCGCATAAACTGGTGACTTCCAACATGAGATTCGTCGTAAAGATAGCCCTTGAATACAGGCACTATAACGTCAAGCTGATGGATTTGATTCAGGAGGGTAATTTAGGCCTGATGATGGCTGTCAAAAAATTCAATCCATACAAAGGGTTCAGGTTGATCTCCTATGCCGTATGGTGGATAAGGGCTTACATACAAAACTTCATCATGAAGACATGGAGCCTGGTGAAGATAGGAACAACACAGCTTCAGAGAAAGCTGTTCTACTCACTGAACAAGGTTCAGCCGGAAAACAATGCGGATATGCTCATTGACGAAACCAAGATAGAAAAAAAGGCCAAAGACTTTGAAAACCGCTTAAGATTAAGGGACGTTTCCCTTGATGTGACGCTGGATGAGGAAAGCAGGGAATCCCATCTCGATCAACTCGTGGATGAAGACGAGAACCTTGAAGAGCGTATCAGCAAACAGGAAGAGGACACGGTCCTCAAACAGACCGTAGGCCAGGCAGTCAAGACCTTACCGGAAAGGGAACAATACATAATCAAGTTCAGGGTCATGGCAGACAACCCCCTTTCCCTTCAGGAGATAGGCGAGAAATACAACATTTCGAAAGAGCGCGTGCGCCAGCTCGAACAAAAGGCATTAGGCAAGCTGAAACACTCCATTGTTCCGGCAATAGCATCATAACGAAATAACATACAAAACAGCTTAAAGGGGTGGCAGAGTGATCTGCCACCCCTTTTTATTGGACATTTCTATCCAAAAGGTGTATATAAGTGTCTGAAAGGAGGACGGTACCATGAAATTAACCCCACTCGACGTACAGCAGCAGCAGTTCAGGAAAAAGCTCGTAAGCGGTTATGACAGACGGGAGGTTGACACGTTTATGGAGCTTGTCCGCAATGAGATGGAAGAGCTCATCACGGAAAATATTAATGTCAAGCAGCAGATAAAAGATAAGACCGAAAGTCTCAACGAATACAAGGACAGGGAGCAGACAATCAAAGAAACCATGCTTACCACCCAGCAGCTGAAAGATGATATCCATGCAAATGCCGTCAAGGAGGCACAACTCATTATTGCAGACGCCAAGATCAAAGCTGAAGAGATTATCAACGGCGCACAGGGCAGATATATGGAGATTATCAATGAGATCAAGGAATTGAGAAGACAGAAGATCCAGCTCGAGGCAAATCTGAAGGCGGTGCTGGAAGTGCATTTGAAGATGCTTGACACGGAAATCGTTAAAGAACAAAAAGACGTAGACGATACGCTTGCACTCATGACGAACAAGTCCAAAAATTCTAATGTCAGATAAAACCGAGCATTTTTATGTCTCTGTAAAACCCCTATCGAGAACAAGCGAGATAAAACAGGAAGATAACCTTCTCAAGGCTTACGTGAAAGCTGTCCCTATTGACGGAAGAGCCAATGAGGAATTATTATATCTATTGAGCCGCTATTTTAAGGTCAGGAGATCGGATATTAAGATACAGAGCGGCAAAAATTCGAAGAAAAAGTTGATACAGATCGTCAGGAAGGGAGAATGAATAATGCCGACATACGATTATGAGTGCACAGCATGCGGATATAAATTTGAGATGTTACAGAAAATATCGGAAAAGCCCGTCACAACATGTCCAAAGTGCAAGGGCAAGGTTAAAAGGTTAATATCTGACAGCGGTTCGTTTATTTTAAAAGGCAGTGGCTGGTATGCCACGGATTATGTCAAGGACAATAAAACACAGACCCATGCGCAGAATAAAACAACGAATCAATCTGCAGACAAAACACCCGCCAGCAACAAATAACCGGAAACACAAGGCCCTTCTATTTCAGGAATATCTGTTCGTGCCTGTAGTACTCTTTTCGGCACTTTTCATCATCGTAATCTTTCCGACGACCGGTTTTTGCTGGGGCCCCATGTCCCACATAGACCTTGCTACGGAAGTATTGAACTTCTCCCAACTGCTTGCACCGCAGGTTATGGAACTGATCAGGTCGTATCCTTATGACTTTCTTTACGGCAACATCGGCGCGGATATCGTTATAGGAAAGAACTTCACGAAGTACGAATACCATTGTCACAACTGGCTCGTGGGCAATCAGGTGTTCGAATCGGCAAAGAACGAGCACCAGAGGGCTTTTGCCTACGGTTATATAAGCCACCTTGCGTCGGACGTCATCGCTCACAATTACTTTGTCCCGAATATGATCATAACCATGTACAGAAAAAAAATGTTCCTTCACTCGTACTGGGAAATCCGCTTTGACAGGCTGGTGAACGATAAGGCCGTAAAAACCATAGAAAGGACACTGAAACTGAGACACAAGGATGACAATGACCTGCTCAAACATACCCTTGAAAAAACGCTGTTTTCTTTCTCCACGAACAAGAATATCTTTAACAGCGTGATGCAGGTCAACAAGAGGAAACTGCTCAGAAACCTTTTCAAAGGGTTGACCTCCGAAAAAAAATGGCTTTTTTCGATTGATCAATTCGATACGTACAAACATTATTCCATCGATGCTATTTTTGATGTACTCAACAAGGGGAACGAGTCAATTTATACGCAGTTCGACCCAACCGGCATAGAGGTTATTCACATCGCTTCCCAGGTGAGGAAGGAACTCAACAGGCTGCACCGCAAACAGAAGTTATCCGAGCATGACATGCAGAATATAACACACAGTATACTGCCCGAGTTTCCCCCTGGTTTATATTCGGAATATGCCCCGGCGGTTCATCAAAAGAGCGGAAGGAGCGGGGGATAAGCAGCAGAGAGAAAGGAGACGGGGGAAAACGTCAACAACTCCCCGTCGCAGGGAATGAAGATCGTCACTCTCGGTTCTTAATTTTAAATTTTTAATGTTGGACTTCTTCCGACATCGCGCTCTTCGGTGTCATTCCTCTTTCGATAAGAGTAATAAAAAGGAGTTATGAATTGAGAACATCCGTCCTGACAGGCGAATTATGACAAAGCAAGCGAATAGAGATATAAAACGAATTTTATGTTACCGGCTTTCGCTTCTCATGGTTCTTCTGGTATCCGCGGTTGCCCTGACCGTACTGATTGAGGCGGGTAAAACGGACGCATTCGACGCTTTTATTACAGGCATTATCCAGCACAACAAATCACGCACCATGCAAATCCTCATGGAAATGGTTACGTTTACCGGCACCGCGTACGGTGTCATACTTATTCTGGCAGGCATCGGTATCTGGTTATGGCGCCGCAGGGCATTTTCTGTATTGAAAGATTTGTTGGGCATATCGCTTTTCAGTTTTATAACGGAGGTTTCGGTCAAAGAGCTGGTACACAGGTCACGGCCTTCAAGCTGGCTTGGAATAACCGCGCCGGGATATTCTTTCCCGAGCGGTCACTCCATCATGGTCTTCGTAATAGCCGTTGAGCTTATCATCATCCTGCACAGGTTTGGCCGTGCCCGATGGTGGATGGTGACGGCGCTCCTTTGCATTGCCGCAGCAGTAGGCATGAGCCGCATATACCTCGGGGTCCATTGGCCTACGGATGTCCTCGGGAGCTGGCTTATGGGATCGATTATCATAACTGCAGTGAACATTGTCGATATTGAAGAACCTCGTCGTAAACGACAATGAAGTAATAACCCGAATTTTCATCCAGCCGGCAGCGGGACTCAATCCCTCCCGTCGCGGTGCTCTTATTTATTTGAGGGGTATCGTGATAATACCGTTCACCGGCGAATCCTGCGTCATATAAAGAAGAGTCCGGTCGGGACTGAAGACAAACTCCCCGTCACCATTGGTGCTGATGTCCTGAACAAAGATCGATAGCTTGTTGCCGCAAGTAATGTTAGGATTATACTTGTATATCGCTGCCGTGCCCGCATCGAGGATGTACATATTTCCGCCCGCATCGAACTTTATACCACTCGGGCATATAAGCCCGGACACAACAGTCGTGGTAACGGTGCCCGCTGCGTTTATCTCATCGACACTGCCGTTATTGCAATCCCCGACGTAAACATTACCGGCGTTATCCGTTGCAACGGCATTCGGCAATCCAAAGCCCGAGGCAAACAGCGTTGCAGTGCCGTTACTTGTCACAGAGGTAATCGTTCCGTCCCCGCTATTGGCAACGTAAAGCGGCCATGATTGCCCGTCTCCTGAAAATGCAAGTGCAACAGGCGTTGTACCTACATCGGTAAAGACGGAAGCAGGAGCAGCGCTTCCGGGTACAGCTATAACATTGTTCCCTCCGGAGTTTGCGGCATATAGCGCGCCCTCAGGCGAAAATGCTACGTCGGCAGGGCCGTTTAAGAGTCCATTAGGATCATTGGAATATGTCGATATCGCCCCGGAAGGCGTTACTTCAAGGATATCATTATTCGTATAATTTGCTATGTAGAGGTTGCCCGATGTATCCGTTGTTATGCCTATGGGCGCATTGATTGTCGCAAACGATTGATCGTCTGCCAATACGCGGAACGGCGTAAACAGCACAGGATTCGAGTAAGGCACGTGTGAATCGCCGGAATCCACTATAACATTTCCAAGGGTGGCATTGCCTGGAACTGTCGCCGTTATGTAGGTATCTGTCCAGCTCTGCACGGTTGCAGCCACTCCGTTAACCGTCACGGTTCCTGGTGTCGTAGAAAAATTATAACCCGACAGGGTAATCGTGGAGCCGGTCAATGCAATCACAGGGTCTATAGCGGTAATGACCGGCACATTCGCATAGATATAAACGATTCCGGCAAAATCCGAGGTTGCATTAAAGCCTATCTCTTTTGCCATGGATTGCGTGTTCGAGGGAATTGTAAACTGCGAGCCCGCAGTCCCCGAAGTAAAAAGCCAGCCCCATGCCCCGTCAACAGGGGTATTGGTAAGCCAGCCTGTGCCGAGATCGGCATCGCATACGGTAGCTGAACCGGAAGCAAGCATATATGCCTGCATTTCAACGCCGGTCCAATCGCTTGAATCATTGTTGTTTATGTATACAGGTGCGGTTATGGATGTGCCGTTAAAAACAGCATTGCCTACCTGAAAAACGCCTGCGTACGGTGTTATATTCTGTCCCGCTAACTCCGGCGTTACATCTATGGATTTTATTGAGAGCTCATGGGTATTCGCTTTATAGTCGATTGCATAGGCTGCCTTAGGTATGTTGGCCTGCCTTTGAGGTGTTGATACACCGCTGCATCCTGCAAGAGAAAATATCGAGATAAGAAGTATTAAAAATCGTCTGAATTGTTTAATCATGGTAATTACTAGTATATAATGTCTTTCGTTTCTTGTCAAGGCATGGAGGGACATTTGTCATTTAAAATTGAAAAGTGGACTGATTTAAACTATACAAATTAGTTTAGCGGAAGGAATTGATTGGTAGAAACATATCAACCTCAACGACCTCGTCATTCCTGCCCGTGGACTTCTCCGAAGATATGCTTGAGCAGGAATCCAGTTCTTAAAATAGTTGTCTGATTTCGCAGGAACGACCTACTGATTTTTAATGTTTTGGAAATGACGGAGGAGTGAGAAACTGGATTCCCACTTTCGTGGGAATGACACAAAACCAGTGTAGATAGATGTACATAACTACCGTCACAGACGATGATTTCTTCTCTTATTCTCAATGGAGCGGAGATAAGACTGAGAAACGGCATGATTTCGTAAATGAAGAATTATTCGATCAAAAGTCAGTGCACTTTTCAATTTTAAATGACACGCTTGTGAGATATACTTAACATTTAGCCGTCCATTTGTATAGTATAGTTTCATGTATTTACGCCCATTCTGGATCGATAAAATTAACATGGCATGGCAGAAACGCCCTATTGTATGGCTATCCGGTGTAAGAAGGGCCGGTAAAAATACCATAAAATAAAGGCGGGCTTTCGCCCGCCTTGTGCAGTATCGTCCTTCAATTAAATCAACCAATAAAATCCACTATCTTCCGCCGTGCGTACTCCACGTGTTCTGAGGATTCATAAAGGTACTTTCCACGTTCTTGGGTATGCATAACTGCAGTATAGGATACATGAGCATGTTTGCCCCGGATATAGAGCCCACATTAAAGATAGACCCTTCTGATGTAGAGCCGTATATCTGTGTACTCAAGGCCATGCTCCCTGCCCCGCTCCCGCACGCCGGCATGCTGAATGGGGTTGGTGTCGTAGTGCTGCTTCCACCACTGCCGGGTGTACCAACGATACTTGTAACCGGTATAGGAGGCGACGGTATACCCTGCGCTGTCGATTTAGCAAACACCAACTGGCCGGTTTTATATCCTGTACCCGGAATCTGGTATATCGCCATACCAAGCATAGTGCCTGTACCGCCGAGCGTGTTACAGCTAAACTGCGTCGTACTTTGCGCAACGCATGCATTCTGATCCGGCGTAAACACGCTGAAGTACTCTACGCCGCCTGTTGCATAAGGTATGCTCAAGCTCTTTGTACCGAATGCCGTGTCCGTGAATGAAGAAAGCGTTATCCACCAGCCGGCACCGGCACCGCACAGCCCCGAGTTGAGACCGCTGATGAGACTCGTACTCGTCAACTGTGTCAGGTTGCTGCCGGTCAAAAGCGGCGTCTGCGTAACATACGGCATGGGGGTATTGATCTCGTAAAGGTTATTGACCGGTGTACAGCTCAATGGATTATTCCTGCTTCCTGCAGCTATACCAATCCAGAGATCCCCACAGGGATCGCCTATGGCACTGGGCTGATAATAAAACTCCTGCCCCTGATTTCTCGGCGTAGGCGGAGGATTCTGTGCTGCAAAAACTCTCTGACCGGAGAAGCAGTTTGTATCCGATGACGAGATACACGTTTTAACGATATTATTGCCTCCAAGATCGCCTGCCCATACGCCCGGAGGATTATCTCCGAGGTGGAGGAACGAGAACTGCCATAACTGTCCTCCAAGGTCAGGAGCAAAGGCTTCCATCCACCAAGGATGTATGGTCCCAAGCATTCCCTGCGTAATACCGATAGGCGTTGCTGCTATAGGAGCTGTCATGTTCGGATCATCATTGATATCATATTTCCACACAAGCTTGCCTGTTGCTATGTCTATCATATAGAAGGCATTGCCTCTTGCCGGCGTCAGGATGCCCGGGTCCCATCCGCCATTGAGCAAGGCAACCCATCTAAGCTGCGGTGTTGCGAATGAAGCACCGGTTGCCGGATCATAGCCCAGCCACACGGGTCCTATGGGTGGCGGATTCGGTGCAACCTCCCCAAAGGTAAAGCCCATGTCGTTTGTCGTAAACTCCCACATAAACTTCGGATGAAGGGTATTGGTTATATCGAGGCAGATATAGTATGTGCCTCCAAGCCTCTCACCGATAATCATGATCGTGTGCCAGTATGCGGCGTTTCCACTCAATCCAAGGCCGTTGTCAACACCCGGCAGATACACATCCCTTACAAACGGTGACGCGTCCACATAATAAACATGGGTTGTTGACGTGGTTGTATAGATACCCTCTGTTGTCCAGTACTGGCCTGTTGTGGTTGTTTGCACAAGTGCCGGGTCATACATGTACTGGAGCTTGGGCAGCAGGTCGTACGGTATAAACGCCCAAACCTCCTGTCCTGTACCATAATCGAATTTGGCATTGCCGTCAGGCACATAGTTTCCTGCCGCATTGATGGTTGCCCCTCCTTCATAGCCTCCCGCATAGAATGCGTGGATCATACCGTCATTAGCCCCTGCTATAACGATCTGGGGCCTGTTATATACGGCATTGAGATATTTTTGATAGTCTAATGATGTTATCTGCGGGTCTGACAATTGCACCCAATCCCCCGCTAACGAATCTGTGGATATAAGCGTTGGATCCGAGTGAAAAATATCACCGAGAACATACATACTTCCTAATTTTGGTCCGAGCACATAATTAATAATATTATCCATGGTTGTCGTGTCTGTCACTCCAAAATCAGATGGGGACAGGTTGGAATTTGATGTTGCAAATTGTTGGGCAACACCAAGGAGAGCATCACCGCCTGCAGCCCACGTAGAATCTCCATGGCCGGTTGTCGTACTTGTGAAGCCTGAAAGTAAGGCAGGCGTAACCGTATAAACATTGCGCAGGTTCGGTGCAAGGTAACACGGCGGTGCATTGATGCCTATATCGTCGACATTGCTGGTGCACAAAGGCAGGTTTGTACTATCTGAAAGATCCGCCCCTGCATCCCATACAGGAGGCGGCACTGATTGCGCATTGCATTGACCGGCTATATTGCCGGTAAAGGGTAAGCCGTTTTTATCATACAGGCTGATGGTGCCGGTGGCGCTTGCAGCGCCGGTGTATTCCCTGAGATGGCCAATCCAGAAATTCTGATTTTGGGGAACAAACGAGGCAATGAATGCCTTGAAAATATTTGTTGTTGTTGTCCCGTTCAATCCCTCAGTAACAAGCTGGGGAAGGCTTGGCGTGCCGTAGGTGTGGTTATTCTTAACAATGCTTGTAAGAAACGTCACCAAAGCATTTTGAAGATCGTTTGAAGCGCCTGTTGCAACAGTAAATATCCCGCCCCCCTCGCTTGCTGCCTGTGACAATGCATAGGTGTTCAGTGCCTGTCCATCAGCTGATGTTCCTGCAAAGCCAATGGTAAACGTATTTACAAAGGGTTGCGAGAGGCCGCTGCCTGTACATTGTTGTGTCTGACCGGCAGGTCTTAATGTTTTATTCGCCATAAACCCGGCAACCGCTGCTATGTTACAAGTGCCGTTAGGAGCATTTTGACACGCGCCGTTATCGTAGTAATTTGCATTGTCATAGCTGCCTATGGGCCAGTCCGTAAAGCCATTGGGCCCTGTATTTTCATTACCGTCTGTCAAAACAATCACATAGTTTTTTTCGCAGGCAATGCTCGTGTCTTTGCACCCGCACCATGAGTCCGCATCAGATACACATGCGTCTCCAAGGCTTCCTCCCACTATATTAGAACAATAACTTTGTCCACTACAAGCGAGATCGTTATAAAACGTTGCATTTGTCTTGTAGTTAGCATAATAGCCGCCAACCTGCGCCAAAGCACCTGCAAGCGGTGTACTGTGATCCCATGTAAGGGAATAAATAGCGCTTAAATAATTATTACGTGAGGGTGGAGTGCCAAGTTGATTACAGGGCGGGGATATATCAACGTCTGTCTGAGCACCCGTGCTGCTGCCGTTAAACGAGAATACACCAAGCCTGACATTGGGAAAATTAAGTATGTTACTGATAGCTGCCCTTGCCTGGACGAACTTCGGCGGATAGAATTCAAGCAGGTTGCCTGTATAAAAGGAAACACCTCCATTGCCATCCCATCCATCATACCAGTAGCCATAATTCTTAAGCTGGTTTACGCAGATGTTTCTAGAAACCGGCGTATAATATCTCTGGTTACAAAAATATTGAATTGTCCCACAGTCCTCCCAATAACTTGGAATATTCCCGCCGGGCCCTTTTGAGTTAACTGTTTGACAATAATTCCGACCTGTATACGGACCAAAATATCCATTGATATACACATGCGAACCGCTCGGATTTCTGTTATCAGCCAAAGGCCCTTCTGTGCTTAAGCCTGCCGAAGTGCCGCCATAAAAACATCCCTCTCCACCCGGTTCTACATTGGTGTCAAAGCATGTTGGGTTGCCCGCATTATAGCCATAGTTTTTATTGGGGTCATAGCCCAGTTGCGTATTAAAATAGGGATTCGAGTTGTTTTGATCAATGCCACATGCGTCTTCCCCATCAGGCACTGCGCAGGGCAGGGATGTCATAGATCCGGAGGTATCCATCAATATGGCAACATCCGGAGGCGGGAGATTACTAACCGGCGTTAAGAACAGGGATGTATCGTCTCCTATGCCTTTGGGAGGCAGGGAATCGATCATCAATACCATGATAGCTGCCATGATTATATATTTTATCAGTTTTCTTGTGTTCATCGTATTCTCCTTTATTTCGGTGCACCGTAATAAACAACCTGTTCGCATTCCATGCTCGCCGTGCCTGCAGTCCCTATAACGGGACCAATGGTATAGGTATTGCCGCCGAAGCCGAAGCTCGTCGGCAGGGTACTTGCCCGTGAGCCGCTCACACTGCCCGGACCGGCAACAGAGGAAAGCTGGCTAAGGGGTATTAATGGGTTGACCGTCGGCGTAAAATAACCCACTGCATAGCTTGATCCTGCGTTTGCTGTCGGTTTCGGTGTGCTATAAATACCGTTATAGAACGTTGCCTGCGGTGATGATGTCGGAGTATTGACATAGGTACCGTTGATACTGGATGCTACGTAATTCGGATTCCCCGCAACGTAAAACGGGTGGCTGCACAGATTCGCCATGCCTGCATTGACACCTGCAATTGATGCCACCTTTGCACCAATCTGTGTCCTCTGGTTGCCGGACAGGCTCACATCCGTTGTCGCAACCATCATTGCACCCATACCTGCTATGGTCAGGGCAACAAGCGAGAGCAGGGTTATGATGAGAACGTAACCTGCATTATTGTCATTACGAGCCGTATGCGAAGTAATCTCTCTGCTTATAGATTGCTTCGTCATTCCATTCCTCGCAATGACCTGTTGACTGTCATCGCGAGCGGCGACGAAGCAATCCTTCAATTCTGGCAGATTGCTTCGTCGTCCGTATAAAGCGGACTTCTCGCAACGACTTGTGTGACCGTTATTGTTAGAAGAGTAAAATAATTCATTTTGTTTGTTCATGGTATTCTCCTTATAAAACGCTGTTTAGATACAGCTTTGTCTGTGTTCTGAGGTTTGGCAGCGGTATGATACCCTGATATGTTACCCTCTCGTAATTCGCGAGAGGTCCGAGCGTCGGCGTTGGGTAAGGGATGCTCGTTGTATTATGGTCCGCCACCCATAATTGCGGTGCAGTAGCAACGCTCTGGCTTGGAGAAGAAGACCGCGCAACAATGGTCAGGATCACTGCATTGATGTTCATGGGATTCTGATGCAGCGGCGGAGATGCACTGGTCGGGTCATAATAGTTGTTTGCAAAAGAAGGAAATACCGGAATAGCCTGCGAACCCATAATGTCGGGATTTGTAGTGCTATTGTCATCCATGATAAATTGGACCTGAAAATCCTCGATGTCTTCTGCAAGCGGAATGGGCTGCTGACCGTTTATCTGCATCATCAGGGTCGGGTGGTTCGGATCCGAGTAATCCACATAAACATGCACTACGTTGACCTTTTGAATAAAGCCGCTGTACCCGTTCATAATTGTGTTGAACCTTGGTGCATATAGCTGCATTGAATCGATTTCATTATAAAACCCCTGATTGCTCGACAGGGGCACATTGTTTACCGCTGCTGCAGTCGGGGCTACAGCGCCATCCGGCCCTATCGTAGCAAGCGCGGATGCAAGAAACGTGGGGTCTATTAAAAAAACCGTATCAGAGGGCTGTAATCCTATGTAAGGATATATGTTGTTAAAACCTATAGTAATGGGACTATTGGAAGTGTCCATGTTGAGGTTTACTCCCAAATAACTGGGGTCTCTGTATGCAAAGGTAAGGCTGTCCGTTCCATAGGGCGTACACGCAGTCCAACCTGCTTGATTGCACTGTGTACCGTCTATGGTTGCCGTTTGATACGTATCCGGTACTCCATTGGCATTACAGTAATACTGTGACGTGTATTGGGAATAATAAAAACAAAATGCCGCAGAGTCATGAAATGACGCTAAAGCAGGACCGGCCGCAAAACCCGGGGGCGCTGTGTCTGATTTCGTTATGCCGAATCCTGCATTGGTCATCATGCCTGCAATGGTGTCAAAGGCTGTGCGTGCATTGTCCTGCAGCTCGGTTGACATGCGCGTTGATGTGTATGCCTTGCTCTGCAGGATGAACGTGCCCATGACGCCTATCAAGATGATCGATGACAAGACCAGTGCTACTGCCATTTCAACGAGGGTAAACCCCGTTACATCTGCCAGCCCTTTCTGTAACAAGCCACTTCTTTGCGATAATCTTTTCAACGCATTCCTCATCCTCCCAAACAATGAACCTTCAAGATGTAACGGGGTAAACCCATCTACATCTGCCAGCCCTTTCTGTAACAAGCCACTTCTTTGCGATAATCTTTTCAACGCATTCCTCATCCTCCCAAACAATGAACCTTCAAGATGTAACGGGGTAAACCCATCTACATCTGCCAGCCCATTTCGTAACAAGCTGCTCCTTTGCGATAATCTTTTCAACGCATTCCTCATCCTCCCAAACAATGAACCTTTAAGATGTAACGGGGTAAACCCATCTACTTCCCTTATCGAAAAATGAGATCTATTCTTAAAACTCTCTGGAGTCCTGCCTTCGCAGGAATAACAGGCATAAGACATTGATTTACGAAATAAAGTATTTGTCATAGAAATCTCCTTATTAGTAATGGGCTGCCGGGAGCGTTACGGTAAAATTACCATTTGCCCAGCTTATGGTTATAGCGATGCTTTTTAAATTATTCACCGTACCGCTGTTCATGGTCGTAACGTTTTTGACCACCCAGCCTACCTGATAAATATTCCCGATGTTATTGGCAATGCATTGGCCCGACGAATCCACAGCGACATTACAATCTGCGCAGGACAGGCACGCATCGGAACTTGCACCGTAGCCATGAGTGCCGGTCGATAACGCAGGAGCATCCATAGGCAACTGCCCGAGCTGTGTTGCAAGGGATTGGGCAAGGTAGTTCTCCACGGTATTATTGTTGCCGATCACAGCACCCCGCGTGGCAAGCACCTGCATACCCATCATACCGAGCACACCGATGGTAAATAAGAGCATGGAAACAATGACCTCTAAGAGCGTGAAGCCGTTTTGGTTTTTCATAAATAAAACTCCTTCTTAAAGGCCGGCATCCAATATGTCTGGATTCCCGCGTTCGCGGGAATGACGCACAAGGTAAAACATCTTTGATTTTTCATGGATAATTCCTCCACAATGATTTGTTGACCGTCATTGCGAGCCGAATGCGAAGTAATCTCTCTGCTTATAGATTGCTTCGTCATGTCATTCCTCGTAATGACTGTTAATTGTATCATCAGTAAAACTCCTTTACCGCACCGGTCAGTCCTATGACACCGACCGCGCACTCCCTTCCGCTGTACTTGCTGGTTACATCACTTGACGGAATTATGGTGACACTGCCGCCATTATTGCCGGCAGCCCCGCCAGCCCCTAAGAACAGGGCAGAGCCGTCGGGCTGGAATGCTATCGCTCCGACATTGCCGGTGCAGAAGGTGCATGAATTCGGTATTGCACAGGGCTGGCTATTCAATCCCGTAACGATACAATAATCCGTAGCCACGGTAAAACCTGATGCTGAACTCGGGACCAGAGTAGTTGGAAATACTATGGCCGATATCAGGGTATTTACCGTGCCGTTGAATTCGCCATTCTGAACACAACCGATGTTTGCATTTTGGCAATTATTATTTGTATCATTTATGGTAAAATAACAGTTTGTCCCCCCTGCGTTTGTAGGGAGATTTCCAACAGTTGTAGGACAGTTGTCCGCTGTATAGAAAAAAACGACTTGATTGTTGCCGTTTTTTATCGCATTCATCCGTGCCGTTACCAGGGTATTGGTTATGTTGTCGCATGCACTGCTCGTCTCGAAATTTAAATACCAGCTTCGCATGTTCGGAGAAGCTACGATGGCCATAATGCCTATAATCACGATAACAACCATCAACTCCACGAGGGTGAATCCCGAAAAATTATCTATTCCATGATTGTTCCCTGTTGCTTTCTCTAACGGTATAAGGGATTTGTTCGTCATGTTCATACCATATAAAGAAACAGCTGAGTTTTTTTTATTCCCATTTTCTAACGGGATAAACCCTTTATTCATAAACAGCCTCCGCTATATTGTTTAGCAACAAACATACCATTGTATGAAATAAAAATCTACAAGAAAATCCAATGTGTTAAGAACTATATCCATTAAACATCTTTAATATTATCAGTGAAAAACATGGAGATATGTGCAAAAATTGCACAATCATTAACTCCTTAAAATTTCCCAGAATCTTCTGGGTGTGATTATTCGGATATCGCCGAACGTTTTTAAGGTTAAGAGATCGTCATCTCCGGTTATGATGAACTGCGCTTTACCTTTCAGGGCTGTTCCTATGATTTTAATATCGTCCTTGTCCCTGCAAATGGAATCGTCCATCTCATGAGGTTCGACTATATCACCATTTTTTCTTATATATCCGATAATATCCTGTACTACCGTATCAGGTACCTTTATTTTTTTAGTAAGATTTCTCTCTACCTCAACGAGGATTTGTTCGCTGAAAACAATTGTATGGTCTGAAATGCATATTTCAAAAACTTCTGCACATAAGCCACGGGCGGCAAAGGCAGCTACAATTACATTGGTGTCCAGTACTATCCTCATGAAATGGTTCGGAAAATGTCTTCGTCAGTCAGCAGACCTTGTATTTCTGCAAAAGGAAGAACTTTCCTCCTTAGTTGTTGAAAATGCTTTGCGGCAATATAGCGGACAAGAGCATCCCTTATAAGCTCGCTTTTTGTGGTATTTTCTCTCTTTGCCACGATGTTCAATTGCCTTTGAAGATCTTTCGGGAGTCGTATGCTCATGGTATCCTTCATTTTTAACCTCCTTGTTCCTGTAAGACAATGTAACACAGAGAGCATGGGATATCAATAAGGTTATATAAACCCTAAAATGCAATAAGGAGGTTTACTTATTCCCGCGATCCATAACCCCCTTGTTCCCCCTTGAAAGGGGGAAGTCCCCTCCTGATAAGGGGGTTAAAACGAGATTTCAGTCTCCCGTAAGCTTGTCATTGCGAGGGTCCAGATGGAGGCGGGACGACGAAGCAATCTACGCGCATAGGAATTGCTCGACCCAGCTTCGCTGTGTGCCCGTCGGTTCGCAATGACAGAATTCCTGTGTTTCTTTTCCCGGATTTTCGAAGACTACCTATATTTGACGCGCGCCCCTTCCCTGCCTGGTGGGTACCCCATCGCTCATTGCATAAACTTCCTTATTTTCCAATCGCATTTTCCGGGTAAGTCATTGCTTCCCAAAAGCAAAGGCGGGCTTGCGCCCGCCTTTATACAAATCAAAACACCAGTTCCAAAAGGGACACAGCCCTCTCAGAAATGTTTCATCAATACTCCATGCCGCCCATTCCACCCATGCCGCCCATTCCACCGCCCGGCATTGCCGGCATCTTCTCTTCCTTAGGCTTCTCGGTGATCATGACCTCTGTCGTAAGCAGGACAGAAGATACCGAGGCTGCATTCTGCAGTGCAGACCTGACAACCTTTGTCGGGTCGATAACGCCTGACTGCATAAGGTCCTCGTACTTCTCCGTAAGTGCGTTAAAGCCAAAATTACCTTTCTCTGCCTTGACATGCTCCACGATGATGGAACCTTCCCTGCCGGCATTCGCGCTGATCTGCCGTATGGGTTCCTCGAGCGACTTTCTGATGATTTCGACGCCGAGCTGCTCCTCTCTCACGTCGAGCTTCAGCTTATCGAGTGCCGGGATTGCTCTCAGGAGTGCAACACCGCCGCCCGGGACAACGCCCTCTTCCACTGCAGCCCTTGTTGCATGAAGCGCATCTTCAACCCTTGCCTTCTTCTCTTTCATCTCGGCCTCTGTTGCCGCGCCGACCTTGATAACGGCAACCCCGCCAACGAGCTTAGCAAGCCTTTCCTGAAGTTTCTCTTTGTCGTAGTCGGATGTCGTTTCCTGGATCTGCGCACGTATCTGTTTGATCCTGCCGTCTATCTCTGATTTCTTGCCCTCGCCGTCGACGATGGTCGTGTATTCCTTGTCCACGACAATCCTCTTTGCCTTGCCGAGGTCCTTAAGCGTTATGCTCTCGAGTTTTATACCCATTTCTTCGGCTATCATTCTGCCGCCGGTCAATATTGCAATATCCTCGAGCATGGCCTTTCTCCTGTCGCCAAAACCGGGTGCTTTTACCGCGCAACAGTTGAGCGTTCCTCTCAATTTGTTCACAACGAGTGTTGCAAGCGCCTCACCCTCGACATCTTCTGCTATAATGAGCAGGGGTCTGCCTGATTTTGCTATCTGCTCGAGAAGCGGAAGCAGTTCCTTCATATTGGAAAGCTTCTTCTCGTGTGTCAGTATGTATGCGTCCTCGATAACGGCTTCCATACGCTCGGCATCCGTCACAAAGTACGGCGAAAGATATCCGCGGTCAAACTGCATACCTTCCACAACATCGAGTGTTGTCTCCATGCCCTTTGCCTCTTCCACGGTTATGACGCCTTCCTTGCCGACCTTGTCCATTGCCTGGGCAATAATCTTGCCGATAGTCTCGTCATTGTTTGCGGATATGGTACCTACCTGTGCGATTTCCTTCTGATCCCGGGTCTGCTTACTCACCTTTCTCAGCTCCTCGATAACGACCTCAACGGCTTTATCGATTCCGCGCTTTATCAGGATGGGATTATTGCCTGCGGAAACAAGCTTTACGCCTTCACGGAATATGGCCTGTGCTAAAACAGTGGCTGTAGTCGTTCCATCGCCCGCAACATCGGACGTCTTGCTTGCGACCTCTTTTACCATCTGTGCACCCATATTCTTGAACTTGTCTCCTACCTCTATCTCCTTTGCAACCGTTACTCCGTCTTTCGTAACGGTCGGCGCGCCGAATGTCTTTTCAATAAGCACATTGCGCCCTCTCGGTCCAAGGGTTGTCTTTACCGCATCCGCGAGTATATTTACCCCTTCAAGCAGTAAAGCCCTTGCGCTTTCACCATACTTTAGTTCTTTTGCCATTTCTTCCTCCTTTTTTTTATTATATTATTGCAAACCTGCGTAATGAATTGCTCTAAACTATCAAAAACAGGTAAAAACATGCAGTATCAATGTAAAATATAATGAATACTTTTCTGTTATCAAGGGATAAAGTATATCAGTCCAGTAAACCGACTACAAGAACATCTCTGCCGGGTGCGAAAACAAAATGTATGATGCCGTCCTTGCCCTCAGCACCCTTCGGTGGATTTGCATCCCATGTGGCCCTCTTGCAAGCCTCAATAGCAAGGCGGTCCCATGCCTGCGAACCGGAAGATCTCAGCAATTTCACGGAAAGCAATTTGCCCTGCGCATTCATGTTCGCCTCAACATAAGCATATCCTTCCATATTACTCAAGTCTTCCTGCGTTACGCCGCTGTTTCGCACATCGAAAATAAACCGGTCGAAAATCCTGTATGCAACACGCCGTACAAAGCCTGCATACACGAAGCTTTTTGTGTTCAGCAGCGTCACATCGCCCTCTTTAAGACCCGGGAGGTAATTGTTGTCACCTATGCCCGGTATAGATCTCATCCTCGAATAGGAAGGCAGCAGTGAGTTAAGCGCAAGCTTCTCATCTTTACCGGATTGGCTGCTATTGCCCGTTTGATTGTTATTTTCTCCTGCTGCTGATGGTGCTTTTTGAGAGGACAGGGAAAGTCCGGAATGATCCGGTTCCAGAACCTGCAGCTTCGGGGATTGCTGCTGGTTCTGCTGCTGCGGATTTGTACCCGCGGGAGGTATCTTCGGCTTCACGCTGACCTCGAGAGATTTTTGGTGGTCCGTACCATAGCCTCCGCCCTTATGCCTGCTGACCATCTCCTGGCTGACACTCTGGTTCCAATCGGAAAGATACGCTGTTTTTTTCGGTTCCTGCTGAACAAGAGGTTTCGGAACGTCCACAATCTGATTCTTGATGACGAGGGGCTGCTGTTTCTCTTTTGCGAGTGTTTTGTTGTTTTTTTTCGATGCGGGGTAAGGGGTGCTCTCCTTAAGGGCCTCCGGCGGAATGGTGCTGAGCTGCATGTAGTCGTTTTCCGGCCGGCTCACAGCAGGAGAAACGTTTAAAATACTCAGTCTGAACGCATACAAGATCATAATATGCAGCAAGGCTGATATAAAAATGGCTATTTCGAGATTTCTTGTACTCTGCTTGTTCATCCTTAATTATTGTATGCCGAAATGAAAAACTTTCAAGTATTCTTTATGTACAGGGAAAAGAAAGGGGGCAAGGGGATGGCTTGCCCTGCCCTGCTATTTCTGCTACCTTCTTATCTTACACTTACCGGAAATTGAAGAACCACACCGTAAACAGGCTGTCCAATAATATACAAAATTACTTCTCCCCCTTGACGGGGGAGACAGAGAGAGGGTGAAAGTTGCGGATATTTAATGGTTTTATCACCCTCCCTTACATCCCTCCCGTCAAGGGAGGGACAAAAAAGCGCATTGTCGGACGACCTGTAAACGGCATGGATTCTTCGCCGGTATGGAATATATCAATCGTATTGTTCGATAAAGGAGATGCCATGGAAGAGAATGCCGTCATCACAAAAAAAGCGGATGGAATAAAGTATATCGTTATAAACAGGGAAAGCAGGATGAATGCCGTTAATCCTGAGACCGTAAAAATGCTCCAGGCCATTGCCGAGGAGACAAAACAGGAAAGGGATGTAAGGGCTGTTGTCATTACCGGTGCCGGGAAGGCATTTTCAACGGGTGCAGACCTCAAATGGACTCCGGGATCAGACGAGCTCCAGCACATGGAGAACAGGGTCTGGCTGTTCGAGCATGCCATAAAAGCAATCTATTCACTGCCCGTTCCGACCATTGCGGCAATCAGGGGACATGCAGTCGGATACGGCTTGAGCATTGCCCTTGCCTGCGACATGAGGGTAGCCTCGGACGATGCGAAGATGGGTATGCTCTTTACCAAGATAGGACTTATGCCGGACGGAGGTGCATCATACTTTCTGCCAAGGATCGTCGGTATAAGCAAGGCACTTGAGCTTACCTATACCGCGGATGTCATCGATGCGCAGGAGGCTCTCAGCATAGGGCTCGTCAACAGGGTTGTCCCGCCGTCCGGCCTTGAGAAAGAGGTTGAAGACCTTGCGAAGAGATTAGCCAAGGGGCCTCCAGTTGCCTACAGGTTTGCAAAACAAGCCATGCAAAGCGGCATTGAGTACGATCTCGAAAAAATATTCGAAAAAGAGGTGATAGGACAGACCAAATGCCTGATGACCGGTGATTTCATGGAAGGCGTATCGGCCTTCCTCCAGAAGCGCGCCCCTGAGTACAAGGGAGAATAAAGGATCATTCAGATAACAGGTTACCTTGTAGTCCTCCCTCTATTCATCCCCTTTGACGCTTATCATTGACCACATCCGTTGCTGGACAGATCAGAAGTGAAAAAGAAAGGTAATGGAATAAGAGGCAGGAAAACAAAGATTTAATATCCCTCACTTAAGAGGCTATCCGACAAATTATTTTTCTCCGTCCCTCGATGCGAGGGAGCGGGGTACCCATACTGTATATTCTTTCTGAAGCACCTCTGTGTTTTTATATATCAATTATTAATATTAGTCGGTCCATAATTGTATTGTCGTTAAAGACAAAATCCCTCCTGCCCTCACTTTACAAAAGGGAGGAATCCCCCTCTTTGGAAAAGAGGGGATAGGGGAGATTTTTGAAGAATATGTCTAATCAATCATGGACTCCTTAGTAATCTAATGAATAGGAACCGCTTTCAATTCCATTTTCCAGCACCCGGAATTGATATCATTAGATAAAAATGAATCATTTACTACATGAAGACAGGGCATGACATGAGCACCTATGTGTACGCCTTCTCCTTTTGCGATCCACCAATATTCAGGTGCGGTGGTGATACCCGGAGAAAGATCTGAACCAAAATAAATGTAGCACAGAGAATTTGGAGGCTGCGCCAACAGGTAATATCAAGCAGCATTATTACTGAAGGCCTGTACATAACTTACTTGAATATCATAACATCTGCCCTTGACGCTGTAGGGGTCTGAAAGTGCCGCTAAATCCTGAGAAGATTGTATTCCATTGGGGCAGATTGTTTGTATCCGTTTTGCAACAGATATACTCACTGAATGGTTTTTGTACCACAAAGCTTTATCTATGCTAAATCCTTCGGATTTCCATTCTACAGCCTTATTCTCCTCAAACCCTGCGTTCTTCCAATCGATAAACTCTTCTAAACTAAACCCTGCTTTGTGCCACTTGAGATATTCTTCTCTACTAAGCCCGGCAGTATATAAATCTTTAGCCTCATTCGAATTGAGTCCAGCATCTTTCATTTTTCTGGACATAAACGGATCAAAACCAGTTTTTTTCCATGCCAAGGTTTCCTCTATATCGTATCCTTCATCTTTCCATTCAACATATTCTTCAAGACTTATTCCGGCATCTTTTAACGAATGGGCCTTATCAGGATTGAGACCGGCCTTCTCCCATGCCTTAGACATATATGGATCAAAACCTTCATTCTTCCACTTTTCTGCCTCATCCATGTTGAATCCAGCATTTTTCCATTGAAGATATTCATAAAAACCAAATCCGGCATCTTTTATTGTCTTAGCAGTGTCGGGACTAAATCCATTATTTTTAAATACCCATGCGTCATGTACATTAAAGCCAGCCTCTTTCCACTTTGTATACTCATCCATGCCAAATAGTTTATTTTTCAATGCTTGCGCTTCATCTGGATTAAATCCAGCTTCTTCCCATTGCTGAGCTTCATATTGATTAAAACCGGCCCTTTCCCATTTTTGCGAATCATCTGCTGTCTGATCCGGTCTTAGCCCCTTGTTTCTCCATTCAATAGCTTTATCCAGGTTGAAACCATCCATCTTAAATTCCACAGCACTCTCTGGATTAAACCCCTTTTTTTCCCATTTCGAATATTCCTCCGGAGTGAATCCCTCGTTTTTTAAAATGGTAACCTCTGTCAGATTACGGGCCAGGTTCTTCCACTTATGGTATTCATCTATGCTTATCCTGGAATTCCTCAATTCTACGGCACTCGTAAGATCAATCCCTGCTTGCTTATAGTGTACAGCATCTTTTGGATAGAAACCATTATAACTCCACATAAAAGCATCAGAAGGACTAAATCCATTATAACTCCATTTTAGACTATCAAAGAAACTAATCCCGTTCCCCTTCCATTTATTCGTATGTATATAAAATATGAGACTACTGAGCACAATAAGAAAAACAACCGTAAAGAGTCCCCATTTTATTTGTTTGATAAAAGAATATGCCATACTGTGTTCTCAGATATTTTTAATACCACCTGTGAAACAGAGGTTTACATATGTATGCCTGCATTGCTTTACTACCAACCTATTCCTGGAAAGCTCTAGGACTATTCCCGGTAGAAACTGACACCGAGCTTGAAACTGTCGTGCCGTTCGTATTGGTTACAAAAACAGAAACTGTACCCTGATAAGGAAAGACACGCGGGGCTATTACAGTTGCAGTTGTTCCATAGCCTATAACAACCCAACCGGGTGTTGCTGACCACGTATACTGCAGCGCATCCCTTTCAGATAAAAAAGGATTAACCATTGCTGTTGCAGAATAACCTGCACCTATTGGATTTGATGGTATCGTGAAACTCAGATTCTGTGATAGGTTATACGGAGAATATTGTGGACCTTTTGTAACACCAACTATTTCAGTAAAATTGCCGTCTTTCGGATGCGTGATGAATACATTGCCGGATCCATCTATTGCAATTTGTCCTGTCTCAAGTCCAACCGGCATATTATAAGCTCCGACTAAATCGCCATTCCGGTCTAATTCGGTCACTTGCCTGCTGCCTTTGTTTGCTAACCATAGATTGCCCATTGCGTCCACTGCCATACCTGCCGGGCAATAACCTCTATATGTGTCATGATAGGTTCTGATTGGAAAACCGCCAGACTCGATCATTGATTCTGGCTGTCGCAATTGGATTACCTTTCTGCTGCGTGCACTGCCCACCCATATACTACCGGAAGGGCCGATCGCCATTGACAGGGGATTCATGTCTACTTCGAATAGATTGGCAATAGTCCCGGTATGGTTCACTTCAACAACAGCCTTTCCCTCATAAAGTGCCACCCATAAATTGCCGGACATATCTATTACCAGATTTGCCGGTCCAATTCCGACAATATATTTTCCAATCAACTCACCATTCTGACTTAACTTTATCACACTATTACTACCGCTGCTAACAACCCATGCATTACCTTGCGCATCGATTGCGATATCTTCTAACCATAAGCCAGGTATATGATACGTGCCAAGAGTTACCCCTGCCGCACTTAATTTGGTAACAGTGCTGCCGTCATGATTGGCTACCCATACATTCCCAGTTGCATCTATCGCTAAGGCTCTTGGTTGTACACCCACCGGGTATATTCCTATAATATTACCCGCGGGACCTAACTGCGAAACAGTATTGTTGTCAATGTTTGCCATCCATATATTATTAGAGTGATTTACAGCTATACTAAAAGGCGCTAAATGATTAGCATTGGAAATAATGTTTCCCTCAAATCCCCGGGAAGTGATTTCAATTAAACTTTGCGAGTAATTCCGGCTATGATCTAATACAAATACGCTTCCGTAGAGGTCTACTGTAATGTTCATAAGGTCTACCCCAATGTTGTACGTATTTATTATAGTACCGTCCTGATTGAGCTTAAAAATGGTTTTCTTATTATTTACAACCCAAATATTTCCCGAATCGTCCGCAACAACTGCAACCGGATTGTTACCGATGGAGTAGTCACCAAGCATCATTCCATCAGGCGTCAGTTTAAAAACATGGCCATGACCTTGTATGCTTGCTGTAACCCAAATATTGCCGCGCATATCCGTCGCTATCCCTCTGGGGTTATGGCCAACATTATAATTTCCGGCAAGAGTCCCTGTAGAGCTTAATTTTGTTACGTCATAACCTCCATTATTTGCCACCCATACATTCCCGGACACATCTATTGCTATGCCGAAAGGCTTTTTCCCTACAGCATAAGTACCTATGACCTTGCCATCAGGATTCAGCTTGGTTACACTATTGCTGCCGTTGTTTACAACCCAAATATTACCGGCATAATCTGTTTTTATACCCATAGGCTTATCCCCAACATCATAGGTACCGACCGTAGCTAATGTATAAAATTCCGATGCACCGTACGTCCCTAAGTTAATCATAGGACGCCTCGACAAATTCATAGTATGTGGGGACAAATTCTTATTTTCAATTCTGAATTTCGTTACATCATTACTGCCAACGTTTGATACCCATATATTCCCGGATCCATCTGTTGTTATTCCCCATGGTTCTCTTGCTGTTATATAAATATCCTGTGGAGTAGAGCATGCCGGTTTTGAGCGAGCACTCTCACCAAAGCTGTTTTGCTCTGTTACCTCAAAGCAATAAGCTTTACCGTTCGTCAAGCTTGTTATGGTATAGCTGGTGGTATTTGTAAAACCGACCTTCAAGTAATGGCCATTAAACCTTTTTGCCCTATAAATGTTGTAGTGCGTGAGATAACTCTCTTTCTTTCTCTGTAACGCCTTGCTGACTTTACCTTTTCTGATTGTACGTTTCATCCATCTATTGAAATGCCTATAGTAATCTTCTTTGAATTTTTTTACGTTAATAGGCATACCCCAAACAAGGATTACTTGTCTATATCCGGGAGTTATCGAAATATAACTCGGCGGAAATGGTCTATTGATTCTGGTATGCTTGGGAGATGAAGAGGCAGGAAACAGAGCTGCTTGGGGGAACGTCATCCCTCCCCTGACAGATTTGTTGGCAGACAACATAAAGCCGAAGATTAATAAGAAAACGAAGATTTTCATCTTTCTAAATTGAAAAGTTTTCAATGCTTTTAAAATGGGCATACATTCACCACCTTTTATTTTATTCGACTTTGGCGTGTATCCTCCTGAATAATATCCATTTTTACAGTACAAGAAATCTGAATCACTGTCTATACTATTTTGAGCACTCACGTTATCTTGAGAAATTTCAATGAATAAAAAATAATCAATTCCCCGTACTATAATTGCCGGTAGCGTATTTTTTCCTCACGTAAAATCCTTTCCGATATACGCCTTGTTGATGCCTTCATATCCCCCGCCGGGAAAGGGCTTGAAATTGCGGAGGCGATCCCGCATTGCGGTGATGTCCTTCATATACCAGAGGCTTACATAGGGCAGGTCTTCTGCCACGATACCCTGCACCCGCTTGTACAGGGACAAAGATGCATCCATATCCAGCGTGCCCCTTGCCTGCTTGAGCAGTCGATCGACTTCGGGGTTTTCGTAGTACCCTCTATTTGCCCCGTAGGGCGGGACAGAATGGGAATCGAAGGCATAATATAAAATATCCGGGTCCATGACGCCGACCCACCGTAAGGTGTAGATCTGAAAATTTCCATGCCGGATATCATTGTAAAACGTTGCCCATTCATACGATCGGAGATTTACCTTTATTCCGAGCTGTTCAAGCTGAAAGGCAATAGCATGAGCAACACGCATGGAGAGAGGATTATCCGAGGTTTTGAAATCAAGCGTAAACCTGTATCCGTGTTTTTCCGGAAAACCGGCTTTATCAAGCAAGCGTCCGGCCAGGGCCGGGTCATAGTCATACCGCTTTATGTCCGCATTATACGCCCTGTTCCACGGCGGCAGTATGCCTGATGCGGGCTCTGCCTGATTGAATAAGACATAGCGGATAATCGCCTGCCTGTTTATGGCATGGGCGATTGCCCTGCGGACGTCTTTTTTTCTCAAAACCGGGTCCCTCATATTGAAACCAAGATATTCGTAAGCGTTCCCATGTCCTTCGATGACACGGATGTGCTTGTTGTTCATAAGTCCTTTTACAGCGTCCGGAGGCACTGCATTAACCAGCAGGTCCACACTGCCCTTTTCGAGTTCGAGAACGCGCGTAAGATCGTTGGGAATAATCCTGAATATGAGCCTTTTTATAAGAGGGGGGCCGTCCCGGTAACCCGGAAATGCCCGAAGCTCCACAAAACGGGACTGGCTGTACCGGTAAAGTCTGTACGGCCCGGTACCGGCAAGTCTGTCAATGGACAGTACCTTTTCCTGAGCGAGCGTGTGCGGTATAATGCCTATGGTCAGGGCTGTCAGTATGGGTGCGTACGGCTCTTTCAGACGGATGACCAGGTTATACGGGCCTTGCAAAACCACCGCTTTCACATGAGAGAGGGCTTCCCGGTACGGAGAATACTCCGGCGAGTTTATGACTCTCTGTATAGTTGCAGCAACATCTCCGGATGTGAAGTCAGTGCCGTCCTGAAACCGTATCCCTCTTTTTAAGGTAAAAGCGATGTCCTTATTGTGCAGAGAAAAGCTTTCTGCAAGCTGGGGCACGAGAGCCCCTTTCCTGTTGAACCGCATCAATCCTTCAAAGCACAGCCTTGAGATCTGCTCGGAATAAGCGTCTGTTGCATACCCGGGATCGAGGTTTGCCGGAGTGCCTTCAATGCCGATGACGAGGGTCCGGACACCGGATGATCTGCTGTGACATGAATTCAGGAACAACGGTAAGATCAGGACAAGTGCCCGCAGTAATTTTCTCATGCTGTTTTTTTATACCAGCAGGATGTGCTCTGTCAATCCGCTCCGGCAAACAAAATGTTTGACATAATTTTGATCTATCTGATTATATGGATGCAGGAGGTGAGTTTATGAAGAAGAAATCTACAGATCTTTTTGGGGGGTTTTCCGTGAATGATATTGTCGAGAAGCTCTTTGCGTCAAAAAAACTTCAACCGGTGCTTGACAGGACGGTCGAACAGATGATGAAAATGAAATCCAGGCTTGACACGGTCATGCCCATGGCACTCGGTGCGTTTAATCTTCCCTCCGCAGAAGATATTAGAAAATTAAACAACGAGGTTGCAAGGCTGGATGCCAAACTTGAGGCCCTGTCGAAGCTGCTGACCTCGAAGAAAAAGGTAAAGAAAAGAAATCCTGCGAGAAAAACAAAACCAGCCGCCCCCGCGAAACACGAAGAAATAAAAAAGGAAACAGCACCTCAGAGCTCCGAAGAGCCGCAGCAGTAACACCATCAGGAATGACGCGAGAATAAATTAAATATTAAAGATTCAATATTAAAGATTCAATATTAAAGATTCAAGATTAAAGATTCAATATTAAAGATTCAAAATGCGGGTTAACCGACCAGTTTCAGAAAGGAATTCTTAACATTCTTGATCTGTTTTTTTATCTTATCGGAAGCAGACGTGGACATTTCCTTTTTCAATTTTATCTCTCCGAGAATATGCTTTAACTGCGGGATCTTCTTCCACGTGGCAATGGCACCGGCAGCTATGAATTCGGTCCTTTTATTTTTGGACAGATACCCGGGGTTGCTTGAATAAAAATCGCCTATGGACGGTACGATCTTTACGTCTGCATCCGTTCCCCATTTTTGGTCGTTAAAATTTTTCCCGAACAACCCCAATGTCCTGAGAAGGGTTTTCAGGGGTTTTGCATTTTTGTCCGTTATGTCCCTCGTTGCATATTCCAGTCCTGCGCCGCCTGCCATGATCAGCGGCTTTAAAATACCGGTCGAGGTCGCAAGCTTCAACATCCTCGATAAGGACAGGCCTGACCCATAAAGAAATTCATTGTATATATTGACGATGGAAACAATGATCACATCCGCCCCTTTTGACCGCAGCCATTCCACGGGTACATCATTGCCGAATGAACCGTCGACAAGGAGCATCTTACCTACCTTTGCGGGTTTCCATATACCGGGCACCGCACACGAAGCATAGATCGCGTCACGCAAATAGCCTTCATGGATGTAAATGGGCTTTCCGGAAACGATGTCGAGGGCCGTAATCTCAAGGGGTATTTTTACATCGTCAAACGTCGCATCGCCAAGCATGTCTTTCAGCCACCCCTTGAAATATCCCGAATCAAAGAGTTCATCGTTTTTGTTTTTCTTGATCTTGAATATGGATTTGTTTTTTAACGTTTTTTCAAATGCCGACCAGCTCGAATGATAACCGTACAGAGCATACAGGCTTGCAACGATCGATCCTGCACTGCTGCCGGTTATGAAATCGATAGGAATAAATTCGTTGTAAAGAACGCGGAGCACGCCGACATGGGCGAGTCCCCTTATCGCACCACCGCTCAGGCAGACGCCGATCTTCAATGGAGTTCTGGGCTTTTGATCATACTCGTTCATGAGTTTTTCCAATGGCTTCTTATTCTTCATTCCTACCTCCACGAAATGAGTATACTACGGGATGAGATCGGTATGCAACTGTTTTTTTGATTCCACAATCAAATACGGGTCTGACCGAAAAATGTTTTTGGCTAAACTCGAAAAGGCGTTTGAAAGAAAAAGGGCTTATCGGCCGGCGGCTGATTCCCTTATCGCATTTACCTGGTTAACGAGAACAACAACTCCGGGTCGACCTTGCTGTCCGCTATCCGGACGCCGAAGTGCAGGCTTGGCCCTGTAACACGGCCGGTATCGCCGATGTATCCGATCGTCTGTCCCTTTTTCACATACTCTCTGTTTTTTACCGCGTATTTCCCGAGATGAAAATACATGGAATAGATGCCCTGTCCGTGGTTTATCAGAATGCTGTTGCCGCCAAAAAACAGATTACCTTCAAAACACACGATGCCGTCATTCGTAGCAGCGACCGGCGTGCCTGACTTTCCGGCTATATCGATACCGGTATGCGATTCCCTGGGTTCTCCGTTGAAAAACCTCCTCACCCCGAAGGGCGTGGTAATAATGCCGTGAACAGGCAGAATAAAATCACCCCTCCACAGGGGAGTCGTTTTGTCGTTTGCAAAGATCACGTCCAGCTCTTTTTCTTCCTTTATCGCCCTTTTCAGTTCAGCGGACGTAAGCTCTACAAAATTTTCCGGAAGTTTAAGATACTGGGCAGGGTAGACATGTCTGTGTATCGTGACAGCCACAGACGTTATCGGCGAAGCAGTACCGCTTTCATACAGGCGTATGCGGTCATTCCCATCGGGATGGGCAAGATCGATACCGAGCAAAAACCGGACCGTACCGCTTCCTCTCAGGGGAACGTCGGCCTTGTCGAACCTGACATCATAGCTTGTACCGGAAACAAGCCCGCTCACGGTTACCATGAAGGGACTTCCAGGATGGAGCCGGGATGGGGTCTCGGTCATATAGACACCATGGCCCTGCAGCATAACCAGCATGACGATTCCTATAAACGGATTCATTGTGTTTGATGGGTACCTTTCTTAATTCTGCTTTTTAAAATAGTTTGTTTTGTTTTGCAAGGACAATGTTCTCTCCGTCTTATCCCGTATTCTTCAATCCGGCAGAGATGGCGTTGATGCTCATCAGAACAGGATAGGTAAGCCGGTTGATTTCTTTTTGGGACAGCTCGTTTGATTTCAGCCTGTCCAGCAGGATCGTCTGAATATACGTAGGTGCGTCTATGTAGGGCTCGCGGAGTTCCAGGGAAATCCGCAATCCGGGCTGGTGCTCAAGCAAATACTTTTGTCCCGTTACGAGGAGTAACATCCTTTTGCTCAATGCATATTCATGCTTTACCATATCGAAAAAATCCTTCGAACCCTTTATATCCCGCGCAAGGTTTGCATACCGCAACGCGATGTGCATGTCTGCCTTTGCCATGCTCATTTCGATATTATCAACGAGGACCTTAAAGAACTGCCAGTCCTTATACATGTGCTGCAAAAGCATTGTGCCGTCCCGGTGCGCCTTTAAAAAGGCGCTCAGCGCAGAGCCGAAGGAAAACCATCCCGGGATATTGTGCCTGCTTTGAGCCCAGCTGAACGACCACGGGATAGCCCGGATCGAATCGATCGTCCCTCTTCCTGCCCTGAACGAAGGCCGTGAGCTTATGTTGAGCTTTGCTATTTCGCGGACAGGGGTAACGGAAAAGAAATACCCTGCAAGCAGAGGATTATCATGGATAGAGCTGCGGTAGTGGGCGTACGCGTCTTCTGCGATCTCCTCCATGCTGTCCTCGTATAGCTTCCTGTTCACACCCGCATGCGTAAAGCTTGCGGAAATCACGCCGGATACAATGGATTCGAGGTTATAGAGCGCGGTATCGGTATTGGCATATTTGGAGGACACGACCTCGCCCTGTTCCGTAAACTTTACATAGCCGTTGATAGTGCCCGCGGGCTGTGCTTTGAATGCCTTATACGTCGGTCCCCCTCCCCTGCCGATGCTGCCGCCCCTGCCGTGAAAAAACAGGATCTTGACGCCGTATTTTTGCGCAAGAGCAACGAGACGGACCTGCGCCCGGTATAGTGTCCATGAGGCCTTGAGTATGCCGCCGTCTTTATTGCTGTCCGAATAACCGAGCATGATCTCCTGCTTCATACTGGCGTTTCTCAGGATGGACAGGTAGAGCTTGTTCGTAAATGCATGCTCCATGGTATCCGGTGCATTCTCGAGGTTTTGGATAGTCTCAAACAAGGGCGCAATACCTATTGAAGAACCCGTCCCTTCTTTCCCGGTCTTCACCAGCCCTGCTATCTTTGCCAAAAACGCGACCTCGAGGATGTCGCTGAACCCGTGGCTCATGCTGATGATATAGGTTTTGATGGCATCCTTGCCAAGTGTCTGTTGAATGCGATGTATCGTTTTGAATACCTCCATCGTCCCCTTTGCGGTTTTCGACAACCCTGACGGTACGCTGAAATTGCCCTGGAGACAGGCAGTCAGCATCTGCTGTCTCGACTCTTCGTTCTCCCGGGCGTACGCTGCGCCGAGCAGTTCGTCCACGACTTTTTCATGCACGGTATGGTGCTGCCGTACATCCAGTGACGCAAGATGAAATCCGAACACATGAGCCCTCGTTATGAGCGCCGAGACCTCTTCATGAGCTATATCGCACGCCTTGTTCCTGCAGAGGCTGTCGTGGATCAGCGTCAGGTCGCCGATGAACTCGCCGGCAGTATTGTATGCGCCGCTTTTATGCTCCCCGAGAGCGAGCAGCCGGGCATACATGAGCGTCAGTTTCTGGCGGTAGTATTCGGTAGGACTGATGTTTTGGAAATCGACGAGCCCGGATACCGTATCGAACCTCTTAAAATCTTCCCGAATGGATTTCTTTAACGCCGGAGATACGCCTGCCTGCCGTTCCGACATGGAAAGACTCCTGAACAGCGTGTTGATGTCCTCGCGGTACAGAGACAGGACCGTATCCCTGTGCATGTCCATGGTAGCCGATATGGTATCCTGCGTTACCGAGGGATTGCCATCCATGTCGCCGCCAATCCATGATCCGAACCGCATAAAATTGCGGGGTATGACAACGCCGGGATATACGCGCTCTATCGCGGTGCTGACCTTCCTGTACAGCTTGCCGATGCCGTGATAAAAGGTATGACGGAAATAAAACATACCGTTGAACACCTCGTCCGAAACCTTCACGCTCCTGTTTCGAATCTCATCCGTCTGCCACAGCTTCGTTATTTCATGCATGATGAGCATTTCGTAATGTCCGGGTTCACCTCCGGCTCCGCACTCCAGCATACCGCACAAATAATCGTATATCTTCCGGTGCTTCATCATGATCGTGTGCCGCTTGGTCTCCGACGGATGTGCCGTGATAACCGGTATAACGGCGAAGTGTCCCAAAAAAGATTGTACGGTTTCCCTGCTGTACCGTTCGCCCGCCATGTTCGAGACGCAGGTGTAGACCGATAATTCGTCCTGACCGAAGGCGAACGATGCCGCACCGGAACCGTAGGCATAGTATTCTTCCGCAATGTTGACGAGCTGGAAGTACAGGGCAAAAGCCCTGATCAGGTCTGCCATCTGTCCGGGCTGAAGCCGCGAAAGGGTGTCCATTATTTTCTTTTCACGTGCAGGACTATAGTGCTTTCTCAATGCCTTGATGTTCAGCCGTATATTTTCTTCCAGCCTGAAAAATTCCTCGCCGCGCTGTTTTATCAGAACGTCTCCCAGCAAATGTCCGAGCATGTTTATCGTCGATGCCAGGGATGATGCCGGACCCGAACCATGTCCGGTACGCCGGGGCACCGGTGCGGACCCTGAACTCCCCGCTGCTTTTTTTATGACCATCCCCGTATCTCGCTTTCCACCCGGTAACGCCCATGCCATTCCCGCAAACTTGCCCGGGGCTGGTTTGACTCATACTCGATCAATGCATAGGTAAGCCTGGAGTGTCTCCCCGGGTTGTCGATACCCATATCGACGATGTCGGTCCATGTGCCGGTATTCAGGTATTGCTTGCCCTGCTCTTCCCGGTGCATTGCCCGGTGCGTATGCCCGAATATTACGATCCGGTAATTGGTGTGTTTGGATATTGCTACGGCGATATCCGTAATGGACCCCAATTTGAATGATTCCATGACATGCTCGATGGTCAAATGGAATTTTCTCCGCCTCTGCGTGTCCGGGTGAAACCTGTTGACGATATAAAACCAAACCATCTGCATCAGGGTGGCGGTTGTTTTTCTCGTATCGAACAAAAGCCCCCAGCGTATGTATCTCCTCAAAGGCTTTATCCGGTCGAGATAGGGGGTGTCCTTCTTTCTCGGATAGATGAACGTTAATACAAAATAACTGCCCCACGGTATGTTGAGTACCGTTTCCCCGTTGAGCGGGGATTTCTTTATGGAATCCATGGTCGAAAAGCCGTTCAGAATATCATAGTTGTTGCCGTGCTCTATGTAGATACCGTCAAACGTTCTGGAACGGTGGTATATCTCTATACGGGGTGAAATGATATTTTTCAAAAGCTCTTCGACCTTGCCCCAGAGCAGGCCCTGATCGTGGTTTCCCACCAGGATGCTTATATGGTGGTTCAGGGAATACATGAACCGCCGCAGCGAATCGAAAAATACCGGGTGTCCTTTTGCGATACGCTGCAGCATGATGAGGCAATCAAACTCCGTAATGGTAACGCCGTCCTTCAGTATGTCCGCCTGGAGCAGGTTCAGGAAGTCTCCGTTTATGATGAGTTCGACATCGCAGTGCCTGTAGTTGCCCTGTGTGTAGTATTCCAGAAATTCATCGAAGCTTTCATCGAAGAAAAAATCTTCGTACGGGTTCCGTATGCCTTCGTCCGTAAACCTGCCCCTGCCGAGATGCAGGTCGCTGACGACAAGTTTGATGGCGTCCACCATATTCTTCAACCGTTATCCTTGGAGGACAGCCGCTCTTTTATTGCCCTGTAGCACTCCATGCTCGACTCATGGGCTATGTCGCCGCCGGCACCCGGTGCAGCGGTGGTGTCGCCGACCAGATAAAGGTTTTCGATGCCTCGTATCCGGTAATCCATACGCTTGTCTCTCAGCTGGCTTATATTGAGTTCCACGCCGTCAACGGTATTCAGTCTCAGTACGCGCTTGAAGAGTGTCTTTGTTTTCAGCTGCGGGAAAAGTCCTTCTATCCTGTTCTCGAGCTGCTGTTGATATTCCTTTATCTTGTTCTGTTGTTTCATATCTTCATTATGGACCGGACAAAACCACGTCAGAAGGGACTTGCCTGCCGGTGCCGTATCGGATGACAGGTTTGATACGAAACAACCGAAACTGACCGGATCCTCGAGATAGAGAAGCCCGTCGATATCGCTGATGTGACCGTCTATGGCATAATCTATGGATATGCCGGACGTCGGGACGAGACCGACGGCTGTTTTCAATCTCTCGTCCTTTATCTGTTTTATATCCATTATCCTGCCGAGTTCCTGGGACGGCATGTCTAGAATGATATTCTTCGCATTCAGGATCCCGTCTCTTGTTTTTACCCCGGCAGCCCTGCCGTTTTCGATGATGACCGAATCAACCTTTACGCCCGTCCGGATCTCTCCGTTTTCCCTGACCGCATCCGTGAGAGGAACAAGGATATCCTTCTGCCAGCCATGGACCGGGTATTCGACGGATATACCGGTTTTCAAAACCATGGTTATGTTCTCGGCCAATGCCTGCGCGGATGCAACCGACGGCAGGGGACACACCAGCATGGATGCACAAACAAGGTTGAAATACCTCTTTAACCCGCCCCGGACACCGGCACCCTGCATCCATTCTTCTACCGTATACCGCTTGAATCCTTCATCGCTTCCCCGTTTTAATCCTATCATAATCCTGAGTGCCTTAAGGCGCTCGGAAAAGGTAAACAAACCGCTTGTCAGGAAACCGGACGGACCTGTGGGAAAAAGAATAAAGCGATTGTTCTTATCGATAACATAGGATTTTCCCAGCGGCTGAAAACGGATCTCTTTCCCTATCTGCCTCAGGACATTGGCGACTGCGCTTTTTCTGCCAAACCTTACCAGGTGAATCCCATTGTCGAGTTCAAAACCGTCTTTCGAATGGACGAAGGTACGGCCGCCGGTATGCTCAGCCTGCTCGATGATAAGTAATGAATAGCCGTCGTGGCTCAGCAGTGCACCGAGTTCGAGACCCGCTATCCCTCCTCCGACAATGATAAAATCATACATAATACCCTCCCTTGCAGCGATTCCTATCGCTGACAACTCAAAACTCAATATTTAACTCGAAATTAAAAATTTAAGATTCAATAAATAGCATCAGAAAACATTATTTTTTTCTAAAATGGGTTAGGGAATTCATGTCTCGGATTTGACTTCGAGTTTCTTCATGATTTTCAGCTTCTCGAGCCTCCTGCCCCGTATTTTAAGAACGAATATTTTGACCTGTTCATCCTCATAGTGCTCGCCTGCTGCGGGATAATGCCCCATGGCCCCGGTAACAAATCCGCCAATCGTACTTACCTTCGAGTCGTCGAGGCTGACGCCGAGGGCGTCATTGATGTCCGAAATATTCACATTGCCCAGAACAACGATACCGTCCTGGACGCGCTGTATCGGCTCTTCTTCCTGCTGGTCGTATTCGTCACGGATCTCTCCGACAATTTCCTCAAGCACATCCTCCATGGTCACAATGCCGGATATGCCGCCGTACTCATCCGAAACCACGGCCATTTGAATATCCTTTTTCCTGAATTCCTTTATGGCATCGTCCAGCCTCATGGTATCCGGGATAAAGTGTGCAGCGCGCAGTATTGCCGGGAGCTGCTTATTTTTAATTTTTGCGTCGATAAGGTCTTTGATGTGTATGATGCCGATGATATGATCGATGTCTTTTTCGTACACCGGCATCCTCGAGTAGCCGGATTCTATCATCTTATTCAATGCGTCATCCACGGGTGTGTCTTTCTCGATAGCCACTGTATCGACACGGGGTGTCATGATTTCTTTTATCATCGTATTGCTGAATTCGAGCACGGAATAGATGAGTTTTCTTTCATCAGGCTCTACAACACCTTCCTTGGTGCCTTCGTCTATGATGGCCCGTATCTCCTCTTCGGTAATAATCGACAAACCGCCCTTTAATTTCAGGCCGAACAATCTGCCGACGACCTGTACCGACAGGGTAAGGAATTTTACCAGGGGATAGAGGAACTTGAGTATCAGATTGATGACCGGGGCAGTGATCGTCGCAATCCTCTCGGGGTATTCGACGGCTATCGCCTTGGGAAACAGCTCTCCCAGCACAAGGAACAGGTAGGAGATGATCATGGTAACAAAAAATATGGAAACCATCTGCCACTGGTATATGCTAAAAAAACCGATATGGGACTCAAGGAAAATTGCAAGCGGTTCTGCGTACCACTGTGCAGCTATAGCGGATGACAGGAAACCGACAACGGTAACCATGATCTGGATGATGGAAAATAAGCTCCTGGTATCGTCCAGCAGGGATGTTACATTGTCCCAGAGGCGGTTTTTGCCTTTTTCCCTCTTGAGCCCTTTCGCCCGTACCGTGATGATTGCTATTTCTGCGGCCGCAAAAAAGGCGTTTATAAAAATCAAAAACCCGAGCAAGATCAATTCGGATATAATAGAATCGGCGGTTCCCATGACTTCCACTTTAGCGAATCCGTACGTATTGTCAAGAATGCGTCGAGCGCCGCACGCAGAGCGCCCTGGCCTTTTAAGCCAAAATAATACTTGATTATGAAAATAAACACTATAAATTATGTGGATTATTTTAAATGAAGAGGAGAGGGTTTTTATGGATCGAACGTTAATGAGAACATCTGAATACAAAAAATTATCTATTGAGGAAACGCTCGGAAAATTGCAGACATCGGCAGCAGGGCTGAAAGAATCCGAGGCCGTGAACAGACAGCAGATCGACGGCTACAACGAGATCACGGAAAAAAAACAAAACCCGCTTTTGCAATTCGTATCCCGGTACTGGGGACCTATGCCGTGGCTTCTGGAACTTGCAATGGTGCTTTCCTTCCTGCTGGATCGTCCTCTCGAGGGTATCATCATCCTCGTCCTGCTGACCGTCAATGCGATCATAGGCTATATACATTCGCGCAATTCCCAGAGAGCAGTCGAACTCCTGAAAAACAAGCTTGCAGTCAAGGCACGGATATTGCGGGAAGGGAACATGGCACTGAGGAATGCGCGGGAGGTTGTGCCGGGCGATATCATCATGGTGAAACTCGGCGACATCATACCGGCAGATGGAAAAATTATTGGCGATACCATTTCGGTTGACGAATCTTCGTTGACCGGGGAATCGCTGCCGAAAGAGGCACACCAATCGGATATTGTGTATTCCGGCTCGGTCGTCAAGCGCGGCGAGACGCGGTGTGTTGTCGTGAATACGGGCGCGAACACCTATTTCGGCAGAACCGCCGAACTGGTGAAAATAGCGAAACCGAAGTCCCATCAGGAAGAAGTGATGATGACGATTGTAAAGTATATGATGTATCTGGGGATAGTGGCCTCGCTCATTGTTGCGGTATATGCGGTCATCATGGGCTTTAAGCTAATCCTGATAGTGACCTTTATCGTTACCTTTCTTATGGGAGCCGTTCCTGTAGCGCTCCCCGCGGTACTGACCATCGTGCAGGCCGCAGGGGCAGTCGAACTCTCAAAAAAGAATATCCTCGTAACCAAGCTCGATTCCGTGGAAGACGCTTCGTCCATAGATATTCTCTGTCTTGACAAAACGGGGACCATAACGCAGAACAACCTGTCGGTTACCGATAGCGTATCGTTCAACGGCTGCACAAAAGAAGACGTCATCAGACTCGCAATGCTTGCTTCCCAGGAAAAGGGTATGGACGCCATAGACCTCGCCGTTATTGCATACGGTAAATCCCTCGGTATCGATAAAGCCGTGGCATCATACCGGCAACTTTCCTTTACGCCGTTTGATCCGTCTATCAAGCGGACCGAGGCTGTTATCGCTGACGGCGCAGAGAAATTCAAGGCCGTCAAGGGTGCCGCACAGACGATCATCGGCCTGAGCGAAGGTATGGACAAAGACACCATGGAAAAGATTGAGGCGGCCGTAAAAGAATTCTCCATGAAAGGGTACAGAACACTGGCTGTCGGCAGGACACAGGGCAGAGACAGCGGAGAGCTCAAGTTCGTCGGACTGGTTGCACTCGCAGACCCGCCGAGGAAATGTGCGGCCAAGATGATAGAAGAGATACGTGCTTTAGGCATTAAGCCCATGATGCTCACCGGCGACCATGCGGCAATAGCGAAAGAGATAGCCAAGCAGGTAGGCATCGGAAGCAATATCATAAGCATGACGGAGATCAAGGACCTACCTGAAGAAGAACAGGTCAAAATCGTAAAACAAAGCGATGGGTTTGCCCAGATATACCCGGAGGATAAATATAAGATCGTCAAGCTCCTGCAATCCAGCGGCCATACGGTCGGCATGACCGGTGATGGTGTAAATGACGCTCCGGCGCTTAAACAGGCGGAAATGGGTATAGCGGTCAATAACTCCACGGATGTTGCAAAGGCATCGGCAAGCGTGGTCCTGACCGAAGACGGTATCAGCGTTATCGTGGACGCAATCAAGGTAAGCAGGGAAACCTTCCAAAGGATGCTCTCATGGGTCATCAACAAAGAGACAAAGGTCATAGGATTCGTCGGCGTCCTGACCGTCGGATTCTTCTGGCTTCACAGGCTCGTGCTCTCCCTGCTCGGCATGTCCCTGCTGGTATTCGCAAACGATTTCATAACCATGTCCCTTGCGACGGACAACGTAAAACACACCAGCAACCCGAACACCTGGAACGTAAAAAACATTACGCTGGCTTCGCTGGCTCTCGGGATACTGCTCATCCTGGAAACCCTCGCGGTCATGGTCATCGGCAAGCACTATTTCCATATTACCGACAAACAAATGCCCACCCTTGTTCTTTTGAACCTGGTATTTGCCAGCCAGTTCAGGATCCTGATCGTGCGGGAACGGCAGCGTTTCTGGTCTTCGCTTCCGGGGAGGGAGCTGCTCCTCTCGACATTCGCAGCCCTTGTTTTGTTCGTGCTCCTTGGCACGTATGGCTGGATAATACCGTCTATGAGTTTCTATAAGGTACTGCTGGTTCTGGGACTATCGGCACTGTTTACGTTAGGTCTTGATTTTCCGAAATACTCGCTTTTCAAGAAATTCGGGCTGTAGCGGGATGAAAAATTGGCTGGGGGACTAGGATTCGAACCTAGATAGGCAGATCCAGAGTCTGCAGTCCTGCCATTGGACGATCCCCCAATGAAGTCACAAGTTTTCGGTTACGGAATATTAGATATAATGTTTGTTCTCTTCCTTGTCAACCCTGTTAGTTGCCCGCGGGCAACCCCGCTGCATTCGCTTACCGGTACTCGCCGAAGACCTCTCTGAGTGTGTTGGAGATCTCGCCGACGGATGCATAGGTCTTGACCGCCTCGTAGATAGAGGGCATGAGGTTCTGTTTTGAACCCGCCGCCTGTTTCAGTCTCTGGAGCGCCTGCTGTACTGCCCCGTTGTCCCTGTTCTTCCGCACGTCCCCGAGCCTGCTGACCTGAGCTTTTTCGATTCCAGGATCGACCTTCAGTATGCCGATTTGCGCGGGCTCGTGGTCCGTAAATTCATTGACACCGACGATGATGGTTTCCTTCTTTTCGATGTCCTGCTGGTACGCATACGCGGACTCTTCGATTTCGCTTTTGAACAAACCGTTCTGTATCCACTTTATCGCCCCGCCCGTTTTCTCGATTCTAACGAGGTAATCGTTCACCTTCTTTTCTATTTCGCCGGTCAGCGACTCCAAGGCATAGGAACCCGCAAACGGATCGACGAAGTCCGCAACCCCGGATTCATGGGAGATGATCTGCTGGGTCCTCAGGGCAAGTTTCACGGACGCTTCCGTGGGGAGTGCAAGGGCCTCATCCCGGGAATTCGTGTGCAGGGATTGTGTACCGCCGAGCACCGCTGCAAGCGCCTGAATGGTGACCCTGACGACGTTGTTGTCCGGCTGCTGGGCTGTCAAGGTCGCACCGCATGTCTGTGTATGGAACCGCAGCATCATGGATTTCGGATTTTTCGCGTGAAACCGCTGTTTCATGATACCCGCCCATATCTTCCGTGCGGCCCTGAACTTCGCTATCTCTTCGATGAGGTTGTTATGCACACCGAAGAAAAACGAAAGTCTCGGTGCAAACTCATCGATGTCCAGACCCGCACTGAGACCGCTCTTTACATACTCGACGGCATCGGCAAAGGTAAACGCCAGTTCCTGTACGGCATTCGCCCCTGCCTCCCGGATATGATACCCGGATATGCTGATGGTATTGAAGTTTGGGACATGCGTCTTGCAGTATGCGAAGATGTCCGTTGTAATGCGCAGAGAAGGTTCGACCGGGAATATGTAGGTGCCCCGCGCAATATACTCCTTCAGAATATCGTTCTGGATTGTGCCCTCGAGTTTATCGTGTGCCACTCCCTGTTTGTCTCCAACAGCCATATACATGGCGAGCAGGATTGCGGCTGTCGCATTGATGGTCATCGACGTGCTTACCTTATTGAGCGGTATGCCGTCAAAGAGGATCTCCATGTCCCGCAGCGTATCGATGGCAACGCCCACGCGCCCGACCTCGCCCGCACTGACCGGGTTGTCCGAATCGTATCCCATCTGTGTCGGCAGATCGAAAGCAACGGAAAGCCCTGTCTGACCTGCATCGAGCAGGAGCTTGAACCGCTGATTTGTTTTGAGCGCATCGCCAAAACCCGCATACTGCCGCATAGTCCAGAACCGCGATCGGTACATCAGCGGCTGTATGCCCCTGGTGAACGGGTATTCACCCGGAAAACCGGAACCGGAAAGATAATCAAGGGGTTCGGTATCAAGAGGGGTGTAGAGAGGTTCTATCGTTATTCCGGATGAAGATGCAAAGGTCTTTTTCCTCTGTTTTGATGCACCCTGGGCCTGTTTCCATTTCCCGAATCTCTGTTTTAATTCGTCATCCGGAGTACCTTTGGTCATCATTCCATCCTTGTATCTATATCGAGCAGAGCGGCGTTGTTTTCGACCTTGTCCCCGACCCTGACATGCACGCCCGTTACCCTGCCGTCTGCAGGAGATTTCACTTCATTCTCCATCTTCATGGCCTCGATAACCACCAGCGGCTGTCCCTTTTTAACCAGAACACCCGGTTCCACCTTTACCGCAACGATCTTGCCGGGTATGGTAGCCGCTATCTTAAAAACCTTCTTGTCTTCATGGAGCTTCTTTTCTTTGTCCTTGAGCGCATCAACCCGCGTCATGATCTTTACGGAATAATTGTGTCCGTTGACGCAAACGGTGTCCGCAGTCTTGTTTTTATAGAGTATGATGTCATAGGAACTTCCATTGCTCAAAATAGAATAAACACTGACGCCGTCGCTGCCCTGTTTCAGCAGAGAAACGTCGACGGGAACGGCCTTGCCGTCGACCATGCACGTGTATGTGTTCTTTTCTCCCGCTACAATATCAACGGTATGTACGACATCATCTATATCTACCCGTATGTTCATGTTTAGCCTTTCCTCACAAAGATCCTTCCTGCGGGGGGTGCTCCCTGTAACTGCCGCTAAATCTTTTTGAGCCTTCTTTTGACTGCCTGCAGAATACCCGGCAGTCCGACGTTGAGGACCAGATTGACAAAGGGATCGGGCACAATAAAACCGGGATCCGCAAAGGCGCTGTAAATAACAAGCGTCTTGTCGCCGGCATACGGTATCAGGGTCCACGATCCCCGGTCTGATTTCATATTCCCGGTAACCATTTCCCACGTGTTCTGCCATTTGTTCTCACCCTTGGTGTCGGTGAGTTTAATAATATACCATAGATTTTTAAGAGGCCAGGGCATATCCAGGAGATTGAAAAAAAACCCCGGGGCATCGCCCATTTCCGGGACCCGATGCTTTTTTAAAAACTCTATGAGAACTTTGGGATCAGCCGCAAAACGATCGAACTTAAGATCCAGAGCCTCTTTCAGTACCGCCGGATCGAAAAGTATACTCTCTGTCGTGTTCGGCATGAAATCCTTGAAATTGTTGTGGTCATGGATTACCGCCCAGACCTTTTGTGCGGGTGCGTCGATCACGGATACCGCCAGACCATTTTTTATGCCCGTACCCGGTACGGTCTCAAACGCACGCACTATCTTACCGTTTTGGATCTCCCCGACCTGCTGTTCGGTAAGCTTTAAATCGTAATTTTGTTCAAAATATTGTTTGGTAAATTCCATAACACGCAGCCTTTATTGGGCGTATCATCTATGCGGAAGAAGTGCAAGCTGAACATACAGGACCCGGGTGCTCCCCGGTTTAATGATTTATTAGGGGAGGCTATTTACGGCAGCACCAATACTTGCGTTCGCATAAGAATGTGACGTTCCCCCCGAAAACCAGAGCACTTGCACTTAGAGTCTCCAGTTAGTAAAAGATAGCAAAAGGAGGCAAAGATGCAAGCAAAAAGGTATACCGAGGAACAAATCATACGTGTTCTTGAGGAAGAGCGAGCCGGGGCAAAGGTCATGGATCTGTGCCGTAAATACGGGATGAGCGATGCGACGTTTTACAACTGGAAAGCGAAATACAGCGGCATGACGGTCAGCGATCTGCGCAGACTGAAATTCCTGGAGGAAGAGAATCGCAAACTGAAGCGCATTGTAGCGGATCAGGCACTGGATATTGCGGCACTCAAGGGAATAAACTCAAAAAACTGGTAAAGCCCAAGGTCAAGCGAGCAGCCGTGGAATATGTGGTAAGAGGCTTTGGGCTGAGCAAACGAAAGGCATTACAGCTGGTACATTTATGCTGGGCCAGTTATATATACCGGGGAAAAGGCAAGGGAGACGATGCGTTACGCAAGCGGATGCATGAGATTGCACAGCAGCGGCGGAGGTTTGGAGCTCCCCGTATTTATACTATGCTGCGCCGAGAGGGATGGAAAATGAATCATAAGAAGATAGATCGGCTGTATAAGGAAGAGAAGCTGTCATTGAGGCTGCGGAAACGTAAACGGCTGCCGGCACGGCAGCGGATATCCCTTATGGTTCCAAACGCACCGAATAAGTGCTGGTCCATGGATTTTGTATCAGACAGCATTGCACAGGGGCGAAGATTCCGTGTTTTAAACATCGTTGATGATTACACGAAGGAAAGTCCTGCTATGGAGGTAGATACGTCTCTTGGAGGTGTTCGAGTAGCGCAGGTTTTAGAGAGGTTAAAGCAAACCAGAGGATTACCTGATAGAATCAGAACTGACAATGGTCCTGAATTTATCAGCCGTGCACTGGATGAATGGGCATATCA